>JBPOIL010000022.1:0-2760 GCA_052034495.1 Patescibacteria group bacterium
ACCCTCCCCGCGCTGCGCGCGCTCGCGCTCCCCCACGCCAGCGCCCACGCGCGCGACGTGCTCTCCCGCGGGTGGACGCTCGCGGAGCAGGCGCGGGCGATCCGCGACGGTGACCCGCTCGGCACGCGGACGGAGCGCGAGGCCCACGCGGACCGGGCCGTCGCGTACACGATGGCGTGCGAGCTCTACCCGGTGCACGTCGAGCGCTACGCCCGATGGGCCGCGGGATGGGCGGCGCTCGTCGTCGGAGATGAGGCGGTGCGAGCGGTGGGCGGTGACCCGGCGCCGCGGGCGGAGGTCGAGGGATGACGCCTACGACATTGGGAGAGCTGCGCTCCGCCGTCGCCCGGGTGCTCGTCGCGCGCGGGGAGGCGGCGGATGCGCTGGTGGTCCACGCGTACACCTTCGGCGGTAGCACGACCGCGCACATCGACGCGGTGGCCTGCAATACGATCGTCCCGTGGATCGACGTCCACCGCGCTCGACGCCGCGACGCCATCGCCGGGGCGTGGCGGGCGCTGGTGACGGACCTCCACGCGGAGCATGAGTCGGCGAAGCGGGCGTGTGCGGCGACCCGTCGCCCTGAGCGCAAGGCCGCGGCCTCGGCGCGCTACGCCAGGGCACGCGCTGCGCTGGCTGCGGCGCGGGAGGCGGGGGAGTGAGCGCCGCCCGCCAGACACTGCGGCTCGCGGTCGTGCCTGTCACCATCGGCGAGGCCCGTCGCTTTGTGGAGCGCGAGCACTCGCATCACCACGCGCCGCTCGGGGGGCTGTTCGCCGTGGCCGTCGCAGCCGGTGACCGGGTGGTCTGCGTCGGGGTCGTCTCGCGCCCGGTCGCCCGCAAGCTCGGCGGGCGCGGCATCGCAGAGCTCACTCGCACCGCGAGCGACGGCACGCCGCACGCCGCGTCCATGTGCATCGCCGCGGCGACCCGCGCGGCGCTCGCGCTCGGCTACCGCCGGATCATCTCGTACACCCTCGCGGGCGAGGCTGGCACGAGCTACCGCGCGGCGGGCTGGCGCATCACCGGGAGCACGCACAACGCCGACGGGTGGGCGACGCGGGAGGGACGGGTCACCGTCCAGAGCGGGCTCAAGTACAGGTGGGAGACAGGCCCCGACGCGCTCCCGCTCGACGCGGAGGCTGCAGCGGAGTGCGCGGCGATGGTGGGCGTGGTCGACGTGCCCGCGCGCCCCGAGACGCTGCCGCTGCTGCGGGGTGTCGCGTGAGCGCCGCCCGCCAGCTCCCGGCGCAGGGGGACGGGGCGCAGCCTGTCAGCCGCGCTTACACGTCCGCGTAAGCCGCACCCCACGTCGCGAAACCGCTGCGCCACAAGCGTTTGCGCGAAATCGACCGCGCACCCTGACGAAAGCATTGACCGTCCGATATATCGGACGCATATTCCTTCTCGTCGGGGGCGATGGACGCCGCGCCGACGAAGGACACCGACCATGTACACCTCGCTCAGCTTCTCCGTTTTCGAGACCATCAACGGCGTCGAGTCCTTCTTCGGCCGCTACACCAAGCGCGACGCGGAGGCGGTCCTTCGCATCTTCGCGGGTCGGGGCCGCATCGGTCGGATGGAGCTGACCGGCAACGTCATGTGACCCCGCCCCTCAGCGCCCCGAGCGCACGCACACCGCCCCGGCTCGCAGGAGTCCGGGGCTCGCGGCGTTGAGGGGCACTGACGCCCCGCAGGAGCCACGACCATGACGACCACCACGACCCAGCGCACCTTCCGCATCACCAGCCGCAGCACCGGCGCCGACTTCGGCTGCTTCGATGCGGCCAGCGAGCTCGATGCACTCGCCACGATGCATCGCGACGCGGGCTACGACGTGACCATGGACGAGACGGGCACCGAGCTCGTGTGGGACGACGCAGACGACGCGGCCCTCTGCGGTGGCCTCGACGTCTGGCGCGTGCAGGAGGTGCCCGCTGGCGTCCACCACATCGACCCCGGCTCCATGGGTGCGGGTTGGGACGACGACACCGCGGCGGCTCGCGACCTCGCCTCCGTACTGCGGACGGCCTACGAGCGCCTCGGGTGGCCGGTGACGGTGGACGTGGGCTACGGCCGCAATGACGCGGACAGCGAGATCAGCCGCGTCGCAGATGTGGCTTTCGAGGCCTTCTGCGGTGAGTCGGGCGACGTCGAGGCGACCGTCGAGGCCCTGGAGTCCCGCGGCACCATCCCGGCCTGACCATCGCACTCAGCGCCTCGCAGCGCACGCCACCGCCCCGCACCCTCCCCAGGGCCGGGGCTCGCGGCGTTGAGGGGCACTGACGCCCCGCAGGAGCACGCGCCATGACGACCACCCGCCCCACCTTCTCCACCATCACCGTCTCCTACAAGCTCTCGACCCTCGCCGCGGAGCAGCTCGGCGACGACGCCCTCAGCGTCTACGAGACGGCCCTCACCGCGGCCCTCGAAGCGGAGTACCCCGGCGCCGAGGTCGACGTCGACGTGCGACTGGCGAATGTCGACGCGAGCACTTTCGAGGCCACTTGCGAGACGACCGAGGGCGTCGATGCGGTGGTGCGGCTGGGCACGGTCGGCTCGGTCACCTGCGCGGCGGACCCCGACGAGCTCGACTTCACCGCGCAGGAGGCGATCGAAGAGGACTTCGCCCGCGCGGACCGCAAGGCCTGGGAGCGCGCCTGCGAGGCCGCCTGGTCCGCCGCCTGATCCCGCCGTCCCCTCCCGCGCAGCCCCGCACCCCTCCAGGGGCCGGGGCTCGAGGCGGTGGAAGGATACCCG
>JBPOIL010000006.1:0-2892 GCA_052034495.1 Patescibacteria group bacterium
AAGAAAATTTAAAATTATAATAAATTTTTAAATTGCTTTTTAATATAATTAAATAATTAAAAAATAGAAGTGAGAAAATGAATATAACAATGGAAAACTTAATTGGAAGTAAACCATGGATGGAGAAAAACAGGGGAGTTTTAAATAACAGTGGACAAGCTTTAAATGAAGATGAAAAAGAATTCTTTTTTTATAATTCAAAAACTGGAAACAAAACTCAAAAATTTAAAATAAATGAAAATATTGTAGAATTAATTAAAAACAAAGATGGTAGTTCTGGATTAGATTTATCCAACTATGCTCTTGGTTCTTTTGAAGAATTAAAAAAAATGATAACAGGTGGAAGTCACTATTTTGTTTCGGCTTTTTCACTAGCATCAGTTTTAACTTTAATAAATATTTTTGGCTTTATAAGACTTTATGATTTAATAGGATTTTTTAAAGATATGCCAAACATTAAATATATGGCATCATTTCTTTTATCATTAACTTTAGAGTATATGATTCTATATTCTGGATTAACCGGAATGGGAGAAATGTTCGAGAATTCTAAAAAAGCAAGTAAGATAATGGGATTTGTAGCTTTTGTTCCATTTATGATAGACAAAGCAGTTCAAACAATTCAAGGATCAACGGATTTACTTTCAAGAAACTTTTTAGAAAACTTCTTTATGGGAATCGTATTTACTGGATTAGGAATTATTTTTTCTACTAGAATTCCAGATTATATATCTGAATCTGTTAGTAAAATGAGAGAAATTTATTTTTATAAAGCAATAAATGAGTAAAAAATAGAAAAGGAAAAAGATTATGGAAATATCAACTACTGAATGGGTTTTATTTGGATTAAGTTTTTTTGGATTTATTTATGGGAATATAGTTGTTAATAGATTGAGGAAAGATAATACCTTTTCATCAAAAAAATAGGAGAAAAAATGAAATACTTTATAATATATATTATAGTTTTATTGATGTTTATCGCAATAGGTTATAATAGAAATAGTTCTAATGTTAAAAAAGTATTTCAAGAGATCAAAACTGAAATACCTGATATTTATATTTCATCGTATTTCAGACTAAGTGGAGCAAACCATAAAACTGGAAGAGCTGTTGATATTGGAAGTAAAAAAGGAAGTTCTTTAATGAAGGCTTTCAATAAACTTTGTAACAGAAATGATATTAGAGTTGGAATAGGAATCGAAAAAGCTGATAGACATATTCATATAGATGAATTTATAAATGAAAAGAAATGCAAAAAAAGATTCATTGAAATTTCAAAAGAAGAATCATATTGTGTGGATCATTTAAGTTGTCCGGAAGTTGAAAATAAAATAAAAAACTATTATACTTACTTAAGGAATTAAAATGGCTGTAACTCTTTCTAATAATGGAAAAACCATGGAGAAATACCATGGAATTAGAGCAAATGTAGATTTTCCATATAATGCAAGTCAATTGGGATTTACAATTCAAGATAGAAAACTTTCTTCTAAAAAAAATTCAGTTACAGGATTAAGAGAAAACCTAATTCCCTTTCAATTTATTGGAGATGAAATTCCAGTAATTACAAAAAGTGCAAATTATGAAGAATCTACAATAGCCACAAGATTTGAACCATTAAAATCTTATTCCGGCTCCAATTCTCAAGATATTTCAATGAGGGTTATTTATATAGCTTTAGGTTCTAAGAAACTAGGACATAAAACTTTTTGGACAATTGAGAATATAGAAGAGCTTACAAGAAAATTACAATCATTGGTTTATCCAACATATACTACAAAATTTGAAGCACCTAAAACTGTTCTATTAAATATGGGTTCTATATATATGGAAGTTCCTTTAAAAATTAAATCAATTTCAATTTCAAATAAAGCTCCATTTGAATTATCGGATATTACAGCAAGGACAAAAGAAATTTCAATAGAAGCAGTAGTTTCATATCCAATTTATCAGGCATTAGAAGCAAGAGATATAATGTTCTCCGAAAATGGAAATAAAGTGTTTGCCTATAAGAAATTCTCTCAAATTAAATTAAAATGATAATTAATGGAAATTTAGATTTAAGAAAGTCTTTAATTGAATCTCTAGGAGAATTAACCGAAGTGAATGGAAATCTACAACTAGAAAATTGTCATCAATTAAAATCTTTAGGTAAATTAAAAAAAATTAAAAAAAATTTATCATTAAATGATGAAATTGAAACTCTTGGAGATTTAGAAGAAGTGTGCGAAGATCTATTATTACAACGATGCGGAAATTTAAAAGACTTGGGTAAATTAAAAACAGTAAATGGAACAATTTATTTAAAAGGTTCTGGTATAACAAAAAAATATATTGAAGAAGAAAAACCTTTTCTTTTAGATAAATGTAAATGGGAAAATTAAAATATAATTAATATGCTAGATATATTTGAATCAACTTTAATTTTAAACGACTCTAAGAAAGATTACTCTGGATTAATTAATTTAACTAATTGGCCTAGTAATTCTGATGCTTATTTAGAATATGAAATAGAACCTAAGAATGAATTTAGACCAGATAAAATAGCTTTTGATTTTTATTCAGAAGAATCATTATCTTGGGTAATAGATGAGATTAATAACTTTTTTTCTCTATCAGATTATACAAAGTTAAAAAAAATTAAAATTCTTAAAAAAGAATTATTGCAATCATTACAAATAGGATAAAAACACATGAGTAAATTTTATGAAAAATATATGAATAAAGTGCTTCAAATGGAAGCAATTGATCCAAAAGATTGGAAAGATAAAAAACATCTTTATAGAAAAGGAACAATGGCGACTTTCACAAAGAATGGTGGTCTAGCTTCTTGGAAAGAAATGTATCCTCAAATGAAAAAAATCATGAAGGGAATCAATAATGGTAAATTTG
>JBPOIL010000024.1:0-4954 GCA_052034495.1 Patescibacteria group bacterium
GGGTTGTCCGAACCAGTATATTCTTCTACTCCGTAATATGTTCCTATTGCTCGTGCTGTTAATGGGTCGGCAGGATTAGGCGCAATGTGTTGTATTCCCAACCCGTTACCCATTGGTGAACGTCCACGATAATCAGGCACTCTAAAGTTACCTGCGTCATTGCCCCAAGTATATCCAAACAAAGCGTAGAAAGCAGGGTATGTAGCCGTACTGTATGAGGCGTTGTCGCAATCCACCCATCCCGTAGGATTGGTAGGATTCATGGTAAGTTTAATGTCACCGATTTGGTCACTTGACGCACCTCCACCACCAATAGCGGTTGCTAAATTGGCTTTGCTTATCTTATATGTTACACCTGCATGACTTACTACAAACCAATCTGAATCAACAAGCGTTTCCGCCTCCACCAATTCGGGGATAGTCTGTAATTGCGGTATTCTTTCGGGAATTGCCATTATGGTGTGATATAATTTCCGTAATCAGTTAAAAAATCCAAAACCGTGAAGTACGTATTCTGCGTGTCTTCGGGTACTACTATGCACCCCGTTCCGCAATTTACACGTACCCACCCAACCATTCCGTTTAGTTCTGCTTGTGTGTAGGGGTTATCGTATAGTTCAGTTGAACCGTTGTCGGACTGTTGCCAAAAACCCAATGCGTAAATGATGCTGTCCAACTGATTTCTGAACTCAATGTCAGAGTTGCATGGTACTCCACGTTCTCTAAACTTCCTGATAATGTTTGTGATGTATGCATAATAGCAGTTTGCCGTTGTAATAACAGCGTTTAATTCGGTTGTCGTTATGGGTGCTGAATAACTCATTTAGTGGCAGTTACAGCCGTTATCTTGGTCATTGCAATAGGTCGTTACCTGATTCATTAGGGACTGAAACTGTGTGTAGTCCCCGTTGTCAAACAGTATGTCGGCTGCGTAAAGGTCTTGCTTCTTTTGAAAAGCCTCTTCTTTGGCTAAGTTTTTACAGTCACAGTTTTCGTTATAGAGTTGAGCAATTCTTTTAGTTACACACCTTTCTCCATTGCACATTTGTTGAAGTACAATAGCGTCCATGAACCCTGCGTACCATGTCTGAGTGGCGTTGGTTGTGCCGATATACTCACGGTCTAAGGTCACGGCTGTTCCGTTTACACTTACTCCGTAATACTCCCCGTCAATCTTCATTCTGTTTACACCTGCGTATGGTGCTACGGCTGCGGTACTACTCAATGTGGCTGAGGCTGAACCTGCGGTCACACTAATTGTAGTCGCTGCCAACCAATAAGGTGTGTATCGGCAATAGTAAGCCCCGTCTTGTAAAGGTGAGTTTGTAGTGGCTGTGGAATCTAAAACTTGACTTGTAACACTTAAACCGTTTACCTGATTCATTATATCCTCAGCGCCACTTCCCGTTAAAACATAAGGGTCGGTGTATTCTGAGGTGTTTGGAATTATAGCATCAAACACGAGTTCTACAACGTCACCAACTGCGTAGTTTGGCGCACCATAGCCTGTTGGGTTAGTACTTACATTGTAAGCACCTGTGGTGTCACCGGTTACCAATGTTGTGCAATCCTGTGATGTTGTACCCTGTGTTGTTGTTGTTACTAATGCCATGCTATTGCAAATTTAATGTTTTTTAAATCACTTTATACCAAGTTCACGCATTTTTTTGTTTAATTCTCTGTCGCTTTTCATTTCTTCCTTACTTGGCTTGGTATTAAACATTTTATTGTACTTTCTGCTCCAAACTCCGTTTTTCTTCATATCCTCATACTCATTCAAGTCCATTACCTCACCTGTTTTTTGCTCAATCAGTACTATCGCTTTCTCTCTTTTGCGGATAGCGGCTACAACGTCCTGTACCAATTTCGTTTTTTCATCCTGACTTTTACCTTCAAAAGTGCCTGAATCTAACAATGAATTTAAGGCTATTAAAGATTCATTACCTTGTCTTACTACAAATCTTCTAAAGTCCTCGTCATTCATCATGTCGTGGTTTTGGGGTGTACCTACTGATATGTTGTTTTTCACAAGGAATCCGTCAAACTCAGTACCACGTGAAGGGCTGTATAACCTACGGGATAAAAGGAATTGTAATCCGTCTAACGGGCTTTGGCTGTCAAACCTTGTGATGTCACGCCCAAAAGCATCTAACTTCACGTTGCCTATCTCTACAAATGGTAAATAGTTCCCTAATTGTTGAAAGAATGTTTTTGATTCGTATATTTCGGGTTCGGTAACATATCCTATTTCAGCCACGTATGAAGGAATACTCAAACCCTTAGCAATACCTACGGTTGTGTTTCTTATCTTGTTTGCCACGTTTGTTCCTTTCTCACCCGCAACTTCCATAATGTTTTTTAACCCCTGCATAAACCCGTATTCAAAGAACATTTTAACGGGGGCTATGGTTGCTGCTGCTAAGTACTTTGTAGCGTCTTTTGATTCTACTTCGTCAGTATTATACTTGCCGCTATTGTATTCTGCGTAAACTTCTGCTGTCTGTGCCTCATTTAACGAATCGTAAGGTTTGCCAAACATTTTCTCAGAAATCTTGTCTTTTAACTTTACCTGCGATTCGGTGTCGTATTTCGCAAAATCTCTCATATCCCCAACTATGGATAGTAGGAATGAAATAGGGGTATAAGAATAATCCCAATATCCACCGTCACACGTAAATCTTACTGAGTGTGGTTTCCAACCCTTAGCCATCATTTCCGCTTTTAAAGCACGGTCTTCTGGTCCTGAGCCGTATATTTCAAAGCAATCCTCTTCATCGTCAAAACCTCCCGCAAGTAAGAATAGTGCTGTACCGACTAATGTTCCTGCTGTTGCTGCGTATGCCCTTCTGTTATATTCTTCTTTAGTTAGCTTGTTTTGTGGTTCTCTCTTTTGGTCTAAAAGCCATTGAATACCCATGTTCGTAAACCCAAATGGTGTTCTTTCCATCTGTTTTATGAAGTAGTTAGCAATAGCATTTACCGCAGGAAACACAAACTTTACCGCAGGGTTTTTACCCGCAGTAGAACTAATAAACTGAGCTGCCCAACCAACGAAGGTGTTACTTGGGGGTGTTTGTGTTAGTGTTGCCCTTTGTGCTATTGCTTTGGCGGGGTCGGTTAACCACTCAGGTCTACTTGAAATGATATGGTCAAAAATCACCTCATTGTATCTTTTCTTGCCCCTTTTAGTAGATGTGTCAATACCTTTACTATCTGCGTAGGCAATAGCCTGTTCAATTTCTACGGAATCTCCGTAAACGGTTTCACGCATGAACTTAGCACGTTCCTTACCTTTCAACCCCCTTTTGTCGGCTTCTTGTGCGGCTACAACAACTGAGGCTATCTCCATGTTAGTCGTGCCTGAAAGCCCGTCCATTGCACCAAGTATTCTACCCCAAAACTTACGTTCAGCAAGTATGCCTTTGGCAAATCCCTTGACGATTCTACTGTCACCTGTTTTTACCGCAAGCCCCGTGTATGGGATGCCTAAACTCAGTTCGCCTTTTAGTGCTGCTACCCATTTCGCTTCGATGTAGTGCATCAACTCAGGGTCGCCTATACCTATCAACTCATATACGTTACGTGGGTGAAGTGAACCCAAGTCTTTACGTGGGTTTACACCTGTGGTAAGTATCTCTTTTGTGGTATTCCAACCGTATTTATGTCCTTTTACAAATGCTTCAAGTAAAAGTTTAACGTCTGAGAAATTACCTTTTAAAGCTGCTTTAGTTATTGCTGCTGTGGTTTTGGCAAGCGTTTCCAATTCGTTACCCGCAGCATTTATCTCATTCGCACCTATTGAACCGAATATATTGGTAAGGAAATTACTTACCACGTAATCCATTACACCAAGTTCTTTTGAAACTTTGTACTTATAATCAACAAGGTTTTGTATTGCCCTTCCCCTTTCTGTGATTGAGGATTCGGGGATGCCTGTTATTTCTTTGGCTAACCTGATTAGTGTTTCCTTTATCTCAGGGGTGATTTCTTTTATTCCTAACTTCTTTGCAAGTTCTGATAATACCTCTGCGGAATCTAAAGCACCTGTGTCGCTCATTGCAACTATATCAGTCCAAACATCAAGTTTTGAACTTTTAGCTGCTTTTATCTTTGCCTTAGCGGTTATCTTTTTGAACTCTGATTTTACTGCTGCTTCTATTTCTCTTGCTTCCTGTTCACTCAGTCCAAGTTCTGCGACTATCTTATCTGCCAAAGACTGCCCTGTTTGTTCAAGTTCTGCGTAGTGGTTTCGTACAAGGTCGGAAAGAGATACACCCATTTCTTTCATTGTGGCTTTTATCGTATCCTGTACGTCTTTTGCAAAGTCCTTGTCAAACTCACTCTTTGCGGCTCTGTATATTTGGTCAATGTAGGGTCGGGCTTTTTCACCTAAATTATCCACTACCTTTTCCGCAAATATTGTAGCGTCTAAAGCAGATTCTTTAAGTAATACCTTTACCCCTTTTAAAAAGTCTTTGTCTGCTATCAATGTAGCGATACGGGTAACATCATTGAATGTACCTAAGCCAAACTTTTCCTTAAACTTCTCCTTTGCTTTTTTGTCGTTTTCAGTTAGGGCAAGTTTATCCGACAACCTACTCGCAGGTTTCTTTTGTACTTCTCTTTTGCCAAACAGTTCTGTTACTACTTCGTCAACTGCTGCTTTGTTGATGTCGTTAAGTTCTTTTACCAAGTTTTTAACAGCCTCTTTTTTGCCCTGATTTGCTTTGTCTATTGCGGCTTGGACTTCTTTTATGTGTCCGTAAGGTGTACCTGCGTAAAATGCCCTAAACAATGCCAATGCCTGAGCGTGGCGTGTGCCTTCGGGCAGGATAGCGTCCATTACCTGATACTTTACAGAACCAAGCAACTCCTGTGCGTCTAAATCGTTTTCCTGTTCTGCAATAACTGTTTGCTTGTCAATTTCAGTCATTATAGCCCCTCCCAATGCAGG
>JBPOIL010000036.1:0-2766 GCA_052034495.1 Patescibacteria group bacterium
TAAAAAGTTTAAAATATTTTAAATTATCTACAAAAAAAGAATTACCAAATAATTAAACATAAATAAAAATGGCTGCAACTAAAGAACAAGAAACAATCAAACAACTTAATGCTAAATTAGCTGAATCAAACAAAATAATTGGCATGCTTAATAAAAGTGCTAAAGATTCTACTAAAGCTTTTAAAGATATGAAAAAAGAAGCCAATGATGTTGGAGATTCTTTTGAAGACCAAGAAAAAAAGATTGACTCTCTTGTTGGTAAATTTAAAACACTTCAAGACAAGATAATTAATGTTGATGATAAATATGAAAATTTTGCTGGAAGAATTACAAGACCTTTAAATGTTGGAGCTATAGGTGGAACTCTTGGAATAGGTGTTGGTATCTCAATGGCTCATGAATTAGTTCAAGAATTATCGGGAATAGCCGATGGTTTTGCTGACATGTCAAATTCAGCTGGTAGTGCTGGTGGAGCTATGTCAACAATGTTTGAAGCCATGGGAACTTCTTTGGCTAGCAAAAGTGTTCTTCAAGGAGCTATGCATTCTTTAAATAATATTGGTCTTGAGTTAGGTTCAACTTTTACAAAACTTACAGCTGAAGTTGGAACTCTTGGTCAAATTACTGGAGTTGCGGCCGATTCTTGGGCTGGATTTCATGGAGAGATGATGCATGGATTTGGAGCAACAATGGACGATATAGATCAATTATCTTCTTCATTAATTGGAACAGGTTTAAAAGGAGCTCAATTAGAATCAGTAATGACAACTGTTAAAACAACCATTGAACAGGTAGGATTTGTGGCAAAAGATGGAGTTAAAAGTATTAAGGCTTTAACTCAATCAATGGGAGCTTCAATTTCTGTATTTTCTAAAATGGGAATCAGCGCTCAAAAAGCTGGTGAGTTTATTGGGTCAATGATGAATCCAGAAGACTTTGGAAAGAATGCTTCAATGATTGCAAATCTTGGAATTTCTTATGAAGACTATGCAGCTTCATTAGAATCAGCTGAAGGTAAAACAAAACTTTTAAATAAAGCTATGGAAAATCTTCCTCAATTAGCTTCAAGAATTTCAGAAATTAGAGATCCATTTCAAAGAATGAATTTAGCTAAATCTCTTGGAGTTCCAATGGAAATAGTTTCTAAGATGGCTGGGAAAACTAAATCAGAAATTCAAGAAATGATGAAAGTTCAAATGCAAGAATCAGCTGGAAAAGAAGCATTAGAAAAAAAGAAATCAGAAGCTAAAGCAAATCAAGAAAAATTTACAGACGCTTTATGGCTTTTAAAAATGAAAATGCTTGGTCCAGTTATGGATTTTGTTTCTAAGAATTATGGAAACTTCTTTAAAGTATTAGATTCAAACTCAGCTTCTATTGCTAGAGCATTTCAGGCATTATTTGGAGTTATTGGAAAATTAATCCCATTATTAGTTAAAGTATCTATTTTCATTGGTCAGAATATTGCTAAGGCATTTGAAATAGTTGTTAAACCTGTTGGTAAATTAGTTGACTTATTGTTGAAATTAGTATTTCCAATATTTAATAATATAGTTATTCCTGTAGTTGAAAAATTCGCCAAAGGGGTTGAATGGCTCGCAGATCATTTAACCAATATAATTCCAGTATTAATTCCATTTGTTGCAGCTATTGGAGGATTTATTCTTTTAAAAAAAGGAATCTCAGTTATTCAAGGTTTAAACGCAGCTTTAAGTCAAACATTTACTAATGCTAAAAAAACTGCAGCTCAATTAGCCAAAGGAAATATTAAAGGAGCTTTAGATACTTTAAATCCAAAAGCAGCAAATCAAGGAGTTACTAAAACTAAATTAGATAATTGGAAAGAATTAGCAAGAGCTATTTTCTCTCCAATTGTTAGAAAATTAGATATGCTTAAAGGATCAGGAGCAACTGGAAATAAACCTTCTTTAAGAGAAGAAATAAATAAAAGAAAATCGGCAAAAGGAATTCCATTAGAAAAACCAAATGTTTCTTTTATGGATAAATATAATATGTCTTTTTTAGAAAGACAAAATTTAAAAAATCCAATTGCTTCAATTCCTACTCCAAAAATTAAACCATCTATTCCAAATGATTTAAGTAAAGCTGGAGATTTAATTGCTTCAGGAATTACAAAAAATTTTGGAAAAGGAATGATGGGTGGAATATCTAAAGCCATTGGAGGATTAGGAAAATTTGCTTCAGCGATTCCTTTAATAGGTGTAGGAATTGCCGCAGTTACTGGAGCTGTTTCTGGATTTGTTGATGCTGAAAAATTCTTTGGAAAAGAATTAAGTTTATCTCAAGAAGAACAATTAAATAAACTTGAAGGAATGAAAGCTTCAGGTGAAGAATTAAATAAAGAAGAATTAGCTACTTTAGAAAGATTAAGAACCATTAAATCTAAAATGATGACTCAAGAAGAAAAAGATTTATTGAGTGACTTAAAAAGAAAACAAAAAATTGGAACTTTAAGTGAAGCAGAATCTAAACAATTAGAAACTCTTCTCGCTAAAGAATTGGCTGGAACCGCAACTTGGGGAGAGAAAATTGCTGGTTCAATGGCAGGTGGATTAACTCTTGGAATACTTCCATTAATTGATTCATTCTTTGGAACTGAATTAACAAAATCTTTTGCCGAAGCTTTATTGCCTATTGGTAATTGGATAGCAAGTTTTGTTGGAGCTTTTAAACCAGTTTGGGAAACTTATTCAAGAGGTTGGGATAATTTAGTAACTGATTTAATGTGGGTTTGGGCAAGAATTC
>JBPOIL010000012.1:0-124664 GCA_052034495.1 Patescibacteria group bacterium
TTATATTCTTAGAAGTATTCTGATTGGACTATTCCGTTGGATGTTTTGTAGCATGATGTTATGCAGCTATCACTAATTTTCAACTTACTTGGCCTTACTTTGTTGTTTATAGGTAACTCGCTGGTTACCTATACCGTAGGCAAGTGGGGCGGCCGCAAGATGATTCAGTTCAAGCTTGGTAACACAATACAGGCTGTAGGCTTTGTGGTCTCTCTTCTCGCAATATACTTCTCAAAATGAGATCCTACTACACGGCTGGTAAGGCTTTTATGGTGGCAGGGTTAGGGAAAACAACGTTAAATCGGCCATCACCCTGTCTGTATTGTTGTGATCCAACCTGCGTTAACTCATATCGCTGACCATCAAGAGTTTGATATTCGACAATGACAGTTACGCACTCTGCCTCTTCGTCGAATATCCCATCTGGAATATTAACCTTGGTAATGTGGATTACTCAGGCTTTCCATGACGAAATTGCAACTGAATTAGAGAATCGACAGCAAGAATTAAATGATCGCCTTAAGTTGCTAACGAATGACAATAAGCTATTCCAGGTCACTGCTTCTTATCTGTTGGACCTAGCACAGCGTGCTGATGAACTATTCAAAGAGAGTGACGATGGCCTCCGTCAGAAACTTCTTGAATATCTGCTTTCAAACATTGAATTAAAGGACAAGAAGTTGTCTTATATGCTCAACGACCCCTTTAAGACAATTATTGAGGCAAAGAAAAAGAGCCCACACGGCTCTGAATCAAATCTTTGGTGCGGGTACCGGGACTCAAACCCGGGGCCTCTTCCTTGGCAAGGAAGCGCTCTATCAGCTGAGCTACACCCGCGCATTAATGGTGGCGAGACTCGGAATCGAACCGAGGACACGAGGCTCTTCAGGCCACTGCTCTACCAACTGAGCTATCTCGCCGCGTCGATCTGCCGTGGCAACAAGTACAGCGATAATCTTAGCAAAAAACGCGATATTTGACCAGACCTTTTACTTGGGCCAGGTGAATCAGGTATAATTACCCAAGCTATCTCGCATTGCGAGGTCTGGTGGCCGAGTGGTTAGGCAAGGGTCTGCAAAACCCTGTACAGCGGTTCGATCCCGCTCCAGACCTCCATTTTTATTCTAAGTATTTTTTAAGCCGCTTCGTCCTTCTTTTTCTCGGCTTCTTCAGCTAGCTGCCCAGTACCAACTTTATAACGGTCCGCAGAACTTACTACGGCTGGCCCAGTCTGTCTATGCGCATCAAGGTCGGCTACTCGACTCATATCTCCGTTTGCTCCCGACGAGTGATACGTTGTATCAACGATTTTTTCACCACCATCTTGATGTCCACTAAAGAAGCTTTTAATTTTTGCGAATATCCCCTTTGGCTTTTCTGCCTCGAGATTAGTAGGCTCAGCTTCGTCTTCTTGGTCAACATGCGGCGCTGCCATCTCTGCCCGTTTGTCGGAAAGGGGCTGGTCATGTGTGGGTTCTGCGACCGCTGGTTCAGCGGGCTGAGGGGCAACAACGGGCGGTACTTCTAGTGTTGTTGCTCGTCGTTGCTGTTCCGGACCTTGTGCCCCCACTGTATTTAACGGGTCCACTACAAGATCTGGCTTAGGGCGCGGTTCACCACCGCTACTTACTGGTGCTCCCTCTGGTGTTCCTAGCATAATTCATCCTCCTTATTGTTGCCCCTAGTATAGCAAAGCTGGCGTATCTGTCGAACTTTTGGGCTTCTTGGGCTACAATAGAGTCTACGCCCGGGTGGTGGAATTGGTATACACGAGGGACTTAAAATCCCTTGCCCATATACGGCTTGCGAGTTCGAGTCTCGCCCCGGGCACCAGAAAGGAATTATTCATGCTCAGTAATTACCAGCAAGAAGTCGATGACTGGATGAAAACGCTCGAGGTAGGCTACTGGACTCCTCACGAAATGCTCGCCAGAGCTACCGAGGAGATGGGAGAACTAGCTCGCTTGATTAATCATCAATACGGTCCAAAGAAGAAGAAATCGTCTGAGTCCGAGCAAGAGTTAGGCGAGGAGATAGCAGACGTGATCTTCGCCCTTACCTGCATAGCCAATGCAGAAGGCATTAATCTGGACGAAGCGTTCTCTCGAGTTATGGACAAGTGTTATGGCCGCGATAAGGACAGGTTTAAAAAGAAGTTATGAATAGGCAAGTTAAGATTGTTGTTACTGTTCCTCTTGCGGATGCGGAAAAAGTTCGCGATGCCCTGGGCAGAGCTGGAGCTGGCCGGCAAGGCAATTATCAGTTTTGTAGTTATAGCGTCTTGGGTAAAGGTAGGTTCTTGCCAACAGCTGGTGCAAAGCCCGCAATAGGTGAAGTTGGAAAACCTGAAGTAGTAGAGGAGGAGCGAATCGAAGTTACCTGCGATCGCGAAGTGGCGAAGAGTGCTATTGCTGTAATGAAGGCAGCCCATCCGCACGAAGAGGTTGCATATGATATCTATGACCTGGTCGATCCTGGCAGCCTGTAGAGGGCGTATTCTTGAGTTGAGAATGGTAGTATAATAAATACTGATAAAAGTGGAGTAATTGATGAACATTGGATTGATAATTTTGCTCGTAGTCGTGGTGATCGCCATTTGGCTATGGGTCACATATAACGGGCTCGTAAAGGCAAAGTTGCGTACTGATGAAGCATTTAGCGACATCACTGTGCAAATGAAGCGCCGCTTAGACTTGATTCCAAACCTCATTGAGACGGTTAAAGGTTACGCTAAGCAGGAAAAATCAGTGCTCGAAGAAGTGACCAAGGCACGTACTGCAGCCATGAACGCGCCAGAGGGTGACGCTAACGCAATGGCTAAGGCGGATAACGCTTTAACCGGCACACTGAAGAGCCTATTCGCTGTAAGTGAGAGTTACCCAGACCTAAAGAGCAACCAGAACTTCCAGCAGCTACAGGAAGAACTGGTCGATACCGAAGACAAGATTCAAGCATCGCGCCGGTTCTACAACGGCAACGTGCGCGATCTAAACACCAAGCTCCAGGTTTTCCCAACCAACATGATTGGTAGCTCCCTGGGCTTTAAGTCACGCGATTTCTTCGACGTTGAAGCCGATGAAAAGGAAAAAGTAGACAAGCCGGTCGACGTAAAGTTCTAGTTATTCCAACCTGAAAATAGCCCAATTTAGTGGGCTATTTTGATATAATAATAGGAGTTATGTATAGTTCAATATCCAAGAACAAACGCAATTCCTGGCTGCTGGTTGGCTGCTTTGTAATACTCATAACCATACTAGGATGGGTGTTCTCGCAGGCGTTCGGCAACAGCTGGTTCCTGTATGGCGCATTAATATTTTCGCTCGGTTACACATTCATAAGCTACTTTTATTCTGACAAGATGATCCTTGCAGTTTCTGGAGCAAAGGAAGTGCAAAAGAAGGACGCCCCACAACTCTATCGGCTTGTCGAGAACCTAGCTATTACCGCGGGCTTGCCCATGCCGAAGGTGTATATAATTCAAGACTCCGCGCCAAACGCTTTTGCTACGGGCCGCGACCCACAGCATGCAATAGTCGCCGTCACCACCGGGATCGTGGATAAGCTTGAGAAGGTTGAGCTAGAGGGTGTGATTGCTCACGAGTTGAGCCACGTGGGGAATTACGACATTCGATTGATGAGCTTGATAGTAGTGCTTGTGTCTGTCGTGGCGCTGCTGAGCGATTGGTTCCTGCACATGACTATTTGGGGTAGGGAAGACAGCGACAGCGGGAACAGCCAGTTTCAGCTGATTATGTTAGGCGCCGGGGTGCTCTTGGCTCTACTCGCACCGTTAATCGGGTCTATGTTGCAACTGGCTGTTAGCCGAAAGCGTGAGTACTTGGCCGACGCATCAAGTGCCCTGCTTACCCGTTACCCAGAAGGTCTGGCCAGGGCTCTGGAAAAGATCGAACAAGACAGCGAGCCGCTCGAGGAAGCTAACAAAGCTACCGCAAACCTATACATTATTAACCCACTACGCGCTAATATAAAGGGCAGACGTAGCTGGTTCGCCGGGCTATTTAGCACACACCCGCCTACTGCCGAACGAGTACGTAGGCTGCGTGAAATGGAGGTAAAGGCATGAAGAAGGAAAATCAAAAGAAGCTTAGTAAGTTTGGGGCTCGATTAGTTGCCACGTGGCGGTTGTTTTGGCAGCAGCGCGCTAAGCTTCTACTGATCGCAGCGATTGTAGTGGTGCCTAGTTCCTTTGCACGCGCCTACGACACATTAGCAACTGATTTATCGATTTTGCTAACTGTTGCAGGCTTTTACTGTTTGCTGGCATTGATATACTTCTGCCACAACATGGCCTCTGCCCAAAAGCTCTCAGTCGCTCGTATTTACACATCGGCGAGCGGTAGGTTCTTGCAGCTGGTGGGTGTTACTATCACACTGTCTATCGCCTTAATTCCCTTCATCTTTGCAGCCACTTTGCTCGTATTCGTCAACGCCTTTGGGTTGCCGGCATGGCTTTACTTGCCAGCGGTATTGGTTCTCATTGGCTCCTTCGTTGGCGTAATTGGGTTAGGTCTTTCCCAGTTCGTCGTTGCGTCCGAAGACGTTACGGCCATCGGTGCACTTAAGGCAAGCTGGCAGAGGACCAAAGGTGTGCGTGTTCGCTTGGCACTACAGCTGTCGTTGTTTTTTGGCTTGTTGGTTGTGGCGAGTGGAGCCGTGTTCTTCTTGGTAAACCTTAGTTCTGTGCTCGCTGAAAGTTGGTTTGCGCAAGGTATAACGAGTAGCATAGTAATAACGCCGGCATTGGCTTGGCTAGTTGTGTTTGGATATAGCTTGTATGACGAAATCTCTGAATAAAGACCAAGCAAGGGAAAGGCTGGCCCAGCTCAAGAAGCAGCTGGAGGGCTATTGGCATGAGTACTATGTGCAGGACGCTCCGACCGTAGATGATGCAGTATATGACGCACTGAACCGTGAATACCGACAGCTTGAAGCAGAGTATCCAGAGCTGGCTACTGATGCACTCATGAAGCACGTAGGTGGTCGAGCGCTGGAGAAGTTTGCCAAAGTGCCTCACGGCAAGCGCATGTTGAGTTTACAGGACGTGTTTGACACGGATGAAATTGAGGCATGGGAGGCGCGCGTTCATAAGCTCCTCGGCAAAACCGCGGTAGGCTATTTTTGCGAATTAAAGCTCGACGGCCTGGCTATGAGGCTCGTATACCGAAACGGAAAGTTCGTGCAGGCAGTAACGCGCGGTGACGGTGGTGTGGGTGAAGATGTTACGCATACCGTGCAGACAATTAAAAACGTACCGATGGAGCTTGCTCGAAGCAATAAGGTGCCAGCCAGCGTCTATAATGAATTCGAAGTACGGGGTGAAGTTGTATTCCCGAAGGCTGCTTTTGCCAAACTTAACGCGGAACGAGAAGCGGCCGGGCTGTCATTATTTGCCAACCCAAGAAACGCTGGTGCTGGTACGATTCGTCAGCTAGACCCAAGCGTAGCTGCCAGCAGAGGATTGGAATTCATTGCCTATAGTATAGAAATGGAGTTGCCGGAACTAGCCCTGCACAGCGACGAACACAATATGGCTCGCGAACTTGGTTTTCAGGTCGAACCGCATGATCAAAAAGCCAAGGATATTGCCGGGATCGAGGCTTACATACAGCACTGGGCGCGTAAGCGGGGCAGTCTACCGTATGGCACCGACGGCATAGTGATTTCCGTGGATAGTAACGCTGACTTTGAAGAGTTGGGGGTAGTGGGTAAGGCGCCGCGTGGCGCTGTGGCCTACAAGTATCCGGCCGAGCAAGCCACAACGATCCTTGAAGACATTCGTGTTAGCATTGGCCGGACTGGGGCCGTGACTCCCTATGCTGTTCTTAAGCCGGTCCTAGTTGCTGGCAGTACGGTTAGCAGGGCAACACTGCATAACGAAGACGAGATTAAGCGAAAAGAAATCCTTATTGGCGACACGGTAATTATTCAAAAGGCAGGGGATATTATTCCAGAAGTATTAGGCCCCATAAAGGATCTGCGTACAGGCAAGGAAAAGGCGTTTAAAATGCCGACAGAGATTGATGGTGTGAAGGTTGTGAGGCCAGAGGGCGAAGCCGTGGCGCGCTTGGCAGATCTACATGCAGGGGAGGTTCGTTGGCAGCAGCTTATTCACTTTGTTTCCAAAGCTGCATTTAATATAGATGGCCTAGGTGAAAAGATACTTGCCCAGCTTATGGAGGCGGGCCTGGTAGAATCACCAGCAGATATATTTACCTTAACGAAAGATGATTTGCTTGGCCTAGAGCGCTTTGCCGAGACGAGTGCAGATAATTTGATTGCCTCGATTGAGGCTCAGCGCAAAGTCGGCTTAGGCCGCTTCATATTCGCGCTTGGCATTCGCCACGTTGGCGCTAAGACGGCCCGCGATATCGCAGCTCATTGCGGGACGCTAGCTAGATTTTTGAAGCTCAATGAAGAAGAATTAAGGCTAATAGACGGAGTTGGGGATGTAGTAGCTAAGAGCATGGCAGGATGGCTCACTCAAGACCGTAATATAGCACTTATTGATGATCTGCTGGGAGGGGGCGTTAATGTTGAGAGCGAACAGGTTGTGCAGGGGGGTAGGCTGGCGGGTACGACCTGGGTGCTAACTGGTGCGCTTGAGAGCATGACGCGCGATGAGGCGGGTGAGAGAATCATGGCCTTGGGCGGCAAGGTGTCTGGCTCTGTTTCTGCTAAGACGAGCTATGTGTTAGCCGGGAGAGATGCGGGCAGTAAGCTTGCCAAGGCCGAGCAGCTCGGCGTGAAGGTATTAAGCGAAGCGGAGTTTTTAAGCCTGGTATAGTCGGGATACCTCTCGCTACACATTGCCCCTACTGACTGCTAGAATAGGATATATATGGTGAAGTTTTCTAAAGAAGAAGTTAATAAGGTCGCAGGGTTAGCACGGATCGGTGTAAGCGAAGCCGAGAAGGCGGAACTAACTACTAGCTTGAGCTCTATTCTGGAGTTCGTGGATGCCTTGCAGGCGGTTGATACGAAGGGCGTTGTGCCGACCAGTCAGGTGACAGGCCTGGAAGACGTGCTGCGCGAGGACGAAGTAGTGCGCTGCGAGCTAACTCGTGATGAACTGCTGGCGAATGCCCCGGCGACACATGCTGGATACATTAAGGTAAAGCGGGTGCTTCAGTGAGCAGCCTTAGCTATCTTTCTATTCAAGAAGCCCACGATGCATTGGTAGGTGGTCAGGTATCGGCCGTTGATTTAGTGCAGTACTATTTGGACCGCATCAAGGAACTAGACGGCAAAGTTCGAGCTTGCTTGACGGTTTGTAGTGAGAGTGCCTTGGTCCATGCCCGTAAGGTAGACGCCAAGATCGCAGCTGGTGAAGAAATAGGGCTACTCGAAGGCATTCCATATACGGCCAAGGACATGTTCCTTACTAAAGGCGTCCGCACTACTGCCGCCAGTAAGATTTTGGACAACTTTATTCCACCATATTCTGCAACAGTAACTGAGAGGCTGGAAGCAGCTGGTGCAATACTGATTGCCAAAGTTAATCACGATGAATATGGGCATGGCGCGAGTACCGAGAATAGCGGCTATCACCCAACTCATAACCCATGGGACTTGGAATGTGTGCCGGGAGGTTCGAGTGGTGGTTCGGCAGCAGCTGCTGCTGCAGACTTCGGCGTGTTTAGCCTGGGTACCGACACGGGTGGGTCAAGTCGCCAACCAGCTGCTTTTTGCGGAGTAACGGGCTACAAGCCGACCTATGGTTTAATGAGTCGATTTGGCGTAGTTGCCATGGCAAGTAGTTTTGATACCGTGGGTGTGCTTGCACGGAGTGCCGAGGACGTAGCGACTGTAGTGGCGGCAATGAGCGGCCGCGATGCGCGCGACGCTACGACTATCGAGTCAAAGTTTGAACCTAAATTACGCGAAGACTGGCAAGGTAAAAAGGTTGCTGTCGTGAAGGAATATGTCGATCAGTTGGATCGGGACAGTAAAGCACTCTTTAAACAAGCCCTAGAGGACATGCGGGCGCTTGGAATAGAAGTTAAGCAGGTGAGCATACCTACTATTGCCAATGCGCTACCGGCTTACTACGTGCTTGTTCCGTCAGAAATAAGCTCTAATTTGAGTCGTTATGACGGCATACGTTACGGCTACAGCAGTGAGCAAGCGAGTAGCTTGCAGGGCGTTTATGAACAATCCCGTGACCAGGGTTTTGGAGATGAGGTAAAGCGGCGCATACTAACTGGCACCTATGCTCTTTCGGCTGGCTACTATGACGCTTACTACAAAAAGGCTATGCAGGTGCGAACTCAATTGCGCAAGGACTTCGAAAAGGCTATGGACGGAGTGGCCGCGCTCGTCGGGCCCACCACGCCAACACCAGCTTTCAAGTTCGGCGCGAACGGGGACCCAGTGCAGATGTACTTGGCAGACATTATGACTGTTGCGGCCAACTTAGTTGGCGTACCAGCTGTGAGTGTACCAATGGGGTTTGTTGACGGTCTGCCTGTAGGACTCCAAATAATGGCGCCTCAAGGTAAAGATGCCGAGGCTCTTGGCCTGGCAGCTGCATATCAACAGCAGACCGCATGGCACGACTTAAAACAAAGGAGCCCGCGACTATGAACGCCTCTGGATTGATTGCGATATTAGTACTGAGCGCACTTATGTATGCACTGCTGCGACAGTCTGCCAAGACGTCTCAAAAGCGTAAGCCGTATCGTGGCATGAAGGTCGAATCTCAGGGCGAAGTATACGACTTGAGTCGAGTTGCGCCAAAGTGGCACGAGATCCAGGCGATGCTCAAAAACGGCCCAAGTGGTCTGCGTAGTGCATTGTTCGAAGCAGACAAGCTACTAGATTACGTGATGCAGGCTAAGGGCTTTCATGGTACGACCATGGGGGAGAGGCTCAAGAGCGGCGGCAAGCGTTTTAGCAATCTGAATGACGTTTGGGCAGCGCACAAGCTACGTAACCAGTTTGCACATAGCCTAGACCATGACCTTGTGCCGTCGCAGGTCGTTAAGGCAGTCCACGACCTGGGCAAGGCCATTAGTGATTTAGGAGTCCGTATATGAGCAAAACGTACACACCGACTATTGGTATAGAGATCCACGTGCAGCTTGCAACTAAAACCAAGATGTTCTGTAGCTGTGACAATGACTCACGAACTGCTGGGCCGAATACTAATGTCTGTCCAGTCTGTTTGGCTTATCCAGGATCCTTGCCAGTGGTGAACAGGCGTGCCGTAGAACTGGCTATAAAGTTAGGCAAAGGGCTTAACGCAAAGATAGCCAAACACACGAGCTTTGACCGCAAGAATTACTTTTATCCCGACTCCCCGAAGGGTTACCAGATCACGCAGATGGATGAGCCAATTATCCAGGCAGGCCATGTCGAGGTACTGGTGGGCGGTGAGTTTAAACGTATTGGTGTGCATCACGCTCATTTGGAGGAAGATGCCGGCAAGTCGACCCACCCAGAAGGTACGAATTACAGCCTCGTGGACTTCAATAGGGCTGGGACACCCCTGATCGAGATCGTGTCAGACCCCGACATGCACACGCCCGAGGAGGCACGCCGCTACCTGCAAGAGGTTTATAATATTGCCACAGCGCTTGGAGTCACTCACGGTGATTTGGAGCACGGGAACTTTAAGTTTGACCTCAATGTCTCTGTAAGTCCAAACGACCAGCTTGGCACGCGTACTGAGCTGAAGAATCTCAACTCGTTCCGCAACGCCGAACGGGCGCTCAATTACGAGATTGCTCGGCAGATTGATATCCTTGCCGATGGCGGAGTGATTGAGCAAGAGACACGTGGCTATAATGATGCTAAGAATACTACCTTTTCGCAGCGCGGCAAAGAAATGGCTCATGACTATCGATACTTTCCAGAGCCAGACTTGCCGCCACTCGTGATAACCGGTGACATGGTCACCGCTGCTCAAAAAGAAATCGTTACACTGCCGATTGTGGTGCGTCGTGAGCTTGTGGATGCTGGCGTTGGCGTTGATGAACAAGACATTCTAATCGGTCAGCCTCAGACGCTACTAATTTTCCAGCAGGCCAGGCAGAAGCTCACGGACAAGTTGCTGAGCCCAAAGCTGGTTAATTGGCTAGTCGGAGATTATCAGGCGCTTATTACCTCGGGCGCGGAATCTAAGCTCGAGCCTACACATCTGGCGGAGCTTGTCGAGATGGTTGCTCAGAACAAGATTAGTTCGAAGATCGCCAAGGACATATTCCCGGATGTAGTAGCGGGGCAGAGCCCGCGCCAGGTCGTTGAATCCAAGGGCATTAGTCAGATTTCTGATAGTTCCGAGCTCGAGGAGGTTGTGAAAAATGTCATAGCGCAGAACCAGTCGGCGGTTTTAGAGTATAAGTCGGGCCAGGAGAAGATACTTGGTTTCTTGGTGGGTCAGGTCATGAAGGCGACCCAGGGCCAGGCGAACCCTGGCATGGTCAATCAAATCCTGCGAGATCAGCTCAAGTAGGCTTGCCGTCATTGGCATCTGGCAACAGTAGTTCTATAATGAATAGGTAAAGAAAGGTTTTGACATGGATACAGCATTTATAGCCTGGTCGGTCGTAATCTCGATTGCAACACTTACGTTGTTGGTCTTGGCGATTTTGGCTACGGTGTACTTTGTGAAGATTCTGAAATCAGTTCACCATATAGCTGAAAAGGCCCAGGAGAGTGCAGATGCAGTGACCGAGGTCGTAGAGGGTGTTCGCGATAGTGTGGTCAGCCCTAGTATGGTGGCTACTTTCATTAGTAATTACATTAACAAGCAGGCTAATAAAAGGAGTAAAAAATGAGCAAGGACAAGCAAGAAAAGAAGCATGGTGCAGGCGGAGCATTCGCAGTTGGGGCAGCAGTAGGGGCAATAGCAGGAGCAGTCGCAGGAGTATTTTTGGCGCCAAAGAGCGGCAAGGAGAATCGCGAAGCAGTAGTTCAGAAAGCCAAGCAAATTAGCCATCAGCTCGAAGCTGAGGTAAAGGAACTCAAAAAAAATGGCTCAAAGGAAGCCAAGGAGCTCTTAAAAAAGGCTGAGAAGCTGCAGGCCGAGTTGGCAAAAAAAACGAAGGACCTAGCTGAGGGCGGGCAAGATATTTCGGAGGCTGCGCTCAAGGAAGCCAAGGAGCTTATTAAAGAAGTTCAGCAGCTGATTGATCAACTAGGCAAGTCCGCTGGCGCAGTTGGCGAGACTGTCAAAGAAGAAGCTAGTAAGCTCGCAAAGCCCAAGAAATAGTGGCAAAGAGCGAGCAAAAGCAAGAACTTGATGCGGCCGTCATGGCGAGCTCCAAGGTTTCGATGCGTGACTTCGTTGAGATGTTGAATAGCCCTAAACGCTTAGCTTGGCTTAACTTCTACACCGGCTTTATTCGAGGGCTTGCCGGTGTCGTTGGTGCTGCCATAGCGGTTGTGTTGATTGGCGCAGCGGTTGTGTATTTGGGTGGTATTCCTGTGATTGGTGAATTTATTCAGAAGGTCGGGGAGGCAGCAGGCATGACAACTGTGCCACCGGCCATGTAGTGTCTCTAGCGCTCTAACTTAAAAAACGACCTTCTAATAGGGTCGTTTTTTAATAGAATAATTGCGGGTGCTCCACCCGAGCGCGCCGCAGCGAACTCGGGTGGAGGGGCGGGTGTTGTTTTTGGGTACCTGGCGCCTCAGCTGTCGAAGATGTACTCGATCTGTCCGAACTTGAGATCGTGCTTGTGCTCTTCGATGATGAGTCGACGGAGCTCTCCCACTGCGGACATTCGTTCGCGGGAACGTTCAGAGGTGTCATGCTCGATGCCAGCTTCCCAGCTCGCCTTGACCACGGCAGTGGCCTTCTCGGCAAGTCCTTCCCCGAAGAGACGGTCCAGGAAACGAGCCGCCGCGGGGTACTGGTTCAGGTTGAGGTCTGCTGGGAATCGGACTTCAGCCACTTCACCGGCGGGATAGCCGTTGGTCATCTCATTGAGGATGGCGAGATGAACGACTTCCACTCGAAGCTCAGTCGTTGCTGCACCGGCGCTGATGTCTCTGCGCTGGAGGGCGACGAACCGCCCTGTCAGGAACTTGGTGACCGTCAATGTTGCCAAAATTACTCCTTGTATTCGGCGGGTGCGCTGATTCGCAACTTGTATATTCTGCCTTAGTCCCTGCCCTCGGTCAACCCTACCTAGCGATGATACAAAAAAACTCTATTCGCAAGGCTTATGCTTATAGGCGCGAAGGGCTATAATAGATAGCAACTGGAAAAGTGAGGTAAGGAGGGGTAAGGCTCGCGTGTCTTCAAAAACCGAAACAAATGATACCGTAGCGTCTGACGGAGCGACGACAGTCGACTTTGTGCATCTGCACAACCATACGCACTACAGCTTGCTGGATGGTTTGCAAAAAATTCCCCAGCTGCTCGATCAGGTCGTGGCCTTGGGCCAAAAGGCCGTTGCCATTACGGATCACGGCACCTTATCTGGAGCAATCGAGTTTTATAAAGAATGTACTAAGCGAGGCATTAAGCCAATCATTGGCATGGAGGCTTACGTTGCTCCGCGCAAGCATACCGATAAGAATTCCAAAGAAGATCGCACTCCTTATCATCTGACCCTCCTTGCCAAAAACGAGCAAGGGTATAAGAATCTCATGAAGCTATCTACTATCGCCTGGCTGGAGGGTTTTTATTACAAGCCTCGCATCGACAGGGAGCTGCTCGAAAAGTATCACGAAGGGCTTATCTGCCTAACGGGCTGTATCGGTGGTGAGCTAGGCACACATATTCTGAACGGCGATCCAGAGAATGCCATGGAGGCGGCAGAATGGTACAAGAATCTCTTTGGTCCCGAGAACTATTATCTTGAGGTTCAGCCGCATATTGGCTGGAAGCCACAAGATAGAGTGAACGCTGGCTTGCAGGTTATAGCCAAGACGCTCGGACTTGGACTGGTGGCAACAGGCGACGCTCATTACACCAAAGATACCGATCACTATACCCACGACATTTTGCTTTGCGTACAGACAGGAAGCTTGCTGGAAGACCCTAATCGCATGAAATTAGATCAAGACTTATCTGTTCGTAGCGGCCAGTTCTTTGCCGAGAAGTTCCCAAATTTGCCAGAGGCTATTACGAACACAGTCAAGATCGCCGATATGTGCGACTTGCACATTGAGCTCGGACAGATATTGATTCCAAAGTTCGAAGTGCCCGAGGGTGAGACAGAAAAGAGCTACTTGCGCCGTCTCGTCTTCACTGGTGCCGCCTGGCGCTACCTGAAGACACCAAAGGAGGACTTGCAGGCAATCAAAGAAGGCGAGGTTAAGCCTAAGTTGGAGCCGCATATTCTAGAGCGGATTGAATACGAGCTTGAGGTGATTGGGAAGATGGGCTATGAAGGGTACTTTCTAATAGTTGCCGATCTGATTAACTGGAGTAAGAATCAAGGGATTATTTGTGGGCCAGGCCGCGGTAGTGCTGCAGGTTCGATTGTCGCCTACCTAACGAACATTACTGACTTGGATCCGCTAGAGTACGATCTTCTCTTTGAACGTTTCCTGAACCCCGATCGTATATCGATGCCAGATATCGATATGGACTACGCCGACGATAGGCGTGAAGAAGTGATTGCCTATGCGACTGAAAAGTATGGCCAGGAAAGGGTCGCTCAGATAATTACCTTTGGCACCATGGCGGCGCGTAACGCAGTGCGTGATACAGGGCGAGTCTTGGGCATGACGTACGCCGAAGTTGATGCTATCGCCAAGCTCATCCCAGCGCCTGTTCAGGGTAGGCATATCCCACTGGCTAAGTCGATTATTGACGATCAGGATCTGTCGCGCGAATACAATTCCAATCCACGAGCTAAGAACGTGATCGATGTGGCGATGCAGCTAGAGGGTACGATTCGCAATACTGGTACACATGCTGCCGGTGTAGTAATCGCCCCCGAAGCGCTCGTAGAACGCGTGCCCTTGACCAGGGCGTCTAAGGGCGGTATTGCAACTCAGTATGCCATGGGTCCGGTAGAGGAGCTCGGACTCCTTAAATTCGACTTCTTGGGCTTGTCGAACCTCACGATCATCAAGAACACCCTTCGTATTATGCGCAGGGTGTACGACGTAGAGATCGATCCCTCCGAGATCCCGCTCGACGATAAAAAAACGTACGAGCTGCTCGCGCATGGGGATACCACCGGGGTATTCCAGTTAGAGTCTTCCGGTATGAAGCGCTACCTGCGCGAGCTCAAGCCCGACCGGTTCGACGACATAATTGCCATGTGTGCATTGTACCGACCAGGTCCGCTCTCTGCGGGGCTGACCGATAGCTTTGTGCGCCGCAAAAACGGGCTCGAAGATGTTACCTACGATCATCCATCGATGGAGCCGTCGCTCAAGACGACGTATGGCGTGCTCGTCTACCAAGAGCAAGTTATGCAATTCTCTAAAGACGTATGTGGCTTTACGGGTGGCGAGGCCGATACCTTGCGTAAGGCGATTGGTAAGAAGAACATTGAGACGATGACCAAGATGAAGAAGTCGTTCATAGCGGGCGGAGTCTCGCATTCCAAGGTTCCGCAGGATATCATGGAGCGATTCTGGGATCATTTGCTCGGGTTCGCAGATTACTGTTTCAACAAGTCCCACTCGGCCTGTTATGGTTTGATCGCCGTGCAGACAGCTTATTTGAAGGCGCACTACCCCGCAGCCTTCATGGCCGCACTTATGACGAGTGACTACGGCAACTTAGACCGGATCGCAATCGAGGTGACGGAGTGCCGCAAGATGGGCATGGAGCTCTTGCCCCCGGACGTAAATGAGAGCTTCTACGAGTTCGCAGTAGTACCCGGCACTGACAACATTCGGTTTGGCTTGGCGGCGGTGAAGAACGTAGGTTCTGGTCCGATCGAGGCCATTATTGCCGCGCGCGAAGAGGGCGGCCATTTCAAGTCGGTTGAGGACTTCGCAACGCGAGTTGAAGCTACCTATGTAAACCGCAAGACCATGGAGAGCCTTATTAAGGCCGGTGCATTTGACAGTATGGGTGACCGTGACACGCTGCTGGCCAACGTTGATAAAATTACTTCTTACGCAACTCGAGCACAGAAGAACGCCCTGTCTGGCCAGATCGATATATTTGGGTCCATAGGCATGCAGGACGAAATGCCGCCATTACAGTTTGACGCTCCTTCAACCAAGCCCGACGCCCGTC
Source organism: Patescibacteria group bacterium (assembly GCA_052034495.1). Lineage (GTDB taxonomy): Bacteria > Patescibacteriota > Saccharimonadia > CAILAD01 > JADZBC01 > CAYPSN01. The sequence goes on from JBPOIL010000012.1 coordinate 15,179, forward strand.
AACACCTGGTGTGGGAAAAGGAGCTCCTTGGCCTCTACATCTCCTCGCACCCACTCGATGAATATGATAATTACCTATACGACCAGACTATGCCGCTCAATAAGCTTGATGCCAGTTTGGAGAACCGCTCGGTTCACATTGGTGGCATTATCACTACCTTCCGCAAAATCACGACCAAGACAGGATCGAGCATGGCGTTCGTGGGGGTTGAAAGCAAGGACGGGGAAGTAGAGCTGATCGTATTCCCACGCGCCTATGAGCAGTATCAGGCAGTCTTGCACGTCGATGCGGTTGTGGAGCTCGAGGGGAAGGTAAGTACGAAAGACAGAGACGGTAAGACGGGCGGTGAGCTGAAGATCCTGATGGATAAAGTTAAGCCGATAGATATTGAAAAGGCGCGCAAGTGGCTGCCCAAGCCACGAAAAGAGAGCGTCGAGGACGTTGCCCCAATCGCTAGCCACGAATTGTTTGTGCATCTGGACGACCTTAAGGACAGTACGCAGCTTATAGCCGTAAAGAAGATACTCGAAGACCACAAAGGTGTTTGCGCAAGCTATTTAGTCCTCGGTGGAGCGGAAAGGAAGATGATTAAGTTGCCCTACAAGGTTGCCATCAATGACGTCCTGACCAGCCACCTCAATGAGCTGCTCGGTTCGGAGCATATCGTGGTTAAAGAAAGTGCTGGAGCAATAAAATAACAAAACCGCCCGGGTGGGCGGTTTGTAGATAATTCCTGTAGGGCGGCGGTGGGGTTGAGCCCACCGCCGGGACGATGCTTGGGTCCGCGTAAACCCAGGTCGACGTGCCGGTCGACAGAAGCCCTTGCGAGCTCCTCGGGGTACCAGTCTAGTCTCTGCAAAACTGCAGTGACTATCGTGGCAGCAATCGAGGCCTGGCGGGCCAGCGATTACTCTGCAAATACCGGCGATTTTGCCGGGGTCGAGTTCCATTCGAGGGTCTCAACAGGTGCCCCTGCAGATTCCAACGAACTTTACCCAGACAGAGCCTGCAGAGCTCCATCTCTAGTGATCGGCGCAGCCATGCTTAACGTCCGTTTATAAATGGCTGATCACTATGACTTTTTCTTCGGACACCCCGGCTTCCGGGGACTTCTACTTAGCGCGACCTGCGCCTTAATTACCGGTCGCTAGCTTCCTGTAGTAGAAGGTTGGGCTTTTCGGGATTGGGTGAGAACCCGCGGCTGCCAGCCGCTGGTTTACCCCGCTTCAGCAGGAACTTCAGCGGTGCGGCCGCACCTCCCTAGACAAGCTTTTGAGTGAGGGGTATCGACTCCTCCGGTGCATTTCTCAGCTCCGTCGCGACTCATTCGCATGTCAGAAGCGTATAATATCATAGTATTGATATAATGTCAATAGCATTATTGCATATCTATTGCCTAGGTGGCGATAATATGCTAGACTCATAAAGTTATGAACGCTATAGAACTCGTAGAAAAGAAGAATTATAAAGCTAAGGTCGCAGACGTACGCCCTGGTGATACCGTTCGCGTACACCAAATGATTCGTGAAGGCAACAAGCAACGCGTTCAGGTATTCGAAGGTGTCGTGATTCGCCGTAAGAGCATGAACGGCTTGCAGGCCAGCATTACCGTGCGCAAGATTGCATCTGGCGTTGGGGTAGAAAAGACTTGGTTCCTACACTCGCCAAACGTAGTGAAGATCGAAGTTATGCGACGTGCAAAAGTGCGCCGAGCCTTCCTGGGCTACATGCGTGGACTGCGCGGTAAGTCTGCTCGTATGGCTGAGCAAGAGTTCGACCGTGCTGCCGCAAACGAAGCTGACGCGCGCACTAATGCTCAGATTGCAGCCGAAGCAGAGGCTGAAGTTGCCGCTGCTGAAACTCCAGCAGAGAATGCGGGCGAAGACGTAATGCAGCAGGCAGACACCGTTTCGACCGAAGAAGTTGCCAAAGAAGAAGCCAAAGAAGCCAAGCAGGCTGATCCAGAAAAAGACGTTGCCGCTGCCAGCGACGAATCTGTTGCCGAAAAGGTAGAGGCTGAAGCCGGCGAAGCCAAAGCCGAGCCAAAAGCTTAAACTCAGAACTCTAACTAAAAACCGCCCATATGCAGGGCGGTTTTTAGTTTGCTATACTCCAACCATGATTTGGGCGAGTTATGATTACGAGATTGCTGCGAGGGGGAAAGGCTTGAGGCTGATCTCTGGGGCTGACGAAGTTGGCCGCGGCTGTTTGGCCGGTCCTCTCGTGGTTGGGATGGTAGTTTTGCCGCAGGGCTGCCAGCTGCAATTGGCAGACTCCAAGCTTTTGAGTGCCAAAAAGCGAACGGCGTTAGCAAGTCTTATAGAACGACAAGCTCTCGCTTGGTCCCTCGGTAAAGTAGAACATACAGAGATTGATGAGCTGGGTCTAAGTGCTGCTATCAGGCTCGCCTACGAGCGAGCTCTTGATAGCCTTGGCATAAAGCCTGATAGACTCGTAATTGATGGCCCGCATAGAATAATCGACCATGACTTCGTGGAGCCAATTGTGAAGGCGGATCAAAAGATTGCTTGCGTGGCGGCCGCTTCAATCATTGCGAAAGTCGCTAGGGATGAGTGGATGCAGCAGCAATCTAAGCTGTACCCAGGTTACGGTTTTGCCACGAACGTAGGCTACGGTAGCCCCCAGCATTTGGCAGCGCTCAAAGAATACGGTCCTAGCGCCATTCATCGCAAGAGCTTCAAAGTGAAGAGCCATGGCTAAGAATACCACCGCCATCGGGCTGCGGGCGGAGAAGATAGCCGCCGACTATATGCGGGCCCAAGGCTACAAGCTCGTTGCCCGCAATGATCGTACCCGTTTTGCGGAGCTTGATTTGATTTTGGCTAATCGTGAGAATATTGTGTTTGTTGAAGTGAAGTATCGTGTGCACGCTGAATATGGCGGTGGGGCCGGTGCAATTACTGTTGATAAGCTGCGGCGCCTGCGAAACGCAGCAGAAGTTTGGCTGGCAGAACATCGGGGGTATGATTCCTTACAGCCAAGGGTTGATCTGGTCTCAATTCAAGGCGATCTAGAATCTCCCCAAGTTGAGCACATAGAGAACATCACAGATTGACAACCTAGCTGTAATTGGGTAGAATGGATTTATTCTGATAGTCATTACTACAGTCGGCACCTTGGCCGGCTTTTTTTGACCACAATTCAGCTACTAACAGAAAGGAAACATCATGAATACACAGTTTATTTCAGCAATCGAACAGATTTGCGACGAAAAGGGTTTAAGCAAAGAGATTGTCCTCGAAGCAGTTGAACAGGCATTGGCCGCTGCATACAAAAAAGATTACGGCGATCGCGATCAAGAAGTACGCGTGCAGCTCGATGAGGAGACTGGCGCTCCACGTATCTTCCTGAGCAAGGAAGTTGTAGAGGAAGTCGAGAATCCGTTCATGCAGATCAGCTTAAGCGATGCCCAGAAGCACAAAAAAGGCGCTAAGCTCGAAGACGTAATTGAGTACGAAGAGGACAACAAGGACTTTGGTCGAGTTGCCGCTCAGACTGCTAAGCAGGTGATCGTACAGCGTATCCGCGAAGCCGAACGCGAAGTTGTGTTCGCAGAGTATAGCGACAAAGAGGGCGTGATCTTGAACGCAGTCGTACAGCGCGTGGAAGGCAATAACGTGTTTGTCGACCTCGGTAAGGCCTCGGGAATTATGTTCCCAGCAGAGCAGATTCGTGGTGAACACTATTACCCTGGACAGCGCTTGAAGGTGTTTATTGTACGTGTTGAACAGACTGCTCGTGGCCCACAGATTGTGGTTAGCCGCTCGCATCCAGATATGATTCGCCAACTGTTCGAAATGGAAGTACCAGAAATTGAAGCCGGAACCGTAGAGATTGTCGGCATCGCTCGTGAAGGCGGAGCAAGAACTAAGATCGCCGTTCGGTCAAACGCTGATGGTGTAGACGCGGTAGGTACGTTTGTAGGTGGACGCGGCGCTCGCGTTCAGGCTGTAATGGCAGACCTGGGTGAGGAAAAGATCGACATCATTCCTTACAGCGAGAATGTAGAGGAGTTCATTGCATCTGCACTTAGTCCTACAAAGGTGTTGAGCGTCACGCTCGACGAAGCAGAAAAGAAAGCCGTGGTACGTGTGCCGGAAGACCAGCTGTCCCTCGCTATTGGTCGTCAGGGGCAGAACGTGCGCTTGGCAGCTAAGCTCACCGGTTGGAACGTTGATATCGACGGCGCCGACGAGTCTGGCGTAGAGGCCACTGCCGAAGCAGCTGCAGACGTGGCCGCTCCAGAATCTGCTCCAGTTCAGGATGAAGCCGCTTCAGAAGTCTCAGACGCATCCGCAGAACCACAGGCATAAATTAGCACTGTCAAGCCCTGAGTGCTAATTCCAGGTTAAAACCGTACGTTTTTTGTACGGTTTTTTGGTTGGTGATATGCTATAATGTATATAGTAATAAGGGAGTGTGCAGATGTCTCCAGAATTTGATCGATTTACCGAGAATGCCAAGCGGAGCTTACAGAATGCCGGCGAGCTCGCTATGGGCATGGGCGCTGCCTACGTGGGGACAGAGCATCTTCTGCTTGGGGTGCTGAAGCAGCAAACGTCGATTGGTTCGAAGATACTTACCGACATGGGGGTCTCGCTTGACCGATTAAACCTAAGTACCGTTCCGAACCTCCAGGCGGGAGTTGGCGCGTCTACGCCCCAGGCCCTAAGTGCTACGGCTCGTAAAACAATCACCCTGGCTCTTCGCGTAGCTCAGGAGTATGGTCAGCCATACGCTGGTACTGAACACCTGCTATTTGCCATCCTAGGTCAAGATAACGCCCGGGCGAACGTATTGCTGCGCGGCATAAAGGTCGACCCTACAGACGTGCGCGGTGAGCTAGAAAACTATCTGAATGCACAATCATATGCATACGAAGAGCAGGCCACTCGCCAGTCGGGCCGTAAGGGCAAGGGCAGCAAGACACCTACGCTGGATCACTTTGGAATAGATCTGACAGCTCGTGCAGCAGCAGCCGAGCTCGATCCTGTGGTTGGGCGTGAAAAGCAGATTGACCGTATGGTTTCGATCCTCAACCGACGTAGTAAGAATAATCCAGTCCTGATCGGCGAACCGGGCGTAGGAAAGACGGCGATTGTCGAGGGCTTGGCCCAGCGAATCGTGAATGATGATGTACCAGAGATGCTGTCCGATAAGCGTATTGTCATGCTTGATATGGCGAGTGTTATTGCCGGGACTAAATATCGAGGCGAGTTTGAGGAGCGACTCAAGAAGCTTATAGACGAAGCCAAGGCACATGCAGAAGTAATCCTATTTATTGACGAGCTGCATACCGTGGTTGGTGCCGGCTCTGCTGAAGGCGCAATTGATGCTGCTAATATCCTTAAACCTGCCTTGGCACGTGGTGAAGTACAAACGATTGGCGCAACTACTCTAGAGGAATACCGTAAGCATATCGAAAAGGATACTGCGCTCGAGCGCCGCTTCCAGCCAGTTATCGTGCCTGAAACTACGGTCGAGGAAACAATCGATGTGCTAAAAGGCCTCCGCGGCCACTACGAGGAGTTTCATAAGGTCGAAATATCGGACGAGGCAATCGAAGACGCATCAAAACTTGCTTCGCGCTACATTGCAGACCGGTTCATGCCAGACAAGGCAATTGATTTGATTGATGAGGCGGCTTCGCTTGCTCGAATTCGTAAAGGGGGAACTAGTAAACGATTAAAGGATTTGCAGACGAGGCTGTCGAATACGATGGAGCAAATAGATGAGGCGGTTTACAACCAAGACTTCGAGTATGCCGCTCGCTTGAAATCCGAAGCAAGCATCCTCGAGCAGAAAATTTCGACCCAGCTGTCCAAGGACGAAAAGCAGGCCAAGATAGTAATAAGCTCAGAAGACATTGCGGCAGTAGTGAACCAAATGACAGGGGTTCCTCTATCTAAGTTGATAAAGACAGAGTCTGAGAGCTTGGTGAAGCTAGAAAAGACACTACAGCGCAGGATTATTGGTCAGAAGGAGGCAGTTACTGCCGTGGCACACGCCATTCGTAGATCGCGCACGGGGATAGCTGACATTAATCGACCGATTGGATCATTCATCTTCCTTGGTCCTACCGGTGTGGGAAAGACCGAACTTGCTCGCACCTTGGCCGAAGAGGTGTTTCATGACAAAGATGCGCTCATTAAAGTTGATATGAGCGAGTTCATGGAGCGACACAACGTGGCGCGGCTCGTTGGTGCACCAGCCGGCTACGTTGGTTATGATGACGGAGGCCAGCTAACCGAAAAGGTTCGACGTAAGCCATATAGCTTGATTCTGTTCGATGAAATCGAGAAGGCCCACCCTGAAGTTTTCAATATGCTTTTGCAAGTTCTCGAGGATGGCTTTTTGACTGACGCCAAGGGTCGTAAGGTGGACTTCCGTAATACGATCATCATCATGACATCCAACGTGGGTGCAAAACTCTTACACCAAGAGGCAGTGCTCGGCTTTGCTACCGACACCTTGGCTGAAGAAAAGAAGCTTGACGCTATGCATGAACGGATGGAAAAGACGATTCATTCGGAGTTGAAAAAGGCGTTTAGGCCAGAGTTTTTGAACAGGATAGACCACATCGTTATATTCCGAGCGTTATCTAAGATTGATGTTCGTTCGATTGTTGATTTGCAGTTGAACAATTTGGCCCAACGACTTTTGGGCAAAGGGGTAGGCATTAAGTTCTCCCGCAATCTGAAGGATTTGCTAATCGACAAGGGTTACGATGTGGAGCAAGGTGCCCGTCCGCTCAGGCGAGCAATCCAAAGATTAGTAGAGGATAGGCTGGCTCTTGATATGCTTGAAGGCAAGCTGAGCGCAGGGGGTAATATAAAGGTGTCCGCAAAGGCAGGCCAAGTGCATGTGGAGACGCTTGATCAGCCCCAGCTAGCTTCAAAATGAAGATAGCCGTAGATATTGACGAGGTGTTGGCTCGAGGCTTGGCGACCTACTTGAACTACTTTAACTCTAGCTATGGGACAAGCTTTATGGAAGAAGACTTCACCCCAAGTAAGGGCTTTTGGGAAGTTCTTGGAGTTGCTCATACTGACATTACAGAGGTGGAGCGTCATTATAGGGCGAGCCATCACTCCAAGGATTGGCTGCTGGTTCCTGGAGCACAGGATGCCATCGCCCGCCTTACGCAGGACAATGAGCTTGTGATTATCTCTAACCGCCAGTCAGAAGGCCACGAACCGACTCGTGTATGGCTCAAGCGGAACTTTGGCTCGGCTTTTAGCCAGGTGATATTCACTGAAGCTGAAAGGGTGGGTGACAAAAAGCCTAGTAAGGCGGAGATATGTAAGCGTATTGGCGCCGACGTGCTGATCGAAGACGAAGTAAAAGAGGTTGCGGCTTGTGTAGACCAGGGCGTGCCGGTGATACTTTTTGACACACGGCTTAATCAGGATATTCAAGGCAAGAATGTTTACAGGGTGTATAGTTGGAGCGAAGCACTTGAAGTTATGGAATCCTTTGCCCTAAGTAGGAAATAGTTTGTTCGTACTATATTCGCATGATATACTTGAGTCATGGCAAAACAAACGGCACAGTATGTATGCGAGGCGTGCGGAGCAACCTTCGCCAAGTGGAGCGGCAAGTGTTTAAATTGTGGTGCGTGGGAGACTATTGCCGAAGTTACGAACGCGATGCAGGCTCCCGGACAAAAGAGTGTAGCTAGGATAAAAGCCTCTAAGCTTAGCGACGTGAAGGCTGCATCGGTAGAGCGGATTTCGGTAGGGATAGGCGAAGTTGACACGGTCCTGGGTGGAGGCTTAGTGCCGGGATCCCTAGTACTTCTAGCTGGCGATCCTGGTATTGGAAAGTCTACATTAGTGTTGCAGCTGGCGAGTAATGTGGCGAAGTCAAATAGAGTTCTGTATGTGAGCGGCGAAGAATCCCCGTCACAGATTAAGCTGCGCGCAGACCGTTTACGGGAAGTAGCTACTGAGTTTGATTTTCTTGCCAGTACAGATGCTGATCAAGTTCTGGCACAAGCTGGCAGCGGCGAATATGACCTCATCATTGTTGACTCCATCCAGACCATGGTGAGTAATGACGCTACTTCTGCCATAAGTACCGTCGGTCAAATAACAAACATCACAGCTCGGATAATGAACGTTGCCAAGGCAAGTCATACCGCCTTTGTAATCATTGGGCACGTGACGAAGGAGGGTAATGTTGCCGGCCCGCGTGTACTCGAACACCTCGTAGACGCCGTATTATATCTAGAGGGTGAAAAGTTTGGGTCCCTGAAAGTGTTGCGCGCGAATAAGAACCGATTTGGATCTACCAACGAAGTGGGGATACTCGAGATGTCTGATGCCGGCCTATCCCCGGTCGATAACCCTTCAGCCGCACTACTGGCAGAAAGGCAGCACCTACCTGGCTCAATTGTGTTTGCCGCCATGGAGGGCAGTCGGCCCATTATGGTGGAGGTGCAGGCACTCGTGTCTCCATCGGTATTCGGATATCCTAAGCGAACGGCTGTCGGTGTTGACATGAACAGGCTTGGATTGTTGGCAGCGGTCATGACTAAACGCGGAGGCATTAATTTGAGCTCATCTGATATTTATGTTAATATCGTAGGTGGTCTCAAGGTGAATGAGCCAGCAATTGATCTAGCAATTATTTTAGCAATCGCCTCTGCCCATAAGGGCATAGTAGTGCCATCTGAGTTAACTGCTTTTGGTGAAATTGGATTGAGTGGAGAGCTGAGATCAGTTAGTTTTGCAGAGCGCAGACTGGAGGAGGCGAGTCGTCAGGGCTTTAGTAAGGCGCTTGTTTCTCCACAAACAAAAGCCACTAGGCAGTCTACTCAGACGATTAAAGTTAAGACAATTGCTGAGGCAATTAAGAAGATTAGTAATACATAAAGGAATCATTCAACACAAACATGGATACAATTATTCTCGTAGCTCTCGGCTTGACTATATTTTTCGTTCTAGTTCTCGCCATTATGTTCTATACACAGCAACAGTTTTTAAGCCAGTTTTTGGCTAGAACCAACAAGCCCGCTAAACAGAAGCCAGCCAAACAGAAAGAGGTGGAAGCAGCAGGTCCACAGGTTCTTGTGGACACATCGGCGATCATTGATGGCCGAATTGCGGACATCATCAAAACCGGCTTCGTACCAGGCAAGCTTCTCGTTCCACGGTTTGTACTGGCAGAGCTTCAGAACATCGCAGATAGTGATGACGCTATGCGCCGTGGTCGTGGTCGTAGAGGGCTGGAAATGCTCAACCTAATGCGCCAGGATCCTAATGTCGAACTCGACATAATCGAAGAAAATCCAGAGGATGTTAAAGAGGTTGACCACAAGCTAGTGTACTTGGCAAAAAAGTTTAACACGAACATTTTGACCACTGATTACAATTTAAACCGTGTGGCTACTATTGATACCGTGAAGGTACTGAATGTGAATGAGCTAGCTAATGCTATTCGCCCTGTGGTGCTTCCTGGTGAAGAGCTGACAGTAAAGGTTGTGCAGCCGGGCAAAGAAAAGAACCAAGGCGTAGGCTACTTGGCTGACGGTACAATGATCGTTGTTGAGAGTGGCGACAAGCTCATGGGTAAAGAGGTTACCACTGAAGTAACTCGTATCTTTCAGACTGTTGCAGGTAAGATGATCTTTGCGACTGAGAAGAAACCGGGTGCGCAAGGATCCTCTAAGCAAGCTGGAACAAGGCCTCAGAACAGTAATGGCAAGCCTTACCATGCTAGACCACAGCGTTCTAGGCGGCCTGTCGCACCAAAGCCAAAGGACGGACAGGAAGAGGCTAAAAGCGCAAACTAGTTATGGTGCTTTGGGCGCTGAAAACTAAAACCCCTCCAAGCGGAGGGGTTTTAGTTTTGAGTGTCACTTTGCTGCTATTCGTAAGTCTTTGTTGTGCTGCCTCCATAAACTGTGTCGGTAATGACAACTCGGGCTAGGATTCCAGGAGACCAGCCTGTCCATTGCCACGGAGCGCTCGTCTTTGCTCCGCCCTGCGCTATGCCGTTATAGTACATAAGCATCGAGTATGAACCACTGCCACTTAGACTTGAGACGGTACATTTTACGCCCGCACAGCTTAATGATGCGCTCGGTCCTGCGACTGCCGCAACGCTCACTGTATTGCTCAGGCCGTTATACAGCACAGAGTCAATGACCTTTGCGCTGAACTGGTGCGAGCCTGCGGTTGATGGGGTATGCTCGATATCGTATGACCCGCTTCCGCCAATGTTCTGGCTGGCTATTTCAGCCCCATCCATATAGTAGATAAGCTTGTTGGCAGGGTATCGACCGCTGACTACATTTGCCGTAACGGTAAAGCTGGTCCCAGTTGCTTTATCGGTGGTAACGGAGGCCGTTGGCTTAGCATCACCACATTGATGTACGTCGTCTTTTTGAGTTGGCAAGCTGCCACCGCTCATGCCGAGCGATGCCGCTAGTCCCGATACAGGGGCTTGCCATCGCGCATAAGATATATCCGTCGATGGGACCTCTGCAGATATGAGGCCAGCGCTCACGGTATCGATAGCTTCTACTGGGGTACATTCTGTAGCAAGCTTTCCTGAAATGCGATCAACCTTGGCCTCCTGGTCGCCACCTGACTTCGGCACCTGATACCATGAAGGAAAGATGTCGGTTCGGGTCTTCTTGGTGCCTGGGGTTGGCGCCTTGCCGGTGTTGGCGTCCAGGGTAACATCTTTAATGCCGCTTGGTCGCTTGAATTGCTCTACGGGGTCATCTTTCGTTACGGCAGCCATGTAGGTTTGCCAGATTGGTGCCGCTACGATGCTTGATGCCTGATTCATGGGGCTGTTGTTGTTGTTTCCTGCCCATACGCCTGTGACAACGCTTGGTGTGTAGCCCATAGTCCAGGCGTCTTTGAAGTCATTTGTCGTACCGGTCTTAGCAGCAACAGGACGACCAGCCAAGGTAAGTGGGTTGCTACAGGGGAAGGTGCCAAGACTACAACGTGCACCATTGTCGGAGATGATATTTGATACTAGGTAGGCTACTTGAGGGTCGAGAACCTGTTTACCCTTGTTGTTCTCCTTCTTGTTGTTTTCTAGGACTTTTCCAGTCTGATCAGTTACTTTGCGGACTACAATTTGCTCGCGATGCCTACCTTCTGATGCAAAGGTCGAATACGCTTCTACCATCTCAGTTAGCTTTACCTCGCCACTACCTAGTGTAAGAGATAGGCCATAGTCGTTCTTGGCATCCAGAGTCTTGATTCCCATGCTCTCTGCTGTGTCGAGAGAATTGTCGAGACCAGCCAGGTAGAGCGCCTTGACCGCAGGGATGTTCAGGGATGCACCCAGAGCCTGGCGAACTGATACTACACCGTAGTTGCGGAGAGTATAGTTGGTTGGCTTGTAGCCGCCCCCAAAGTCCGTAGGTACGTCATACAAGGTCGTGCCGGCGCCATAGTTCTTCTTGAACATCGTTGCATACACGATTGGCTTAAACGAAGATCCAGGCTGCCGTTCTGCAGTAGTAGCGTTGAAGCTACCGAATTCCTGGTCGCCATAGTCATAGCTTCCCACCATTGCTTGGACTTCGCCTGTCCTTGGATCTGCGGATACAAGCGAGGCGTTCGAGCCATTAGCACGCCGAACTCCTGCCATGCCTTTCGCAACGGCATCTTCGGCAATCTTCTGCTTTTCGATATCTAGGGTGGTTACGACTTTGAGCCCGCCTTCGTTTACTCGTTTAATACCATACTCGGCTTCTAGCTGCTCCCTAACGTACTGCACAAAGTGCGGGGCGGTGATGTTCGCATAAGGCCTATATGGTACAAGCTGGGCCAGAACATCCTCTTTAATGGCTGCTTCTGCCTGTGTTTTTGTTATGTACTTCTGTTCTGCCATGTTGTTTAGCACCCGGCGTTGGCGTCGAAGCAGGACGTCCTTATTCGGGCCATATGGGGAGTAGTAGCTAGGCGCCTGTGGCATAGCGGCAAGCAGCGCACTTTGGGATAGTGTGAGGTCCTTGGCATCCTTGCCAAAGTAGGTTTTTGCGGCAGCCTGGATGCCATAGGCCGTTGACCCATATGGAATTTCGTTTAGATATAGCTTGAGAATGTCATCTTTCTTGTATAGCTGTTCAATCTCGATAGCCAGGATGAGCTCTTTTATCTTGCGACTTAAGCTTCGCTCATCAGTAAGCAGGGCGTTTTTGACATACTGCTGTGTGATGGTTGATCCGCCCTGGGTATTTCGCTTGAATACCGTATAGTAAACAGCTCTGAACAAGCCCTGAATGCTGAATGCACCATGTTTATAGAAGTCCTTATCTTCAATAGCTACCGTAGCATCTTTGATGCTCTTTGGCATCTCGTTGAATTCAATCAGACTACGGTTTTTATCTCCATACACTTCCAGTAGTAGGGTCTTTTCGTCACTCGCGTAGATCTTTGTGGTTTGTGCGTTCAGCCGCGCATTGATTTTGTTCGGACTCGGAAGGTCTTTGGAAAACCACAGGAAGGTCAGCAGGATTAACCCAAGCCCAGCGGCAGCAAGGCCAATGACCGTACGGCGTCCTTTAGGGGTCTTTACCCAGGCCCATATGTTCTTGGGCTTTAGCTTAGCTAGGCCCTTGGCTTTTGAGGTCTTTCTGCTTCCCGCAGTTGCTTTTATTCTACTGTTCAAGGGGGAAGAGTCGCGATAGCGAACCTTCCGACCTTTGGATAGTTTTGGCATGAATTTCCTACGTAATTTACTGGTCTTATTATACCATGCTGGCTGCATTTCAAGGCTTGTTTTTGTGCTGGCTCGAACCACCTGAGCAGAGGTGATATAATGTGTTTTATGAGTAAGAAAGAACAGATAGAAGAGCTTTTGAGCCGAGGGGTGGAAGATGTTGTTATTCGTCAGGAACTAGAAGAAAAGCTCCTGGGGGATAAGAAGCTTAGAGTTAAGTTTGGCATTGACCCTACTGGCAGCAAGATCCATATTGGCCATGCCGTAGTTTACTGGAAGTTAAGGGCTTTCCAAGACCTAGGGCATAAAGTCATCATTCTAATTGGTGATTATACAGCCATGATCGGTGATGCTTCGGATAAAGAGTCTGAGAGGCAAACGCTTTCCGTTGACGAGGTAAAGGAGAATATGAAGGCCTACCTGGATCAAATTGGCAAGATTGTCGACTTGGATAAGGCAGAGATTCGCTATAACTCCGAATGGCTTAAGAAACTTAGCTTCCTAGATTTACTTGGCCTGGCGGGCGAATTTAAAGTTGCCCAGATGTTGGAGCGCGACAACTTCCGTAAGCGCTTTGAAAGCAATCAGCCAATCGGGCTGCAGGAGTTTCTTTACCCAATGATGCAGGGGTATGATTCGGTCGCTCTAGAAGCTGATGTTGAGCTGGGAGGTAGTGAACAGTTGTTCAACATGATGGCGGGTAGGGTCTTGCAGAAACGCTCTGGTCAAATCCCGCAAGCTGTTATGACATTCGAACTCTTAACTGGTACAAATGGCAAGAAGATGAGCAAGACTCAGCCCAATTGTGTTTTTATTGAGGATTCGCCTGCGGAGATGTACGGTAAGATCATGAGCTTGCCGGACGAGCTGATTGTTCATTACTTCAAGCTTGCTACAGAGGTGCCGCTAGATGTTATTGAGCAGATAGAATTCGACATGACTCAAGGGGCCAACCCTAGAGACAGTAAGGCGTTCTTGGCGCGCAGCATTGTTACTCGTTACCACAGTCAGAAGAGTGCCGAAGTGGCCGAACAGAGTTGGAATGAACAGTTCCGTGAAGGCGGAACACCTGAAGATATTGAGGAAGTTGCACTGCAGCCCGACAAGGATCAAGACTTCGTAGCAGTAATATCTGCTATCTTTGAGGTAAGTAGGTCCGAGGTGCGTCGTCTCATCGAACAGAATGGTGTTAAAATCAACGGCGAATTGGCGACAGCAGACACGTACACTCCTGTGGAGGATGACATTATTCAAGTCGGTAAGCGTCGGTATAAGCGAATCAAGCTGAAGAAATGAGCGCCGAGCGGGTTCGACTAGATACCCCGCTGAGTGAACTTAAGGGGGTGGGGGATGTTATTAATCGTGGCCTCGGTAGGCTTGGGCTACAAACAGTTAAGGATCTTTTGGAGTTCTTTCCTAGGCGATGGGACGACTATAGCGTTGTCGACAGCATTGCGGCTATACGACCAGGCTTAGTTACCGTAACGGGCACTATAGAGCATCTTGAATCACGCCATTCGTTCCGAAATAGACGGCTAGGGGTAGTGGAGGCGATAATTACGGATGGAACCGGGACCATCAAGGCGGTCTGGTTTAACCAACCGTTCGTGAAGAGCCAGCTCAATGTGGGTGGTCAATACGTCTTTCGTGGTAAGTTCGAATTTCGCAGTAATCATCTAAGCCTCCAGAACCCGACCTTTACTACAAAATCTACAGGTTCTGAAGCCCATATAGTTCCGGTGTATAAAGAAAACAACGCCATTAATTCCAAGCTAATCATTAAGCTTGTAACTCAGATTCTTGGGCTAACTGCTAAACTCGAAGACTTACTACCCGAAGAAGTTCGTGAACAACACGGATTAATGTCGTACCAGCAGGCAATTCGTATGCTGCACCGACCCGAATCAGCCGAGCAGCTTGAGGCTGCCAAGGACCGGTTGGCATTCGAGGAGCTGTTTATGCTCATGGCCTCCGCACTGGCGCTTAAGCACGACATAAAGCTAGACCCAGCACCCCCGATTCCTTTCGAGCTTTCTGCCGTTGAGCAGTTGCTTACAGGCCTTAAATTTGGTTTGACGAGCAGTCAAAAGAAGTCCGCTTGGGCGGCTTTCCAGGATATGGAGAAGGATAAGCCAATGAACCGCTTGCTCGAGGGAGATGTAGGTAGTGGCAAGACAATCGTCGCCCTCATGGCTGCTTACATGGCGATTCGTGCGGGTTATCAAGTGGCCCTAATGGTTCCAACTGAGATACTCGCGCGTCAGCACTTGCTTTCAAGTAACAAGCTCTTTGAACCCCTCGGGGTCGAGGTGGACTTGTTGGTTGGTAGTTTGAAAAATCCGGATAAGTTAGCAGTGAAGCAGCGCATAAGCCAGGGCGAAAGCCAGCTTGTAATAGGCACGCACGCACTCCTGGAAGAAAGCGTGGAATTCGAAAAACTCGGGCTTGTCGTCATTGACGAGCAGCACCGTTTTGGCGTGAATCAACGCAGATTGCTTAAGGCGCAGTCGGATACTATGCCGCACGTGCTAACCATGACGGCCACGCCGATACCCCGTAGCTTGGCGCTCGTAGTGTATGGAGAGCTGGACGTTAGTATCATCGATGAGCTTCCTCCTGGTAGAAAGCCAGTTAAGACTAGACTTGTACTCGAAACAGACCGTAGTGCAATGGAGGCACATATCGACGAACTAATTAGTAACGGCCAGCAGGCATTTGTAGTTTGTCCATTGATTACTGAGTCTGATAGTTTAGGAGTAAAGAGTGTTCAGGCCGAGCACCAAAGGCTCACTAGTGGTGCATTCGCTCATCGTACAATTGAGGTCCTGCATGGCAAACTTAAGGCTGACGAAAAGCAGCATATTATGACTCAGTTTGCCCAGGGCGAGATTGATATTCTGGTCGCAACGACGGTGATTGAGGTAGGGGTGGATATTCCGAATGCCACAGTTATGGTTATAGAGAGCGCTGAACGGTTCGGTTTGGCAGCTCTTCATCAGCTTCGCGGTCGGGTGGGCAGAAGTGGTCAGCAGGCGTATTGCTACTTATTGGCAGACAGCGATAATCCCAACACCCTGAAGCGGCTGCGGGCCATGGAGCGAACAACCGACGGCTTTAGACTAAGCCAAATTGACTTAGAGATGCGCGGTCCGGGCGAGATATATGGCGCTCGCCAGCACGGCGTGCTTGATTTGCGCATGGCAAACGTCATGGACACTAAACTGGTCGCACGCGTCCGTTCCGCCGCCGAGGCTTTCCTGGCAACTGGTGCCATGGTAGAATACCCGCATATGCTTAAGCGACTTAATCAGCTTAAGGCGATAACCACATTGGATTGATCAATACTTTATGAACTCAGGATTTCTAACATTCGCAGCGAAGGGCAAGGCCTTTCGTTCAGTCGGCACGCATCAGCGCTTTGACCGTGAGGCTTTTCGTTTAGTCTCGCCCTTCATTAATCACGATAACTTTCCGCGCAGGAAGGACATCCTTTTGTTCGAAGGGGTAGGGGGTCCTGATGGGTTGAAGTTCAAAGGTAACTACGACACAAACCATATGTGGGATCCAGTAAACGAGATTGGGTTTTTGCCTACTTGGATCGAGAGTCATTTGGCCAGCATGACGCAGGCTTTGCGCGAAAAGGATATGGTGGAAGCCAGCTTTCATGCCGGATGGATGGCGCATTATCTGACCGATAGCCTCACGCCCGCCCATCACTTGAGCCACGATCTTATTGCTGCTGAGTACGAGGAGAAGAGTAAGGCGCGTAAAGGCTGGTTGTACTGGGGCCGCAAGGGACTCATGAGTTCGCACGTTCATTTTGAGGCGGGCATCGCGACGTCCATGGTAATGTCGCCAATTCGTGCAGATTTCGATAGGGCGCTATACGAGCGCATTAAAAAGCACGGCCTAGCTCACTGCGTACGGGAGGAATCATATCGTATATCTCAACTTGGCCTGTATGATAAGTTTCTGAAAAAGGGCTGGAGCAGCAAGCTTGCTCGCGAAATCAAGCTATCAGTGGTGCCTCGAATTCCGCAGCTAATTGCTGCCGCCTGGCTGCTCGCCTATGAACAGGCGGATTATTCTCCTAAAGCCCCTAAAGGCAGATAATGCTGCAGATAATTTCCGGGGAATATGCACGTAAGACCCTTGTTCAGCCCCCAAGCTCGCTTACTCGTCCTGTAGGGGAGAAGGTCCGAGGAGCAATATTTAGTAGTCTGGCCGATGAAGTGGTCGGAGCCAAAGTACTCGACTTATTCGCTGGTAGCGGCGCATTGGGGCTTGAGGCGTTGAGTCGCGGAGCTGCAAGTGTGGACTTTGTAGAAAAGCACAGCAGGGTGGCGAAGATAATTGATGAAAACATTGATAGTCTTGGAATTACAGAAGGAGTGCAGATATTCACTCGTACCGCGGAACAGTTCTTTCGTCATATTGATAGCAGGTACGACATTATCCTAATGGACCCGCCTTACGCAGATTTTACCCAGGGTCTGGTACAGCAGGCAGTAGGTTTGCTACAATACGGTGGCACTTTGGTAGTAAGTACTTCCAGCAAGAGCAGTGTTGTTGCTCCCGACGGGACCGTAATGGTTCGCCAGAAGGTTTATGGGGATACTATGATTACTGTAATTTTAAAACGGTAAGGTATGTAGGCGGAATGGCTGCACAAAGTAGATAGTCAGCAAGCGGATGTGGTGGCCGCGTGAAACGTAAGTAGGCGTAGACACGCTAGCCAGGGCCGTCCGGTGAGACGCTTGGTTGAGAGGTAAGTTTACAATTTAATATGCGGATGTGGTGGAATTGGTAGACACGCTAGCCTTAGGAGCTAGTGAGGTAACACTCGTGAAGGTTCGAGTCCTTTCATCCGCACCAACTAAAAGCGCCCAGTGTCACCTGGGCGCTTTTAGTTGGGTAAACTGCCTACGAAATATAGTGTTAAAAAGTATTGACATTTTAACGCTTACGTGATATTATTTATCTAACCTGCGCACAAGGCAAAGGTTACCCCGACAGAGGTTGGGGATGAGTTGAGCCTAGGAGGCCAACCAGCCATGCAAACCGAAGTGGCAAGAGAAGAGCAGCACCGTCCCCGCCTCGGAAGCAGCTACGACGCTTCCGCGGTCCCCGTGGGGCAGGTGATGCAGGTCAACACCCGCAACTCCGCCTACTACTTCGTCTTCACCGATGAGCGGCGCATCAACCGCACCGACATCACCGGGGTCTCCGTGACCACGACGAACAAGGGCATCGCGGTGGGTGCGCCCGCCAGCGTGCGGGTCGACCGGGTGATCCGTCGCGGGCAGTCGCTCCGCTTCGGCGCCGGTCGTGGGACCACGACTTCCGACGTCGTCTCGGTCTACGTGGCGGGTCGCCAGGTCGTCTGACCTGGTCCACCACAACTGCAGTCTTGAATGAGATCCAAGACAACATGCAGAGACCACCTTGATCTCGAGCCCCCACGTTATCGTGGGGGCTCAATTCGTTATATCGCTCTATTACTACCAAATCTGGCTATATTCTGCTAAGATATGAAACTATGATTAAACACGAAATTACCTCCACCAAAAACTCTCAAGTTGAGCTAAAAGTTGAACTAACCGCCGACTATCTTGAAGACGTCAAAAAGACAGTTGTGAGTCGCATGAAGTCAGGCGTAAAAGTAGCCGGTTTTCGACCTGGCAAAGCACCCGATAATATCGTCGAGCGACACCTAGACCAGAGCCAGTTGCAGTCTGAAGTTCTCGAAGCCGCAGTCGCTCGATCGTATACCGACGCAGTAATTGCTGAAAAGCTCGAGACGATTGCTTCGCCCAAAGTTGAGCTCAAGAAGTTTGTGCCTTACACGGAGCTGGAGTACACCGCATCAGCTGCTATTATGCCAAAGATCGAGTTCGACCCCGCAAAGCTCAAGGTAAAGCAAGAAGTGGTCAAGGTAGACGCCAAAGAAATCGACGAAACTATAGAGGGCTTGCGCAAGCAGATGTCGAGCGAAAAACCGAGCAAAGATCCAGCTAAGGACGGCGACAAGGTCAAGGTCGACTTCGAAGGTACTCGCGCGGGCAAGCCGGTAGAAGGCGCTGCTGCCCAGAACAGTGAGATTACTCTAGGCGAAGGTCGATTTATCCCGGGGTTTGAAGAAAACATCATCGGGCTCAAGGAAGGTGATGAGAAGGAATTCGAAGTAACTTTCCCAAAGGATTACCACGCAAAGGACTTAGCCGGTGCCAAGGTGAACTTCAAAGTTAAACTAAACGAAGTAAACAGTATTGAACTACCCGTAGTAGATGACGAGTTTGCAAAGGCTATTGGCGACTTTAAGACCGTTACTGAAATGCGTGACGACATAGAGGCTAAAATTAAGGTCCAAAAGTCTGACCAAGCAGCCCAAGACTATGAACAAAAGGTCATGGCTGAAGTGTTGAAGCAAGTTAAGTTTGAAGTCGCACCATTGCTGCTAGACGAACAGAAGCACCGTCTACAACATGAAGTAGAAGAAAACCTCAAACAAAGCGGCCTTGATGTGGACAAATACTTGGCAGTGAGCGGTAAGGCCAAGGATGAGTTCGAAAAGGAGCTCCATGAAGAGTCTGAAAAGCGTGTTAAGACCGGCTTACTCATTCGTCACGTCGTAGATACAAACAAGCTTGAAGTTACGAACGACGAGATCGAGACCGAGCTACAAAAGCTCAGGACTCAGTATACCGACAAGCATATGCTCGAAGAGATGACACACGGTCACTTCCGCGACGACTTGGCCCAGCATCTGCTCGCTACCAAAGCACGCCAGCTCTTGGTACAATATGCTCTAGGCAAATAGCACTTTAGCTAAGCAAGGAGGTTCGTGTGGAGCGCAATCAAATACTTATTCCAACTGTGATAGAAAAAACTGCCCTAGGGGAGCGAGCTTATGATATCTATTCACGGCTTTTAAAGGATCGCATCATATTCCTCGGTACTGAAATCGACGATACTGTTGCAAACTTGGTTATAGCCCAGCTCCTATTTCTTCAGAGCGAGGATCCTAAGGAAGAAATTAAGCTTTACATCAATTCACCAGGCGGCAGTATATCTGCAGGGTTGGCAATTTATGACACCATGCAGCACATTAGGCCGGATGTATCGACGATCGTTGTCGGGATGGCTGCGAGCATGGGTGCGTTTTTGGCAGCCTGTGGCGCTAAAGGAAAGCGGTTCGCGCTGCCAAATGCGCGCGTAATGATTCACCAACCATCCGGTGGGTTTAGTGGTACGGCGTCTGACATCGAGATAACCGCCAAAGAGATTATCAAGATGCGGCAAAAGCTTAATGAAATCATTGCAGAAAAGACTGGGCAAAAAGTCGACAAGGTAGCAGGCGATAGCGACAGAGACTACTGGATGGGCGCTGACGAGGCAAAAACCTACGGCGTAGTTGACAGTGTACTAAATAGCTCTGACAAGTAGGCGAACGAAGCGCCATGGCCTACCGTAGCCTTCTAAAAAACTGGGACTTCGACAAGCTATGGGGCGCGCAATTATTTTCCCAGCTTGCTGCGAACATCCTTAACTTCGCGCTCATCATCCGGGTATACGAGCTCGCGGCTGGTACCCGCTACGCAAACATAGCTGTCAGCATCTTCATTCTGGCATTTGGCTTCCCTTCAATCTTCTTCGCCGTGTTTGCCGGCGCATTTATTGACCATCTAGACCGCAAGAAGGTGCTCATCCTCACGAATATTTTGCGTGCCATACTCGTGCTACTCTTTTTCTTTGTCGAGAAGAACTTGATCCTTGTTTACGGGCTTATATTCGTCATCTCTACTATTACACAATTCTTCGTACCTGCCGAAGGGTCTGCCCTCCCGAACCTAGTCAAAAAGCGCGATTTGGTGCCGGCAAATTCACTCTTCTTATTCACGATTTATGGCTCCTTCATCGTGGGGTATTCGCTTGCCGGGCCAATCATTGCTAGCTGGGGGATTGAATCAGTTTACGTGGTTACCTCGGTTTGTTTCCTGATTGCCGCCGTGTTGAGTGCGCTGCTTCCTTCGCTACGAGCAGTGGACAAACGAGATGTGCCGCTTGGGGTAATTGCTGCCCAAGTGAATGGGAGTTTGCGTAAAAATCTCAGCAGTATTTATCACAATCGCAAATTGCTCTTCCCAATTTTGCAGCTCACTATCGCTCAGGGGTTAACGAACATCATAATCGTGTTGGCACCGGCATTGTCACTTTTGCTACTGGGTCGTAGCTTGGCTACTTCTAGCCAGGTATTCATTTTGCCAGCAGGGATAGGGATGATCGGAGGTGCAATCATCATTGGACAGTTCCTGCGTAAAAAGAACAAAGTTCGCTTAATAGAAATCGGATTGCTACTTGCAGCAGGTTCTTTACTCGGACTAGGCCTCATAAAGCAGCTACCTGTTAGCAACATTGCGCTCACGGTGTCTGTCTTGGCATTATGTCTAGGTTTCTCGAACGCGCTGGTAAGTGTTTCTGCCCAGACGCTCTTGCAGTTGAATAGTACAGAGGAGACCAGGGGAAAGATATTCGGGGCCCTCAATATGATGGTAAACATCGCCGCCACCATACCGGTGTTGCTGGCTGGGGTCACAGCAGATCTAGTCTCGCCATTGACGGTTCTTGTGGCGGTAGCAGCCCTGATCGTCCTGTACCTCATTATGCAGAGACGTAGTCTGAATAAGCTAGTTGTTAAAAGCCCTTGACAAAGCCGCTCCTACTCCTATACGATTGTATCCAAGAGGATGCTTAAACGAGAATACCGGAATAGCCATATTGGGCCTGCCGGTTTTTTGTCGGTTTAGAAAAACCTTCTTTATCACGTTTTTATTTACGTAAGTAAAAAGAGTATCGTGGCACGCCTGATCAGCGTGTTGTTTGGCGCCAAATAACCTAGGAGATAAGCATCAATGCCCCAAAAAGCTGCAGCAAATCGTATTTATCTAAACGATAACAAAGAAGTACTACCACTACCCAACCTAATTGATATTCAGACCGAATCGTACAAATGGTTCGTTCGCGAAGGTTTAACAGAGCTTTTTACAGAGGTTTCTCCTGTCCAGGACTTTACCGGCAAGAAGTTCGACTTGTATTTTAAAGACCATCACTTCGAAGAGCCTAAATTTACTGAAGAACAGGCCAAAGAAAAGAACCTGTCATTCGAAGCTCCGCTTAGGGCTAACATTGAGCTTGTAATAAAAGAAACTGGCGAAGTCCGCACACAAGAAATCTTCCTAGGTGATTTCCCGATCATGACTGAGCGCGGTACATTTATTATCAACGGTGTAGAGCGCGTAGTAGTTTCTCAGCTTGTTCGTAGCCCCGGAGTGTTCTTTACTCGGAGCGACACTGGACTCAACGAATTTTTTGGTGCAAAGATCATCCCGAGCCGAGGCGCTTGGCTAGAGATTGAAACAGCCATTAACGGAGTAATGACCGTTAAGATTGATCGCAAGCGAAAGCTGCCAGTGACTACACTGTTGCGCGCTTTTGGTTACGGCACCGACAAGGAGCTTAAGGAGCTCTTTGCCCACGTCGATACTGGCGAGGTTAAGTTTATTGACGAAACTATCGCAAAGGACTCTTCGACTTCAAGCGCTGAAGCATTGATGGAAGTGTATCGACGAATTCGACCTGGCGACTTGGCAACGGTAGAGAACTCAAAGAGCCTCATTGATAGTATGTTCTTCGACTTCAAGCGCTATGACTTTTCTAAAGTTGGCCGCTATAAGCTCAACAAGCGCTTAAACCTAGATGTTACAAACATTCCTGAAAACCGTGTTCTTCGCAAAGAAGACTTGATTGCGATTATCGCCGAGACAATCCGCATGTCTAACGCAGGCGAAATGAGCGAGGATATTGATCACCTTGCAAACCGACGACTAAAAATGGTCGGCGAACAAATCCAGCAACGATTCCGATTGGGAATCCTACGTATGGAGCGAATCATTAAGGACCGCATGGGCGTAGCAGACATCGAGACCGTTGCCCCAGGGCAGCTAATCAACGTTCGCCCAATCGTGGCTAGCGTTAAAGAGTTCTACGCGTCTCATCAGCTTTCGCAGTTCATGGAGCAAATTAACCCACTAGCAGAGCTTGTTCACAAGCGGCGACTAAACGCGATGGGCCCAGGCGGCTTAAGCCGTGAGCGAGCTGGTTTCGAAGTTCGCGATGTACACCGTACTCACTATGGTCGTATTTGCCCAATTGAAACTCCAGAAGGACCAAACATCGGCTTGGTTTCTACATTGGCATCGTATGCAAAAGTTAATGAATACGGTTTCATTGAAACTCCTTACCTAAAGGTAGTTAACGAAGTCGAATCTGCAAAATCTGCTGGAGAAATTCTACGCGCAAACGTTAAGGATGCAAAAGGAACTGTTATTGCTAAGAAGGGTGAGAAGCTAACCGAAGTTAGCGCTAAGAAGCTAGTTAAGGCAGGTATTGAGACCGTGCCGGTTCGCGCGCGGCTAACAGATCAGGTTGTATTCCTGGACGCTGCTGACGAAGAAAAGTGCGTGATTGCCCAGGCGAATACTCCTACTAATGACAAGGGATACTTCTTGGCAGAACGACTTTCGGTCCGTGGAATTAACGGTGAGGCTGACGAAGAAGAGGCTGATAAAGTTCAGTATATGGACGTGTCGTCTAAGCAAACAGTTAGTGTCTCTACAGCTTTGATTCCGTTCTTAGAGCATGACGATCCAAAGCGTGCTTTGATGGGGGCGAACATGCAACGCCAGGCTGTCGCAGTTGTCCGACCACAGGCCCCAGTAGTGGGTACTGGTATTGAGGCTAAGGCTGCTATGGACTCAGGCCAGGTTATTTTGGCAGAGCAAGACGGTGAAGTGATCAGTGCTACGGCAGAAGAAGTCACTGTTTCGTACAAGAAGGGTGACAAGAAGACCTACAACCTAACGAACTTTGTTCGTAGTAATGCTGGCGCTGCTATACACCAACGCGTCGCGGTATTCGCAGGCGACAAGCTCAAAAAGGGCGATGTACTAGCTGACGGTATGAGCACCGTTAATGGTGAATTGGCGCTTGGCCAGAATGTTCTCGTAGCATTTATGCCATTTGATGGTTATAACTACGAAGACGCCGTGATCATTTCTCAGCGACTTGTCCAGGACGACCGATACACCTCGATCCATATTGAAGATCACCAGATTGACGTGCGTGATACCAAGCTAGGCCCAGAGCTCGTTACTCGAGACATTGCAAATGTAAGCGAAGATGCTCTAAAAGACCTCGATGAGTACGGTATTGTGCGAATCGGCGCTGAAGTAAGCGCTGGGGACATCTTGGTCGGTAAGATTACTCCGAAGGGAGAGACTGATCTCTCAAGTGAAGAGCGTTTGCTGAGGGCAATATTTGGCGAAAAGGCTCGTGACGTAAAAGACACCAGTCTGAACATGCCAAATGGCTCTTCTGGTAAGGTAGTAGGCGTTAAAATCCTCTCCAAAGAGAACGGCGACGACTTGCCGAGCGGCGTACTGCAGCAGATCTACGTATCGGTTGCCGAACTGCGCAAGATTTCTGTGGGTGACAAGATGGCTGGACGCCACGGTGATAAGGGTGTGATCTCTCGCATTCTGCCGATTGAGGACATGCCGTATCTCGAAGATGGTACTCCTGTAGACATCATATTGAACACGCTCGGTGTTGGTACCCGTATGAACTTGGGTCAGATTTTGGAAACGCACTTGGGCTGGGCTGCAAACGCGCTAGGCTACACAGTGGCAACGCCAGTGTTTGATGGAGTAACGGTCGAGCAGATTAAAGCAGAGCTTAAGAAGGCCGGCTTACCGGAAGACGGTAAGGCACAGCTCTTCCACGGCTTTAGCGGCGAGCCATTCGCACAGAGGACTACAGTTGGTTATAAATACATGCTTAAGCTTCATCACATGGTTGATGACAAGATTCACGCACGTTCAACTGGTCCATACGCAATGGTTACTCAGCAGCCACTTGGTGGTAAGGCTCAAATGGGCGGTCAGCGCTTTGGTGAAATGGAAGTATGGGCACTTGAGGCCTATGGCGCTGCTAATACCCTGCAGGAAATGCTCACCATTAAGTCGGATGATGTAATTGGCCGATCTAAGGCTTACGAATCGATTATTAAGGATGAGGCCATCAAGGGTTCACGCATACCAGAGTCATTCAACGTTCTCGTAAAAGAATTGCAGAGCCTCACGCTCGCTGTAGAGCTAGAAAAAGGTCCTGGTCTAGAAATTGATGCCGAGGAAATGCTCGCAGACGTAACTGAGGACGAAGCAATTGAGCTAGGTGAGTCAGAGTTGATTATCGGTAGCGAACCAGTTGACGGACAGGCGGTTGTTGATCTGGATGGTCCAGACGAAGATAGCTTCGAAGTACTCGCTCAAGTTTCAGAAGAGCTAGGCCCAGACGAGGAAGAATTAAAACAAGTAGAAGGGGAGGAGGTCTAGTATGGAGACTAACCACGAACAGCAGGTGATCGATTTTGAAGCAATTAAGCTTTCGCTAGCTTCCCCAGAACAGATTCTTCAATGGTCCCACGGCGAGATTACAAAGCCAGAGACAATTAACTATCGTACTCAAAAACCAGAAAAAGATGGCCTTTTCTGCGAAAAGATCTTTGGTCCAACCAAGGATTGGCAGTGTTACTGCGGTAAGTACAAAGGTATTCGCTACAAGGGTATTACTTGTGATAAGTGTGGCGTACTCGTAACTCGCAGCATCGTTCGCCGCGAACGACTTGGACACATCAGCCTCGCAGTTCCAGCAGCACATATATGGTTCTTGCGTGGTACTCCTTCTACAATCAGCCTCGTTCTCAACATGGGCGTACGTGATTTGGAACGCGTTGTGTACTTTGCCAACTTCATTGTTAAGTCAGTTGACGAAGATGCTCGCAAGCAAGCACTCTTGGACTTAGACGTTGACTTTAAGTCACGCCGAGCTGACATTCTCAAAAAGCACCAGCCAGAGGAAGGCAAGGAGCTGAGCGAAGAAGCAACCAAGGAACTTGAAGAGCTTGACGCAAACTATACTAATGCTAAGTCTGAACTCAACGCATTTGCCAAGTATCAGCTACTACCAGAAAGCCGTTACCGAGACTTGAACCTCAAGTACGGCAACGTGTTTACTGCAGGTATTGGTGCCGAAGCGATCCGTGAATTGCTCGTAGAAATTAACCTACAGGATCTGGCAGACAGACTTCGCGAAGAATCAGAAAGCTCAGTTGGACAGAAAAAGAAGAAAGCACTCAAGCGACTCAAATCGATTGAAGGCATGATTCAGGCGGATATTCGCCCAGAGTGGATGGTTACAACCGAGCTGCCAGTTATCCCGCCAGACTTGCGTCCTATGGTTCAACTCGATGGTGGTCGCTTTGCCGCATCTGATCTGAATGACCTGTATAGGCGTGTGATCAACCGCAACAACCGACTCAAGAAGCTCTTCGCATTGGAAGCTCCAGAAGTAATTTGCCGTAACGAAAAGCGTATGCTCCAAGAGGCAGTTGATGCCCTGATTGACAACAATGCTCGTCGTGAACGCGCAGTAAGTGCTACAGGGAACCGCAAAAAGCTTAAGAGCTTGACCGACCTCCTTAAGGGCAAGCAGGGCCGCTTCCGTCAGAACCTTCTTGGTAAGCGCGTAGACTACTCTGGTCGTTCAGTAATCGTTATTGGCCCACACCTTAAGATTGACCAATGTGGTCTGCCTAAGAAGATGGCACTTGAGCTGTTCAAGCCATTCGTGATTGGTAAGCTAATCGCACAGGGCTATGCTCACAACGTTAAGTCAGCTGCCCGTATGGTAGAGCGTGCCCGTGATGAGGTTTGGGATACCTTGGACGAAGTGATCGCCGACAAGTACGTGCTTCTTAACCGTGCACCGACTCTTCACCGACTTGGAATCCAGGCATTTAAGCCAGTCCTAATCGAAGGTAAGGCTATTCAGCTTCATCCTATGGTTTGTCCCGCTTTCAACGCTGATTTCGACGGTGACCAGATGGCGGTACACGTGCCGTTAAGCGAAGCCGCTCAGCGCGAAGCTCGCGAGATTATGATATCGAGCAACAACCTCTTGAAGCCATCAAGCGGCGAGCCGATCGTAAATGCCCAGCAGGACGTTGTACTCGGGTGTTACTTCCTGACCTCTGTAGAGGAAGGCGCTCGTGGCGAAGGTAAGGTATTCTCCGAACCTAGCGAAGCGATTTATGCCTATCAGGATAAGCACATTGAGCTACGTGCGGCCATAAAGGTGCGTATAGATGGTACTATCATCGATACAACAGCCGGTCGTCTTCTTTTCAACGAGGCTTTGCCAGAAGGAATTGCGTTCAAGAACGAGGATCAAAACAAATCTTCACTCAAGCAAGTTATGGCTGAAGTGTTCGCTACATATGGCAACGAAGAAACTGCTAAACTTGCAGACGCGATTAAGGAGCTTGGATTCCGCTACGCGACACTATCTGGATTCTCTATTGGAATGGATGATCTCATTACTCCAAAGAATAAGCCTGAATTGATTGCCGAAGGTGACAAGCGAACCGTAGACCTCCTAAGTCAATACAATCAGGGTTTGATTACCGATCAGGAACGACGCGAGAAGGTAGTAGAAAACTGGAAAGATATCGCTAGCCGTGTAGAAGCAGAAATCGAGAAGGAACTTAGCCCAGAGAACTCTACGTTTGCAATTGATATTGCTTCGGGAGCTAAGTCTGGACTCAAGCAGGTTAACCAGATGGCCGGTATGCGTGGATTGATGCTTTCTCCAGCCGGTAGAATTATCGAGCTGCCAGTAAAGTCCAACTACAAAGAAGGTCTTTCAGTCCTCGAGTACTTCATCTCGACTCACGGTGCACGTAAGGGTCTGACCGATACGGCTCTTAGAACTGCTGAATCAGGATACCTTACTCGTCGACTGGTTGATGTTGCTCAGGATATCCTGATTACCGAACCAGACTGTGGCGACAAAGACGGCTACTTGGTTACTCAAGCAGAAGCTGTTGCCGCTGGTGAGACTTCAGTTGCACCATGGCTTGTTGGTCGTACTTCTCTGGACAAACTCGTTCATCCAAAGACGAATGATGTCATGGTTAAGAAGGGCCAAATTATTACCGATGATGCCGCACGAGCTATTGTGGACGCAGGCGTTGAAGGGGTGAAAATTCGATCGATTCTCATGTGTAAGTCTCTTTGGGGAATTTGTCAGAAATGTTACGGCGTAGATCTTGCGAAGGGATCTCCAGTGGAGCTTGGTGAGGCAGTTGGTATCATGGCTGCTCAGAGTATCGGTGAGCCCGGAACTCAGTTGACTATGAACACGAAGCACCTCGCCGGCGTTGGTACAGACATTACCCAGGGTCTCCCGCGCGTAGAAGAAATCTTCGAAGCAAGGAATCCGAAGGGACAGGCTATACTCGCCGATGTCGCTGGTGTAGTAAAGATCGTCAGTGACGATTCCAAACATGCGATTACCATTGCTCCGCCGGACTCAAAGGTGATCGAATACGAACTCGGGGACATGAAAGCCATTGTTAAGTCGGGACAAGTTGTTGGCCACGGCGACATCATGGCTCAGAGCAAAGATGGTAGCCGTACGGTTAAGTCTAAGGCTGCAGGTACGGTGAAGGTAAGCAAGACTCACATCGCTCTAACGCACGACGGTGGTAACACTCGCGAGTACGTCATTCCAGTGAGCTCTGGCTTGCTTGTGAAGCACGGCCAACTCGTAACGGTAGGCGATCGACTGAGCGAAGGGTCTATTAACCTTCAAGACATGCTTAAGCTGATTGGCGAAGAAGCAGTACAACGCTACGTGGTCGATGAAGTTCAGGCTATCTACTCGTCTCAAGGTCAGTCAATTGCCTCAAAGCATATCGAGGTGATTATCCGCCAGATGTTCTCGCGTGTACGCATCGAGGATCCAATGGGAACTGACTTCATAGCCGGAGACACCGTTTCAAAGGCAGTATTGGACGAGGAAAACCGCCGTGCAGTTGCCGACGCCAAGAAGCCAGCAACCTATGAGCAGCTACTCATGCCTATGACCAAGGTATCTACATCTTCAGACAGCTGGCTATCAGCAGCGAGCTTCCAGGAGACAACCAAGGTTCTAATTGGCGCCGCTACTCGAGGCAAGGTAGATAAGCTACGTGGACTTAAGGAAAACGTGATTATCGGTCGCCTAATTCCTGTAGGTACCGGTTTCCGTGACGAGGAGGAACTTTAAGCTGCTTGACCAGATAAGCCTTATCTGATAAAGTAACAAAGTTGTAAGACTATGCCGACGATTAACCAACTCATTCGAAAACCACGTTCTAAAGCTCAGCGCAAGAGTAAGTCTCCTGCAATGGGCCGTAGCTTAAACACGCTCAAGAACAAAGCCACCTCAAACACATCGCCGTTTAAGCGCGGCGTATGTGTGAAGGTATTTACTGCTACACCACGTAAGCCAAACTCAGCTCTCCGTAAGGTAGCTCGTGTTCGACTGACCAACGGTATGGAAGTAACTGCCTACATAGGTGGGGTTGGGCATAACCTTCAGGAGCATTCAGTCGTGTTGGTGCGCGGCGGACGCGTAAAGGACCTTGGTGGTGTGCGATACCACATCGTTCGTGGCGCGCTTGATACTGCAGGTGTAGCTGGTCGCAAGCAAGGCCGCAGTAAGTACGGCGCTAAACTAGAGAAAGCAAAGGCCTAAGAGATGCCAAGGAAAAAGACCAAATCACTGAAGCGCGAATTACCTGCAGACATTGTGTATAACAATGTCATGGTTACTCGCATGATTAATAAGGTAATGCGCAGCGGCAAGAAGCGCCTTGCCGAAAGCTTAGTATATGACGCTCTGTCACAAGCTAGCGAAAAGGCTCAAAAAGATGCACTAGAAGTATTCGAAGGCGCGATTAAGAACGTTTCGCCTCAGGTTCAGGTCAAGAGTAAGCGAATAGGCGGAACTAATTATCAGGTTCCTATGGAAGTTAAGGGAGACCGCAAGGTTCACTTGGCAATGACATGGATACTGACGGCGGCTCGAGGTCGTAGTGGAAATTCATTCGACCGACTGCTTGCTAACGAGCTTGTAGACGCCTATAACAACACTGGTGAAGCAGTTAAGAAGAAGCAAGATACTCACCAGATGGCCGAAGCTAACAAGGCTTTCGCGCACTTCGCTCGATACTAGTTCTCGAAGCAAGAACATACGAAAGACCCCTCATAATGAGGGGTCTTTCGTATTGAGACGAGAGTATACTGGAAGAGTTATGAGGCCCTAGCGCATGCGCTAGGGCCTCGGGTGAGGGTTGGTCTGAACTTCAGTCCGA
Source organism: Patescibacteria group bacterium (assembly GCA_052034495.1). GTDB lineage: Bacteria > Patescibacteriota > Saccharimonadia > CAILAD01 > JADZBC01 > CAYPSN01. The sequence goes on from JBPOIL010000012.1 coordinate 45,210, forward strand.
AGGGTCTTCCGGGGGAAGGCGCTTGTCCCAGGGGATCTCGCGAGGGCCACCCTGCAGGATGGTCGGAGCTTCTTCTTCTCCTCCTTCGCTGAGCAGGTGCCTTCCCGGAAGAGGGCTCCCGGTCGGCACAGTGGGCTCCAGCCCCGTGAATCCGGCCTGGAGGCGCGCACGAAGATCGGCGCCATCTCTCATTGCTTGGTCGTCAGCCATCCTATTTGGCCTTGCCTTTCTGTTCGGTGATCAAGCCTTAGCCATATTAAACGAGCTTCCGCCCGAAGACAAGTGCATTATGCGCGAACAAAGCATGTGCGACAGCGTGCCTCATAGCTATAGGTACCGTCCTCTGGCAGGATGGACGGAAGCCCTCCTGTGACTACCTCGCCGCCGTTGAGGACTTGGCTAAACCGTGCCTCATAGCTTCTGCACACGTCACAAACTGCGACAAGGCATTGCACACTTGTCGGCCCAAGTTCCATCAGGGCAACGGTGCCTTCGGTCAGTATGCCGCGATAGTCCATATCGAGCCCGACCGCGTACACAGTCGTCCCCCTGGATAGCAGTGTATCCAGTGAGCGCAGATCGTCTGGGCTGAACATATGCACTTCGTCTATACCGACTACGTCGTAGTCGGCAAGCCAGTCGACGTCGATTCCGTCGACCTTTGTCGTCTTGATGCTGGCTCCGGCACGAGAGCTCACTCGGTCTTCCCGGTCGTGCAGGTTGGGCTGCAGGACTACCCACTTCAAATCGCTGTGCACGAGTGGCGAGAAGATCTTTATGAGCTCGAGCGATTTACCTGACTTCATGGGTCCCACGGTTAGGTGTAGTGGCATTCGTTCCATCTCCTTACGGTTTCTTGACGTGATTATATTCTAGCTTACGAATCTAGCATTCTACCAGCCGTTAGTCGCATGAGGCCTATAGGCTAGGATTTTCCTTTGACGGCGTTGCATCCTGGGTTTTTACTTGATAAAGCGAAGATAATTCACTATAATTACCTAGGAATAAAGCACGGATAATGCAACCGGCTTTTTTGTTTACTAAGCTTACTAAGAAGGAACTTAACTTATCATGGCCCGCGAATATTCAATTGAAAACACTCGAAACATCGGTACTATTGCCCACATCGATGCAGGTAAGACAACTGTAACCGAGGCTATCTTGTACCGAACTGGTCGAGTACATAAGATCGGCGAAGTACACGAAGGCGCTGCAACCATGGACTGGATGGAGCAGGAACAGGAGCGAGGCATCACTATTACCTCTGCTGCAACGACGTGTTTCTGGAAGGGTAAACGCATTAACATCATCGATACACCAGGACACATCGACTTCACAGTAGAGGTTGAGCGTAGTTTGCGCGTACTCGACGGTGCAGTGGTTTTGTTTGATGGAAAGATGGGCGTTGAGCCACAGAGTGAAACTGTGTGGAGGCAAGCTGACAAGTACGGTGTACCACGCATCTGCTTTATCAACAAGATCAACCAGACAGGTGGAGACTTTTACAAGTCACTCGAATCAATTCATGAACGCCTCACTACTCGTGCCTATGCGATTCATTTGCCGATTGGTTTCGAGCAGGGTATTAACGGTCTTGTAGACCTCGTAGAGATGAAGGCGTATGAGTATAAAGACTACACCGACAAAGAACTCGTAGAGATTGAGATCCCTGAGGACATGAAAGAAAAGGTGGCTCATTATCGCCAGCACCTCATTGAGGCTGCCGTCGAAGCTGACGATGACATCATGGAGAAATATCTAGAAGGTACTGAACTGACAATGGAAGAGATCAAGACGGTTGTTCGCAAGTCTGTCCTTACCGGTAAGTTCGTTGCAGTATCTGGCGGCGACGGTCGTGGTGTAGTAGTAGAGAAGCTTTTGGATGCAATGATTGACTATCTGCCAAATCCGCTCGATATCACAGCTCCGCTTGGCAAGGATGTTAAGACCGGCGAAGACAAAGTGATTGAAGTCTCTGATGAAGCTCCGTTTTCTGGCCTTGCTTTCAAGATCGCTACCGACCCATTCGTTGGTAAGCTGGCGTTCTTCCGAGTTTACTCGGGAACGGTTAAGAGCGGAAGCTACATTCTTAACGCTTCTACGGGTGAAAAAGAACGTATCGGTCGTATTGTGCGAATGCACGCCAATAACCGTGAAGAAGTAGACCAGGTATACGCTGGCGAGATCGCAGCAGCAGTAGGTCTCAAGAACACCATTACTGGCCACACTATTTGCGATCCAGCAAGCCCCGTTATCCTGGAATCAATTACTTTTGCAGAGCCAGTAATCTCCATCGCGATTGAGCCGAAGACGAAGGCTGACCAGGAAAAGATGGGCATCGCCTTGTCTCGCCTGGCCGAAGAAGATCCGACATTCCGCGTGCATTCAGATGAAGATAGTGGTCAGACCATCATCGACGGCATGGGCGAACTTCACCTCGACGTGATCGTGGATCGCATGAAGCGGGAATTTAAGGTCGAAGCTAATGTTGGTCGACCTCAGGTTGCTTACCGTGAAACTATTCGAAAAACAACTCAAGTCGAAGGCAAGTTTGTCCGTCAGTCGGGTGGACGCGGTCAATACGGCCATGTCTGGCTGGAGCTTAGCCCACTCGTTCAGCTCGAGGATGCCGAAGAGCGTACTACGTTTGAGTTCGAAAATGCTATCGTAGGTGGTGCGGTCCCCCGTGAATACATTAAACCAGTAGAGCAGGGTATCCGAGAAGCACTCGGCAACGGTGTATTGGCAGGTTATCCGGTAGTCGATGTGCACGCCAAGCTCTATGATGGTAGTTATCACGATGTAGACTCCTCTGAGCTTGCCTTTAAGATCGCCGGCTCTATGGCCCTACAGGCGGGTGTGCGTCAGGCGGATCCAGTAATCCTAGAGCCTGTTATGCGCGTTGAGATCACCACCCCAGAGGACTTTATGGGCGACGTAATCGGAGACATTAACGCAAAGCGTGGGCGTGTTGATAAGATGGAAGACCGACTTGGCGCCAAGGTGATCGACGCTTTCGTGCCTCTGTCTGGCATGTTCGGGTACGCTACCAGCCTACGCTCAATGACGCAAGGGCGTGCTAGTTACGCCATGGAATTCGATCATTATGCTGAAGTGCCTCGTAACGTTGCAGACGAGTTAATTGGTAAGCGACAGGCCGCGGTTGAAGAGGGTCGTTAGGTCGGTTCAAATTTAGAACACAAAGAGACCTTGTCAGATTGACAAGGTCTCTTTGTTAGGTTATGATACTGAGCGAGATCGACCAGGTCTTCTAGCAGACAGCCTAGTAGTAGGTAGTAGTCGAACGAGTCGGGAATGTTGAGCCCGACAAAGGCGATGAAAGCAGACGTGCTGCAGCACATCATCTGTTCTACTGAAAGCATTCACCGTTCCGCGCCGCCGCGTGAACTCAACCTCTGGCACGCTTCAGGTAAGCGCCGAGGTCGATAAAGTGGAGGAACTAGACTGGTTTGCAAAACCACATATCCTGCGAAAGCAGAGGCTCGGAGGCATTCGGGCGGTTCGTATCTTCGGGGTCAGGAATCTTCTCAAGACCCGTAAGGAACCAGATTGTGGGTGGCGTGCATAATGATTTCTATGCGCGCGCGTCGCACCTCGCGTTAACGCCTCACGAGCGTTGCGAGGTTTTCGGGAGACGCCGGTTGCCGTCAGGCAGCCACCAAGGTGTGTGGATTCTAGGTACCTCTGCCTGAGGAGGCCCGAGCCTAGGCTCCACACACGCTCTGCCCCTGGCTTCCGCCAGGGGCGCTCTGCTTTAAAAGTCTTTACATTGGAGCAGTTTTTACCTATAATCGAAAAGTCTAAGGCCTAGACATATTTTTATGTGTCTTCGCCAAGCGCTTATAAATTTAACAACGTTCAACAAGGAGAATATATGGCAGAACAATTCGATCGCAGTAAGCCGCATGTTAATGTCGGTACTATGGGGCACGTAGATCACGGTAAGACTACTCTTACTGCTGCAATCACCCACGTATTGGCTAAGAAGCTTCCTAGCGCAGTAAACAAGCCAATTAACTACGATGAAATCGACAAGGCTCCAGAAGAGCGCGAGCGTGGAATCACTATCGCAACTTCTCACCAGGAGTACGAAAGCGAAAAGCGACACTATGCTCACGTCGATATGCCTGGTCACGCTGACTATGTAAAGAACATGATCACTGGTGCTGCTCAGATTGACGGTGCTGTATTGGTGGTATCTGCTGCTGATGGCCCAATGCCACAGACCCGAGAGCACGTTCTCTTGGCTCGACAGGTTGGTGTTCCATATATCCTTGTCTACATGAACAAGATGGATATGGCCGACCCAGAGCTTGCTGAGCTTGTTGAGATCGAAATCCGCGAACTCCTAGAAAAGAACGGCTACGACGAGAACGCCCCAATCATTAAGGGTTCTGCCCTTAAGGCACTCGAAGGCGATGCCGCTGCAGAAGACTCAATCATGGAGCTTGTGAAAGCTATGGACGAAAGTGTTCCAGAGCCAAAGCGCGAAATCGATAAGCCATTCCTAATGCCAATCGAAGACGTATTCTCAATCAAAGGTCGTGGTACGGTAGCTACCGGACGAATTGAACAGGGAATCGTGAACGTAGGTGAAGAAGTAGAGATCGTTGGCCTTCACGACACCAAAAAGACTACGGTAACTGGTGTAGAAATGTTCAAGAAGCTCCTCGACGAAGGTCGTGCTGGAGACAACGTTGGCTTACTCCTACGTGGTATTGAGCGAACTGATATCGAACGCGGTCAGGTTCTGGCTAAGCCAGGTTCAATCACCCCTCACACCGAGTTTGATTCTGAAGTTTACGTTCTTAAGAAGGAAGAGGGCGGTCGCCACACTCCATTCTTCAAGGGCTACAAGCCACAGTTTTACATCCGCACAACCGACGTTACTGGTGAAGTTACCCTACCAGACGGCGTAGAAATGGTAATGCCAGGGGATAACATCAAGATGAAGGTTAAGCTCATCGCCCCGATTGCCATGGAAGAAGGACTCCGATTCGCCATCCGCGAAGGTGGCCGAACCGTAGGTGCTGGTGTTGTAACTAAGATTAACAAGTAACCAGGACTATAACGGAACCTTCACATGCCAGAACAAGCAAACAAACAACGCATCCGCATTCGCCTCAAGGCGTACGACAGTAAAATTATCGATCAGTCTGCTAAGCAGATCCTTGATACTGCCGTACGTACCGGCGCACAGGTAGTTGGTCCAGTGCCACTACCTACTGATAAGAACAAGTTTACGGTGCTATCTAGCCCCCACGTGTTCAAAGACGCTCGTGAACAGTTCGAAATGCGTACACACAAACGTTTAATCGATATTACTGAGCCAACTCCGAAGACGATCGATTCACTTATGAATCTTAACCTTCCAGCTGGTGTAGACATTGAAATTAAGATGTAATTTGCTCGATCTAGTGTGAATCTAAAAGCCCCTCTTAACGAGGGGCTTTTAGATTGGCTATGATTTGGCGTGAGCCGTTCTTCAATACACTACGCCTTGTACTTAGTGAATTAATATGTTAAAGTATGTATATCATCCGCCCAGACGAGGAGAGTAAGCAGTGGAAATCACGATTCACTCATCTCGTCTTAGGCGTGATGTAAGTGGGAAACTTGACCCGCACGAGGTAGAGGATTATACCCGCCTTGTAAGGACGTTGCTCAATGGCGCACCCAAGCTCAATATCACTCGGGTACGACTTGTCCTTGCAGAGGATCTGCCTACGGGGCTTGAGTGGCGCATCGAGGTTAAGTCTGCACCCTCTGCGGCAGACACGCGTGTTCACATCATGAAGCGCTTCAAGACACACCTGCGCCACCCGAAGGTGGTCGATGGAAGTGACGTCGAAGTGACGTTCCTTTCTTAGCAGTAGGCGTGACATCTCTATTCGCAAAGCCCGCCCGGGTCATCTCGGGCGGGCTCAGTCTTTACTCGTATAACCAAAAAGTACCCGAATAATAGGTACTTTTTGGTTAAGACAGAACAAAGGCATCAAGTGTTTAATAGCTTTGGTCCGCCCGCCTGACCCCGATGAAGGGGTCAGGCGGAGAATGCATCTTCAGGTACGAGACCCAATCGTGCAGGGGTGGAGAACGGCGGCTCCCAGTAGTGGTCATCGAAGCGTTCACGGATTGCAGCGATGACGACTTCTACCTGGTGGTCGGTCATCGCGACCTCTGCCACCTCGTAGGTGAGACCTGCCAGGTGTTGTACCCGTGCGCCTCTCTGGCCAAGTGAGACCAGCTCTTGCTGTAGGAAGTTGATGACGAGCTGATGATCATCTTCTGGAATCATCACCTGGAACTGCCGCATGACATCTTGTCGTACGTGCATTGCACCGAACCTCCTTTCGAAGTTTGTGGCTCGGTGAGCTACAGACTGTATCTGCAATTCACCGGCCACAATCCCTAAAAGTTTGCAAAGTGCTTAAGGCTATGCCTTAATGTGCACAAATCATACTACAGATAGGTTGACACGTCAATAAGAATGTTGAAAAAAAGACTAGACAAACAATGCTAGCTGTGTTACTATGTGTATCTAAGTTTGGTTTACGCCAAATTGCACCTTATATTTGGACTTCGGTCCATACAATCAGCTCTTGATACATTGAGCGTTGATTGTATGGACCTGACACCTTAGGTAAAGTCCATTGAATTGAAATCCGATCCATTTGAGGCTACGGCCACAAGAAAGGGTAGTAGCTTGCACGGAAGAGCGCACGTTTGCTGGTTCGCCAGTGTGACGTCACCGTTTCTCCTAGCACGCTACAATGCCCTGTAGGGTCGGATGATACCGGAAGCAACGGCCCGAGGGCCACCGCTTCCTGGTGTCGCCAGAGAATTTACGCCACGCGGCTTGCCGTAGGTATTGTTCTCTGAGCTTCGCGCCTTCTGCTTCGGCAGAAGGTCATACGCTGAGGGTCCCGCCCCCTCAGTCGCGCAGGGTGGGTTCCGCCACCTGCCCTTGCGCACGACGCGCCCCGGGATCCGCCGCCTGGGACGCGCAGGTCGGCGGGGTGGCCTCCGGGCCACCCCGCCGCACCCACCACGAGACCTTGAACTTTGTTCAGGGTCTTCTTTCATTTTTGGATTAACTTTCTCTTCGACTCCCCATAGTTTTTATGCTTAAATAGAGTAATGAAGAATAAGGGCGGCAAAAGGTATTACGAGTCTGACTTCGCTTTTTTGGTAAAGGCGGGCCTTTATCTCATCCTCGGACTTACATGGATATCGATTAACGGACATAGAGTGATCCCGATAGGTGTAATCCTGGGCTTTATATTCTCTAAGGTTGATGTGCTAAGGATTGATCGCAAGATAGAATATGCTCTACTCGTCGTTGGGGCGCTCTTAGGGCTGGTTTTTACGGGCATTGGCTTAACGATCTCCATTAGTCTATAGTCATGGAGTTTACGCCTACACCCGCATTTTGGGTCAGTTTGCTGCCGGTGCCATTTTTGACCTACCTTAATATTAAAGTCGGCTTCCTTTTACTCGAGCTCCGCAGGCGCAACCGTGTCAAACGTATAAAATCAAGCAAGCTCTACAACCAGGGGAGGGCACTAGGTATGATATCTGCTTGCTTTGCCTTGTTGCCTGCAATCTTGGAGTGGCGTATATTCGTTCAGAACCCATGGTGGGCAATATCCTACCTCATAGGTGGTATTTTGGGCGTGCTTGCGCTCAGAATGGTACAAAGGGGCCTCAAGGCCGAGCTGCGGCGTAAGTAGGCGCTTATCTAGGCTCGAAAACTGTTGACACTCCTGTTGGTTATCTGGTACACTAACGCTTGGTCTAAAACATTCCTTTTCAGGCTTAACGGCTGGGAAGTGATTAGGTCCGCTCGGTACAGGGTAAAGCGCCCGGACGGAAACCCATCAACTTGCCAGGATTTGTTTTTCTAGAATAATCACATTAAGGAATCACGCGTGAAAGCACTGCTTGCTAAAAAGATAGGTATGACCCAGATTTTTGACGAATCGGGCGTAATGACTCCAGTAACTGTACTGGAGGCTGGTCCGTGTGTGATTACTCAGCTCAAAAGCGAAGAGCGAGACGGATATAGTGCAGTTCAGATTGGGTTTGGAGAAGCCAAGCACCAAGCCAAGCCGCAAGCCGGCCACCTCAAGCCAGCCAAAGCCAATAGCCGTTTCCTTACTGAGTATCGCGTAGATGGAGATCAGCCAGAGATGACAATTGGAGATGAACTTAAAGCCGATGTTTTTGCCGTCGGTGACAGCATAACAGTAAGTGCTGTTTCTAAGGGCAAAGGCTTCGCCGGAACTATCAAGCGTCACAACTTCGCTCGTGGTCCAATGAGTCACGGTAGCCATAATCACCGTGCTCCTGGTTCAATTGGTGCTGGTTATCCCCAACACGTGTTTAAAGGTCAAAAGATGGCCGGTCAAATGGGTAGTAAGGCCGTTACCGTTAAGAACCTCAAGGTAATGGAAGTAGATGTAGAAAATAACTTGCTCGTGGTTCGTGGTGCAGTTCCAGGCCCAAAAAAGAGCTTAGTAATGGTGAGAGGCTAAGGACATGAAGGCGATGACGTACACAGCTGCAGGCAAGAAGGCCACCACTGAAGTTACTTTGGATAAGGCGATATTCGGGCAAGAAGTGAATGCTGAGCTATTGAGCTTAGCGTATCGCCGCACTCTGGCTAACCGCCGAACTAATAACGCCAAGACCCTTACCCGCGGTCTTGTGCGTGGTGGCGGTAAGAAGCCATGGCGCCAAAAGGGTACTGGCCGAGCTCGTGTAGGCTCTAGTCGTACTCCGTTATGGCGAACTGGTGGTATCGTTTTTGGCCCAACTGGTAACGAAAACTACAGCATCACCATGACTAAGAAGATGATTCGCGGTTCAGTTGCCCAGGCTCTAAGCGCCCAGGCCGATCGAATTCGGGTTATCGAGTCATTTAAGCCCGCAGAGTCCAAGACTCGCGCAGCAGTTGATTTGCTCGCCAAGCTAGAAGTAGAAGGTAGGGTGTTCATCGTAGTAAACGCCATGAGTGAAGCAATTGCTCGATCTGTTGCAAACCTTCCAGGTGTTGAGGCCGTGACCCCGCAGCGCATTACTGCATTCGATGTGCTAAATGCCGACGCAATTATTATTGAACAACCTGCTCTGGACAGCATTAAATCTTGGCTAGGAGGCACGAAGTAATGTCGCAGCTAATTCTAAAGCCTATCATTTCTGAAAAGAGCATTATGCTTGCCGCAAATCGGGTATACACCTTTGAAGTTCCAATGGCGACTAACAAGATTGAAGTGGCTCGTGCTGTTAAGGCTGCCTTTAACGTTGACGCAACAGACGTCCGAATCGTTATTACAAAGGGCAAAGTTAAGCGATTTAAGGGCAAGAGTGGTCGTCGCGTTGATGTTAAGAAAGCTATGGTTGCCGTGAAGGAAGGCCAAAGCATTAAGATCTTCGAAGCGGAAGCCGAGACAAAAGAGGACAAAAAGGCAGTCAAGAAGCAGTCTAAGGACGAGGCTAGGAAGCCTACTACTAAGACTGCGAAGGAGGCCAAGTAATGCCAGTACGAGTTTACAAGCCGAATACCGCTGCTCGCCGGAATATGAGCGTAAGTGACTTCGCAGAGATTACAAAGAAGTCTCCAGAAAAGTCATTGATCCTCAAGCGCAAGCAGAAGGCTGGCCGTAATAATCAGGGCAAGATTACTACTCGACACCGAGGTGGCGGTGCTAAGCGTGCGATTCGTATTGTGGACTTCAAGCTCACAGGCGTAGAAGGTGCCAAGGTAGTCGCAATCGAGTACGATCCAGGCAGAAGTGCGCGTATTGCTTTGCTTCAGCTCAAAGAAGGCGGCAAGGCTTATGTAGTGGCTAACGCCGGTCTCAAAGTCGGTCAAACGGTTACGTCTGGCAAGGATGCAGAAATTAAAGTGGGTAATCGTTTGCCACTATCTGCTATACCAGTAGGTTCAGTTATTTCTAACATCGAGCTGACTCCAGGTCGTGGCGGGCAAATGGCTCGTTCTGCAGGTGCTCGTGCCCAGCTAGCTGCTAAAGAGGGTGTATATGTACAGGTCAAATTGCCATCTGGAGAGGTACGACTCGTGCACCAGACCTGTATGGCTACTCTAGGCGCTATCGGGAATGCCGAGCATCAGAACATCAAGGTTGGTAACGCTGGCCGCAAGCGCCACATGGGCTTCCGACCAACGGTACGTGGTAAGGCTATGAACCCGGTTGATCACCCGCACGGTGGTGGTGAAGGTGGTACAGATATTGGTATGCCATTCCAGAAGACGCCATGGGGCAAGCATGCTCTAGGTAAACGTACGCGACGACGTAAGAAGGGCATTGATATGATTATTCGCCGACGCGGAAAGGGTAATAGGTAGGTTATTATGAGTAGATCTCTAAAAAAAGGTCCATACGTAGACGCTAAGCTTTTGAAGAAAGTTGTTGCTCTTGGCCCGAATGAAAAGACAATAATTAAGACGTGGGCTCGATCTAGTAGCATTTCTCCTGAAATGGTCGGTAAGACTATCGCGGTCCATAATGGACGACAGCATCTTCCCGTATTCGTTACCGAAAACATGGTAGGGCATAAGCTCGGTGAGTTCTCGCCTACACGCAAGTTCCGTGGTCACGGTGGTAAATTGGCAAAGGCACAAGGAAAGTAATATGAAGGTCCAAGCTAAAACTCGCCAATTACCAATTTCTGCTCGTAAGCTACGACTTGTAGCGGATATGGTTCGTGGCAAGGATGTTGTTGCAGCTCAGCAGCTTTTGCGAGTTACGCATAAGAAAGCAGCCGACATGGTGTACTCTACCTTGAAAAGCGCAAGTGCAAACGCGGAAAACAACTACAACCTAAACCCAAAGACTATGCGTATTGACGAGATTCGCGTTGACGAGGGGTCTACCCTTAAGCGTATGCGACCACGAGCTAAGGGTGCCAGTAGTGCAATTCTACATCGCAGCTCTCATCTTGTGATCACGCTAACTGACGCAAAGCCGACTGTAGACGCAAAGGCTAAGCCTGCGGTAAAAGCAAAACCAGTAACGAAGGAGGCCAAGTAATGGGTCAAAAAGTAAATCCAACAAGTTTCCGTCTCCAGATCAACAAAGACTGGTCTAGTAAGTGGTTCGCCACTAAAGATTTTGCAAAAAACCTTTCGGGCGACATCGCGATTCGACGAGTTATTGCGCAGAACCTTACCTTCCGTGCGGGAGTTGCTGCTGTGGATATCGAGCGCTCAACTGGTGCAGTGACCGTTACTATCCATACCTCTAAGCCAGGTGTAGTGATCGGCCGAAGCGGAACTGGCATTGAAGCGCTCAAGAAGGCTCTAGCCAAGGCTGCAGGCCCGAACATTAAAGTGAATATTGAAGAGGTCAAGCAGCCAGAGATGCGCGCTCAATTGATTGCAGAGAACGTTGCTTCTCAACTAGAGCGACGTATTGCCTTCAGACGCGTAATTAAAATGACAGTAGACAGCGCCGTAAAGGCTGGCGCTCTTGGAGCCAAGGTTCGCGTAGCCGGGCGCTTAAACGGTGCGGAAATGGCTCGTGCCGAAGTTGCATCGCAGGGAAGCATCCCGCTTCACACCTTGCGGGCAAACATTGATTACGGTACTGCTGAAGCAAAAACCACCTACGGCATCATTGGTGTTAAAGTATGGGTTTATAAGAAGTAAGGCCATAGGAAAAGATTATGCTATTACCAAAGAAAACTAAATTCCGAAAAGCATTCAAGGGCAAGAACGTTGGCCTAGCCACCCGCGGCACCGAAATTAATTTCGGACGTTACGGCCTGCAAGCTATGGGCAATGAGCGCATTACGTCTCGCCAGATCGAAGCAGCACGTCGAGCGATGACTCGCTACATTAAACGTGGCGGTAAGATTTGGATTCGTATCTTCCCGCATACTCCGGTCACTTCTAAGCCGGCAGAAGTCCGCATGGGTAGCGGTAAAGGTGCGTTGAGTCATTATGTAGCAAAGGTTCAGGCTGGCAGGATCATGTTCGAGATGGACGGGGTAAGCGAAGAAGTTGCCAAAGAGGCAATGCGTCTCGCAGCTATGAAGATGCCAGTAAAAACGAAGTTTATCGTTAAGGCTACGCCAGGAGAAAGTCATGAAGGTTAAGGAAATGCGAACAAAATCATCCAAGGAACTTGAGACTATGCTTCAGGACCTAAGGACTAAGTTGGCTCAGACGCATGTCGACATGAGAGTCAAAGAGACCCCAAATGTTAAGCAAATTAAGGCTATTAAGCGAGATATCGCACGCGTCCTAACCCTTCAGCGTGAAGCGCAAGTGAAAGATATGGAGAAGACCAATGAGTAGAGTATTAAGCGGCAAGATCGTATCAGACAAGATGGACAAGACGGTTGTGGTAGCAGTAGAGCGCCTCAAAACTCACCCATTGTACAAGAAGCAGTATAAGACTACTGCTAAGTTCAAGGCGCACGATGAGAACAACGAGTACAAGGTCGGAGACGTAGTTGAGATCACCGAGACTCGCCCATTGAGTAAAACGAAGAAATTCACCATTACGAAGAAGACAGGCGAAGTAATCGTAAAGGGAGGTAAGGCATGATTCAGCCCCAGACCCGACTCAAGATAGCCGACAACACCGGCGCTAAGCAGATCATGTGCATCAAGGTACTTGGTGGATCAAGACGTCGTTATGCTCGCGTTGGCGATATTATTGTTGCTAGCGTAAAGACCGCAACTCCTAACGGAACAGTTAAGAAGAAAGAAGTAATTCGAGCGGTCGTGGTACGTACTGCTAAGGAGACATTACGCCAAGACGGATCTTCTATCCGCTTTGACGAGAACGCGGCCGTTGTTATTGATAAAGCCGGCTTGCCTCGTGGAACACGAATCTTCGGCCCTGTTACACGTGAATTGCGCGAACGTGGCTACATGAAGATTGTGTCGTTAGCACCGGAGGTACTCTAGTATGAATACTATGAAACTTAGACTCAAGGATAAGGTAATGGTTATTCGCGGTCGAGACAAGGGTAAGAAGGGCGAGATTGTTGCCGTTCTTCCTAAGGAAAATAAGGTGGTAGTGGAAGGCATTAATATCGCCAAGAAGCACACCAAGCCAAGCGCAAAGACTCCGCGAGGAGGCATCGTTGAGCTTGCTAAGCCAATTGATGTTGCGAAGGTGATGGTCCTAGACCCAACTTCTGGAAAGCCAGCTCGCATTGGCTATAGGCTCGATGCCAAAGGCAATAAGGAGCGAATCTTTAAAGTGTCTAAGTTCCAGAACAAGACGAAGCCAAAGGCGAGCGAAAAGCCAGCCAAGGCTGCTAAGCCAGAAAAGAATGAGAAGTAATCATGAATAGATTAAAAGACCACTACAAGAATACCCTTGCCAAGGAATTGGCAACATCACTCGGACTCAAGAACCCAAATCAGGTTCCAAAAATCGAGAAGATTGTTGTGAGCGTTGGTGTAGGCCGAGCGCTTCAAGACAGCAAGCATCTTGAGCAGGCCATGGCTACACTCACGAAAGTTACAGGCCAGAAGCCAGTAGTTACAAAAGCACGAAAGAGTATTGCTACTTTTAAGCTGCGAGAAGGCAACGAAATTGGTGCGACCGTGACTTTGCGCGGGGAACGCATGTACTACTTCCTGGACCAGCTCGTTAGCGTGGTCCTACCTCGTATTCGTGATTTCCACGGCGTAAAAGCGAATGCTTTTGACCCACAGGGCAACTATAGTATCGGGATTAAAGAGCAAACCGTGTTTCCTCAAATATCCTACGAGGAAGCCCACACCACCCACGGGATGCAAATCAACATAATTACAAGCGGACGAGACAAGGAAGCTGCCAAAGCTTTGCTGACAGGCCTTGGTATGCCGTTTGAGAAAGGAGCGAACTAATGGCTAGAAAAGCATTATTGCAGCGCGAGATAAAGCGTCAGAAATTAGCTGACAAGTATGCCGTTAAGCGCGCCGAATTAAAGGCAATGGGGGATTTAGAAGGATTGGCTAAGTTGCCTCGCAACTCTAACCCTAATCGTATGCGTAACCGCTGCGAAGTTACCGGAAGGTCACGTGGTTATATTCGCAAGTTTGGCTTATCACGTATTACGTTCCGTGAGTACGCCTCCAAGGGCCAAGTCCCTGGTGTAACGAAATCAAGTTGGTAAAGGAAAGGAGACAAGCATGATTACAACAGATCCAATCGCAGATATGCTTACTCGCATCCGCAATGCACGCGGTGCCGGTATGTCGCAGGTCTCTATTCCTTATTCAAGGATTAAGCATCAAATTGCTGATATTCTTGCCAAATCAGGATACGTTTCAGGCGTTAAAGTTGGGAAGAACGGCGCCTTCCAAGTGCTCGAGCTAGGTATCGACGGAAGCGGCGTAAAACGTCCGTTGCAGAAGCTTATGCGCGTCAGTAAGCCAGGTCGACGAGTCTACGCAAAGCGCGATGAAATCCCACACGTTTTAAGTGGCAGGGGTATTGTTATCGTATCAACTTCATCGGGCCTTATGACCGGCCAAGAAGCTCGGCAAAAAGGCCTTGGTGGCGAATTAATTTGCAAGGTATGGTAGGTGTAGTATGAGTAGAATCGGAAAAGTACCAGTTACAATACCCGCAGGAGTTACCTTAGAAGTTAAGGACGGCATGATTGTCGTGACCGGCTCAAAGGGAAGCCTAAACCAACCCCTCCTCCAGGGCTTTAAAATCGAAGAGCAAGATGGTTTGGTCGCTGTAGTTCGCGAGGTGGAGAACAGTGACACTCAGAAGCAGTTTGGCCTACTGAGAACCTTGATCGCCAACATGGTAATCGGCGTTTCTACAGGTTTTGAAAAAACATTAGAAATTAATGGTGTCGGTTATCGTGCGGCAGCTGAAGGTCGCGGCGTAAGCTTGAGCCTTGGGTACTCGCACAAAATCAGCTACCTACCCCCAGAGGGCGTAGAGCTCAAGGTTGAAGGCAACAAGATCATCGTTTCAGGCTATGATAAGCAGCTTGTAGGTGAGGCTGCGGCTAAAATCCGCTCGTACCGCAAGCCAGAGCCATATAAGGGCAAAGGTATTAAGTACGCAGGCGAGCACATTCGACGTAAGGCTGGTAAGACAGCGGCTAAGGGATAATATTATGAAAAGACTCACATCCGACATCCTCAAGAAAAAACGAATCAGGGCCAAGATCCACGGTACCGCTCAGCGACCACGTTTAGCAGTAAGCGTGTCTAATCGTCAGGTTGTAGCTCAGCTCATTGACGATGATGCTGCTAAGACTTTGGCATACGCCACATCAACTGGTCAAAAAGAGTTGGACGGCAAGACCATGACTGAAAAGGCCACCTGGGTAGGCACGAAGATCGCAGAACTCGGTGCTGCCAAGAAGGTATCGGCGGTAATCTTTGATCGTGGTATACACATTTATCATGGTAGGGTTGCTGCATTGGCTGGCGCTGCTCGTGAGAAAGGATTAAAATTCTAGATATGGTAGAAGCAGTAAAAGAATTCGAAGAAAAGATCATAGCCCTAGATCGTGTTACACGTGTTGTTAAGGGTGGTCGACGTTTCCGCTTTAGAGCGACCGTAGTGGTAGGGAATGGTAAGGACAAAGTTGGCGTTGGCGTAGGCAAGGGTCAGGACGTTCAGACAGCTATAGCCAAGGCCGTAAGTAAAGCCAAGAAGGCAATGATTACCGTTGAGCTAAAGGACAACACGATCCCTCACGAAACCCAGGTTACTTTTGGCGGAGCAACGGTATTTATGAAACCAGCCAGCCCTGGTACAGGCGTGATTGCCGGCGGTGCAGTCCGGTCCGTAGTTGAGGCAGTCGGCATCAAAGACCTGCTCACCAAGTCGCTTGGTTCAACGAACAAGATTAATAATGCTTACGCGACACAAGAGGCTCTATCTACTCTAGGTAGTGTAGCGGCGTTTGGCGCAAAGCCGACGGTAGCCAAGGAGGCTAAATAATGAAGATTCATGAATTGCCCCTAAAGTCCCACAAGGCCAAGAAGCGCCTAGGGCGCGGTATCGGTTCTGGCCAGGGAAAGACTGCCGGACGTGGCACAAAGGGTCAGAACTCACGAACTGGCGGCGGTGTACGCGTTGGGTTTGAGGGTGGTCAGACTCAGCTTTCTCAGCGCTTACCGAAGGTACGCGGATTTAAATCTAAAAACCCGACTAACTATCAGGTTGTGAATGTTGGCGATCTCGCTCGTTACAAAGCAGGGGTTGTTGACGGCACCAAGTTGGCTGCTGATGGACTTGTCAAAAAGGCCGATGGCCTTATCAAGCTCCTTTCTGTTGGTGAAGTCACCGTGGCCTACACGGTAGAAGTGACTGCTGCGAGCCAAGTTGCTGTCAAAAAGATCGAAAAAGCAGGCGGCAAGGTAGTACTTGGGACCAAGAAGGCTCAAAAGCCAGCAGCAAAAGCACAGGATTCAGAAGACGCTAAATAATCAAACGGGAGGGTAGGCGATATGAATAGTACAGTGCTACGACAAATGTATCGAAACAAAGAGCTGCGCAAGCGGCTCGGCGTCGTCGCGCTCGTACTATTTGTATACGCCTGCATCTCGAATGTGCCGGTTCCGGTACCGGACACCGTAAAGCTCCAGAGTTTCTTGCTTCGACTCTTTCAGTCGAATCCGCTCTTAGGTTTCGCTAATTTGTTCTCAGGTGGCGCCATGACGAACTTTTCGATCATCCTCATGGGTCTTGGGCCCTACATTAACGCCTCTATCATTATGCAGCTATTGACTCAGGTAGTACCTAAACTTGAGGCTCTGAGTAAAGAAGGTGAATCAGGCCGCAATAAGATCAACTACTATACAAGGCTCCTGACAGTTCCTTTGGCACTCATTCAGTCAGTTGCAATGATATTCTTCGTACAAACTACTTCAAAGCAGATATCGGGCGTTGATCTGATCGGCAAGCCTTCGCCATTCCAGTGGGCACTTATGGTCGCCACGATAACCGCGGGGAGTATGCTTCTGATGTGGCTCGGCGAGATTATCACTGACAGAGGTATCGGCAATGGTATATCAATACTGATTGTTGCGGGTATCGTGGCTTCCTTGCCCTCTACAATCTCTCAGCAGGCAGCTTTATTGCAGGCCGACCCTTCGAAGATTGTAAGTATTGTAGCTATAGTCGTTATGTTCTTGCTTACGATCGTTGGTGTGGTGTACATCAACGAAGGTCAGCGCAATATACCTGTTTCGTACGCCAGGCGTACAAGTGCAAACGCAGCTTATGGCTCGGTAGATACTCATCTTCCGCTTAAGGTAATTATTGCCGGCGTGGTGCCAATCATATTCTCTTTAGCTTTCTTGCAGGTGCCTGCATTTATTGGGCAGATATTCAGTAATGCAAAAACCGACTGGGTGGCTAGCTTCGCTCAGACACTCTCTAAGGTATTTGCTCCAACCAGTTGGGTATATGCTGCAACCTACTTTGTCCTCGTAGTCGCCTTTACCTATTTCTACACCTCGATTATATTTAAACCGACTGACATTGCCGAGAATCTACAGAAGCAGGGCGGGTTTATACCTGGTATACGGCCAGGTAAGGAAACCGCAACCTATCTCAAGAGAGTGGTGAACCGAATTACCCTCTTCGGCGCTCTGGCGCTCGGTACACTGGCTATCCTACCGTTTATACTCGAGGCAGTATTGAAAACGTCAGCCTCGCTCGCGATCGGTGGTACGAGCCTATTGATTATCGTTGCAGTGGCGATTGAGACTATGCGCCAAATCGAAGCCAAGGCGCTGACGGCGACGTATGATCAGTATTAATCAACTTTAACCTGGAAAACCCTTTACAATGACACACGGAACCTATATAATAACAACTTGTAGCGCGTAATCTATGGCAAATACAAAGGAAGTAATTGAAATTGACGGGACCGTGCTCGAGTCTCTACCGAATGCCATGTTTAAGGTAGAACTAGAGAACGGCCATACCATCTTAGCCCACATATCAGGCAAGATGCGCATGCACTATATCAAAATTCTTCCAGGCGACAAGGTTACCGTTGAAATGACCCCATACGATCTTAGTAAGGGGCGAATAACATATCGCCATAAGTAACGCAGTAAGGGTAATTGTATGAAAGTTCGAGCCGGAGTTAAGAAAATGTGTTCCAAGTGCAAAGTCGTAGTACGCAAGCGCGTAGTGCGGGTTATTTGTGAAAATCCTAAACATAAGCAGAGGCAAGGCTAGATGGCACGTATTGCAGGTACGAACGTTCCAAATGAAAAACGAGCAGAAGTAGGCTTGACCTACATATTTGGCGTTGGTCTTACAACGAGCCAAAAGATGCTTGCCGAACTTAAGATCGACCCAAGCACTAGAATTAAAGATATCTCCGAATCAGATCTCGTAAAGATTCGTGAATACATTGATAAGAACCTGCAAGTTGAGGCAGATCTTTCACGCCAAGTAAGCCTAAACATCAAGCGACTCAAAGAGATTAAGTCGTACCGTGGAGTGCGCCATGGAGCAAACTTGCCAGTACGTGGCCAGCGCACCAAGACTAACGCCCGAACCAAGCGTGGTCGCCGCGTAACAGTGGGTAGCGGACGTAAAAAAGCAGCAGCAAAGACATAGGATAAACGGAATATAATAATGGCAAAAGCAGCAACCAAACCAAAACGACGAAAGATTAAGCGCAGCCTACCTAAGGGCCAGGTGCACATTAAGTCTACGTTTAATAACACGATTATCTCTGTAACGGACGATAAGGGTAATGTAGTGAGCTGGGGAACAGCCGGTCTTGCCGGTTTCAAGGGCTCACGCAAGAGTACTCCTTATGCTGCTCAGCTGGCATCAGAAAAGGCCATCAATACAGCTAAAGACTTTGGTCTAGCTAAGGTCGATGTATTCGTAAAAGGAATTGGTAGTGGTCGCGAGTCTGCTATCCGCGCACTTCAGGCTTCAGGCGTAGCTATTGCCAGCATCACCGACGTCACGGGCGTTCCGCATAATGGCTGCAGGCCAAGAAAGGCAAGAAGGGTCTAGATATGGCAAGAAATATTGGACCAATCGCTAAATTGTCACGTCGAGAGGGCGTAGAGCTTCATCCGAAGGCTGCAAAGGCTCTTGCTCGTCGTAACTACATCCCTGGCCAGCACGGTCAGTCAAGGCGTTCTAAGCCTAGTGATTACTCTGTTCAGCTGCGTGAAAAACAAAAAGTTAAGCGCATGTACGGAATCCTTGAAAAGCAGTTCCGCATTTACGTTGCTCGAGCAGAACGCATGGATGGCGTTACAGGTGAAAACCTATTAGCTCTTTTAGAGCGAAGGCTCGACAACGTTTGTTACCGGCTTGGATTTGCTCCATCAAGGCAAGCTGCTCGTCAGATGGTGGCACATGCTCATATCACCCTGAACGGCAAGAAGGTGGACATTCCATCTATCACCGTCAAGCCTGGCGATGAGATAGCGGTTCGGGCTTCAAGCCTAAAGAAACCATTATTCGTAGCCCTAGATGGCAACCTGGCTGAAGCTAGCTCGGTAAGCTGGCTAAGCTTGAACGCCAAGAAGCTGTCAGCTAAGGTCACAAGCCTGCCGCTGCGAAGTGAGTTGGATCAGGATATTCAAGAGCAGTTAATCATTGAGTTCTACTCAAGGTAATTAAAGTAAGGAGTTATACGGTGCTAATCGACATCAATCTACCAGAACTAAAAGAAATTTCAACAGAAGGGAACATGGCTACCTTTACGATCGAGCCATTGCACCCAGGCTACGGTATGACCCTAGGTAATTCTATGCGAAGAGTTTTGCTTTCTTCGTTGGCCGGAGCTGCCGTTACCGCTGTAAAGATTGACGGCGTCAGTCACGAGTTTTCAGCCCTAAAGGGTGTTAGCGAGGACATGATCGAGGTTATCCTGAACCTCAAGCAACTGCGATTACGCTATGCCGGTGACGAGCCAGTGCACTTAACGCTAAGCAAAACGGGCTCAGGCCCAGTTACCGCTGGAGACATCAAGACTGATAGCGAAGTCGAGGTGGTAAATAAGAGCCTCGTTATCGCCCACCTAGACGGCGCGAAGGCAAAGATTGAAATGGAAATCAGAGTCGAACAGGGACGCGGTTATGTGCCAGTAGAGAACCGCCCAGGCGAGAAGCTTCCTGTAGGGATGATTGCTGTTGACGCCCTATATACTCCTATCAAGCGCGTAAGGTATAGCGTTGAGAATACTCGTGTTGGACAGATGACCGATCTAGACAAACTCGTACTAGAAGTCGAGACTGACGGCACCATTACTCCTAAGGATGCGGTCACTCAGGCAGCAGAGATTCTTGTAGGTCACTTCCAGGTGATTGCTGGTCACAACGTAGTAAGCGTTGGTGCAGACGGAATCGTTACTGCTGATGCTCGCGAACAGGCGAATCTAGCAACAGTACTGATTGATGAAGTAAACTTCAGCCCACGTACTACGAACGCCTTACTTAACAACGACATTAAGACAATCAAGGATCTAAGCGAATTGACCGACGCTGAACTCAAAGAGCTCAAAGGTTTTGGCCAGAAAGCTTATGAAGAAGTTGTCGCTAAGCTCGATGAGCTTGGAATTAAACAGGAAGATTAAAGGAGAGATTCAATGCATCGCCACGCATATAACCAGCGCAAATTGTCCCTAGCAGCCGGCCCACGTCGTGCGCTTGTGCGTGGTTTGATTGACTCACTTATCTTGTATGAGCGAATTGAAACCACCGAAGCTAAGGCAAAGACAATCGCACCTAAGTTCGAACAGCTCGTTACGAAAGCAAAAAAGGGAGACCTCCACAATTATCGACAGATTATGAGTGTAACTTTGTCTCCAGTTGCTGCGCAGAAATTGCGTTATGAACTGGCCGACAAATTTCAGAGCCGCCAAGGTGGCTACACCCGCATTATTAAGACCGGTGCCCGACGTGGCGACGGTGCTTCGATGGCGGTAGTAGAGCTCGTGCTCGACGAGCCAAAGTCACCGGCCGCTACTAAGAAGCAAGAATCTGCAGAAGAAGTTAAAAAACCAGTGGCTGAAAAGTCAGGAGCAAAGAAATGAAGACATTTAGCTTAAAACCTCAGGACGCAAAACAGGGCTGGGTAGAGATTGACGCAGCCGGAAAGACTCTTGGCAGACTATCTACTGAAGTCGCAACTCGATTGATGGGAAAGAACAAGCCAGAGTATACCGCGCACGTTGTTTGTGGCGACAAGGTTATCGTTACCAACTGTGTTCAAATCAAAGTAACCGGCAACAAGCTAACGGATAAAATGTATTACTCACATAGTGGCTATCCTGGCGGAATTAAGGAGATTGCCCTCAAGGATCTTCTAATAAAAGACCCTACACTCGTCATACGCCACTCTGTTAAGGGTATGCTACCGAAGAACAAGCTAGCTGCAGATATGCTAAAGAACTTGAAGCTGTATGCAGGCTCTGAACATGGCCACGCGGCGCAGGCAGGATCAATAACTAAGGTGGAAGTATAATATGGCAACTGAAACAACAACCAAGAAGCAAGCACACTATTATCCTGGTGTTGGCCGACGTAAGGCTGCCGTGGCAACAGCACGACTTGAAGCTGGTAAGGGTAAGATCACCGTTAATGGTAAATCACTCGAAGAATACGCAAACAACGCCACATTGGCAGCGATTATCACTCAACCACTCGAGTTAGTTGGTAAGCAGAAAGAATCAGATGTGAACGTGCGCGTAAGCGGCGGCGGTAAGACCGGACAGGTCGAGGCAATCCGTTTGGCAATTGCACGCGCACTGAACAGTATGAGTGATGACTTTCACGTTTCTCTACGCAAGGCAGGATTCTTGACACGAGATGCCCGCAAGAAAGAGCGCAAAAAGTACGGACTCAAGAAGGCTCGTAAGGCGCCGCAGTTTAGTAAGCGTTAAGCACTACGGGGCATATCTCCATGCACAATACGAGGCTTTATGGCCTCGTATTGTGTTAAGGGTAAGCAGCTGGAAGAGTGGTGTCGGGGTGCAACGGAATGTATACTTAAACGTAAGTTGAACAAATTAGCCAAAGGGGAGAATAGCTAGAGTGACGATAATTGACGAAAGCATGGTAGGACAGCGCCTTGATAGTACCTTGGCCCAAAGTCATGTGGACTATTCCAGACAAGATTGGCATAATTACATCTCGCTAGGTCTCGTCACTATCAACGGAAGGGCCGTGAAGCCAGCGTACAGAGTCCAGTTAGGGGATGAGCTGTCCGTAGTGGAGGTAGAAGGTCATGTGGCAAAAAACGCCGTAGAGCAGCCTCCTGCGGCATATCGCGGACCAGATATACCGGTCGTGTACGAGGATGGCAACATCATCGTTATTAGTAAACCGGCGGGCGTCGTTGCGCATGGAGGTGACGGTGTGCCATATGAAGATTCTGTCGCAGCTTGCTTTGCGGACAGGATCGAGCAAGATGGCTCACAGAGGGCCGGTATTGTTCATAGACTTGATAAGGATACGTCGGGCGTCATGGTATTGGCTCGTACTCTGGCTGCCAGTGAAGATCTTAAGGACCAGTTTAAATCACGAAGCGTAGATAAGTCTTATACGGCTCTCGTTTGGGGCTGCATGCAGCAGTCAACCGCTAGGGTCGAGCTGCCGCTTGCAAGACATCATTCAATTCCTACTCAGATGTCCGTATCCCCCGATGGCAAGATGGCCGTTACCGAATATAGTGTAGAGAAGGAGTATAGAGATTACTCACTGCTAGACATACGGCTCCTGACGGGAAGGATGCATCAGATTCGTGTCCACATGAATTATTTAGGCAACCCTGTCGTCGGGGATGCTACTTATGGCCGTCGGCCTGTACCTGAGGGCCTATCTAGGCAGTTTTTGCACGCGCGACGTATAAGCTTTAAGGTTCCCGGCGGGGCACTAGAAAGTTTTGAGGCGCCGCTTCCAGCCGACCTAAAGGCCTTCCTGGAGGGGCTTGAACGTGCTTGAGTACATTGCACATCCATCTACGAGGTCACAGCTAGAGGCCATTGCCCTCAATCCAAGTCATGCCTACGTTTTTAGTGGACCAAAGTATGTATATAAGCAGCGCGCGGCAGAGGAAATCGCTTTAAGCTTAGCCGGTGCCAAGAGCATTGATGACCCTAATATTGTTGTTGTCTCAGCCGACGAGGATGGGGGGAGGCTAAAAATATCGCATATTAAGGCTGCGCTCGACCAGCTGGTTCGGACTGCTTATCGCGAAACAGCCCACCGAGTGGTGCTTGTAGCTGCTGCCGAAGCAATGACCCCAGATGCGTCCAACGCGCTTCTAAAGAATTTAGAAGAACCTCGTGACGGAGTTGTATTTATACTCGTTACAAACGCAGCTCATGCCTTACTGCCGACAATCCGATCGCGAACTCAACAGATCAATTTCTACGCTGGTAGCTTGGACCAAGGAGGTTTACCACCACGCTTGAGTGAAGAGCTTAAGAGCTCTCCCGAACTTGCCGAACGCCATGCTGGGGCTCGCACTATGGCGGATGACTTTATAAAGGGCGACATTAGTAGCCGCTTCTTGATTGCTAAACAAACTCACGAGATCGGCCTTTCTGTGGATCTACTTGGATATATTGCTGATGCATTAAGGGCCGAGGGCATTACTTCTGCCACAGAGGCTTCACTGGAAGCTGTCATCCGAGCTGAGGACAATCTAGCGCGCAATGTGAGTGACAGGCTTTGTATTGAGTATCTGGGGATGGAGATGGCCTTATGATTGCCGAGCTCGCACTAGTTATCATGGCGACGGTATTTTGTTGGACTATTATTCGCCGGGGTGACTCACTTACGAATTCATCCATTACGGGCTTCATGACAGGGAAGCCAATGAGTCATGATGAGCGAGTCGCGAGGTTGATTAACTTGGCGGACCGCTATTATAGCGAACATAAATACATACCCGCCGAGAGGGCGTATCTGCGAATTTTACGCTTAGATCACCGTAATACACACGCCTATAACAGGCTCGGCTTTATTTACACACAGCTCAACAATGCCCCGGACGCATTGGAATGCTTCAAGATCGTAGCAGACCAAAAGCCAAGTGCGGCCCACTATCACAACTACGCCATGGCACTGTTCAAGAACCGCGAGTTCAGGCAAGCTGCAGATGTTTTAATCAAAGCAAATGGAATAGAAAAGACGCAAACTAGACTCATAAGCTTAGCGCGTATTTATCGTATCCTTGGCGAATACGATAAGCAGGCGGCTACTTTGGAAGAGGCTTTGGAGCTGCAGGGCGGAGATAGTATCGAGATCCTGCACTTACTTGCGGAGACGCACTTGCACAACAAAGACCTCGTTGCTGCAAAGGCTGTATTTAAGAGGATTCTAAAGCTTGAGCCTGACAACATGAGGGCTAGGCAGGTGTTAAGCCAACCCGCCCAATCTTGAACGCTAAGCATAAAAATGCTAAACTGAAGCCTGCATTTAGGCTTAACTTGTTTCGTGAGTTCTTTATGCCCCTATAGCTCAATGGTAGAGCAGCGGTTTTGTAAACCGTCGATGCGGGTTCGATTCCCTCTAGGGGCTCCAGTTAGTAACTCGCAGGGGTACCGAAGTGGCCAACCGGGGCAGACTGTAAATCTGCTGACATTCGTCTTCGGGGGTTCGAATCCCTCCCCCTGCACCATGTATTATCTAAGCCCGTTTGCCACCCTAGCTCAGGGGTAGAGCACTTCCATGGTAAGGAAGGGGTCGCGGGTTCAAATCCCGCGGGTGGCTCCATGCAATTATGAAGAAAAAAGAACTTACATTATCTAAAGACAAAAAAGCCCTCGGCGTAGCGGGCGGAATTGCTGAATACTTTGATACCGATCCTGCTTGGGTTCGAATTATCGCGCTTATTTTTATTGTCGCAACTGGCTTGGTGCCTGGTTTGATTGTGTACTTTATTATTGGTAAGGCCATAATCCCCGAGGGAAAAAAGAAGTGACCGAGCGTAAGCAGCGAATCATGGTGGCGCTTGAATGCAGTACTTGTGGCAGCAAGAATTATCGTACGAGTAAGAACCGCGCTAAAGCTGAGCGCCTGGAGCTCAAGAAGTTTTGCCGCAAGTGTAATAAGCTGACCCTTCACAAAGAGTCTCGCTAGGTATAAAAGCACCTAGTTTTCTGCTAAAATAGGCGAGTTACAAATAAAGGGGTGTAGCTCAGATGGCTAGAGCGTCGGTCTCCAAAACCGAAGGCCGCGGGTTCGATTCCTGCCACCCCTGCCAAGCAATCATACGCTACCATATAAAGCCCCGAGAGGGGTTTTATGCTATCATATGTCATATATAGGAGGGTGTATGACAGGGACAGGAGAATTGGGTCAAGATAAAAAGAGGTTTGTGCCATCGTTAGACCCAGGGATATTAGAGACGGACTCAAATGAGGGTAACGAAGGCAAGGCTGAAAAGCTAGGTCATAAGCCGGTAACTACAATTGATGTACGCCGTCATAGCGACTACGATGGTGGATTTCCAGATGCAGGTTGGGGTAAGCCTACGGAAGAGGAACAACAAAAACTTGGGCACTTAACCGAGCAAGGCATCGAGAATGCTACTCGCGTAGCCAGAGAGATAGTCGGCAGGAGGCTTGATGAGTCTGGAGATGATGTTGACTTTTTAGTTATAGCAAGCCCTACCCACTGGCTTGGAGACGAGCAGCTTGGGCAAAGGGCCATCGAGACAGGAAAGATATACTCAGACGAGATCAAGCGTCAACTTGAAGAAAGAGGCTTGTCGAGTGACCACTTGATCAATACCACTCAGCCTAAAGCCTTAGAGCACGAGGTCGGCGACGTAAGGGTCGGCAGGAAGATGGTTGAAGCACAGATTTTTGATGACCCCGCGGCACTAGACGTAATTGATGAACTCCGTGCTAAATATGGGGGTCAAGGTACGGAGTTTTGGGATGCATGGTATGCCGGCGATGATAGTGAAGCCCTTGATTCTGTAGGAGCCGAGAGCTCTACTGATGCTGCGGACCGAGCAGACAAAATGATAGAAGCCATTGTTCGCTACGGTAAGATTTATAACACGAAGACGGGCAGGAGCCTAGCAGTAATAGTCCTAACTCACCATGAAATTTTACAGCCCTATGCGCTACACAAGCTTGGGGTTTCTCAGCAAGAGTTCGTACCCGGTAAAAACGATGGGTTTGAGATAAGAGTCGAGGATGAAAGGGCAGTTGTATCAATTGCTGGCCACGAGATTGAGCGGACATCAAGACGCGAGAGAAGGTCTGGTGAGAGCCCGGACGTTGCCGAAGTAGATTAGGTAATCCATCTATATGACCCCCACTAAGAAATTCAAGCAACTAGTGTTTATTAAAGCGATGGAGATAAATGGGATATCTCCACTACCGCACTATTTCGAGGAGATCTATACGAACCGGACAGGTATAAGAAAGCTTGGCTTACGTGGTGATGAGAATTACTTATTCCATAGTGTGAATGGGCTTGGGGCTGGCTACTACGAGCGGCATGAGATGGAGTTATCTGCTCAATCCGTCTATAAGTTTTTTCAGACAAAGCAGCACCGTGTCGACTTCTTTAAGAAGATAGAGAGGCTTCTGCAGGATCTCCATGTTTTTAGCGAGATGCTAGATGAGGAAGACCTCTCAGCGCTAAGCGACAAGCAGATAGCTCAATATTTTCTTGAGGCTAACCGTATGCATGGTAGGGCTTTTTCCCTGTACATCGTTAGCCAACCATATAGGATGGCCATTTTCGAGAAGAATCTTAGGTATGAATTGGGGAAGAGGGTTGCTGCAAGTCGCATAGACTCGTATTTGGCTGAGCTTGCGACTTCAGAGAAGCCTACGAAGGTCACTGCTGAAGAGCTTGATTGGCTTCGCTTCCTGATAAAATACAAAACTAAGTACGGCAATAGCTTAAGTCTTTCCGGTCTTCGAGAGAGCAAGCCTGATATGTACAGTGACTTAGTTAGCCATTTCGAGAAGTATAGGACTCTCACGCTTGGCGATGGTAATTGGACATATGATATAAAACATTACCTGAACAACTTGAAGAACGATTACCCAAAAGACCTAAAGGACCTTAAGAAGAGCCTAAATGAAAGGTCCGGCTATCCTGGCTTTGTAAAAGCTCGTCGCAATTTGCTTATAAGTGAGCTTTATCTGACTCAGGAAACCGTCGATGACCTCGCTTTTTTGGCGGACATAGGCCATACTCGCCTCGTCATGAGGATTGATGGCTGGTTGCCATTTGTATCTACGATTATTAAGTTAGACATCGAGCTTTCTAAAAGACTAGATGTGGGGGATGTACTTAACTATATGACCGAAGAAGAGCTGGTAGCCCTGGCCGAGAATGGAGATATGGTGCCCGAGAGAGAACTGCTCGCGCGGAAAAAAACTGGGGAGTTCCTCATCCTGAATGACCATGGCTCGTACAGAATTTTTTATGGCGCAGAGGCAAATAAGAAGTTTAAATCTCTAGTACCCGAGGTCGATCATGCAGCTATCACGGAGCTCAAAGGCTCAACCGCTGTAATGGGTAAAATTACAGGGAAGGCATGTGTATACCGATGGGATGATAACTTAGAGAAGAAGCTCGAAGTCATTAAGAAAAACCCAATCCTAATTACTGGTCAGACGCGACCCTCCATGATGCCTATCATCCGTCTTGCGAAGGGGATCGCCACCGATGAGGGTGGTGTTACTTCTCACGCCGCCATAGTGTCACGGGAGCTTGGCATACCGGCAGTCATTGGTACGGTCCACGCTACTAAGGTTTTCAAGGACGGAGACCTAGTGGAGATTGATGCGGACAACGGAGTAGTGAGGAAACTGTCATGAAATACATATCCCCATTTAGTAGGATTTCAAAGAAGGATTCCATGGTATATGGGGGGAAGGTTGCTTCTCTCGGTGAAATGTATTCAGCTGGCATCCCGGTACCAAACGGGTTTGGGGTGTCAATTGAAGCTCATAGAGAATTGGGGGGCAAGCCCTTTACAGATGAGTTTAGGCAGGACCTCCAGAGCGCGCTTAACGAGCTGGGGCATGACCGTGTTGCAGTTCGTTCATCCGCTGTCGCAGAGGATGCAGCGGATGCTTCATGGGCTGGCCAGCTGGAGACGTATTTGAACGTCGATGCAGATGGCCTTGAAGATGCTATCAGGAAGTGCTGGAAATCTGTCGATGCAAGTCATGTTAAGGCATATGCAAAAGGTAAGAAGCTAGGTAAAGACAGTCTGCTGGTTGGCGTCGTAGTTCAAGGCATGGTGGACAGCGAGGCTTCTGGCGTTATGTTTACCGTCAACCCCGTTACTCACAGTAAGGGTGAACTCATGATTGAGGGCGCTTATGGGCTCGGAGAGACCGTAGTCCAGGGTATCGTAACTCCCGATAATTGGCTCGTTGATCGTAAGGACCATACTGTGTCGCATTTCGGTATACAGGTTAAGGAGAAGATGATGATTTTTCAGAATGGCAAGAATGTCACGTTAGCAGTCCCTGATGCAATAGCCGATAGGGCTGTCTTGATGGAAGAGCAGGTACTTGAGCTGGCAGCGTTAGGTATTAAGATAGAGGATCATTATGGGGCTCCGCAAGATATCGAGTGGGCTCGCTCTAAGGGTGCTTTCTATATAGTACAGGCACGTCCGATCACAACTCTTGATTCTTAGCTTCATTCAATAACAGTGTAGGGCATGGCATGGCACGGAGGCCCTATACAGGCCGACAATTGTTCATGCTTATGCTACAATTGATAGGTAAAATGACTTAATTTATGCGCGTAATTGCAAAGATTATTATTATCCTAACATCCCTGGCTCTTGTGTGCTTGGTTGGTGCGCACGTAATCACCAGTAGCGTTACGAACGAGGACTTGCTAAGCAAGCAGTTTGAGTCAGCAGGGGTGTACAGCCTGGGGGCAGAGTCCTTGCAGGAATCATTCCAGGAAAGCCTTAAGGCGGCTAACGTTTCTGACCCTGTTGTAGGCGAGATACTCGCAAAGAGTGTGACTGCAGAGGCAGTGGCGAGTGCTGCCAAACCTGTAATCGGTGAATTTACCGACTGGATAGTCGCCAAGGGCGGGGAGGAGCTAAAACTAGCCTTGGATTTGACGAGTATTAAAAGCCAGATAGTACGGGAATCAAAACTCCGGGGAAGTATCGAGACGAGCTTTGTGGTGACACGCGAAGTACCTGATAGTTTGAGTTTACTAGAGACGTCTAAAGCCGGCTCAAATTACGAAGGGCTACAGCAGGCGTACCAGCGAGCCAATGCATTAGTTCTACCTTTGCTCGTAGGCGTGTTGGCAGGGATGGGTCTGCTCGTGCTGTTGGCGTTGCGCTTGCCCCACAAGCGCTTGGCCTGGCCAGGGTGGGTGTTGATTGCTGCCGCAGTTGTGGGCATCGTTCTGGTATATGCCACCCCCACACTCCTCGCCGCAACGATACTGAAAGAAGGAGCGGTGAACGCGGAGATTAATCGGATTAGCTTAGGACTGATCCGGGCGACACTGGATGCTTCACGGCTGTATTGGTATGTTCTTGCAGCTGCAGGAGCTGGCTTATTTGCGCTATCAATACCGCTGCAGCATCGCTACAATAAGCGACAGAAGAAAGGGCGGCACTAATGTCTTTTGATAGCTCCCAATACCTAAGAAAACTATACGACGGAACCTCGAGTAGGCTACGCTGGCAGATTATTGCATTGGTTGCAGCAACGTATTTGTTTGTTGGGAAAAACATTGGAGCTGTTACTGCAATACTAATCGTCGCATCGGCCTATAACGCTTTTACATATACCGCGTGGGCGGCGCGGCACGACGTCATAGGGACTAAATGGTTCGATATCACCACCAACTTCACCCTGATTGCCTTACTCGTTCTATGTACGGGAGGTCTTGCAAGCCCGTATGGGCCGCTTGTGCTCGTTATTATCCTGGTTGCTAGCTATTGGTATGGTTATACGGGCCTGGGCTATGTCATGGCTCTATTGCTCGCTTATTGGGCTCTTATGCTCTTTCAGAACCCTATCTACGACTTATCACATGCAATCTTTGGTGTGTTCTCGATTATCTTAGGGGATTATACTGTTCGATTGGGCAAACTTACTCGTAGCGAGCAGGAGAGGATCGATCGTGACACCAACGCGTTAATGCAGCAGCGCAAGAGGCTCTTTAGTCTCGTAAACGGCCTCTCGCAGGCAATCTTTGTTGTCGACAAGGATGGAAAGATCATTGTGTATAACGGTGCGGCCTTGGAGCTTCTAGACACTCACTACGAGATTGAACGCCTACCTGCGGTAGAGGTCGTACACTTATGTGATGAGGCTGGCTCGCAGGTTTTCCCAATTCAGCATTCTCTTTCTTCTGGAGAAATGTTCGCGAGCAGCGACTTGAAGCTAAAGGTTAACGAGACCACAACGCTCGATGTGTATACAAGCATTACCCCTATGGTTGAGGAGGGCGAAAGAGTTGGCGCGCTATTACTCCTAAGGGATATTAGTGAGCAAAAAACGCTCGATAGCCAGAAGGATGAGTTTATTTCTATCATATCTCATGAGTTACGAACTCCAGTAGCGATCGTGGAAGCCGACTTGTCTACGCTCATGTTGCCTAAGTTCGCCCAACTACCGGAGCATGCCAGCAAACTCCTTAATAATGCCTATCAGAACCTTACTTTCTTAGCGAGTTTATTAAAGGATCTATCAAATCTGGCTAGTTCCGAGCGCAGTCTGCTCGAAACAGAGTTGGCTCCATTGGACCCTGTATCGTTTTGCCACGCGATGATCGACGGCATCCGGCCAAAAGCAGAGGAGCAGGGCTTGAAGCTCAAGTTTACTCATTCCACTGGACTCAAGAAGGTCACCACAAGCCCCCAGCGCGTAGAGGAAATACTAATGAACTTCATGACGAATGCCTTGAAATACAGCAGCCGCAAGAACTCCATCGTAGAGCTTCGTATATCTCCATCCAAGATGTATCAGGGGGGTGTCTGCTTTAGCGTAAGCGACTCTGGCATAGGTATGAAGAAGAAGGATCAGGCCCAACTATTCACTAAGTTCTTCCGCTCCGAGAACCCTCAGGCACAGGCGGTCAAGGGAACCGGCATGGGGCTGTATATATCTAAAAAGCAGGCTGATAAGATCGGCGCAACAATCAGTTTGGAAAGTACATTCGGAAAGGGTAGTGTCTTTTCACTAGACGTCCCCCGTGACGTCAAGAAGGCTTAGCGTAGTTCGGTACGCTTCTGCCAACGTGGGCGGAATAATTCATAGCTAAGCATTGAGAATGCTAGCGCCGTTAGGCTGATGAGGCTTGTTGCGGGGTAGAACAGTGCCCCCAAGAAGCCTTGTTTGCTGGTGGAGGATATCATGATCCTCGGAGCTAAGCCCGCGCAGTACGCTGCCGCCCAGAGCGTGATTGACTGAGGACTATAGATTGCCGAAGCAAGAAGTCCGACCCCTGGAGTTACAAAAAGGAAAGCCCCAAGTGTGATAGCGCTGACGGTCAGAGGCATGTTGAATTGTAGGGCGGGATAGTAACGCTGGACATTGTCATGGGTAATGGTTTCAAAAGTAGCATGGTTTTGAGACGTTGCGACGTCACCCGCTAGGTAGAAGCTGGTTTTAAGCCCTGCTAGGCTGGCTTGACGCGCTAGCTCCATTTCGGCGATTGGGCTCTTGCGAGAGGACTTGAAGCCTCCAATTTTGTGTAGGGCTGATCGATTCATCCCAATCAGGCCGCTGTAGGCCAAGTTGATGCTCGGGTGTTTCTTTTCAACCCATCCCGCCGGATAGCAACCTAGGAGCAAGAAGTGGTTTTGGTTGAGAACAAGTTTTTGTGCTAGGGTTTTGTTCTGG
This sequence comes from Patescibacteria group bacterium, assembly GCA_052034495.1. Classification (GTDB taxonomy): domain Bacteria; phylum Patescibacteriota; class Saccharimonadia; order CAILAD01; family JADZBC01; genus CAYPSN01. The sequence continues at coordinate 77,043 of JBPOIL010000012.1, forward strand.
TCTGCAGGCAAGAGCGAGACGAGTTGTAGGCTTTGCTTCTCCATTAGGCTAACGATTGTCGCGAGGGCATTGGGCATTAGGATGGTATCAGCAGACAGCAGAACTACTACCTCGCCTTCGGCATGGGTTAGTAGCTGTTCGGCAGCCCAAGCACTGGCTTCCCAACCCGACTCTGGCTCACTAATGTCGAGTATCCTTAGTCTTTCGTCCTGAAAACCTTGCGCTAGTTTGAGCGTGTTGTCATCAGAACCTAGGTCGGTAAACAGTACCTCTATGTCAGGATAGCTTTGTCCAAGGACGGCAAGTAGGGTCGAGTTAATGTTTGAACCCTGGTTGAGGGCATGTATTAATACACTAACCTTAGGTGGCTCGCTTATGACAGAGTTTGTTTTTGGTCTTCGTAGGGAGAGGGCGTTGTAGGTGCCGAGTAGTAGTTGAAGCAGCCCAAGCCCAATGAGGCTGTAGGCAATAATGTTGAAGCGCGCTGTACCCAGATTGAATGGATCCGCGGTGAAAAGAATGATTTGAGTTAGCCAGAAGCCCACGAGCCAATTAAGCCAGAGGAAGTTTTTCCAGCCCCTGCGGTATACATGTGCTTTGGCATCGCTTTTGTACTTGCGGAAGAATGTGACGTTGAGCGCGTAAAGGCTAAGTAGTATGCCGCACACTAGCCCTAACGGCCAGTAGAAGGCAGCCACAATAATCGAGCACGCAACGTAGAGCGCTAAAGCGTAGCTTGCCGTTCTGCGCGTGCCAAGGTAGGTGGCGATAGACTTAATCCCACCGGCTCTATCCGGGGCAATGTCTTGGATTGCTCCGAATGCCTGACTCGCCATACCCCAAAAAGTGAAAGCAACGAGTAGGGCTAGTGGGTACGATCTTGCACCACCAAAAGCCAAGCCGAATACCATTGGTCCGACAAAGTGGAGGGCGGAGTTGACTGAGTCCAGAAAAGGAACCTCTTTGAATCGCAGGCCTTTGATGCTATAGCTAACACAAAGAAAGCTTACGAGAGCTATGACTATATTGCTTGTAGGGCTACCTTGCCATATAAAGTATGCCAAGAAGGGAATATTGAACGCTGCAATCGCATACCATAGTTGCTTTCTTTGTTGGGGCGCAACGATACTGCCCTCAATAGACCCTTTGCGAGGGTTTTTGATGTCAGATTCGTAGTCGTAAATGTCATTGATGCCGTACATTGCGAGGTTGTATGGCCAGAGGAAGTAGGCAATACCAATCCAGAAAGACAAATCTATTCTTCCGGTTGCCAATAGATAGCCTGCTGCATATGGTGCAGCCGTATTAATCCAGCTAAATGGCCTGCTTACTGCAAAGACCTGTTTGATGATAACTGCTAGTTTATTTACTATCATGGGTTGTCTCCTTTGACCTGAAATGCAGAAACAATGTGGGTGCGAGTATTACCGCAACGATGAGGTAGGAAAAATCTTCGACTGGGATCGTTCCGAGCCTGACATTGAGCGTGTAATTTGTATTGTAGCGCACAATCGGCAGTGCCGTTAAGTACGTGTTAAATACAATCATGCAGCCAAACATAATGAGGCCGCTGGCGCGGACTAGGCGCCAGTTTACGAGCAGCGGGCGAAGCCTAAGTATGATAAGCCCTGCTGTTGCGAGGAACACCATGTTAAGCAGCACATACCTATACATGGCTCTTGCCCCTCATTCCCGCCCATAGTCCCACTAAAGAATAGAACCAAAGGCTTGTGTAGATAAGTAGTGTCAAGAAGAGTACCTCTTCAACTGGCAAGTTGGGGGTAAATAATGACACCCCAATAACGTAAGCCTGGTTAGTAGAGAACACACCAAGCAAGATCCCCGCGATGTCCCAAAGCAGAAAAAAAACCATGAGTGCAGCCCAGGTCTTTAGTGCTGCCCGGCGGCTCTTGAATAGAACGAGCTTATAGCGCCAATCAGCGATGCCAACCCCCACTAAGCTTATAATGAGTATGGCCAGGTAGGCGTAGTTGAGTTGCAGTAGCATCATATAGGATTAAGTATACTACTCAATTCGGCTTCAGGTGTGATAATATATGCCGTAATGGCAAAAAAAATGAAAACAGCAATTATAGTTGGTGCTGGCATAGGCGGTCTAACAACCGCTGCAAGACTTTCAAAGGATGGCTACCAAGTAACCATCCTCGAAAAGGATAAGAACGTCGGTGGGCGAGCTAATGTGATCAAACAGGACGGTTACACCTTCGATACTGGTCCGACGATCCTTATGATGACGGATGTTCTTTACGACACGTTTTCGTATTGCGGTAAGAACTTCGATGACTATATCAACCTGTCACAGCTTGAGCCGAACTACCAGGTTAAGTGGGCCGATGGCAGCGGGGTTGAAGTTTCCAGTAATCTCCCAAGGTTCGCAAAGTCGCTTGCCAAAATTGATCCGAAAGCTCCAGAGCAGTTCTACACGTTCTTTGGTGAGATGGCAAAGATGTACCGAATTGGTCGCGGAAAGTTTATAGATAAAAACTTTGATAAGCTCACGGATTTTATCAACGTTCCAGCTGGACTCGAGTTGTTAAAGGGCGGGGGACTGAAGAAGCTTTACAGCTTTGTTTCGACTTACTTTGACGATCCGCGACTTAGGATGCTTTTTAGTTTCCAGAGTATGTATTTAGGGGTATCGCCCTACGAAGCCCCTGCGGTATACGGTATGGTCAGCTATATGGAGACAGGGCTTGGAATATGGTACCCCAAGGGAGGCATGCATAAGCTGCCAGAGGCCTTTGCGAAGCTTGTGAAAGACATGGGCGGTGAAATTCGAGTTAGTACACCGGTCCAGCAAATCCTCATTCAAGACAAGGTGGCGTATGGGGTGAAGCTTGAGGGTGGAGAAGTATTGAAGGCAGACGTGATCGTGTGTAACGCAGACTTGCCGTACGCATACAAGAAGCTTATAGAACCAAAAGACAGGCCGAAAGTAAAAGAAGCGCAGATGGACAAGCTCAAGCAGGCGAGTTCAGCCCTCCTATTCTACTGGGGTGTTAACGATGAGATGAAAGACATGTTGCATCATAACGTCTATTTTTCCAAAGACTTTAGGGGCAACCTCGACCAAATCTTCCACGAGAACAAGCTACCGACTGATCCGGCATTTTACATATACATACCAACCAAAACTGATCCAAAGCTGGCTCCCAAAGGTCGACACGCCGTCTATATATTAGTACCCGTACCGAATTTAGACGCCGGCATTAACTGGGACACGGCAACTGAAAAGATAAAGAAGCGAGTCCTGGAGCGCATGAAGAAGATTTACAAAGTCGATATTGCAGAAAAGATCGAATCAGAGGCAATATTCTCCCCGCAAGACTTTGAGACTAGGTTTAACCTAACTGATGGCACAGCATTTGGACTCAGTCATCACTTTTTCCAGTCGGGCTACTTTAGGCCTTCGAACAAGGCAAGGGGCATAGAGAGACTTTACTTTGCTGGGGCTAGCACATACCCAGGCAGCGGCGTACCAATGGTGACACTGAGTGGCAAACTTGTGGCAGAGAGGATTGCTAAGGAGCTCCAATAATGACAGTAGTTGCGCCAGAACTAGACTTCTTCTCGTTAAACAAGGCAGTTAAAGCCGGCGTCGATAGTCGACTTGAGCAGTTCTTTGCCCATAAGAAAAAGAGGGCAGCTGGAATTGATGGCCGAACAAAACGACTCGTGGAGGATATTGAGAAGGTTGTGCGTAGGGGCGGCAAACGAATCCGCCCTACTTTGGCGGTCGTGGGCTATCAGGCTGCGGGAGGCAAGGACCTAGAGCATGCCCTCGATGCGGCTGTGGCAGTTGAACTGTTACATGCCTTTATGCTCGTGCATGACGACGTCATGGATCAAGACCTTGTACGTCATGGCGGCAAGAACCTTGGTGGAATATACCGTACTAGATTCGCCAAGAGCATGGGCGAGGCAGAAGCTGCACATACTGCCGACTCAATGGCTATTTTGGCCGGAGATTTGTTAATGTCTTGGGTTTTTGAGGTGCTAGCGGTCTACGTTAAGGACGGAGCGTTGTTAGCGCGAGTAATTGGGCAGCAGTCAGCTGTGATTTTTGACACTGCAGCAGGTCAGCAGCTTGATGTGCTTTCTGTGTTCGAGGAGCAGATGAGCGTCAAGCAGATTATGAAAATTCCACATTATAAAACGGGCCTATATTCTTTTGTGGCACCGCTCCAGTTTGGCGTATTAATCGCCGGCCAACAAGAGCTCCCTGTATTTTTTGACTACGGGATTAATCTAGGCACGGCCTTCCAGCTCATAGACGATGACTTAGGGATGTTCGGCTCGAGTAGGCAAACAGGCAAACCGGTTCAGTCAGACTTAGAAGAAAACAAACCAACTCTTTTGCGGCACTATGGCTTCAAGCTTTGCAAGGATGGTGAACTTGGAGAACTAAAGAGCTACTTTGGTAATCAAAATTTGAAGACTACAGATGTAGCGCGAGCACGCAGAATATTGAGTGAAAGTGGCGCTCGAGCCAAGGTCCTAATCGCAGCTGAGGGTTACGGAAAGAAGGCGACCCAAGCCTTAGAGGGTAGTGGCTTGGATACTTTGACAACCAGTAGGCTTACCGATCTCGCACATTTCTGTCTTAGCCGAAAGCACTAGTAGGATGGGCAGTCGCGCTAGTTATTGCTATTGTGCCAAAGTGACCCGTAAGTCGTCCTCATCTTTCTACTTAGCGTCGCGCTACTTTGATGCTGAAACACGAAGGCATCTTCATGCGATTTACGCCTTTTGTCGGACGGCCGATGATATTGCTGACGCCCCAGGCCTGGAACGCAATGTGCGGCTTGACGAAATTGGCGTGCTCGAGCATACGCTGAAGACTGAGCGTTATGAGGCTGATGACCTATTGTGGCCGGCGTTCTTTGAATCTGTAAAGAAGTATGGTATCCCAAAGAAGTACTTTAATGAGCTTCTCGAGGGCATGAGGTTTGATATTGAGGGTGGCGCGATCAAGTCCTTGGCGGACCTGGAGCGATATAGCTACCTAGTAGCAGGCACGGTAGGGGGCATGTGCGCCCACCTTGTGACGAAGCCCAGTGCCTCGATAATAGAGGCCGCAATAGACCTGGGTATCGCCATGCAGATTACTAACATATTGCGAGATGTAAGCGCCGACGTTTTGATTGGTCGAATTTACCTCCCGGAGGACATGATGCGGCAATACGGACTAAAAGAGTCTGACATACGACAAGGAAGGTTCACGGAGGGATCAGCTGTGCTGATGGCTGAACTGGCTGCTATAGCTCAACAAAAGTATGAACGAGCCGAAATTGTGGTTAGGCGGTTGCCTAAGAATAATCGCAGGCCTATCCTGATCGCACTTGGGTTGTATCGCGAGATTCTTATGCGCATAGAACAGCGAGAGTTTAGAGTCTATAATACGAGGGTACGCTTAAATATCCTTCAGAAGTTATGGCTCGTAATAAGAACAAGATAGGTTAGTAATATGAATCAAACCCCACATAGGCGGCCGGGGATAGACGGATTGAGCCATCGATCCCACAAGGTTCAGCCGCATCAATCTCACCACTCTCATTCAGTTAGCCCTGTAAAACCAGCACACGTAGTGCATCAACCTCGTCATGCTCTCGGCATGATGACTGTGCTGTCTCAGGTTTTTTCACCTCGGGTAGATGCTGGGCTCAAAAAGCTAGCTATCGTCCGTCTAGCGCTCGATATTAAGTTTTGGCTTTTACTCTGCTTGCCGTTTATTGCTCTATGGGCACTAAATGCCTCCCAGGGCTCTCCTTGGCTGGTATTCTCGGGCCTCAAGGAAGCTAGTTTAGAATGGGGCTATCCTAGGTTTGTGATGGTGGCAGCGGGAGGCTACGTGGTCATTATTCTCTCGATTCTCGCCACGACTCTACTAAATCAGGTTATGCTGGGTCGAGAGCTGCTTCGTAGCCTCGGGCATGCAGTTGGGGTTCATTCACTCGTTCGGCTGACCGCGGCAAATGCCCTTAAACTGACACTCGGGCGGCTTATTCACGTTTTGGCTATCCTTCTGACTACAGGTACTGCGGCATGGGGCGCTTGGGCTCTCGTCCAGAGCAGCGTGGTAGGCAGATACTACCTTGCCGCCATTATTTTGGCTCTGGGCTTGTCTTTAGTGTTGGCGATGGAGGCTGTCTGGTATGTTAGCCGCCTTGTGCTGGCAACAAGCAGCGTGAAGCTACGAAGGGCCTGGTTGCTAGCCTGGCAGGCCGTATATTCGAGCCCCGTTTTTAGTCTTTGGGCGGTCGTTCTGGTAAAAACTATTCAAATTGTTCTCATTACGCTGATCGCATTCTCGGCATATTTTGGTACCCAGGTTCTTTTGAGCCAGAATTCAGTGGCTACCCGGGCGGCCGTATGGGTATCGTGGCTCGTGTTCAGCTTTGTTTCCGGCTACGCCCTGCTTATAGCGAGTACACGATATTGGGCTGGCTGGTATTCCTTGCTATTGTTGCGGCTCCCAGAGAGGTTCGCGGAGCAGTACAAGGTTGCAGCCCCCTCGGGTGCGGCGTTGAGGGGTTTCTGGAAGGGCTTGGTGTTGTGCCTCGTTGCGCTATGTGTGTTGTGCGTAGGGCTATTGATGGCCGTTGTATGGAGGGAGCCCATCGTCGCGTACCTGGTCGCAGTTCGCGATGCATTGCCAATGAACTTGGAGACCGTAGTGCCCGGTAAATAGAGGGCGGCACTTGACTGGGGCATCAAGTCCAGGTTATAATAGCCAACGAAAGCCGGAAGGCTTTTTTAAGTTGGCAGTATGCACCCCGACTGGGGTATAATTACAAGTGAAACCTATGGATAAACTCATTAATTACATTTCGCTATCGTATGCTGAGCTCAAAAAGGTAACTTGGCCAACACGCCGCCAGGCTTTGCAGCTGACCCTGATCGTCATTGCGTTCTCGGTTACTCTCGCTGTCATCGTCGGAGGATTTGATGCAGCCATCCGCGCATTTTTACAACAAGTAATTTTAAAGGTGAATTAAATGACCAAGGAAAGCACTCCGAGAGCATGGTACGTAATCCATACGTACTCGGGATACGAAGATCAGGTATCTGATAATTTACGACAGCGTATTGATTCGATGGGCATGCAGGACAAGGTGTTCAGCGTGATCGTCCCTAAAGAGAACCAGATTGAAATTAAGAACGGCAAACGTCGTGTAGTAGAGCGAAAGATCTTCCCTGGCTACATCCTCGTAGAAATGATCGTGACAGAGGACTCATGGTACGTCGTACGTAATACACCGAATGTAACGGGATTTGTTGGGACTGGCACTACGCCATCGCCAATCAACGATGACGAAGTTAAGTCGATCCAGAAGCGTATGGGCGTTGAGGAGCCTAAATACAAGATTGACTTTAGTATCGGTCAGCTTGTTAACATCATTGACGGTCCATTTAAAGGTTTTGACGGCTCCGTAAGCGAGATTGACGAAAGTAAGGGTAAACTCAAGGTCTTGGTAAACATGTTTGGCCGAGAGACACCAGTCGAGCTTGATAGCTTGCAAGTAAAGAAAGTATAGGAATTAGATTATGGCAGAAGCAAAGAAAGTAAAAGCACAACTTAAGATGGTTATACCTGGTGGCGGGGCAACTCCAGCACCACCCGTAGGATCTGCACTTGGTCAGCATGGCGTAAATATGATGGACTTCATCAACGCATTTAACGAGCAGACTAAGGACGTAAAGGGGCAGCCAGTTCCAACTAAGATTACCGTTTACGAAGATAAGAGCTTTACGTTCGTAACAAAGTCTACACCAGCTGCAACTTTGATTAAGCAGGCAATCGGCTTGCAAAAAGGCTCTGGCGTTCCCCACAAGGAAAAGGTAGGAAAGCTTACTCAGGATCAGTTAACACAAATTGCAGAAACTAAGTTACCTGATTTGAGCGCAAATGACATTGAAGCAGCTAAGAAGGTTATTGCCGGCACAGCTCGCTCTATGGGTATTGAGGTAGAGAAATAATATAGCAATATAACGAAGGTGGGAGGCATGTACTGCCGCTTGCACCACTAAGGAGAAAACTATGGTAGATAAGAAAAACGAAGAGATTAAAGAGGAAGTTGCCACTGAGGCTAATGCCGAGGAGCCAACTAAGGTAGAGGTGATTGCGCCCGTGGCAACTACCAAGGCCGGCAAGCACTCTGCCAAGGCTGTTCGTGAGGCTGAAGAACTTGCCGAGAAAGAAGCTCGTAAGGAAGCTCAGCTCGAAGAGGAGCCAGCTCCTCGCGCTAAGCTTAAGCCCCGAGTAAAAACTTATAGCAAGAAGCAGAAAGCTGCTCGCGAACTTGTTGATAAGGAAAAACTCTACACTATAGGCGATGCGGTTGACCTATTGCCAAAGCTTTCGAGTAGTAACTTCGATGCCACTGCAGAGCTACATGTTGCATTGGGTATTGACCCACGTCAGGCTGACCAGCAGTTTCGCAATAGCGTCGTTTTGCCAGCAGGGACCGGAAGCGAAGTCCGAATCGCTGTCTTGACCGATGCGAAGCTAGTTAAAGCAGCTGCTGACGCCGGTGCCGACATAACTGATAGCGAACAGCTTTTAGTTGACATCGCAAAGGGCAAGTTTGACTTTGATGTCCTCGTTGCTTCGCCTGACCAGATGGCTGTTTTGGGTCGTCACGCTAAAGCACTCGGGCCAAAAGGTCTCATGCCTTCACCTAAAAGCGGCACAGTAACTCCCGACCCGGCAAAAGCTGTCGCCGAGATCAAGAAGGGCCGCTTGGACCTTAAGAACGATGCAAACGGAATTGTGCACGTAGCGATAGGAAAGTTAAGCTTCAAGTCAGCCGACTTGCTTGCTAACGCGGAGGCAGTGCTAAATGCCATCGTTCATAACCGCCCATCGGGAGTAAAAGGCGTGTACGTGAAGTCTGCGTACATGGCTGCAACTATGACGCCGTCAATAAAGCTTGATATATCTAGCCTCTCGAAGTAGTAGAAAGAACCTGTGTTACAAAAAATACCCCGGAATTCCGGGGTATTTTTTGTTCACAGACATTGCGGGACTACATACATAATCCCTATAATGAGGTGAATAAGGGGGGGTGCATGAGGAAGACGACAGAGGGCGATGCGCAACAGTGGCTTAAGACTCAGCTGCAAGGCGGGGATTATGATCTCAGTTCAGTCGAGGTTTATCAACGTAAAGTAGCAAGACCGTTTTCTGGCGCCATGGGCGATGCGGAGATGACAGCCGCACGTAAGTCGGGTCAGATTGTAATTGAACCATATTCTCCTGAGCTTCTAAATTCTTCAAGTTACGACGTGCGCCTGGGTGGCTATTTCTACCGAGCAGAGCGAGTTGGGCACAGGGTAGACTTTTCTCCTTACGACGAGGGGGAGGTTAAGGGCTATTATGCAGGGCCATACAAGGCGATACGACATAAAGATTGGTGTAGTCGTAACCAGCGTCAGCCATTTCACGGCATCGACGAAGATGAGTATATTATTGTTCTTGCTCCGGGTGAATGTATCTTGGGTCATACTGTAGAGTACATAGGAGCCCGTTATGGCGCTACAACCATGATGAAGGCCCGTTCTTCGCTTGGCAGGATAAACATCTCGGCTTGCGATGATGCTGGCTGGGGCGACGTTGGATACATTAACCGTTGGACTATGGAAATACGAAATAAAAACAAGGATGTTTGGGTCCCGCTGGTTGCGGGAATGCCAATAGGGCAAATTGTTTTCTTCTGGGTTGCAGGAGCGACGGTAGACTACGGTGAGCAGGGGCATTACCAGGGCGATAAGGACCTACGCAAGGTGAAGAAGTCCTGGAGACCTGAGGGCATGTTGCCCCAGATATATTCAAAGAAAAATAGGGATTTACGGAGGCAGCTTTCTACTTCACCTAAGGAGATATTCTAGTCCGGCGATGAGTCATTGTCGGACCGTTTGCTTCTTGACCATAGCTACCTGATCTGTTAGAATATCCCTATCGATTACCAAAGACCGTAGCCGACGCAAGTCTTAATCCGCTACGAGAGGTGAGATGCTCACAAATATTGTTTGCTTTTCAACTCTTTGGTTTTCGCCAAAGTTTTTTGTTTTTAGCCAAGGTCGAGGCTGGGAGCAAGTTCTTAATAATAAGTAACGAAAGGGTAGTTGCATGGCAAAAACACGTGAACGCAAGCAGTCTGATGTTGCGAAGATGTCTGAACTTTTCGGCCAGACAAAACTCGCAGTTTTGACAGACTACCGAGGTCTTGATGTGCCAGCAATCAATGAGCTGCGTAGCAAGCTTCGAGATGCAGGTATCACCTATACCGTCGCCAAAAACACCCTAGTAAAGCTAGCTCTAGCGGATTCTCCACAGAAGAATGCCGACACCAGCCTTCTGAACGGCCCAATGGCAATCGCATTCGGGACCGACGAAGTTGATGCGGCCAAAATCGTGGCTGAGTTTGCAAAAGAGTATGCGGCACTCGATATTTTGGGTGCAATCTCTGAAGACGGCAGCATTTTAACCAAGGCAGAAGTAAAGGCTCTAGCCTCATTACCGAGCCGCGAGCAACTTATGGCTCAGTTGGTTGGAACAATCGCTGCTCCGCTCAGTAGCTTTGTAAGGGTACTCAATGGGAATGTGGCCAGTGTGGTTTACGCACTAAGCGCAATCAAAGACAAGAAAGAGGCGCAGGCCTAGTCCACTAATAATAAGGAGAACAATATGGCAGAAGAAGTAACAGTAGAAGAAAAAGCAAAGGCAGAAGTGCCAGAGAAGTTCAAAGGTCTCGTAAGCGAGATCGAAAAGCTAAGCGTGCTTGACCTTTCAGAGCTTGTGAAGGTTCTTGAAGATCACTTTGGCGTGAGTGCAGCAGCTCCAGCAGCAGCAGTCGCAGCAGCTCCAGCAGCAGGCGACGGCGCTGATGCAGGTGCAGATGAGAAGGCTAACTACGACATCGTACTAACAGGCGCTGGCGAAAAGAAGATTGACGTCATCAAGGCCGTACGTGAGATTTCAGGTTTAGGTTTGGCTGAGAGCAAGGCTCTTGTAGACAGTGCTCCAAAGACCGTTAAGGAAGCCGCTCCAAAGGCAGAGGCCGAAGAAGCTAAGGCTAAGCTTGAAGCAGCTGGCGCTACTGTAGAGCTACAGTAGGCTCTAACGCCCAAAAGCATTATAAAGGGCCCCACAAGGGGCCTTTTATAATGGAGTAAAATTTAACCCAACAGGTTGGCATAATATACCAAAAGTGCTACACTAAGGCCAATCAGGTAAAAAAGATATATTCAAAACAATGATCGAAAAAGATAAACAACAAGCAAACCTCCAGGCACTGGCAAACCAACTTGCTTCAGCAGAATCCAGCCTACGCGAAGTACATAGGCTCATCCAGGAGATGGGAGTTAAGCCGGAGGACCTTCCCGAGCCAAGCAAGGCCAGAGCGACCAAAAGCCCTGCTGCCGCTAGTGCAGTAAACGGAAAAGTCATAGAGGGTCGATTTGATGGCCAACATATGATCGGGGACGGCAGTAAGAGCTATCCAGTCCCTGCTAACTACGCCTCCAAGTCTAAACTTGTCGAAGGAGACACCCTCAAGCTTACTATTGCCGAGGATGGCTCGTTTATATACAAGCAGATTGGACCAGTAGAGCGCAAGAAGCTCATTGGCAAGCTCATACTCGACGATGGTCAGTATAAGGTTGAAGCTGGTAGCAAGGTATATAACGTGCTTTTCGCAAGCGTCACTTACTTTAAGGGTAACCCCGGCGACGAGGTAACGATTGTGATTCCCGCCGCTGAAGGCGCTACTTGGGCCGCAATCGAAGCAATTATTGGCGCATAAAAGGCTATCTGCCGCTAGCGCCTCTTGTGACTGGTCCCGCCACAGCGCTATAATAGGTCTAATAATGTTTGTGAAATGGAGGGGTTTTGTCTCGTATTGCGCTGTATCGCAAATACCGATCAGTCGACTTTAAAGACGTCGTTGGCCAAAAGCATGTTACTCGGACTCTTGAGGCGGCGGTTGAGCGGGGGCTGATAAGTCACGCGTATTTACTCACAGGACCAAGGGGTACTGGCAAGACCAGTATTGCTCGTATCCTGGCCCGCCGAATTAATGCCTTGCCGGCAGAGGCCGATCTTGAAAGGGAACTAGACATTATCGAGATTGATGCCGCCTCTAACCGCGGCATTGATGAGATACGCACGCTGCGTGAGAAGATAGTCTCGGCCCCAACAAGCTTGGCCTACAAGATATATATTATCGACGAGGTTCACATGCTTACTAGGGAGGCCTTTAATGCCCTGCTTAAGACTCTAGAAGAGCCGCCTGCTCATGCCGTGTTTGTGCTAGCCACTACTGAAGCTCATAAGCTTCCTGAAACTATCATATCTAGGACTCAGCGCTTTGATTTGAGGCCAATTACTACGGGGGACCTTGTCACGCGCCTGGAGGAGATTGCAGCTAGCGAGAAGATAATCATCGACAAGGATGCCCTCGAGATGATCGCTCGAGCGAGTAGAGGTGGATTTAGAGATGCGATCGGCTTGCTTGATCAGCTATCCGTACTGAACGAGGATCTAACGACTGAGCAAGTAGCTGCTGTTCTGGGCATGGCCTCGCAGGCCGATGTGCTTGAGATCATTGAGGCAATAGCTAGCCATAGCCCTTCAGCCGCCCTAGCGAAGGTAGGAGGGCTTATCTCGGCCGGAAATGAGCCCCAGGGGCTGACAGGCCAGCTTCTGGAGGAGGTACGCGAGGATTTGATGAAGGGGGTGGCAGTAGGTAGCAAGCTAGAAACAGTTCTCGATAGCAACCAGGCCGCCTGGGCGATCGAATGCTTCACCAAGGCGCTGAGCGACTTTAAGATTACCCAGCACTATAGCTTGCCTTTAGAGTTAGCTCTTTATCGCGCTAGCGTAGGTGCGCTGGCGGCGCCGTTGGGGCATTCTGTCGTGCAGCAACAACGGGAACCTAGGGACTCTGCACAGCCGACATCGAAGTCGAAGGCTCAAGAAGTTAAAAAGGCTACGGCCAAACCCAACGCAGAGCCCTCTGCCGACGAGCAGAGTCTATGCACGAAGGGTCTAAGCTTGATCAAAGAAAGGAATAATTCACTATACGCTGTAATGCGTTCGGCAAATCCCCACATCGAGGATAATAAGCTTGTTTTAGAATGTAGGTTTAGCTTTCACAAAGAGCGAATGGAAGAGCAAAAGAATCGGCAGCTCATCGAACAGATTATGAGCAAGAGCTTAGGGCGCGATATCATGCTAAACTGTAGGTTGATGAAGGCAAGTGAGGAAAAGCAAGCAGTCGATAGTGGGCAAGAGCTCGTCGCATCTGCTTTGGAGATTTTAGGAGGCGAGGTAGTAAATGGCTAAGCAACAATCAAATAGCTCGGCAGAGAAGCTGCCGCCACAGAACTTACAGGCAGAGGCGAGTTTGCTTGGCTCGTTGATGCTCGATAAAGACGCAATCATTAAAGTCGCCGATGTCGTGCACGGGGATGATTTTTATGCCACCAAGAACAAGCTGGTCTTCGACGCCATACTTAGCCTATATGAAAAGCGTGAGCCGCTGGATGTAGTGACACTTTCGAATAAGCTAGAGGCAATGGGCGAGCTTGAGAACATTGGCGGCGCTACGTACTTAACTGGCCTGGTCAACGGGGTCCCTTCTGCGGCTCACGTTGTTAATTACGCGCAGATCGTTGCTCAGAAGGCGACCTTACGACGACTCATTACTGCGGCGAATGAAATCGGTAGCATGGCCTATAATGAGGATCAGCCACTTGACGGCTTACTTGATAATGCTGAGCAAACGCTGTTTGACGTGTCTCAAAAGCACCTCAAACAGAACTTCACTTCTATGAAAGAAGTTTTGGCAGAAAGCTTCGACCGACTGGACTCACTTCATAAGGACAAGGGTAAGTTGCGCGGCCTGCCAACCGGCTTTAGGGCCCTAGATAATGTACTGGCCGGTTTGCAAAAGTCCGACCTAGTCATTCTGGCGGCTCGACCAGCCATGGGAAAGTCGACCTTGGCACTAAATATGGCTCAAAATATCGCTATAAAACAAGGCGTTCCGGTCGGAGTTTTTAGTCTTGAGATGAGCAAGGAGCAGCTGGTGGATAGGCTTTTGGCGGCCGAGGCAGGAATTGACTCATGGCGCTTGCGAACTGGGAATTTGGAGGACAAGGACTTCGAAAAGCTTAATAAGGCGATGGGCGCACTGGCTGAGGCGCCAATCTATTTCGATGATTCTGGTATGGTGAATGTAATGGAAATGCGGACAAAGGCTCGGCGGCTCCAGAGCGAGCATGATCTCGGGCTTCTCGTGATCGATTATCTCCAGCTTATGAGCGGGCGCAATAACGGGGGGGAAAACCGCGTGCAGGAAATATCTGAGATATCCCGTGGGCTCAAAGGATTGGCGCGTGAGCTCAACATCCCAGTTTTGGCGTTGTCGCAGCTATCCCGTGCAGTTGAGTCTCGCAACCCTCAAATACCGCAGCTTTCTGACCTGCGTGAGTCTGGGTCAATTGAGCAAGATGCCGACGTAGTTATGTTCATATATCGCGATGAGTATTATCATCCTCAGGACACCGAAAAACCACATACCGCAGAGATAATCATAGCCAAGCACCGTAATGGCCCAACTGGGAATGTTGACCTTTACTTTAAGGCAGATGAAATGCGCTTTAAGAATCTTGATAAGTCGCATCAACCTCAGTCATAGCGTTTTACTTGCGCTGCCAACCTCAGGTATAATAGGTTAATAAGCATAAGAGGTATCGTGTCGAAACGGCAGCGGATTAAGCAGAAATTATTAGGGCAGGCTGGCAAATTTGCAATGGTCGGTGTACTCAACACACTAGTGGATGTAGTCATGGTGAACATATTGACCCAAGTGTTTCGTGTGGAGATTGTTCTGGCAGGCATACTCTCTGGAACTATAGCCATGATCAACAGTTTAATATTTAACCAGCGTTTCACGTTCAAGGTTCACCACCTGAGCAAAGTTCGCATACTTTACTTTTTTGCCATTACGGCATTCGGAATATACGTGATTCGACCCCTGGTATTACAGCTTTTCACCAAAGAATGGCTAACACCAGGTGAAATAATCTATGACGTCACGAGCGCGCTCGGGCTACCGCTTAGTCGCAGCTTTGACGTGAACAATTTCGCATTAGCAATGGCAATCGTGGCTGTTCTTGGTTACAACTTCTTTATGTACCGCAAGTTTGTATTCGTGGAGGAGAAGATCAGTGAATAAAGCTGGTGCCTTCAAGAAAGTTCACGGTCGTCTCGGGACGATAATCTTTGGCCTGGTCGTACTGGCCGCAGTATTTCTGCGCTTTTACCAACTGGACTCGCTTCCTCCGGCAATACACCCAAATGAGGCAAATTGGCTTATGCTGTCTCGACAGCTCCTAGCGAATCCATCTGAGTTCTTTTCGGCTATTAGCGGCGCGACAGTCGGTTTTATTTTCCACATTGGACTCGGCTCTGCGGCACTCAGCTTTACCGACTCACTCATAAGTGTTCGCTACGCTAATGCAGCAATTGGGGTTATGTCTGTGATCGGGCTATACTTTTTGGCTAAGTCTTGGTTCGGTCGCAGGGCTGCACTGATTGCCGCATTCCTGATGGCCGTAAGTCCGTGGGCCGTAACACTATCACGGAATAATGTGCCTGCAAATACAGCAATACTTATCTTCGTGGCGCTTTGTTTCTTTGCTACAAAAGCATATAGAACTGGCAGGCTGCCATATATAGTTAGTTCGGTAGCCCTACTATTTATGGGGTGCTTCAGCTCGCGTACCTTCTGGATCGTACCAGTTGTATTCGGCGTCCTAACCGGCATAGCATTTGTTAAGAACCGCAAAAGCCCGATAGCGCGCAAAATGCTCGTTGCCACCATGGTGTCTGGTGTACTCGTGTCGCTAGCGTTCTTAGTCTTACTAATTATTGGCGACAAGAACCCCACCATGGGACTTAGTGGCGCTACAGTAGGGCAGCTGGCGGGCAGCGGCATTCCAGAGAAAGCCAAGCTGATTGTCGAGAATGGTTTTAAGACAGTCGGTATGCTCTTCATTAGGGGGGATGAAGACTATAGTACGAATCTAGGTGGGCTTCCGATGCTAAATGTCTTCGTTGGCTTAATGTTTATTCTAGGTTTACTGGTGTCTTTCGTGAGGCGCCAACGGCTAGCCTATGTATTTTTAATGACCTCCCTCGCGCTCTTACTCGCGCCTGGTCTCTTTGCCTCGGCTGCTCCAGATGCATATCGCACGTCTCTTGCATTGCCAGTAGTAATGTTGCTCTCGGGTGTTGGGATAAGTTATCTTTTAGCTCGCTGGTACCAGATGTTCCCTGTTAATACGACAGCCAGGACTCTTGGTCTAAGTTTTGTAGTATTCCTCTTGGTCCTCACTGGCTATCAGGGCTATCGCCAGTACTTTGTAGCTTGGGCTCAGGACCCTAATACTTATCTTTCATACCGCGAGGATTTACGCGCAATTGCAGAGTATAGTTTTGGTGAAAATGTGTACGCAGTCGTAAGCGGCGCAGATAGCGATACGCTTGCTGCCTACGCGCTCATAGGGGGCAAACGACTGGGCTCTATTGATCGACTCGGCTCCATAGAAGAACTAGAATCGCGACCATTAAAGAATAAGCCCAAACTAATTGTTGTCGTCCAGAATGGGCAGACGGACGAGATCAGGCGCCGCATAGAGGCAAAGTACCCAGGTAGTAAGTATCTGACCAGAACTTCTGATTTCGACGAACGCATACTATTTGGCTGGTACGTAGTTAAATGAGTGCGCCTAGACTCTCCATCGTAATACCTGCCTATAAGGAGTCTGACAGAATTGGTGACAGTCTGTCTGCTTTGGCTGGATTCCTAAAGAGCCGTAAATATGGCGAGGTCGAGGTGGTTGTGGTCGCGCAGGACCCACATACGCACCGTATGGCCAGCTTAGAGTGTAAGCATCACAAAGGATTCAGGAGTATTGAACTCAAGGATAGAGCAGGGAAGGGTGGGGCTGTCCGTATTGGTATGTATGAGGCAAAAGGTACATACAAGTTGTTTATGGATGCAGATCTGGCAACTCCGCTCAAACACCTGGATGACGTCTTTGAGTTTATTGAGAGGGGCGGAGACATTGCTATCGCAGTACGGAATATTAACCTTACACATACGGGGGTCAGGAAGTTTATATCCGAATTCGGCAACTTGCTAACTCGATTACTCTTAACGCCAGGTATTAAGGACACGCAGTGCGGCTTCAAAGTGTTTGAATCTGATGCCGCGAGCCAACTCTTCGGTAGGCAGAAAATAACTGGCTGGGCATTCGATATGGAGCTACTTGCTATAGCTCGTAAGCTAAAATACAAGGTAGATGTTATCAAGGCCGACGACTGGCACGACCCTAAATCAGAAGGTCTCGTTGGGGACAGTAATGCCAAGGCCGCACTTGAGTCTGGTCTGGATATGCTAAAGATAAAGTGGCGTCTCATGACAGGACAGTACAAGAGGATATCATACCACCACGAACCATTGTAGTCTGTTCGCTGCCTTTACTTGACCTGGTAAATATATATCGAGTCGCCAATACGCTTGATGGGCTGCTTGTCTCTTAGCCACTGGTAAGATTCTGGCCTGGCTCGGAACTTCTTATAGAATAGATCGCTGACTAAATATGTTTCTGATACCGCAATGTATTTTGTACTGGGCTTACCAAAGTCGACCTGCCAATCCACAAACTTCGACTTACTACAGTCGTAGCCCGACGCATCGGTCACGAGTTTACCGTCCTTATATCTCCGCTCGCAGAAGTAATAGCGAGGGTCGGCGCCACCGAAGTAATCGACAGCAATCTTGTCGATGTCTGGGTTATTATTTACGTATTCTACAAGTCGCTTAGCATCCTGGCCCCAATCTACATTCGAATCAGATAAGTACTTGGATCCCTGGCTCGAGCCACCAAATAGCTCATTTATATATGGCACATATTTTGGATACTGCAAGAAGGCAATTGCGCAGTACCATGCCATTATCAATATAAGGCTTAAGGCGAATATTTGGCGGTTTCTCCCCGCGGAGAGTTTATGATAAATGTCGAACGTTTTTTTGCCAACAAGAATAAATACAAATGGCATCATCGGGAACAGGTGGCGAATACCAAGGTTCAGGTTCCCGGTAATTGATAAGTAGGAGTAAAAGCCGATAAAAAGCAGGCCGGTCAGTTCTGAAAAGTGCTTCTGACTGTACCTGGTGAAGTTTTTCCAGACGCGCTTCGGAGTTTTGCGGAAGTAGCTTACGACTCCTGATATTACCGCTGCGAAGATCATTATAAGCATCGGGAGGGGGGTCTTAATAACGAAGCTGATTGGGAAATACCAGAAAAAGCTCTGGTCAGTTACTTCGCCTAGCAGGTAGGTGATGTTGCCGCTTTGAACTCGATTAATGACCATTAAGACACCGAGAATGTACTGGATAATTGGCTTAAATATCGCAATATCGTTGAACTGGACAAGGTACTTGCCGTAGAGGTTGTTATAGCCAAGCGGCAGAGATTCGGTAATGAGTTTATCCTGTAGGGCGGCCGGCATATTAATGGTATGGGGGATGTAAAAGAGCCAAATCAGCATAAAGCCAACGCTGAAGATGGCAAGTAGGCCAAGACCGTAGGTGGGCAGGTCTTTGCGAAAGCTCTTCTTGTCGGTGGCCGTTACGAGCTTAATAGCTACTAGGAAGATGAAGAATGGTATAAGCATTACGGCAGAGAACTTGGCTATTTGAGCAAGGGCGAATAGCATAGTGGCTATTGCGAGCGCCTTTTTGCTAGCAGGGTTTTGGACCCAATTAATGAATCCCCAGAGGGCAAAGAATATGAAGGCGGCAATACCGAGGTCGGTCGTCACAAAATGGTCGTGCGCAATGATGTTTGGCGACAGAGCATAGAGCGCTAGCGCTAGCAGTGCTGTGGGGGGTCCATAACGACGTAGGCAAAACTTATATATTCCTAGACCAAGGAGTATCCCTAGGAAGAGGATAGGCAGTCTGGAGTAGAGCAAGATAGCATCTGCGTCATTGCCAATGTGGTAAAGAAAGTTCCAGCCTACTTCCCACTGCCCGTTTGCATCCTTATTCCAAGCCGGAATTGTTTCAGGGAAACGTAAGTCCAAGAACATGAGGGGTAGGGCAGAAAGGTCTTTTATGAGTGGTGGATGCTCGGGATTAAGCCGATAGTCGCCGTACTTGAGATAGCTGTAGCCAGCCGGTATGTGTGCGACTTCGTCGATGATCGCGCTATCATTCTTCATAGTAAAGAAGCTAAGGGTGAACATTATCACCAGTAGGAGGGCCGCTATCGCAGGGTGGAATTTATATACGAGACTTCGTATCTTTTGCAACATAAGCCTTATTATATCCCATGCCCTCGGCCGCTACAATTCTAAGCCGCCTAGCTGTTAGGAGGGCTGTTAATCTGGTAAAATGAAGCTATTAAATGAGGTTCGAACATGCTGGAAAAAGCAAAGATGGCCGCTCAGGCATTGAAGATTCAGAAGGAACTAAAGCGTCTAACTGCAGAAGCTGAAGCAGGCGATGGCGCGGTGCGTGTCGTAGCTGGCGTTAAGATTGATCAAGCGTCATTCAGCATGGAGTTGCGCGAGGTACATATTGATCCCGAAAGAATGGACGATGCAGATCGTTTAGGCAAATGGGTCGAGTCTGCAGTCAATCAGGTGAGCAAAAAGATTATGCAGGAAGTTGCCGTAAAGATGCAGGCATTAGCGGGGGGATTGAATCTACCTGGCATGTAGTCAGTTAGCTTAAGTGCATGGAAATTCTACCACACAGCGTAGAGCGTCTTATTAGTGAGTTCTCAAAGCTGCCGAGTATAGGTCCGAAGACTGCCGAGAGGCTTACGTTCCATCTGCTCCGCAGCGGCGGCGAAAAACAGCTTGGTGAAGCGGCGGCTGCACTCAGAGAAGGCCTCCAGTATTGCTCGCAGTGCCAGAACTTTAGTAGTGGAGAGATCTGCGAGTTGTGCAAGGACCCTCGTCGCGACGACGACGTGTGGGCCGTGGTTAGTCAGCCTCTTGATGTTGTAGCGGTAGAAAAGACTGGGTTGTTCAAAGGCAGATATCATGTGCTTCATGGCGTCATATCTCCAGTAGACGGTATTGGCCCAGAGCAGTTAAGGATTGCCGAGCTAATGCGCCGCATCGAGGCCCATAAGCCGAGCGAGATAATTTTGGCAACGAATCCGAATGTGGAGGGCGAGACCACAGCTCTCTATTTAGCAAAAAAAATTGAGCCATTAGGCATTAAACTTACCCGCTTAGCTCATGGCTTACCGATCGGGGGCGACTTGGAGTATGCCGACCAAATGACCCTGGGTCGAGCTATTGACCATCGTAGGGAGTTTTAGCGTGTTACAATTAGTCTCAGGACGAGGACGGAGCCATGTTACAGGTATATAACTCACTTACAAAGCAGAAAGAAGTATTTAAGCCGATTGAGCCTGGGCGCGTGACTATGTATAGTTGCGGCCCGACCGTTTATGATCATGCCCACATTGGCAATCTGCGGGCATATCTTTTCGCCGATTTGCTGCAGCGAACCCTTCGCAATATTGAGGACTATAAGGTGCGCTGGGTCATGAACATTACAGACGTGGATGACAAAATGATTGAACGATCACACGTAGATTACGCTACTGACGAGCCAATGCAGGCTCTTGGTAAGCTGGCTGATAAGTACACAGACATATTTATTGATGATCTAGAGCAAGTTGGCGTTCATAGGCCTGATATTGCTAAGTTACCACGCGCCACAGACCATATTGCCGAGATGCAAGATATCATACGGGGTCTTATGCAGGAAGGCATAGCCTACGAATCAAACGGCAGCATTTACTTTAGCCTTAGTAAGTACCAGGCTGCGGGGAAAAACTACGCAGTACTAAGTGATGTTCATTTTGAAGGCAACTCTCGCGTTATTGATGATCAGGATCAGAAGGAAGGGGTGGGTGATTTTGCGCTTTGGAAGGCTGTGAAAGCAGGCGAGCCAGAGTGGCAGTTTGAGTTGAACGGAGTTCAGTTGCCAGGTAGGCCCGGATGGCACATAGAGTGTTCTGCGATGAGCACAGAATATCTAGGTCGGCCATTCGATATCCACACAGGAGGTATTGATCTTAAGTTCCCGCACCACACCAATGAAATTGCACAGAGTGGCGGGGATTTGGCTCACTACTTTTTGCACAATGAGTTTCTGAACGTATCTGGCGAGAAGATGGCCAAGTCAGCTGGGAACTTCTATAAACTGGCAGACGTAGCGGATGCAATGGCATTTCGCCTGCTCGTTATGAGCGCCCATTACAGAACAAAGATGGAATTTAGCCTAGACAACATTGAATCAGCACGGCAGCGCCTTAATAACCTTAGGGAATTTGTGTATAAGAACCAGTATTCAACCGAGCTTAAGGATGGCTCGGCAGTCATTGATACATTCAGGCGCGACTTTACGGCAGCTCTGCGCGACGATCTAAACACGCCACTGGCATTTGCAGCCTTGGCCGCAATGGAGCGTGATGGTTTGCGTGTATTGGGGGCGGTAGAGGCAGTAGAGTGGGCAGACAGGGTGCTTGGTTTAGGTCTGGTTGAAGAGATCGCACCATTCACAGAGCAAGAGCTTACTTTGCAGCAGGCACGTTCGCGGGCGCGTGCGGAAGGTGATTATGCCGAAAGTGATCGATTACGCGATGAGCTGACTCAAATAGGTATTATGGCGGAAGATACAGTAGAGGGCTCTCAATACTGGCGCTCGGCTCAAGCATAACACCGCATGTAAAAGCGAAAAGGACCACCAATGGGCGGTCCTTAGCCTTATCCAAGATTTCTCCTGGGTAAGTTCTTGCAGTCAGAGCGGGATTCGAACCCGCGATGGCATCCCCGGTGTGGGGTGCGGCGGCTTGAGATGGCCGCTCCATTCGTCCACTTTGGTATCTGACCCGGTGTGGCCTCGAGGCCGGGGTGCGGCACTTGGCAGCGTCACCCCGGCCTTAGCCGCAAGCACACTCGGTTTCAAGTCCGAGTGGAAGGTTGAAGACCATGCTTGCTTAGATGGTCGAAGACGTCGGCACGTGCCCTGTGGGGCACGAGGCGCTTCCGCCGCCCTCTAGACCAGGTCCCGTGCGCCGGGGTTGCTCTGGCCACTCGACACGCTGGAGTTTACTCTTGGTGTGGGCCGGCTACCCACGAGTAAGTCTCCTTTGTGACTCGAGATTCTCGCGGTCTCTACGGGATTTGAACCCGTGACCTCCGGCTTGACGACCGGCGTGCACTCCAGACTGCACCAAGAGACCTTGCGGCGAGAGAGTAGCTTGCTGAGGGCTACATCTTCATGAGCACGCCGAGCTGGCGCCCGGTCCTCACGACGCTCTACGTTTGAGCTATCTCCCTGATACTAGCTTTGCTTTTTACGGCCGGGCTTTCACATCGCCCGGTCGCTACTTAGTTCAACTAGCCTTTGTGGGGGTAAGTGGAATCGAACCACCGACCTTCCGCTTTTCAGGCGGACGCTCTGTCAACTGAGCTATACCCCCGAGTCTGATTCAGGCCGCCCGACAACCGTCGGTTGACGTTTTACTCACGTGTCATCACGAGTGACGACCGAATCAGAATGTTTAGTATGATACCAATCTAAAAGCCACCTGTCAACAGGTGGCTTTTAGATGCTAGGACCAAGTTGCTTAGCGAGGGATGAAGGTCAAAGCCTTGCCTTTTTTGCCGGCTCGACCTGTACGACCGATTCGGTGTACGTAATCCTGGTAAGTGTTTGGTTGGTCAAAGTTGATCACGTGACTGACGTTAGGGATGTCCAGGCCACGGGCTGCTACGTCTGTAGCTACAAGTACCTTGGCGCGATTATCTTTGAACGACTTGAGGGCACGTTGGCGTTGCGGCTGCGTTTTGTTACCGTGAATCGCTTCGGAATTATGTCCGCTACGGGTAAGGTCGTCGGCAAGTCGCTGTACACCATGTTTGGTCTCGCCGAACACGAGTACCTTCTCGAACTCTGGCTGCGAGAGCATCTCTTTGAGCACCGCGAACTTCTCATCCTTTGTGTTGGCTCGAATGACATCTTGCTCTACATGGTCGCTCGTTTCGCGAGTACGCACCGAAATAGTCACAGGGTCGCGTAGAAAGTCATGAATGAGCGTTTCGATAGCTGGAGTGATCGTTGCACTAAAGCAGAGTGACTGTCGGGCTGCTGGCATCTGTTCTACGATAAAGCGGATATCGGCAATAAAGCCCATATCGAGCATCTGATCTGCTTCGTCGAGTACGAGAATACTAGACTTATCAAGCTGCAATGCGCGTTGCTGTATGAGGTCCTTAAGTCGACCCGGTGTGCCGATCACAACCTGTGGTCGTCGTTTAAGGTCCTGGATTTGTCGGTACATGTTCATGCCACCAACGCAAAGCGCAGTGTATAGACGCATATCACGAGAGAACGCACGGAACTCATCGTTTATCTGGTTGGCAAGCTCACGAGTAGGGGCCATGATAAGCACGGCTGGCTTGTCATGAATATTCTTAAGGCGCTCAATAATAGGGATTACAAAGGCAGCGGTTTTGCCTGTACCGGTATTGGCGAGCCCAATAAGGTCTTTACCTTCTAGGATTGGTGGGATCGCCCCATCTTGAATCGCTGAAGGTTGGTTGTATTTACGTGCAGCGATGTTGCGTTTTAGGTCATCAGAAACGGCGAAGTCGTTAAAGGTATGTACTGGTACAAAAACGTCTTCCTGCGGAATGACTGCAACTTTGTTTACAAACTTAGCTGGGTCGATGTAAGCGCCTTGTTTGCCGCCACCTTTGCCATAACGACGTCCGCCTCCGCCTCCGCCGTAGCGTTTACCGCCACCACCGAAGCTTCGGGTGTTACTGTTAGTATTTCGGCCACGCGAATTTGCGGGGCGTGCATATGATTGGTTCATACGTGCCTTTCGGATTATTATTCTTGCTTGATGAACAGCGAGAATATTCTTTCCGAAGATCGGATTCTAGGCTCGGCATTCACCCATGTCATATGTGACAATCAGATAACTATAGCACATACGCTTTAATTTGTCTAGTACCAGGTCTAGCTATTGTTTTTTACGACGTACTGAGCTGGCGGCTGCCTTGATCTTGTTCCTGTTTTCTACATCACGCAGGAAGTGCAGCATCGATGGGATAATTGATACGGCAACAATGATGATGACGCCAGGGATAATGTAGCGTTCCACATCCGGAATAACACTTCCTAGGAAGTAGCCTAGAGAGGTTACCCCAACGGCCCAAAGGAACGCTCCAATCAGGTTAAATACGAAGAACTTGCGGTATGTCATTTTGCCAACTCCAGCTAGAATCGGCGCAATGGTGCGTACTACGGGAGTGAAGCGGGCGAGAATAAGGGTTTTCCCGCCATGCTTGGCATAAAACGCCTCCGAGCGTTCAATATGCTTCTTGTTCAGAAACAAGGCGTCATCTTTTTTGAAGACTTTGTGGCCATAGCGTTTCCCTGTTATGTAGCCAGTGGTGTCGCCGGCAACAGCGGCAACGAAAGTTACTACCAAGAGTAGCGGGAAGTTGAGTACGCCTTGCGAGGCCAAGAAACCGGCAGTGAATAGTAGACTGTCGCCTGGCAGGAACATGCCCACCAAAAGCCCAGATTCGGCAAATACAGCGGCGAACACCCCGATGTAGCCAAGGCTTTTAATAAGTGCGGTTATATCAAAATCCATTAGACATAGTATACATGGTTATGTTCACAACGAGAATCGCCACCTCCAGGCGATTGTTGTCTCGCGCCAGAAGTGGCGAATAGTACCAGAACATGTTAGACGGAGTAAGGCTCGGTGATGGGCTGTGGACGCCCAAGCTTGTTGCGCCAGCGAGCACCACGACCTCCCTGCATGAGCAGCAGGCTGAGCCCGTTCCGCGTCCAGGTGCCGTAGATCGAGCTGATGCTGTCGCTGACCTGCTCCGAGGTGTTCACCCTTTCTGGATGCAGGATGACGCCTACGATCTTCTCGACGGCCTCGATCCAGCTCCAGAGGGGCTGGGTGATCAGGTATGCCCATCCATCAGGGACGAACCCTTCTTCGGCGAACATCTTCCCCTCGATCGGGATCTTGGTCGCGTCAGAGGCGATTTCAACAACCTTGATGGCCCAGGCGACCGTGGCCGTCTGGGGTAGGCGTCGCTGGATGGAAGGAGCCAGCTTGTGACCGAGTCCAGGCAGCCACTTTGGCATCATGCCGACGCCGATGAAGTCTTGCCCGACCGTCCAGAACATGGCCTGGCCTATCAGGGAGAACCCAACATCGGCTGTTGTGGCAGCCGGCTGCTCGCGCCAGCGCCTCAGCCCGAGACGAAGGTTACGGGTTGCTTGTTTGTGAACGAGCGGCCAGGCGGCCAACACGGCGGCCGATGCCACAATCTTTCGGTTTTTGCTGGGGGCCATGGCCCCTCCTTAATTTTGGGGATAGAACCTGCATATAATAGTACTTTTTTGAGATAAAGTCAATATCGTAACTTACGATAAATACCTACGCCCCGGGTTGACCGGGGCGTAGAAAGTATTGGCGAATTGTCTTGGCTTATTCGTTCCGCTGGGAGTCGTTGTAGCGCATCATCTTGCCCATACCACCACCTGGTCCGTGTCCTTCACGCTCGCCACGGGCTGGCCGAATGGCGCTTAGGTCAATGCCGTTATCTTTGGCCCATTGTTCCATTTCACTTTTGATAGCTTCGTGAGCCGCCTTGCGTTTGGCTGGATCGGTTTCGTTGTGGGCCGCCTCTCGCTTTGTTTCCATGGCTTCATGCTTTGCCTTCAGCTTATCGGCTTGCTCTTGGGTAAGCTTGCCGTCCTTGACCAGCTCGGCTAGGCGCTGCTGCTGGCGCTCTTCGTGGCTTTGCTTCCGCTGGTCTTTCATTACCTGCTGCACTTCGGTCTTATTAAGTTTGAACTTGTTTGCGATCGCGTCGGCCATGTTGTCCTGGCCGCCAGAATGAGCTGAAGCCATACCGCTTGTGGTCATGACCCCAACCGTGGCGACACCGAGTAAGCCGCTGGCAAGCATGGCGCGCTTAGTGGTTTTTTTAAGATGTTTTCTCATTGTATTAAACTCCTCGTGTTACGTTGGTAGGGGTGTGCTGGCGTCTTGGGCTGGATAGTTCAAGACTCGCGCAGTCATGTTTTACACCACGTAGGCAATTTTGCCACTGCATTCTGAATGCGGACTGAAGGTATTGGCTCAGCGAATATTCAGCTCCAAGGGAGTATACTTAATTGTATGAAGATACTGATTACTGAGGATGAAGTGAAGTTGGCGCAGGCACTAAAGCGAGGCCTGGAGCAGGAGGGCTGGGCGGTTGATGTTGCATTTGACGCCGAAGAAAGCCGTGCCTGCATTCAGGCAGGGGAATACGATGCTATTGTGCTTGATAGGATGTTGCCTGGTGACGAGGACGGCCTCGATATCTGCAAGGTAACCAGGAACGGCGAGGGACCAAACAGGCAGACACCAATACTAATGCTAACCGCCCGGGGCGAGGTAGTTGATCGAGTTCAGGGGCTTAATAGTGGGGCCGATGATTACTTAATTAAGCCGTTTGCTTTCGATGAGCTATTGGCTCGACTAAACGCCTTAGTGCGTCGACCCGCCGGTGTACTTCAGGAACGATTGCGACTAGGGAAGGTCACCATTGAGCCAGCAAAGAAGCTCGTGGAGCTAAATGATAAGCCTATCAAGCTCAGTCGAAAAGAGTATGGCCTCCTCGAGTACCTAGCCTTCAACGGCGGGCAGACATTGAGCAAGAACCAGATTATCGAACACGTTTGGGATTTTGATGCCGACGTGCTGGACAATACCGTCGAAGTTTTTGTTAGAAACCTGCGCAAGAAGCTAGGAGAAGATATTATTCAGACGGTTCGTGGCTTCGGTTATCGAATAGGCGAAGTTGTGGAATGAACAGGATGTTTGAATCTGCGGTTATTAAGCTAACGCTGTGGTACATTGGTGTTCTCATGCTTGTTTCCCTTGCCTTTAGCCTGCCCGTGTTCATCATTACATCTGATCGACTTGAGCGCAGCGCCGTTATGCAGATGGAAATCTTGCGCGACAGCCCCCGTTTAAGAGGCGGCTTTGGTTCTACCGAGGTGCTAGAATCGCGTCGCGAGGCGCAACTAGAACTAGACCGCCAACAACTTTTGAATAATATCATTCTGGAAAACATACTCATTTTAGTTGCGGGTACAATCGCGAGTTACCTATTTGCCCGTCGCACTCTGCGTCCGATCGAGGAGTCGCATGCCGCGCAAAGCAGGTTCACTGCCAATGCAAGCCATCAGTTGCGCACCCCGCTTGCTACCATGCAGGCTGAGATTGACGTTGCGCTTAGAGACAAAAAGCTATCCGCTGCGGCCGCCCGCGAGGTATTGGAAAGTAACCTTGAGGAGATTGCGCGGCTCAGGAAGCTGAGTGATCAACTGCTGACTCTGACGCACAGTAGCGGTGATGACGTAGAGGGAGGCTTCGACACCTCTAAAATGCTTGGGGACTTCGTAGCAAAGTATAAGAAGGACTACAAGTTACAATACCAGCTCCAAAAAGGCGCGGAAAAGGTCTGTGCTAAAGGGGATGCTGTGCTTGTAGGCGAGGTGCTCAGGGTGTTGTGTGATAATGCCAGGCAGTATAGCAGCGGTAAGCCAGTGAAAATATCTTTGGTTCGAGGCCGAAGTTCCGTCCGCATTTATGTTGAAGATAGGGGGCCTGGCATGACCCCCGGTGAGCAGGAGCATATATTTGACCGGTTTTATCGCGGCAAGGATGCGACAAGGTCGAATCCATCTGGGCACGGGCTTGGCCTAGCGTTGGCTCGAGAGATTATTGAGCGCTTTGATGGCTCAATTAGTGTGAAAAGTAGTGTCGGGAAGGGTTCTTGCTTTGCCATCACGCTTCCTAGGGCCTAGCTGGGTTGTAGAAATACCAAGTAGCTGCCTTCGCGGGGAGAACCTCCGCTTAAGAGTTGAGGGCCTTACGTTTGCGATAAAACCAAATGAGCCCAACCGCGGCGAGAACGAGGAGTATGATCTTTCCGTAGGTTTCGTAGCTTGAGAGTTGATTAGTTACATCGCTAATGGTTCCTGTTGCCGTATAGCCTAAGTAAAGGAAAAAGAGGCTTCGCACAAACATACCAGCAGCGCTCGCTAGTAAGTAGGACTTTACTTGGAGCTTTAGAATTCCTGCTACGATCGAAACGGGCGCAGATGGAATGAGCGGAGTGGCTCGAAGTAGGAAAATTGCTACTTCATCGCTTGAGCTCTTTTCGAGTTTTTTACCAATTGCCTCGATGTTCTTATGGCTCAAGCCGAAGACCTTACCAAACTTGCCGATTATTAGGTCCTCGAGCTTGTCTGCAAGCACATAAAATACGTAGCTCCCAGCCGTCTTTGCTACGGCTGCAATCGCCGCAAGCATGACCAAATAGAGCAAGTTGGAATTCTGAGCCTTCGCTAGTGACCCTGCAAGAGTAAGTACAAAAGGGGAGGGGATGAACGAAATGAGCTCTTCAGTAAGCGACCCAATCAGCACGAATAGAGGCAAGGGTAGGGACTGGGCGGTTTGTTCGAGTAGCTTAAGGAAAGATTCAATCATAGTCTAGATAATAATCGCATAGTGTTTATGCTCTTTCAATGCCACCTCTGCTTATTTGGCTTTACGTTTGGAATGGTTAACGTAAGCTTTATGCAGTGGCCCCATGGGTCGAGCAAACGGCAGTACTAAGATGGTAATGAGGCCTGCTCGATTCGCTCCGATTATGTCATTAAGAATCCTGTCTCCTGCCATGGCTACATGCCCGGGTGTAGTTTTAGCGGCTTGCACTACCATGCCGTAGTAAGACTTTTGCGGTTTGAATTTAAACCTCGTAGGCCGGACTATTTTGCCTTGCAGCTGTTTGATAATGTTGTCGATGTTGCGGGGCGTATTGCTGCCAATCAGTATACCAATGCCATGTGCTTCAAGGCTTTGAAGGTGCGCAAGGTATTCGGGGGACAATGTGTCGTCACCCCGGCGCACAAGTGTATCATCCACGTCAAAAGCAATATGGGTAATACCGCTGCGCTTAAGTTCGTCGGCAGTAATCTCTAAGACGGAGCTGGCAATATAGTCGGGGTATAGATTCGAGGGTTGGTTCGTTTTAAGCATGAAACAATTGTCTTACTGGCTTATACTATATATGAAAGGCAGGTATGTATGAAACTTGAATTACGCTGGAGGATCTTGGCGCTACTAGCGCTAGTAGGATACGGGGCTATTGCCGTCGCGCTATTATCGCTTGTCCTTCGGAGCCCAGTACTCCTTGTACTTTGGACTCTCACAACACTGGGTGTGCTGTATGGTGCCTGGTTGGTATTTAGCGGAGAGGGTCGACGCCATAAGCGCGGTGTCGGGCTGCTCGTAGTACTTGCAATCTTATGGATGACCGAACTTGTCCTAATTGCTCGTGAGCCAGGTAATATTTGGACGATTGTCGGGATTGGTATTGTATCCGTTCTTTACACTCTTATTGTTAGTATTCTGCGCAAGCAGTATTGGAAGTCTGTCAGGCGCAACAACACGGTGGCAAAATCGACCGCTAGCTTCAAGAAGCCATATCTCGTAATTAATCCAAAGTCCGGCGGTGGAAGGGCTACCAAATCTCATCTAGCTGATCATGCACGCAAGCTCGGTATTACCACCATTGTTCTCAACAAGGGCGATGATGTTGAGGCTCTTGCTCGAAAGGCAGCTAGTGAGGGGTCTGATGTACTAGGCGTGTCCGGCGGAGACGGTAGTATAGGGGCGGTTGCTAAGGTCGCCATCGAGCACGATCTGCCTATAGTGGTTCTGGCAGGGGGTACACGCTGTCATTTTGCGCGTGATTTAGGCTTGAACCCCAAGGAGATTAATGACGGCCTCGCGGGTTTCAGCGGCGTGGAGCGCCGGGTTGATGTGGGCGAAATCAATGGTCGAATCTTCTTGAACAATGCTTCGTTCGGTATGTATGCGGACATTGTAGATAGTCCAGACTATCGTGACAACAAACTTGCAGTTAGCCGCGCAGTTCTCAAAGACTTGGCTTCGGGTAAAAAACCAGGCTACAAGTTGTCATTTGCCCATAATGGCACTAAGCACACCAATGCAGTTCAGATACTTGTCGGCGTCAACGAGTATAAGACTGTTAGCCTACTAGACCTCGGAGAGCGTGACCAGCTAGACGAGGGGGTACTACAGATAACGGTAATTACTAAGTTGACGGACGAGCTGGTTAAGCAGCTATTGAAGGTATTTAGTATAGACTTCAGCGGTGGCGTTGATAGGGTTGACGGCGTAGAGCAGTGGAATGCGAAGGAATTCAAGGTCACCGACGGCAGCAAGCTGGTAGTCGGCGTTGACGGCGAGCGAGAAGAATATTCCTCCCCAGTAGTCATTCAGGTTAAGCCGAAGGCACTACGCATTTATGTTCCAGCAGAAGGTAAGCGCAGCAGGCCCAAGAAGGCAGCATCACTCGGTTTGGTACGACGGTTGTGGCAAGCAGTTATGGGCGCAGAAGTTCGTTAGTTGTTTTCAGCTTCTCATCAGCTTGCACGAATAGTATGGAGTAAGCAAGGGGGTTGTTATAACACTGACTGAAAGGGGGAGAATATGGATATCTTTAGTAGCTTGGCGGACTTAGGCCAAGGGGCAAGCGAGGTTGTACAAGGAGGGGTTGAGCAAGCGGGCGACGTGCTCGATCCTGCGCAGTTAGGGGACATGGCATCAAGTGCAACCGAGGGCGTGACCCGAGGTGCAGAAGACCTGATGGGCTCAGCCCAGGACGCGCTCGATAGTTTTAATCCGTTCGGCTAAGTTCAGCCATGATCGCCTTTATATAGGCGTCATTTAGAGGGTGTGATGCAGCAACCGTCTTGAGCGTAATGTTTGGCCTGGCTTTAGCTACACGAATGAGATTCGATTTGATTACAACTGGATCAAGCGCGCCGTGGATAAGATGGATCGGCATCTTGAGCCTATAAACGTCCTCAATTGCAGTCTGATTGATAATGCTAGACCGCATCGACGCCGCAAACATTTCCATATTACCTTCATTGAGTTCAAGACTTGGGTCGATCTTGGTTGCCTTTCCGAAGTTATATAGCTTCATAAGGAGATTCGGTGAACCTAAGAGCTTTTCGTAGCTCATGCGTAGCAATTTTTCTCTACTTATTCCGGAGTTCACCTCGGTGTCACGATAGATTGGTGGGCTGCAGAGGATAAGTGACTTTGTGAGCGCGGGGTAGCGTTTGGCAAACTCAATCGCCACGAGCGAACCAAGCGAATGTCCAACGATGGTTACCGATCCTAAGAGGCGCAGCTTTAAGAACGTCGCCAGGAGTGAGCGGGCCTGGCGCTTTGCATCGTACGTCTCCCAATATGGGCTGGGGGACTTACCAAACCCCAGGAGGTCTACGTTTACGATATTCACCTCAGCAGGTAGCTGCTTTATAACTGGGTCCCACATCTTCCCAGTTGCGCCGAGGCCATGGATGAAGAGTATGCTTTGGTCAGCCCCTTTTACTTTCCGCAGATTTCGCACATTTAGGGCGTAGGGAATACGAAGCCACTTATGCAGGAGCGTGTCGATTGGGCTAGATGAGCGTTTGGGATCCATGGTATTAATTATGACATAGTTGCTTGCCAGTTTGCTTGGAATTTCTAATGTGACACCTGGGCCCAAGGGGTAGAGGAGTAAGCATGGCCATTTTGTGTTAAGATGGTATCAAGATGAGCCTAAACAAAAAGAATAAACTAGCAGTCATTGCGCTCATAGTCGCCAGTATCGTGTCGGGCATCAACACTCCAGTGGCCCACTATGGCTTGCAAACAATCCCAACCGCCTTGTTTGGGCTACTGCGGCACGCAATACCATTTGTGTTGCTCGGTCTGTTCTTACTAATCCGACCAAGAAAGCGACTCACCCACAAGCAGGTCATGACAGCGATAGTGTATGGTTTGCTTATATACTTTGCAGCCAACGGGCTCTTTTACTTGGGGGTGCAGCGTAGCGGTAGTGTTAACGCCGCCATCATAGGATTACTCGAGCCATTGCTTATGTTCGTAGTATCGGTAGAGGTAATGAAAGAAAAGTTCAATGCTCGCATCTTTATAGGTATCGCCATGGCATTCGCCGGTAGTTTGCTCGTTGTCTTCGGGCCGATGCTCTTTGGTGAGAACTTCAGTTTTGTTGGCAGTCTCATCGGCAATTTACTACTATTGGGCTGCGTGATCGCTAGTATCGGCGGAACGTGGGTGGCTAAGCTTGGCCTGAAGAACGTTGATCGCGTGCAGTTCTTGTTTTGGAGCTTAGCTCCCGCCGTTCTGCTCTATGCGCTTATGTCCGTAGGGCAAATCCAGCTTGTCCCAAGTATTATGCAAAACAGCTCGCTTGTGTACGCCGTCCTATTCGGGGCGTTTTTTAACGGTCTGCTCGTATACTGGTGTATCTTTTACGCGCTTAGGCGGATCAAGGGTGAAGAGTTTGGCCTGTTCTCGTACGTCTCTCCTGCCACAGCAGCAATTGTTGCCGTTCTGTTCTTCGACCGAGAAGTTTACACCAATCTTGCTTTTGGGCGTCACCATAATCGCTACAGGTCTTTATTTGGCCGAAGCTCACCGCTCAAAGTTCTGGCATCACAAGTTTCATTTTCTCATTAGGTCAAAATAGCGGCACGAGGCAAGTCGTTACTCTATGGCTGTATTGGTCGCATCAGGTCACATACTTTTGACTGAGTTTTGTTGCCTAGATTAGCTAGGCTAAAATCTGACGGTAATTAATAGCCCATCTTCATGAGCGGGTGGGCAGTGGAATAGGTCGCCGGCGGCTATTTTATAAATCGAATCTGGTAAAAGATGAGATACCTCCGGCCGTGATATCTTTTCTCTGATGGATACATCACCTGATATCGGATCGATCCGATATCTTCTTCCCAGCGGAACACTCTCATGCCAGCTTACGTTGGGATCAACCCTCCCATGGACTACAACACTTCCTGGACGACCCGCAAAGACAGCGTAGATATCTAGTGATCTAACCTCACTGTATCCTATCCTATTGCCATTACTATCGAAGTAGATTTGGCTGGTATCTAAGTGGAAGCCCCTATCGTCTATATGGGTGTTAGATGTGCCTGTGCGCTCGAAGAGTATTCTGGGGTTTCGTTCAGAGATATCTGTGTACTCTTGAGAATCCTTGGCAATTGCGCTGATTAGCTTCAGGGTAGGCAGGGGGATCTTTAGGCCAAATTGGAGATGAATATCCTCAGCGGCTACTTGCAGGTATTCCGTCCCTTTTGCATTTAGCCGTTCTCTGTTAAGTCCTATTACGAAGCCATGCCTGGGAAAATTTAGCTTATTTTCTTGATACCATTCTGTGAGCTGCTTGATTATGCGGGCCTGCTTGGGTACATTGAACAGCTCGATTTTCTTGACTCCTTCAACAAGTGGCTCGTGAGTACAGTGTTCTATATTTATGGATTGGTTCATGACACAAGGATAGGTTTTCTATTCTAATATACAAGTCGGAAAGCCCACTTACATTACGAGTGGCTCCTTTGCCTTTTGATTATACCTGGTATAAGTACCTTTTGACTGAGCGTTGTGGTCTAGGAGAGGCTAGAAAGCTTTACTGTAGGACACCTGTCCAGCTTCAAGGTTCTCAAGCAGTCTGCGGGTAGTATTAGACAGGTTCTTGTGGCTACCTTCTTGTTTTTCAATGTCTACTATTTTTACCAGGCAATCACGAACGCGATCAGTATCTTGCTGTAAATATGCAATCGTGGCTGCAACATAATTATTCCAACGACTCTGCCCATCAAACTCCGACTGCTTAAGGTGCTCAATGGCCGCCGCCGCGTTATCGTCACTAATGGCCATTAATGATTGTGCAATATGAAAGTGCATAAGAGCTTGTAGCTCACGATCATCAACTGACCCTTTGCGCAATGCTTCCTGATGCTCATCTAGGTATGCAGTGATAGCTCCGATTATGTCGGTGGGCTCACTAAACTTACGCCAGCCTTTGTCCTTGTCTTGGTCAAAGGTCTCAGGATCTAGTTTTAAAAATTCAGAATAATCGTTCATTACCTTAAGTCTAGCACTTTATATCATAAAAGGCTGAGCGTTGTGGTCTAGCTTTTTGCGCGTTCTTCTTTAAACTTTGCGGACTGGCTCATATTGTTTTTCGCAACATCTGAAAGTGAGAGTTCGAAGTATTCGGCCAGTACTGCTGTGTAGTAGAGCACATCACCCAGGCGCTTACGTACAACTTCCAAGTCTTGCTCGTCAGCTTTTCCGTCTTTGTCCCGGATGATCTTTTTTATTTGGTTAGACAATATCCCTGCTTCGCCATTGAGCCCTAGTGTACGGTGGGCGAGCGCAGCAATGTCCTTATTAGTTATAGCGACACTTTTGAGTGCATGCTTTTGAAATTCATCAATATCCATACTGGCATTATAGCAACAGATGTCACTGATAGTATATTGCTCAAGTTTGTGTTGGCGAAAAATAGGTGGAATAATATGCTTACTGTCTGACGAAAGGGGCCACCATGGCCGACGTAGCTTGGAGTGAGCCCCCGCGGTCCGAGGATTGGGATCCTGAACCGGACAGGGTGGGGTGTTTGGCCTTATTGGCCGGGATCGTTGTCGTCATCGCGCTATGTGCTGGTGGCATCGGGTACCTTGCGGAGGGAAGCTGGACCGGCTTCTTGATCGGCGTCGCTTGGATCATAGTCCCTGCGATCGTCTTTACCGCACTGCTCGGTGGCATGCTTCTACTCATCTACTTCGCACGCCCTTAAGGCCACGTGTGTAAGGACTACCTATAATTCACCGGGCCCCACGGCAACGTGGGGCCCCAAATCGTTATCATCACTTTACACAAAGAGCCCACTCATATTCTGAGTGGGCTCTTTGACTTGTTGATTATACCTAGTATAAGTACAGGGTAAATATAGACTAATACCAGGGAGGTCGGCCTACTTGGCTGTAGTACTTGGCTGAGCGTTGTGGTCTAGATGCATTAGCCTCAAAGTGGGACAAATGGGACATGATGGGCTATGGGCCCGTAATATTGCATAAATGTCACAAAAGTAGTATAATATCATTTGTCTTTTCGGTGGAGTTCCAAAACTACCCGATTTGCAATCTTGAAATATCCGATACAGGAGCCCTTAGAAAGGGGTGCAACATGACCGTTCTGGTCGCCCAAGGAAATCCGTGCACCAAGGTCATCGATGGCCAGGAGCACGAGGTCGTCCCGTTCGCGGGGGCCAACAAGGAAGGGGAGTTCGCCTCATTCGGAGTTGGCTATCAACTCTTGAGCGAGGGCAGTGGGTCTATCTGGGGCCTCGTGATGCCGCACATGCTCATCCAGTCGTGGCGTGCCATGAAGCTGCTGGAGCGCGTCCCGCATATCAACAGCGGCACGTTGTGCGCCTGCTGGTACGCGGCTTCCGAGAACCCCCACAGCAGCGACCAGCGTCACATCGACGAGCTCGCGGCTGAGTTCGGAGGCCCCGCAGCGTTCGAGGCGCTTCGCGCTGAGATTCTCGCCGCGGTGCCACTCAGCGACGAGTTGGATGCGATGCTGACGATCGTTCGCGATCGTGGCGTCGAGGTGTCGGTCCACGAGCTGAACACGATGGTCGAGGCGGGCAAGATCCCTCCTCACCCGATCATCGACGAGCTCACCGCCATGCAGGAAGCCAAGTCGGCGGCCCACAAGGCGCATGAGCAGTTCGTCGAGGCTCTCATGCCGGTGGAAGAGAGCCTCGGAGCCTTCTTTGCCCAGCTCGGCATCCGGAACATGATCGACGGCATTCCGATCGGGGCTTACGGCATGGACTGGGGCCACATCGACGTGGTCAACCTCGATGTGTACGTCAAGCGCTACAGCACTGGGAGGTATTGCTCGGATTCGGACTTCCCCTTGAGGCACACCACCCAGGGGCCGGATACGCGCTCTGCCAACGTCGGCGGTGGCGTCAGGGTGTACCTGACTTCCTTCGGGGAGATCGAGGAGCCGTTCGTGGTTGCCAAGGACGGCACGAAGTACACCTTCACCACCGCCGCCTACCGCGACGGGAAGATCATGGTGAAGACGCTGGTTGGGAAGGACGGCGTCGAGCCGGAGGAGGGCACCTACTCGGTACCCGAACTCCGTGAGATGATCGGCCGCCTCCGCCGCCGCAGGGATCGTTGGCATCACCGCCAGCGCTGAGCCGGAGACGACAAGGCCAGCATCGGCCGGCCGTCACAGACTGATGGGGTCCTTAACCCATCCACACCCCGGACTCGTCCGGGGTGTTTCACGTTATCATCACATTACGCAAAGAGCCCACTCAGAATACGAGTGGGCTCTTTGACTTGCCGAACCAGTCTAGTATAAGTACCAAATATATATGACCTAAGCCCAGGGAGATCGGTCTACCTAGGTGTAGTACTTGGCTGGGCGTTGTGGTCTAGATTGAGGTAGTCTCAAAGTAGGACAGATGGGACATCACATGGGTTAAACTCGTGAATACTTGACATATTGCCATAAGTGGTATACAATATTTCCAGTTCTTTGCAATATTTCAAAACCCATATCTGATTCCTGCACATACTTGTCGCAGGGTTGGGGTCAGATTTTCACTTAAGTGAAGGGTGGTTACTGCGTTAGTGGTAGCCCGGATTCCTCCGTAATCATAGGATAGCTGTTGTCGTCTACGGTACGTAGAGTCTGAGTCAGCGAAGAGGTCTTTTTTCGTACAGGAAAGTACGGTCAAGACAAAGCAAGGTGGCACCGCGGTTTCGTAGAATCCCGCCCTTGTTGCATATCTATTTAGGTATGTGATGAGGGCGGGATTTTTGTTTCCCGCAAACCCAATCCATGAAAGGAGAGCCAAGTGGACTGGTGAGAAATGGGTACGGCACCCTTATGCCGACTAACGGTGCCCCGGGAGTTTACGCTCTCGGGGCACCACCCCCAAAGGAAGAATATGAAAGTTATACAGAACAATAATCCATCAAAGTACAAGGTTACACTTGTCGGTTGCGTCCATGGTAATGAACGTTTCGGCAAGGTGGCTTTTGAGTATTTTGAAAAAGAACTGTCCAGATTTCCCGGGCTGACGATAATATTGGCTAACGAGGAAGCCATGGCGCTGCGCAAGAGGTGTGTGGACGCTGACCTTAACCGGTCGTTTCCCGGGAACCCGCTGGGTAATACAGAGGAGAGGTTAGCTCATGAACTTTTATCAGTGATTGATCCTGCCAGCTTTGTTTTAGATATCCATTCAACTCGGTCGGAGATGAAGATGGTACCAATCGTAACTAACCTGTCTGGTCGTACTCGCAAGATCATGAGCCATCTGCCTAGGACAGATGTCGTCTATATGAAAGCTGGTTTCGGCTCGCTTATAAGTCAGTTCAGAGGGGCTGTATCGCTCGAATACAATAATGCGTACTCCAAAGAACCTCGTAATATCCCACAACTAGATACGCTGGTCTCAGCGCTCTTGTCTGGTAGCTATAAGCAGACTAAGACTCACCGTGTATTTGAGTGCCTTGGAAAGATCCCGCTGGATGTGCCGGTGTCTGCTGCCGCAAAGAATTTTGAGGTGATGGAGAGCACGAATATTATCCCGTTCCTACCTAGGCGGGTGCCGTTTCGTGGTTCAAAAGGGTTCTACTTGAGCAAGCCGAAGGCATTAGAGTGTTAAGGAGAAATAGCATGGAAACTAAAACAATACTTACAGGTGATAGGCCTACCGGCAAACTACACCTTGGTCACTACTTGGGCACGTTAGAGAACCGCGTGAAGTTACAGGATGATTACGAATCCTTCATTATGCTTGCGGACGTGCAAGCTTTGACGGATAACTTTGATAACCCCAGAAAAGTCCGCGAAAGTGTCTACGAAGTAGCTTTGGACAACTTATCAGTCGGGCTAGACCCGGCAAAATCCCACCTGTTTATACAGTCTATGATCCCGGAGATTGCCGAGCTGACGGTATATTTCATGAATCTAGTTACGCTCGCGCGTCTGAAGCGAAATCCGACGGTTAAGTCTGAGATGGAACAGAAAGGCTTTGGGGCCAACGTTCCGGTTGGCTTCTTGAATTACCCAATTTCCGAAGCGGCAGACATCTTGGCGTTTGGCACAGATTTGGTGCCGGCGGGGGAAGACCAGCAGCCAATGGTCGAGCAGACTCGTGAGATTGTGCGAAAGTTCAATCGTACATATGGCGAGACGTTTAAGATGCCCGAGATTCTTGTAGGCAGAATAGCGCGGCTCGTCGGTACAGATGGTAGTGCGAAGATGAGCAAGAGCCTGGGCAACGTGATCTATCTATCGGACGATGCGGTTGCAGTAGAGAAGAAGGTTATGGGTATGTACACAGATCCTAATCGCCTAAGAGCGGACGATGCAGGGAGTATCCAAAACAACCCTGTGTTTATATATCTCGACGCCTTTGCGGCTCCACACCACCATGCTAAACTCGGGAAACACAAGGAGCGATATATCCGGGGCGAAGTGGGGGACGTTGAGGTGAAGCGCTACCTTGCACTCGTACTTAATGAGTTCCTTGATCCTATAAGAGAGAGGAGAGCATTCTACGAGGCCCGGCCAGAATTGGTTCAACAGATCCTAATGGATGGCACTAAGGCAGCTAGGGGGTTAGCAGCTGAGACATTGGTTAAGGTGAAAAGTGCAATGCAACTCGATTACGATAAAGATGGACTTGTCAGATAAATCTAGTATAAGTGCCTGGCTGAGCGTTGTGGTCTAGATCGTGCGGTAGTGAGTCACAGTTGTTATATACTAACTATATGATTGGCATAACACTCGCATTCCTTTGCGCAATATTCGTAGCGCTATCTCAAGTTACTCTGCGCAAAAGCTATAAAGACCTACAGCCTTCGATTGCCTTCTTCTTTGATGCAGTTTTTGGACTGCTCATCTGGGTGCCTCTTGCACTTGTGATGGGTGTGAATATGGGGGTAGGGCTTAAAGAGGCTTTACTTTTTGCTACTATATCCGCGATTCTTTCTGAAGCAATCGTCTTTTACGCGCTATCAAAAGGTGAGCTAGCGGTGACCGCGACGGTACTGGCAACCTACCCGGTATATACCGTGTTTTTCTCAAGAGCACTTAATGACGAAGTTCTAAGTGCAAGATTGTTATTCTTCGTTGCCATAGCGATATTCGGGAGTATCTTTGCGAGCCTACCGGACAAGATCAAGCGCTCTGACTTAAGGCTTCGAAAAGAGATTGTTTGGCCATTTATTGCGGCGGTGTGTATCGGACTTTCCGATACAGTATCTAAGGGTTACATTAACCGCTCGGGAGACTTTAGCCTATTATTCATGCTTGGCTTCGTGCAAATACCGGTCGCACTAGCTTACCTAAGAATTGAACGGGAGAGCGTCATGCATGCGATTAGGGGGACAATAACTAGGGTAGGAGATTATAAGTTTGCGCTCCTAGGTGGATTGTTCAATATTATCGGGACAGGGTTCCTGTGGCTTAGTTTTTCATACGCGCCAGCTTCTATCGCATCTCCGATCACTGGCGCTAGTGGCGCATTGACTGTTCTGATATCTCATTATGTGCTTAGAGACAAGATATCAATACGGAAGTACGTCGCTATTGTAATAACATTCGTAGGTGTAATCGGAATCGCAGTCACCAGGAACTGGTAGAACCCTTGTTTATTTCCAGCGATACTGGACTTGTCGAATTAATCTAGTATAAGTACCTCTTGGCTGAGCGTTGTGGTCTAGATTATGTCAGCTTCAAAGTGAGACAAATGAGACACTATAGGTCTGACTCGAAGTCTATCATTGACTCCCAAGAACTTATATGATATAAACATACAGTAAACCGGCACCCCGCCGGTCTATTTTGTGCCTCATCTGCGCTAGGAGCAGCCATGAACGTAGCAGTGATCAACGGTAGTAGTCGGACTGACTCTCAGTCCAAGAAGGTCGCCGAATGGATGGTCATGTGCCTGTCTGCCCTCCTGGCTGGGCAGGGAAGCGTCAACATGATCAGCATGGAGGGCAGCCCGCTGCCCTTCTGGCACGAGGACATGTGGTCACCTGAATCGGCCATCCGCGAGCGTTGGCAGGGCTACGCCGACCTCCTCGACTCTGTGGACGCCTTCGTGGTGGTCACCCCGGAGTGGAACGGCATGCCGCCAGCTGACCTCCTCAACTTCTTCCATTTCGCCACAACCACAGGAGGGCTGAAGTACAAGCCAGCCATGTTGGTGGGTGTCTCGGACACGATGGGCGGCAGCTATCCCGTGGCCACCCTTCGGCAGATGGTTGGCAAGAACAGCAAGCTGGTCATCTTGCCCGACCACGTCATCGTTCGCTGGTCGAAGGATGCTCTGATCGGCGAGGGCGAGCCTGATGAGGACGAAGCCAAGTTGCGCAAGCGCATCCTCTACAGCCTGAAGGCACTCATGGCCTTCAGTGACGCCTTCAGGGGCGTTCGCGACAGCGGTGTCCTCAACGACCAAGAAGAAGGCTGCCGCAACGGGATGTAGGCACGACAAGAGGAGGGGCCGGAACGACCGGCCCCTCAGGCGATCTGAGAATCACTCAGGTCGCTCTTTTCGTTATAATCACTTTATGCAAAAAGCCCACTCATATTCGAGCGGGCTTTTTGACTTGTGGAACTAATCTAGTATAAGTACCTTTTGGCTGAGCGCTCTGGTCTAGATCATAATGCCCAATCTGCGTAGACACAGACAGGTGTCTCAGGTTATGCCATTGACTATACTACAAAAGAATGTTAAAATATAAGCCATTTCTCTTGTGTGCTAGATGGGCGTATGTCCATCTCTACGCAGATAATTGAAGTACTTTGATAACCAATACATAGGTTCCTATTGCGAGTTTCCGGTAATCTGCATATTACATACCAGTGTGTAGCTTTCCGGGAGCTCCAAGATGGAACTCTCAAAAAACAGAAAGGTAACAACGTGGACACTCCACAGAACCCCGTTTTGGCCGGGATGCAGCATTACCTCGAAGCTGCTGCGCAGATGGACGTTGAAGAACGTCGAGCGCGCATGGCTCCCGAGGATGCCTCTGCAGTCTTCGAGAACCCCGTCTTCAACGTGATGCGAGGGCAGCTCGAGACCGTGGTCGAGCAGGATGGCGCCATGCGCGCAGCGCTCAACGGCGCCAAGGAGAAGCTGACTGAGCAGGGAGACCTGCTCGAGCGGCTGACCCGTGCTCCTCTCGTGTACGCCACCGTCTTCTCCGGCCAGTCCCTTCCCAAGAAGGTCCAGGCTGGTGCGAAGGTAGAAGTCGAGGGTGGTCTGCTCGGCATCGCTCATGAGGTGGATCCCGGCGACCACTACGTACTCGTCAAGTTCGAAGCCGGCGGGGAGAACTGGGTCGACCCCAGCAAGGTGAGGTCTCTCGACCTCGGGTCGGTCGTGGTCATCGTCGATGGCAAGCTGATGGATGTCGAGGTCAACCCCGAGCTCCACGTTCAGGCCGGTGACACGGTGAAGCTGTCCGCGGAGACGATGCAGATCGTTGACCTGGCTGCGATCCACGCCGCCGGCGAGATGGGCATCGTTCGTCAGCTGCTTGGGGGGAAGCAGGTCGAAGTGGACTACGAGGGGAGCACCCGCGTCGTCCTCATCGGCCGCTTCGACGAGATCGAGAAGGGAGATCGGGTCATCCTCGATCCCTCGCTCAAGATCATCGTCCAGAACCTCGGCAAGGCCGACGAGCGGTTCACGTTCAACGACGACACCAACGTCTCGTGGGATGACATCGGAGGCCTGGCTGAGACCAAGGCCCTGATGATCCAGACCATCGAGGCGCCGTTCCGTCACCCCGAGCTGTACGAGCACTACGGCAAGAAGACCCCCAAGGGCATCCTGCTGTACGGCCCTCCCGGCTGTGGCAAGACCATGCTCGGAAAGGCCACTGCGACCTCCCTCGCCAACATCCACGGCAGCGGGGCGTCGCGCGGCTTCTTCTACGTGAAGGGCCCGGAGATCCTGGACAAGTACGTCGGCGTCGCCGAGGCAACGATCCGTCAGATCTTCGAGCGTGCTCGGGAGTTCAAGCGTGAGCATGGGTACCCGGCAGTCATCTTCATCGATGAGGCCGATGCCATCATGGGCAAGCGCGGTTCGGGCATCAGCTCCGACATCGAGCGGACCATCGTGCCGATGTTCCTCACGGAGATGGATGGCCTCGACGACTCGGGTGCCGTCCTCATCCTGGCCACCAACCGTCCGGACGTGCTCGACCCCGCCATCGTGCGGGACGGGCGCATCGATCGGAAGATCAAGGTGACCCGGCCCGACCAGGCCGGCGCTGCCGACATCTTCCAGCTCAACCTCAGCGGGATTCCCCTGAACAACGGTTGCACCACCGAGGAGCTCGCCCAGAGCGCCGCGACGCAGCTGTTCTCGACGGACCGGATCCTCTACACGATCGAGCTGACCAGCGGCAACACCCTGGACTTCTCGTTCGCCGAGGTGGTGAACGGCGGCATGATCGCCAGCGTCGTCGATCAAGCGACGTCGATGGCGATGGCCCGCGACATCGAGGAAGGAACGACCGCTGGCCTGCGGCACGACGACCTCGTCAAGGCGGTGGACGACATCTTCCGCCAGAACCTCGACCTCGATCACAGTGACGAGGTGGGGGAGTTCGTCAGCGACTTCCGTCGGGACGTCGTCAACATCCAGCGGCGCCCTGCGCCGGTGGCCTGAGCAAGGAAGGATTCTCATGGGAGTCTTTGACAACAGGAGGAGCCGTCGGCCGAGGGGAACTTCGGGTGGCGACTCATCCCTCGACCAGCTCGGCGGCCTCGAAGAGGAGGTCCCCGGGATCGAAGGAGAGGTCGATGCCATCGATGCTGCTCTCGCCCTCGGCAAGCCGAAGGTGAGGGATTGCGGATGCTGGGGGTGATCGACAACCTCCCTCAGCAGCTGACCACCATCATGGCCCTGAGCCTGGCGGTCGCGGTCATCTCGATGACCATGACCAAGGCAAAGGTCTCCAAGCCGCTTCGTGAGCGCATCAAGGCGCGTAGCGAGTGGTTCGGCGAGCTGTTCAGCTGCCCCTACTGCTTTAGCCACTGGGTGAGCATCGTGTTCGTCGCGATCGCTCGACCGGTGGTGGTCGCATCGGGGTTCTACATCTTCGACCTGTTCATCTCCGTCTTGGTGGTGGTCGCGCTGGCATCTCTGATCGCCGGTCTGATTTTCATCTCGATCTCGGCGATGAGCT
Source organism: Patescibacteria group bacterium (assembly GCA_052034495.1). GTDB lineage: Bacteria > Patescibacteriota > Saccharimonadia > CAILAD01 > JADZBC01 > CAYPSN01. The sequence goes on from JBPOIL010000012.1 coordinate 120,440, forward strand.
GAAGAACAAGTCCACCAACAACTGCGTGCCCGGAATGAGATCCAAGGCATACCAAGCAGGGACATAGGTCTCGGGCCCCACGGAAACGTGGGGCCCAATTCGTTATCATCACATTACGCAAAAAGCCCACTCACATATCGAGCGGGCTTTTGTCTTGTCGATTATATCTAGTATAAGTACCTTTTGGCTGAGTGTTGTGGTCTGGATAGAACTGGGCTTAAAATAATGTAAATAGAAGGTATATGGTCTACTTTACGTTTGAGTGTTGTGGTCATGCGCTTTGTCTGGTAGGCCTACGAACACTACAACTGCAGCAACTGCAACTATGGCTGCACCAACGACTAGCGAGAAGCTAAGGCCGCTCATAAATGACTCTTTAGCCGCCTTTACAATCGCGAGTCCGGCAGGTCCACCAATTTGGCGGCCTACTGCCATCGCACCGGCCAAGGATTGTTCAGCAATATCTCTAGCCGTGCTAGGTAAAGCTGAGACTGCTGGAGCAATTTTGCTGGTATATTGCGACGCTAGCAAACTACCAAGTACTGCGATACCAAGTGAGGCACCAAGCTCACGAGTCGTATCGTTCATAGCCGAACCCATACCGGCTCTATTGCGTGGCACCGCTGACATTAGTAGGTCCGTAGTCGGAGACATTGCTACTGCCATACCCGCTGCCATTACCACCATGGATAGTGCAAGCCATACATACGGAGTAGTAACACCAACTAGTGATACAAGGAACATCCCAGCAGCGACCAAGAGCATGCCCGTTGCAACGACCTTTCGCTTGCCGAATTTCTCTACTAACTTCGCAGATAGGGGGGAGGCGATCATCATTGTAAAGGCAATCGGTAACATCCTTACGGCTGACTCAAACGGTGAGTATCCGTACACAAGCTGCAAGAGCTGACTGAAGCTAAAGAACGCACCCATCAAGGCAAAGAACACGAGGGTTAGTGTGAGCGAGCTAATCCCAAAAGCTGGAATCTTGAATAGGCGTACATCCAACATAGCCTGATCTTTTTTCCTTAGCTCCCATAGCACGAACAATGCCATAGTAAGCAAGCCAAAGCCGCCAATAAGTAATGTTTCAGGGCTTAGCCAACCGTTACCGGGGGCTTCGATGAGTGCGTATACGACGGAAACCAAACCGACAATGGATAGTCCGGCACCGACTGGGTCCAGGTTGGTGTGGGAGGGGTCAGAAGTTCGTGGCACAAGGATCGCACCGCTAACAAGCGCAATCAGGATGATCGGTATGTTGATCAAAAAGACTGCGTGCCAAGTAAAGTGTTGGAGGATATAACCGGTTAGTAATGGGCCCAAAGCTATGCCCGCACCACTTATGCCAGCCCAAATACCTACCGCACGAGCACGTTCTTTAGTTGGGAATACGTTGATCAGGATCGATAGAGTAGCGGGCATAATCATTGCCCCCGCAAGACCCATAACCGCACGTACAGCTATTAGGGCATCTGCACTATGCACCATAAAAGCTGCGGCTGCTGAAGCGAGACCGAATAGCACTAGCCCAGCCTGCATGATTCCCTTGCGGCCATAACGGTCGCCAATGGCGCCAGCAGTGAATAGAAAGCCTGCAAAAACTAATGAGTACGAATCTACCAACCACTGGAGCTGTGAATTAGATGCTCTCAGCTCCTGGCTTAGCACAGGTAGCGCAACGTTTAGGGAGGTGTTACCAATCATGACTACCAACAGCGACAAGCAGAGCACATCCAGAATATACCAACGCTTTTCGTATACAGCTTCTGGAGTATAATTCTTCCTACTTAGTGGCTTTGACTTTTTTAACCAAATAAACATATGTTCCTAATCCTTCTTCATTACTTACTTATCGCCGTTTATTTGTTCCCGTAATTTCTCGGCATGATCGTTCATCTCCTGTACATGCTTTTCGAATGACTCTGGCTTAGCTACCACTAACGCATCCTTGGCAGGCGCATTGAATATAAGCAGCTTATCACCTGGTTTGATGTTCAGGGCATCGCGCACATCAACAGGTATTACGATTTGGCCACGATCGCCAACCGATACGGATCCGTGAAATTTCATTTCTTGTTTCATAGATCTAGTATATCACACAATTCATACTTTTCATACATTTCATACATTAATTTGTTATCAGTATACAAAAAAGGACCCTTTCGGGTCACCTTTGGTGTCCATCTTGGCTGGGGCGAAGGTTCCTTAATAGAACTTTTTCTATCCAGGAAGACGATCCCTTAGTCGACGTAGTTGAAATCCAAGAGCTACTTGATGAAGAGCTAGAGGAGGGTGAAGATGAATAATTCATCCCTCTTTGATAACAATACGTTCTATAAAGCATTTGAGCACGATTTAAGGCGTGCTAGGCAGTCGATAATCATAGAAAGCCCCTTCATCACCAGAAGACGGATGGAGCACCTACTGCCGCTACTTACAAAGTTGCGTCGCAAGGGCGTAAGAATAGTGGTAAATACTAGAAATCCAGAGGAGCACAATAAAGAATATGCTATCCAGGCAGAAGATGCGGTAGCAGCAATGCAGGGTATTGGCATAAAAGTGCTCTACACAGTTAAGCATCATCGTAAACTGGCCATAGTTGACGAAGGCATACTTTGGGAAGGTAGCCTAAATATCCTATCTCAAGGAGATAGTTGTGAGATTATGAGGCGGACAATATCCTATGAGGCAGCTAAATTAATGCGTAAGTTTATTGGAGCTAATCAATGGTAGCCTAGAGTAAGCTGCTTGGGCTATACTTAGAACATGGACAATCAAGACGAACACTACATAAAAATAGCAATTGATGCAGCCAAAGAAGCTGAATCAACTGGTGGTGCAGCAATCGGCGCGATCATGGTCAAAGACGGAAAAGTCATAGCGAAGGGGCTGAGTAACCCATGGGGTAAGCGAGACCCGTCAAATCACGGGGAGATTGATTGCATACGAAACACAGCGAAGGAGAATGACCTCATGGATATGTCCGGCTGCACAATGTACGGTACGCTCGAGCCTTGCTCGATGTGTGTGGGCGCGGCCCTCTGGTCTGGTGTTGATAGGATTGTGTTTGGTGCATACGCTTCGGACGTCGCAGGAAATGACTACGAGTATGACAACTATAGCTCTGAAGAGCTAGCAAAGACCTCGCGTAAAGCAGCTGACCCTACTCGTGGCAATATCGAAATTATTGGCGGCGTTCTTCGAGAGGACTGCAGGGATCTACTTAATGATTATAAGGAGTGGCAAAAGCAATGAAACCCAAGATTAGCTTGATTACGCTTGGCGTAAAGGACATAGATAACTCTTTAAAGTTTTATCGTGATGGATTAGGTTTTGAAGCACACGATTACAAGAAAGGTGACGATCATGTGATGTTTAAGATGGAGGGTTCCTGGCTTGGGCTGTTCCCTCTAGATAAACTCGCAGAAGGGGCTAAAATTAGTGCCCGTAAAGGTGAGTTTTCAGGAATAGTATTTGCACATAACGTATCAAGTGAACAGGAAGTCGACAAGGTCTTTAAAATTGCACTTGATGCGGGAGCTACCAAGCTTAAAGCTCCAGAAAAGGTTTTCTGGGGTGGATATGAATCTCATTTTGCTGATCCAGATGGATATGTTTGGGCAGTAACCTACAACCCATTCACCGACCTAAGCTAGCTACTCTGGAAAGTCGTTGATGTCTATATCAAGTACTTTAGATAGCTTCTTGATAGTTGGGTAGGAAGGCTGCTGGATGCCCTGCTCAATCTTGGCGATGGTATTTGAATGCACACCGGTTTTCTCGGCAAGCTCAGTTTGAGTCAGGCCTTTGGCGATTCGAGCATCTTTAACTAGTTTTGCTGCTGATTTATTACTCATAGGTTTCTTATCTGTATTATATCACTACAAAAATAGCTCATGCCCTCTCGCAAGGCGCACAAGCTATTTCATTTCAATAGTAGCATATTCTATGCGGGTAGCTCTTCTACAGTTGGAGGAGGCATTATAAATGGATCGCCATGGTACTCAACGCCATCAATCTCAGGTGTATCACCTAAGACAATACAGACAGCTCGCTCGAATCCGAGCTCGTTATACATGGCAAAGGCATTATAGTCGTCACTCATAATAAGCTTACCGTCTTTTGCGTAGACCTGTAGGCCTGGCGGAACATCGTCCCTAGCCTTAATAGTGAAGTACTTGCGGTAGTCTTCGTGAACTGTTGGCTTGTAGTCTGAGAATGG
>JBPOIL010000002.1:0-13991 GCA_052034495.1 Patescibacteria group bacterium
CAAAAAGGCGCAGCCTACGGCTGCCCAAACTGTTTCTCCCCCCAAGAACATTTGGCTTGCGCTCCGCGCAGCCAAAGAAAAAATCGCCCTTTCGGGCGACATTCCCGCAAAAAGTTGCATTTTGGTACCCTGGGAGGGAATCGAACCCCCGACGCTCTCCTTAGGACGGAGACGCTCTATCCACTGAGCTACCAGGGCGTATGCTTAACTCTGCTCACTCTACAACGCCAAGGCTCTCAGTGTAAGGGCGTTCGACGCTTGTTTTCAATCCTCGGCCTACGGCCTGGGCACTGAGCTACCAGGTCGTGTGATGCTCAGTTATAAAACTAGCAGTTTCGTGACTAATCTAACAGCGTGCAGAAGTTATTATACACTAGTTATTGTCATGGGGGATTGACAGAAAAGCATAAGTGTTGTATTTTTAGGGCGTCCGCAACCTACTTAGGAGGTAGATATGGACTGCACTAATTGCGGTGCCGCGATCCCTCCTAAGGAGGAGGAATTTGCTGGTACCTGTTATGGCTGTGGGGAATCTCTTGGCTTCCAGCCGTTCGTGAGCGAGACAGATGAAGCCCTCGATCGCCTAGAACAGCGGGTGAGGGAGGCCCGATTCCACGAGTTGGCTGGAGCCGCAGAGGTGGCCGACGACATCGAGCTTGGTGATCCTGAAGAGGGCATCGACTTCGAGGCGAATCGTCGTTCGCTGGCTGAGACTCACGAGTTTTTCGCCCCCGTACTCCCGATCTTTGGGACCGAGGAAGATGCTCGTGCCTCTGCCAGCAGGCACCCAACAGCTCGAGACGGCCAAACGCCGACAAGGGCTGTCGCCTACGAATATTATCGGGTTACCGGTAATATAAGGGGCGCGCCGACGTCGTTCTGGGTCGAGGTCTCGAGTAACGCTAAGGGTGACACCTCGGCTCGTAGCAAGTACTGCCAGTACGTCTCCGAGCAAGGGTGGAAGCTGTTCGACCGCGAAGGCCGCTTTGAGTGGCCTGAGGACCCCGCGAAGCGACACCCGGCTAAGAGGAGGTCCCTGGATGTATCAGCTTCAACCCACGATGAACCAGACGAGTACCTGTATCGGTTGACGAGTAATTCGCCCTTGGTGTTGGGCCGTCGGGAACGGACACAAGGCACATGAAGGTGCCTGCCCGGTTTTCTCAAAGACGAGAAGACCGGGTTCCCTTTTATACCGAGTATTTATATCTGGCAGAATTGCAGCATAAGCTGTTACAATATGCGCATGAGTGAACATAATCATCGCGACAAAAGAGAGCTCGCCCGTAAGCGTAAAGGCAGTGTGGCGCCGGGCCACGAGGGAGAAGTAGTCATTGCCGTTGTGCGCCAATTCGTCGTTGCCTTGCGCCGCCCGATCCTCTTTATTGGCACAGTTACCGTAATAGCGATGCTGCCCTGGGCGCTGGCGAGTAATTATGCGTCTGACTTTGTCGGCATGACCGCGGGGCTTATGTGGATCACGTTTGGCATCCTTGCCCTGTACGGCTTCTGGCGCTGGGTAGGCTGGTATTACAGCGTGTATGTATTAACCAATAAGAGCCTCACGATTATCACGCAAAAGGGCTTCTTTAACCGCAAGGTCTCAGACATGGAGCTTCATAATATTCAGAGTGTTAACTACCACATCGACGGTTTTAATGCCGCAGTTTTTGGCTATGGCAACGTGCTAGTCCAGACCCTATCTGGTTCGGGGGACATGGAGCTGAAGTTCGTCCATAAGCCGGCGGTTTTGGCCAAGCAGATCACTGACGCCGTCCACCAATACGGTTCGACACCACCTGCTGCTTCGTGATACTATACGGGGTAAGTATTAGTAATTTATGAGGGTGAAATCACGTTATATGGCACAAGATCCAGACATTAAGCAGAACAAGAAGCCGGCTAAGCCTGCGGCCTCATCAACTAAAAAGTCCGCACCGAAGAAGTCTGCGGGCAAAGCAGAGGTAAAGCCTGCAGCTAAGCCAGTAGAAGAGACCAAAAAGCCTACCGGTGCCAAGCAGCAGAGCTTCCAGGAACGACTCAATAAGCTCGGCGTTAAGAATGGACCAAGCAAGAAGACTATTGGCCTGATTGTAGGTGCAGTTGTGGCTGCAATTGTAGTTATGATGATCGTGTTCGGTGTATTGATTTATAAGTACAAGCAAACGAATCGCGCTGTACGTATCTTCGCCAGCGTAGTGCCGTACCCAGTATCGAGTGTGAACGGCAACGTAGTGTGGAACACCACCAGTTACAAGGACTACTTGTTCGAGCTTGCGAGCGTAGAGAAGTTCTATAAGTCACAAGGCCAGGATTTGACTTCTGCAGATGGCAAAAAGAAGTTTGCACAGCTTAAGCAAGACCTCATTAAACAACAAGAGGACAATATCCTTGTAGAGCAGTCTGCCAAGAAGTACAAAATTGTCGTGACCAAGAAGGATGTAGACACTGAGTTCAACGAGCTGGTAAAGAACGCTGGTGGTATCGAAAAGGTCAAGACGACTCTAGACAAGCTCTACGGCTGGACGGTCGATGACTTCCGCGAAAAGGTACGTCAGAGCATTGTGCAAAAGAAGCTTGGCGAGAAGATTGCGAGCGACCCAGCATTGAACGGCGGAGCAGAGAAGCAGGCCGAGGACATCCTCAAGCAGGTACGTGAAGGCGGAGACTTTGCAGAGTTGGCCAAGAAGTACTCACAAGACGGTAGTGCGTCAAACGGCGGCGATTTAGGGTTCTTTGGCAAAGGTCAGATGGTACCAGAGTTCGAACAGGCAGCTTTTGCCCTCGAAAAGGATGCAGTAAGTGGAATTGTGAAGACTCAGTACGGTTTCCATATCATCAAGGTTACGGACAAGAAGGACGACCAAGTAAAGGCATCACACATCCTCATTAAGGGAACTGATGTAGAAACTTGGCTCAAGGCTCAGAGAACGAAAGCTAAGATTAAGCAGTACTTCCGACCGTAGGTTTTAATCTGGCTAACAAAACGCCTGGGCATGCCCAGGCGTTTTTGGTTGTGCGTAAATGACTACAAAAGGGTGCGCCGCTTCACCCGAGGGGAGTTTGAGCTCCTTCCTGTGAGTGAAACGGCGGTGTGATGGAGTAGCTGGGCTACTCCTTGTGCTTGTGTTGCCCGTGGGCCCGAGCGCGTTGGATGCAGTAGCGCATCTCCCACTGGATCGGCCACAGCCAGTCGCGACGCTTGCGCGGCTTCTGGATGTAGGGCTGGTCCCAGGGCCCCAGGAGCAAGTAGATCGCCCACATGACAGCAATCGCCGCCAAGATGAGGACCAACAGGGTCCCGACAGGCGAGAGGTCCGCATACCAGTTTCCGATGCTCTGGAGGGCATCTGAAATCACACTCAACTAATTTCCCCTATTCCTGTAGTTTCTGAGCGAGGAGAGAATCATAACAGATTTACGCCCAGCCTGCAATAGGATAAGCGTTCAGCCCGCATCCCAGTAGCGAACGAAAGCTCCACAGCTACCGCAGTGAATATCGGCTTCGTGCCACATCATACTGTAGTTGCGCATTTGGTGCGGGCCAGGGAAGCCACAGGCCTTGCAGCTGTTCGCTACCCGATGGGCTTCTTGAACTACACCGAGGTGCTTGGTGCAATGGAGGGCACTACCGAAGCCTGTGCCCTTGTTTTCACCCACAATTTCGACATAGCAGTCGTGGCAGTAGCCGTGGACGGCTGTTTGGGGGTCATGCGTCGCATACATGAACGGGTAGTTACCGTAGCCTCGATGTACGTGGGGGCCTGAATGTCCTTTCTCTCGTGCGCAGGTGTATTGCATACTGTCTCCAACTGCAAACCTGCAAATCTTTATGTGCATGCTATCCTCCTGAGTTGTTAAGGTACGTTTCTATTGTGACCCTGAGCCTGACTAAGACATAGCAAAACGTTTTGTACTGCTTGGCCTTGGGGTATACTTGGGCTTATGCACTGGATTGAACGCCACATACTCAAGCAACTCGCCTTTAACGACACAATGCGCTATAGCGAGCTCAAGCCCGATGCGGTAGAAGGTAATTTGTTTCAGTACCACGCGCGGGTGCTAGAGAAGCAGAGTTTAATAAGTCGATCTGATGAGGGCTATAGCCTTACCGCCAAGGGTAAAGTATTTGTTGCCGATCTGAGTCAGATGAAGCAAATGGGCGTTCGTAAGCTGCCCCGTGCGGCCGTGATGATTGCGTGCAAGAATGACGCTGGGGAGTATTTGTTATTCAAGTGGCGCCGTCAACCGTACAGGGGAATGGTGAGTCTACCGTTTGGCCGCCAGTTCTACGGTGAACCGCTCGACTGGGTTGCTAGCGAGCAGTTACGCTTAAAGACTGGTTATCAAGCTCAACTAGAGTTTATTGGCCAAGTGGATAGCATTGCTATGGATAAAGATAGCGGCGTGGTGGATCACCTTGCTATAAGTGTGTTCGAGGCCTCAAGCCTGGTGCACGTAGAGACTCCCGATGGACTAACGGGCGAGGCGTTCTGGGGCCGTCCAGATGAGATTGATAGCATGGGCTCTGTCGTCGGGTTAAAAGAGATTATCGCATGGATAGAAGACCCTGGGCGGGCGTCGCTATTGAAGGTTTCGGGCCGTAGATAAGTAGTGCTTCTAAATGGAGCTAGGTCAAGGGCGATGATTCGGATTGATTATAAAAAGACAAGTTGAAGGGGCCCGCCAAATTCTCTGCACTTGTCGTGCTTAAGATATGGCGGGCCCCGGTGGTCACTTCGGAGGCCTGAACCTCCACTCGCAGTGCAGCCAGGCGGCTGTCTTGATCTCGAGCGAGAGCAGGGCTGCTCTGGCTACTTCGTATCCGGCAGGAGAAAGGTCGTACCTGGTAGGGCTCTCGCCCTTGAGCTCGGTGACGATACCGGCAGATATGCGTTTCTCGAGCAGTGGGTACAGGGTTCCGTCTGCGACACCCGTTCGAGCCATGATTTCACGGGCGGTGATGGGTCTAACTGCTTCGATCAACGCTGCGTAGGTCTGGAGCGATTGCAGGCTCTCGTTGATGCGACGCGGCTTGCTTGGTAGCGCATCTGGTTCTTCTACGTCCATGCGGTTTCCTTATCCTCGATATACTTGGGCGGAGTCTCTTCTGCAAGTTATTGACGATTGGTCAAGCTGGCATAATCCCCGGGATACTCGTGTACGGCACGTATTCGAACAGTTCGTTCCTGGTAAGGGAACTTGGGAATTGATCGAATCCAAGGATGGTGATCTTGATGTCCGATAGGGCAAGGATCTCCAGGATGGCATTGAATCGCTTGCCGTCGTTCGACGCCAAAACGATCTCGGCGACCCGATCTTGCCTTACGAAATAATCGATACATTCGACGATGTCTTCATCGACATCGCTGTCTTTGGTGGTGCGCACTTTTGAATACACCCGATAGCCGAGCTTTTTCATAGTCATGACCCACCCGAGCTGCTTGAGGCTCGCATCTGGGTCGATTGGGCGATTGACGAAGATCTTGGCGTAAAGCGTGCAGCCTTGCGCGGATGACTTCTCGCGTAGCCACTTCATCAGCATGTCCAGGCGCATGCGTTCGTTCGCTCTTGGGGCTCTTTCTCCTAGAGTCAAGCCGAAGCTTGCATCGACGTTTGGAGCATCCATTACGAATACAACGAGCTTTTTGCGCGTTGGCTTGCGGCGTTTCCTTGGTTCAGGCAAGGGCCGAACCTTTCATTTCAAGGAGCATATACTGCTCGTGGACAGGAACAGAAGAATTATGACACTAAGCAGACCTAGCTGCAATACTACGTTTCCCCAAGAAAAAACACCGAGGCTAGCTCAGTGTCTTTTCTTGGCGGGCCCGACCGGATTCGAACCGGCGATCTCCTCCGTGACAGGGAGGCATGTTAGGCCTCTACACCACGGGCCCGTAGCGTTCTTGGCAGCACATAACTAAGATATAGTACCAAAAACAGGCTAGGGGGGCAAGGTTGGCATGTATAGTCATAAACATAAGAAATATACTTGAAAAGTATTGACAATCGGCGTATAATATTCAGCTGTTAGTGTTTTTGAACACATTAGTGGAGGTGGAATGAATACATAAAATAAAATGCTCTATTGAGTAACAAAAACGAACACAAAAGTAGAACAAAGGATTGAAACATGTTTTATAACTATGAACCAAGCAAAGAGCGAGCAATTAAAGTTCGCAAAGTTAAGCCTCAGGCCCAGGTGCCATACCTACATGGCGAAAATGTGGTCAACACACGTAGTGAAGCAGTTAAGAAGTTCGGTGCTACATTCCTGCTAAAGCTACCCAATGCTCCGCAAGCCGAGCAGGCACAGTGGGAAACGCTCGAATCTAAGCTGCAAAAGCGTCTTCCCAGATAGAGAGCCTACCGGTCAGCCACAATATTGTGCTAAAATAACTCGCGTAACCCACGTGAGTTATTTTAGTTCGTAGCAAGATTAACAGGTAGGCGGGTATAGTTTAGTGGTAGAATGCGACCTTCCCAAGGTTGAGATACGGGTTCGATTCCCGTTACCCGCTCCATGACTGATCGACTGGCTGTAGTCAGGCGCACAGTCATAAACATGGATCGAATCCGTAGGGTCGGTGGAGTAAAGCACGCAGTGTCAAAAGCAAGCTAGCTTGCGCTTTGACCAAGTACTTTACGGAGGTTGCTTGCAACCTTCCCGTTACCCGCTCCATGCGCCACCTTAGCTCAGTTGGTAGAGCGACGCTTTCGTAAAGCGTAGGTCGCCGGTTCAATCCCGGCAGGTGGCTCCAGGAATTATCTCCCCCTAGCAGCCTCAAAATGCTATACTACTATCAAGATGAAAAAGAAGCTTAAAGGCCAGCTTGGCCAGGTTAAAAGGCACCAGCTTTTTAGCGACACTCCTTTGTTAATAGTAGTCTTGTTCAACGTGGCGATTCTGCTTGGCCTGCTGTTTTGGAGTTTTAATAACATAAAGCCAACGGAACTATCTGTACCGATTCGGTTCACGAGCTTCGCTAACTTCGATATCCTTGGGAAATGGTATCAGCTTTACGAATTGTTCCTGATTGCCCTTACCGTGTTCGCCTGTAACCTTGTTTTGGCCTTAGTCGCACATTCTAGGCACCGCTTCCTAAGCGCCGTACTGTTGGGAGTGAGCGTAGTGGTTTCGATTTTGTGTTTTGCCATGCTGGTTGGCTTTACAGCAATTAACTTCGGTGGAGTATAGTTATGGCCCGCCGCACGATCCCGCACATTTCACTCGGCTTTGCAGACACCCATTGGTTTTATCGCTTACTCGAGATAGCGCCAGGACTCCTTACCTGGACGATTATCTTATTGCCGTTCTACCTAAGCTTCAGCGCACCAGTAGTACTGGCATACTTCATCATTGCGTTTGATATCTATTGGCTGCTTAAGTCTGTGCGCATGAGCACAAATCTGATAATTGCCTATAGGAGATACAAGAATAACAAGACCGTAAAATGGGAGCAGCGATCGAGGGACCTAAACAACCTTGCTGCAGCACTAAAGCAAAAGCAAGCAGAGTTTCTGGAGATGCCGCGCCCAACCATTTGGCAGCGCATCATGCCGAACGCCGAAACCCGTCAACGTAAAGAGCTGAAGCAATACATTGCCGAGCTCCAGGTGTTTGCGAGTCACGAAGATCTGCTGATGAAGCCAAAAGACCTGTACCATATGGTGATTATGCCGTGCTACAAGGTAATACCAGAAGTAGTCGAGCCATCGATTGAGGCGGTATTGAACTCCAATAACGATGCCAAGAAGATTATATTTATTCTGGCCTACGAAGAACGCGGCGGCGAGGAATCCGAGCGTAACGCGGAGCAAATGGCAGTTAAGTATAAAAACGCCTTTAAGACATTCCAGATCGTTAAGCACCCAGATGGCATCAAGGGCGAACTGCGCGGTAAGGGTGCGAACATAACATTCGCGGGCCGGGCATCACTTGCCATCGTCGAGGAGCTTGAAATACCCGTCGGTAATGTAATTGTTACAACGCTAGACGAAGATAACATCGTGGACCCGAACTACTTTTCCTACCTGGCAGCCTCGTACGCCTCGGAGCCGAACCGACGCCGCAGGTCATTCCAGCCGATTGCAATGTATTTGACCAACATCTGGGATGTGCCGGCCCCTATGCGCGTAATCGCCAGCGGTAATTCATTCTGGAATATGATTGAGATGACCCGGCCACATCGCTTACGCAACTTTGCATCGCACGGCCAAGGCCTACAGACCCTGATTGATACTGATTTTTGGTCAGTTACAACCGTAGTGGAGGACGGCCATCAGTACTGGCGCACGTACTTTACGTACGATGGGGACCATAAGGTTATCCCGATGTACGTACCGATTTATCAGGATGCAATAGAGGGTCGGAGCTACCGCCATGCGTTCAAGAACCAGTTTGTGCAGCTACGCAGATGGGCATGGGGAGTGAGTGATTTTGCCTATGCAGTGCGCGAGGCGGTCAAAAACCCACGTGCTCCGTTTGGCGATAAGTTCGTACAGATTGCTCGTTTGCTCGAGGGCCACGTTAGCTGGGCTACCGCCCCCTTGGTGCTTGCGTACTACGCATGGCTGCCATTATTGCTCAACCCGTCCTTTAAAGACCAAGTATTAGCGCACCAGCTGCCAGTAATAGCGTCCAACGTCCTTACTTTTGCCTCAGTCGGTATCGTAGCCACCATATGGGTCAGTCTATTGCTCCTGCCACCCCGCCCGGCGCACCACAAAAAGACACGGTTCATATCAATGCTCCTGCAATGGCTATTGCTGCCTATTACTACGGTGGCATTCGGTGCGTTTGCAGCCCTAAACGCACAAACGCGGCTCATGTTCGGTAAGTATCTAGAGGAGTTCGACGTAACCGAAAAGGGCATTAAAAAGTGAGCTACTTGCTTGGCCTGGTAGCCGGCGCGGTAGTCGCATTATTACTCGTGCCACCTGTGCGGCGCTTTGCCTTCCAGGTCGGCGCGGTCGACGAGGTTTCTAAAGAAAAGCGTAAGCTACACACCAAACCAATAGCGCGGGCAGGTGGGCTGGCGATATTCATTAGCTTTGTGAGCGTTAGCTTGGCGCTCATTAGCCGGGTCAGTACACCCTATATTGGCCTGCTTGTAGCTGGCACCATAGTCCTGTTGGTTGGTTTGGCCGACGATATATGGGGCGTTAATCCCTGGATTAAGCTACTCGGCCACACTGGCGCAGCACTCGTCGCAGCTATTGGCTTTGGCATCAGTATTGACGCCGTGAGCAATCCGTTTGGTGAGACTTTTGTATTTTCTACAACACAATGGACGCTTGCTCTCGGTTCGTGGAGCGTTACGGTCAACGTCGTAGCCGTCGCGCTCACCGTCGTGTGGCTGGTGGGTATGACCAATACTATGAATCTACTCGATGGGCTTGATGGCTTATCGAGCGGGGTAGCGGCTATTGCGGCCGTCATTATGTTCTTCGTGGCAGCAGGGCCGAACGTTAACCAGCCAGATACAGCACTTATTTCGCTTATTCTAGCAGGAGCTTGTTTGGGCTACCTGGTTTATAACTTCTACCCCGCCAAGATCTTTAATGGTGATAGCGGAGCCTATTTTTTAGGCATGACCATCGGAATATTAGCTATTTTCTCGGGTGCTAAGCTCGCAACCGCCATGCTGGTCCTCGGTTTACCGATTGTAGACACGTTCTGGGCCGTGGTGCGCAGAGTTGCTGCTGGGCGGTCGCCATTTAGCGCCGACAGGGGGCATATACACCACCTACTCTTGGATGTAGGCCTGAGCCAGCCTCAAGCCGTTTTGGTTATCTATGCATTCTCAATTGTTTTTGGCTCTATCGCACTGTTTGCCTCAAGTGCGCAGAAGATTCTAGCCTTTGCCTGCCTGGTAGTTATTCTGGCGATATTAATCCTGTCCCTAACGCTTCTACGACGCAAAAAACAAGCCGCCTAGTTCCAGATTGACTCCTGAAGGCGAAAATGCTATGCTTTATGGCAAGAGGGAGTACGCATTTGACAAGCAAAAATCTGCAAGAGCTGATTAAGAACCTCCAGGTTTTCTACAAGTGTCCTTCCTGCGACGGCGGCTATCGACTCAATGACATTACATTCTTGGGCAAGGTGGACAATCACTGCTTCATGCAGCTGAACTGTCACCACTGTTCATTGCCGGTACTCGCTACCGTGTTTTTGACTGAGGACAACCAGGTTGACCCTAAATCGATACCAAACCGGCCTACCAAGCGCCGCAAAGCCGCCAAGACGGACTTAAAAGCAGGCGAAAAGGCCAGGTTTGCTCGCATGGAGCCCATAACTTCGGCCGAGATTGCGGATTTTCACTTGCAGATTAGTGCTTACAAAGGAAACTTTGTGGACAAAGCGTCACCCGCACGCAAACGTAATAAGTAAAAGGATTCAACATGACAGATTCGACAGCCTTAAAGGCGCAAAAACGTGATATTAAAGGAAAAGCAATTGCTGGCTTGCGTGCAGAAGGCAAAATGCCAGCTGTAATGTATGGTCAGGGCAAGGAAGCTAAGCTTTTGAGCTTCGACGCTGTTGAATTTGGCAAAATGTACGCTCATGCCGGCCACAATACGATCTTGCAGATCGAAGTCGAGGGCGAAGGAACTGAAAACGTACTGATTCAGGACGTTCAGAACCACCTACACAGCATTACTCCAATTCATGCTGATCTTTATACGGTTAAGATGGACGAGACCGTACGCACATCTGTGCCACTACACTTTGTAGGTGAATCAACTGCAGTATTCCAAGATGGTGGTAGCTTGCTTACAGCTATTGATGAGCTCGAAATCGAATGTCTGCCAGGTAAGTTGCCTGCGAGTATCGAAGTAGACATTGCCGTGCTTGATGACTTCGAAAAGACCATTACTGTGGCTGATTTGAAGATTCCTGCTGGTGTAGAAGTTCACACTGAGCTCGAAGAGCTTGTTGCTAAGGTAGATGCTCCACGTAGCGAAGAGGAAATGGAAGACCTTGATTCAGAAGTTGGGCCAGCCGCTCCTGCCGAAGAAGGCGAAGAGGGTGAAGCTCCTGCCGAAGGTGATAAGGCCGAAGGCGACGCTGCTAAGGAGTAATCCTGCCCTTTACCACTTAGAAAAAGGCCCCAACCGGGGTCTTTTTCTGTTTTCTGGAGCTATCCCGACCTTGGAGCCCCCTGCCGCTCTCCGCGACATTCGAATATCTTGGACGGGGTTCTGAGTACTCAGAACAGAAAGACCGAGGATTGTTTGAGCCTGTTTCAGGCGAGTCCCGCAGGGCACTTCTGTTTGAGTGCAAAGAAACACCACCAAGAGATGAGCCCATGTCGCAAGGGGTTTTGTTACTTTTGCCCCAGACAAAAGTAAGACAACTACTATTTGTATTTAATGCCCTTTTGAAAAACCCAAAAGGGCGAAAAGGTCTTCCGACCACGGGTTCGCATCTAGGTGCGTTCATTCACTCATGACACTAGAATGTCATGCCCACTGCGAGTTTGAGGACTCTCGTGGTTCACTCGTTCTGGTTCATGAGTTCCTCACTACCTGATGCTCCAAGGTCGGAGTGAGCACCAGGTTTACCAGCTGGCGGAGAGGCAATGGGTTCTTAACAGGTAACATATAATCCATGTGAAAGCATGAAAGTTAAGTGGATTTAAATGAGGCGGGAGGGGTCTTTGCTATCTGTTGGAGGGTGGTCTGCTAGGTAGCGCATAGTGGCGGTAATACTGAGCGGGCGAATGCTTTTAACCACAATGTCTATGATTTCATCACGGTGGAGGAGGGGTTTTTGCATGGCCTGCAGCTTATGCTCGATGGTAGCGGTGATGTTGTCGATGTTCTGATCATCGCCCAGCTGGCTACCTACGAATGCCATATACACGCTGCTAAACAGGCGGGCTCGGCTATAGGGGAGTACATGCCCACTACGTTGTTTAACGTCCAGGAACCCAAGGTCATATGCCTCGTACGTGGTAAAGGCGTTCAGGCAGCTCTTGCACCGTCTTCGGCGCCATACTTGGGTACTGTGGGCGGTACCGCGGCTATTGAACACCTCTGTTTTACTATGTTGGCAAAAAGGGCATAACATGACTATATATTGTCATATGACTATAGAAATAACAAGTGGAAAAGTCCCACAGGGTGGGGAAAAGTGAATAAATATTGTGCTTTAAGGTGTTGTAGGAAGTGTGCAGAAAGGGTTTGCATACTTAATACGCTTAAGGTTATAATGAGCCTATATATAACGCTTAAGGTAACGATCAGGTGCAGCAAAGCCCGCAAAAGAGATGGTGAAACCAAAATCAAATCAAACTAGTTTTAAGCGTGTTATTACCTTCTTGCCCAAGAAGGCAGCTACTTTTGTGCGTAAAGCCCACCATCACACCATCGCCAAGCCGCATGCTCACCTTATGGCTAAGGGCAAAGCCTACGCTGCCTGGCATACCAAAAAGCACCACCACAAAGTCCACCTAGGCATAGCTGGCGTATGGGCTATGATCGCCATTGTGGGCGCACTAGGGCTTAGCAACGTAGCTAAAGCATTTGATACCTTTACCCAATCCGACTGGAGTGGCGGGGTAGGTACATCTACGGTCGATGAGTATAACTCCAAAAACAACATTGTGGTGTCGAATGCTGGCGAGCTCAGCCTGGACGCCGCAACCATCTCAAACTGGTGTAATACTGCAGCTCCTTCTGATTGCGACAACAACTGGACCAAGCGAAAGAAGGTTACCCTTGTAAACTCTGGCAGTGAGCTCACTGACTACCAGGTGGAACTTACTGTTCCGTATGAGTCAGGCATGAAGAACGACTTTAGCGACTTACGCTTTACTAATGAAGCAGGAGACGTAGCATACCCGTGGACTTATAGGTCTTCGACAAACGGGGTGACTACCACTGTCATGGTAAAAATACCGACCCTGTTCAGCGGTGCGACCACTCCGGTATATATGTATTATGGGAATTTATCCGCAGTGAACGCCAATAACCCTAATGATACATATGATTTTTACGACAGCTTTGACGGGCCAGCAGGGCCAATTGATTCTAATAAGTGGGGTATATTCGCGGGGGCAAATAGTATTTCCCAAGATGGCCAGGGTAATTTGATTGTAGACGGCACCACAACGGACTCCAGTACAGTCTTCTTCGCACCAGATGCGAATAAACTATTTGAACCTGGGGAGTCCTCAGCGTTTGAGTTCTCGCTGTACCCAATCACACTAGACTGCAGCAATAACGGTGGCATTAACTATATAGGCGCCCGCATCCAGGGTGATCAGTATGCACAGGCCAACTTTAGCTGTATGGGTTTCGGCAGCGAACAGTGGCAGATGACCGGTACTTCGCTACAGAATCAAACATGGGGTAATTCAGTGTTATCTCGTATGGGGGTTAATGGCAATCAAAACTTCACCGAGTGGGCGCCAAATAATGGTCAATATAGCTGGCAAGAACGGTCTACGGGTACTATTTCTAGTACGGTTGACTTTGCTTTCCACTCTGGCGCTGCAGTCGGGGTTCAGTTCAAAATAGATCAAGTTTTACGCTATAAAATGGGCGCGACATACAGTGTGAACTTCGGCCTGGAAGAGCATTTGGGGGGTAGCGTAGGATCAATTTACTCTGGATTCTTCGACTTAGGCCCTGACTATGCAGATGCCAACTTTAGTACTGTAAGTATTACAACGTCCGGCACGGGCGGTAGCGCCGCGGTTAAGGTCCTAACTGACGACGACCAACTATATGGCGTGGGTGAATTTGACTGGTGTAGTCAAGTGCAAAATGGTGAGCAGATAGTTCGCTGCGGCACGAATCAACGCTATGTGGCTTATCAGGTTCTTATGTCTGCAGAATCGGGGAGCAACTTCAAGGTGGAGGAAGTGACTATTAACTACCTTATTGACGGTACCGCCCCTACGAATCCAACAATAACTATGAGCGAGGGTCTGGGCGGGCCAGCTATAACCAATGGTGGCTTTACGAATTTGCGCACA
>JBPOIL010000020.1:0-2725 GCA_052034495.1 Patescibacteria group bacterium
GACAATGAGCATCAGAGCTTCACAAAATCATCTTTATTGGGGTATCGCCAAGTGGTAAGGCTCCGGACTCTGAATCCGGCATCCGTAGGTTCGAATCCTACTACCCCAGCCATAAAAAATCGAGCTCGAGAGACCATGTTGCCTCTCGTTTCACATAACACTCAGTTTCCGCATAAAATAGAAGGAATTCTCCGATTTGGAGAGTTCCTTTCTTTTTTGTTTTCCCCGCGGTTATATATGTGTCCTTGTTTCTAGAGTTAGTTGGATTCGAACTTTTTAGGACACTTTAAATGATCCTGATTTCTCTATGTAAACTTTTTTATCCTTGAGAATAATATCTGCTTGGATCATCCCGAGTATTTCTCGTTTCTCATCTTTGCTTCCATTCGAGATCTCTACTACGGCAATACAACTATTGTGAATATCATAGAAGCTCTCGAGGAACGAATCCAATTCTCATTCAATGAAGATGGATCGTTCAAAATCAATGCTTTCTATGATTTTATCAGCAATAAGTTCAGATTCTGAGCAAAAACTGGATACTATTCTTGGGGATGACTTCGATACTTTCTCTACGAGTATGAACAATATCTTCTCGAATCTTCGAAGAATTCTACTGCAAAGATCACATGGGAGAAGTTTACCAAAGAACAGGATATGATATCTATAGAGCATATTCTCCCTCAAACACCCGATAAGCCTTGTTGGTCACATTTTGTATCACAGCATAGTCCAGAAGAAATGAATTACTTTACGAATACGCTCTGAAATCTTCTCGCTCTCTCACAACCAAAAAATAGTAGCCTCCAAAATGATTGTTATGAAAATAAGCGAGTTGATGGAGAAATGAATCGAGGATATTTCAATGGATCATATTCAGAATGTAGAGTTGCTGAGACTTATAAAGAATGGACTCCTCATTCTATAAAAGATCGAGGACTTGAGCTCCTCTGATTTATGGAAGAGAGATGGAATATTAATCTCTGAGATGATGAGACGAAGTTGAAGTTATTGAATCTTGAGTTCTTATATGAAAAGAATAGACCATAAGGTGGAATACGTTAAAAAAATAATTTGATTTCTCGAAAAATACGTATATTATAACCATACCATATGGTTAGGTATAGTTATTTACTTACACTCTATGAATACGAAGAATTGCACATGCAATCCATGTACTTGCGAGAATTGCTCTTGCGGGTCTGGATGTGCCTGTGGAAAATAAGCACATAAAATCCCGCGGATGCGGGAAGTACTTTCGCTAAAAAGTCGATCTGATTATACTCAAACCATAGGGTTTTTCAATACAATTTCCTGAACACATAAATCATATTCTTTTATATATGCAAAAACATTCAGGTATATTCTGTCGATCGGGTATAGTTTGTTTCTTTGGATCATTACTCAATTAGATTAAATCATATTGTTGCCCGAGTAAACAATGGAAATCATGTCCTTATAAATAGTCTATACCGTCTACTTTAGATATAATCTTTACAATACAATGATTCACTCAAAAGATAAAATACAGCTCAATATTAAGAAAGCGCTTGGTACGCTCACAAAGGTACAACAGATGATCGATGATGATATCTACTGTGCTGATGTGGCTCATCAGATCAATGCAACAATGGGTCTTCTTCAGAGCGCAAACCGTGACCTCCTGAAGAATCATCTTTCGTGTTGTGGTACAAGAGCCCTCTCAGCTGAATGAAAAGAGAAAGAAGATTTTATCGAAGAATTGGTTCGAACGTGGGATGTAGCTACGAGAAAATAATTTGCATTTTTCTTCAGTGCCTTATATACTGGATTTATATTTCATGCACTCTTTCTATAAAAAATTCATTAGTGTCACCACCTCTCTTACTGTATTTCTCTTCGGAAATATGGCTATTGTGCATGCCTGAAGTACACCTCATGCAGAAATTATATCTCATTCTCATGATGGTATCACCGAGTCACATATTGTTGAAACTCCAGATGATACCGAGCCCCCTCATTGTACCAAAACGAAGACCGATAGCAGTACTACTCAGCAAATCCGAGATAATGATGATCTGCCTGATATCACACAAAAAGCTATTCCATTTTATAGTAAACCCGATAGCAAAAAAGTAGAAACTATTTCTTCCGATGTCTATTTTCAGTACTACCCCTGAAGTGAGAATCACTTTTTTTGACATTTCCTTGTAGGAGAGGCGATATTACAGATCTAAGACTATAAAAATCCAGAACTCACTTTTAGTGAGTATTTTATATTTCTTAGATTTTTTATATGTTCAAAAATAATATTCTTTCCCTTATTATAGCGTGAATTCTTGCTTCGACTCTGGCAGGATATATCCTCGTATGAGCACATGGTGGACACGGAGATGAGGAAGCCGAAAATCTCTGATGAGATACTTCGGTAGTACTCTCGACATGAGCCACTTTTACCACACTTCAGACAGCCGATGCGACCAGTCTCTCAGTACCTACTTACCCAGGCACAGTACTCTCAGATAATTATGGATCTATATTTCCAGAACGCCAAGGGATCATAGGAGAACTCCTCGTCTCGCTCGGAGATACCGTGAAAAAGTGACAGCGTGTTGCTATCATCAATGCTCCTACTAATACTCCAGAAATGGTGAGTATGGTAGCATGACAACGAGCTGAAATTGCTATAGCTCAATGAGAGCTTCAGAGTGCGAAAGAAAAACTCATCTACATTAATGATGTTGTT
>JBPOIL010000009.1:0-2562 GCA_052034495.1 Patescibacteria group bacterium
AATCTAAAAAAAATCCTTGGGCTTTATATCCTTTATCAAACACCAAAACTTTAATTGTTTCCATTTAATCTAAATCCTCTAATTTTTGATTTCTTTTGTTTTTGTTTTTTTGATAATCTATTTCTAATTCAATTAAATTTAGAATTTTAGATTCAGAGATAGAACCAATATATTGATATTTAATTCCATTAATTGAAAAACACATATGATCCATAATGACTTTGTATTTTTTAGAACTTCCAACAAATATTCCAAAATTTCCAGTTGACCAGTTTAATTTAGAAATATTATTTAAAAGCCATTGACAAGCTTTACCATCTTCCGTTTGTAATTCTTCTTGTCTATAATTTTCTAAACTTCTTTCTGTTTCTTGATTTTGTTTTTGAGCTAATTTAAACCAAATAAACAAAAGGATTGGAACACCAAATAAAACTGACATTCTAAATATTAAAGAATCTTTAGATATTCCTTCATTTAAAATTCCAATTATATTTCCAATCCAAGTACTAATGGAAAGCAAAATACCTAATATAAAAGGAAAACTTAAATAATTCATTTTATTATTCCTTTAAAAAAGTTTTAGCTCTTTCAATATAAGAATCAAACTGTTTAATTTTCTTTTCTTTATTTTGCTCTATTCTAAGTATTTCTTTTTTTACTTTTTGATTGTAATAATCCAAAGCATCTTTTTCTGTTTCAAACATTGGATAACTTACTAAACATGGTCTCCAATTTCTTTTACCTGAAATTATATTAGAAATTTTTAATTCTTTATAATCTCCACCATAAGGTGAATAGGTTTTAACCATTGCATTTAATGGTGGTAAATCAATCACACATCTTCCAACTTTTTTTGATAATTGAAAGTCACAAAACCAGACTTGTTTTTCTGAATCATTTAAAGATTCAACTAATATATTTTTATCTATCATAATTTAATTATACCACCATTATTCATTTCTTTAAATATTTAATTTTTTCTCCTTATTGATAACATTAAAAACAAAACAAATGGAATAGTAAACATAATAGAATTCATTATTATAAAAATCAACTTAAAGTAAATATTTTCTATAGTAAAATAAAATGGAATATTTAAAAATCCTATTATCATTAAAAACTTAAACACTTTAATTAAATGTTTTAAATTTTCTTGAAAATTTAAATTTAGTAAACTTATTTCATTTATTAGGTTTTCATAATTATTTAAAATAAAACCAATGGATTCAAAATATTCCATTTTTTCTTTTCCTAAAAAAACTAATGCCTCTTTAAAATATTTTAAATTTTCCTCTGTTTCTTCTTTACCTTCTAATCCATTTGTAAACATTTTAACTTTCCAAATATTCTTCTAGATAACCACTTAACAAAGCTCTTATGCAATCTGAAAAATCTATTTTAACTTTACCAAATTCTTCTTTATATTCAGTTGAATTTTTAAATCTCATTGGTTCTAAATAATTTTTATAGTATTGATTAAATCTATCTCTATCGATTTTATCTTTTTTAAACTCAGGTTTATAATTTAAAACATCTAGAACAAAATAATCGCAATATCCTTTTAAGATATATTCAATTGAATTAGAAACATATTTTTTAGGATAATCTTTTAAATGAGTTTTATTTATTTGATTTTCTATTTTCAATATATCTGATTTATCTAAATCATCAAAATTATTATTTTGTAATCTATCTAAAAGTATTTTAAATTTTAATTCAAATAAATCAATTGATTTAAAATACATTTGTTTCTTCAATTTAAACAAGCTATTGTTCTTCATTATTTCATTAAAATTATATAATTGTTTTATATCATCCATATCATTATATTCTGAATAAGGGAAGAAACAAACTCTTAAATGTTCACAGTAATTATCGTTCCAATTAAAGTTTTCTCTTTTTGATAGTTTTTGAAAAGCCTCTTCTTGTTCTCCATAAAATTCATCATTCTCTTTTTCTTCATTAACACAATAATCTAAATCTTCTACAAATTTATTTATAAACTCTTCAACTTCTTTAGAAGTATTAAATACATAAAAATCTTTTCTAGTTGTTTTAGATTTTTCCAAATCTTCTTCATCAAAAATATAATATTCTAAATTACCATTATAATTTGCTTCTAAAATATGAACATAAAATTTTTCATTCTTTTTAGAAACTGAAATAATATATCCACCATCATCTCCATCATCTCTTCTACTATCTTTAAACAAAGATAAAATATCAAAATCTTTTAGATTTAAATACGTTTCTAAATTTTCATAAGTTGCTGATAAACCTAAAAGATATTCATCTAAATTTTTTAATCGATTTATTCTATATTCAAGAGTTTTAATTACTTCATTTACTTTTATTTGTTCTAACATTATTTCATCTCCATTAATTTACTTTTTTCTATATAAAAAATACATCTGTTCCAAAAATTTCCAATTATTCTTTTACTTCTTAAATGACACATAAGACTTCCATCTTTCATTATTCTATGATTCAAACATTCTGAACATTTTTTACTTCCTAAATTTGGAACATAATTAAATTTAATTTCTGAATAAATATCTGGAA
>JBPOIL010000014.1:0-2592 GCA_052034495.1 Patescibacteria group bacterium
TCCATGTCGATGTACATTGTAGCGTATTCCTGCGGCTTCTGGGCGGTAAGCATATCTTCAAACATACAAAAGATTATAGCCCACTTTGGGGCTATATACCAAACAAAATACGAATGGATTTAGTTACTATTCGCGGCGCATAGAATCAACCGGGTTGGTGTTAGCAGCTTTGTGTGCTGGATACAGCACAACTAGGAAGCCAAGGCCGGCCACGAAGAGTAAGGTTGCGAGCATCAGGGTTGGTGAGATTGCGAACAGACTTACTGCGTCAGTCACTCCCCGTCCGCGAGCAAAGCCATTCACGATAGCATTCGTAACCGCACCGAGTATTACAGCCGCCACGATACCGAAGATACCACCGAGCATAGAGAGGGTCAGTGCCTCAGCTACAAATAACCGCTTGACGTCCCTGGCACGAGCACCGAGTGAGATCATAAGGCCGAACTCCTTGGTGCGCTCCAGGAGTGAAATAGTTAGGGTATTAAACATGCCCAAGATTGCGATAACCATACCGATGCCACCAAAGCCAACGAGCACGACGTTAAGGAGGTTAAAGATCTGGTTAATCTGGTCGATCGTATCGATTGGTGAAGCGGTTATGAAGCCTTGGTTCTCAACCTGCTTACGAACTACACTCACCTGATCACGCTCAACAACAAGGATCTTTGCCTGAGTAGCACTCGTAAGGCCCTCTTCCTCGAAAACGTTAATTGGCGTGAATACTTCTGAACCTGCGCCAGTCTCTACTACCGCGCCGACCTTGAGCGTACGCTTAACTACTCTATCCTCTTCGCCATCCTTCTGGCCTGGGATAGTGATGTTCAGGGTGATCTCCTTGCCAACTGCCTTGGTGTTCTCCTTGGAGCCAATCGCTTTCAGAAGAGATGTGTTCACAATCACACTGTCAGTACTCTCCATGGTGCCGGTCGATCCTGCAATGCTCTTGAGTGAACTTAAATCTACATAGGCCTGGTCGGCACCATAAACTACTACATCCGTCTCGGATTCGCCCAAGCTAGCCTTGCCAGATGAGTAATACACCCTGGCCACCTGCTCCACGCCAGCTAGATCCTTAAATCCAGCCACGCGCTCGCGGTCAATCTTCACGCTCTTAGACTTTGGTGTACTTACATCGATCGTTTTAATCGACTTTGAGCCTACCACCTGGCTAGCCACAAGCTTTTGCAGGCCAAAGCCAAGCGAGAGCAGGAACACGATCGAGCCAATACCGATTACAACACCCAGTATGGTCAGTGTTGTTCGTAGTCGCTTAAAGAATAAGTTCTTGATCGCAATACGAGCCAATACATTCGGCTTAATTACTTGCTGTGGGGCTTGTTTGCTCATAATGTATTACCCTTCTTATTTGGTATCACAGGGTTAAAGTCCAGAACCGGCGCCGGATGCTTTGACTCCTTCATTACCTCGTCGTCTTTGGGCTTGTTGGGCCCCTTGTATGAACCCTTTTCTTCCGTCACCACGCCGTCTTTAATGTACAAGCGATAATCACTAAGCGGCAAGTAGTCTAGATTATGGGTAACCAGGATAATCGTACTACCGAAGTCACTCTTGAATGATTGCACCAACTCCATGATCATATCCCCATTCTTGGAATCCAGGTTACCGGTTGGCTCATCTGCGATCAGGAGCATGGGGCTGATAATCGAAGCACGCGCCATAGATATGCGCTGCTGCTGACCACCGGAGAGCAGATTGGGCCGATACTCGGCGTATTTATCTAGCCCAACACGACTAATACTCGCCTTGGCTTCCCCCATAGCCTCCTGGTAACTGCGACCGGTTAGAAACAGAGGTAGTGCTACGTTCTCGATTGCAGTTAAGCTGTTCACCCAGTAATTCGTCTGGTACACCATACCCATGCGTCGGGCGCGGAAGCCAGCCCGCTCGTCGGCGTCCATAGTGTATAAATGCTGACCATCAACGACTACTGAGCCAGTCGTAGGCGGCTCCAGGCCTGTTAAAACGTTTAGGAGTGTCGACTTACCAGATCCAGAAGGTCCATAAATGATCGTAAAGCTCCCGCGCTTAACGGTGAAATTTACATTATGTAGAACCTCAACAGGGCCGTCGTCTAGCTGAAACTGCTTGGATACGTTCTCAAATTTTACTAATACGTCGTCGTTCACTTAAAACCCGCCTCAATTCTTTCTACCATTGTAGCATAAGCACTTTGTACCCAACAACCTGCCATCCCCTACAACTCCACCCCGAATATCTTCTGCAGGGCTCCGAAGATGATGCTAAAGATGTTATCTGTTCCCCGCCCTACTACTACAGACTGGTCAGTAGAGACTACCTTGTTGCCAGCCTTGTCAGCAGAGATAGCCTGCACATTGTAGACGCTGGAGGTAGATAGATCAGAGATGATCACAATGTGGTCAGTGGTCAGTCTGGCATCTTCAGCGGTCTTGGTGGTGGCACTAGATCCTGCACCCACGCCGTAACTTACTTGGCTGGTAGATGGTTCATCGGTCTTCCACGTCACGATGATCTGTCCTCGGGCTTCGGCACCAGTACCGCGAATGCTGGATTCAGTGTTAATGTCGAAGGCCTTTGGTGGGCGGGTGTCCA
>JBPOIL010000027.1:0-2771 GCA_052034495.1 Patescibacteria group bacterium
GTATGTGTATAGTATCAGGGGTAGGCTTACTCAATGCAAAAGATAGCACTACAACCGGCGTAGGGGAAAATTCTAAAACCCTACATGAGATAAATAAAGAAAAATAAGTTAATTTTGTAAAAAATAACGATATGGCAGGTTCATTAGCAAACGGGCGACCAAAGATAAGCGTAGTTTCAGGCGTACAAACAATGCCTATGTATGAAGAATACACGGCAGTAACATTTGCGGTTGTTGCTAACAGAGTAAGGCTGCAAGTAACGGGTTGCACAGAAACCCAATTACGCTCATTAGTTGATAAATACTTATTAGCTGACAATGGTGCCGAAACATCGGAGGTAAGATTGGTAAACGAGGTTCAAGTGGTAGATGGCACACCTGATACCTACTTTGTTATCATAGCAGAACCTTTTACAGTAGCAGCAGCGTCTTATGACTTGTTGTATGTTGACCCTATTAACGCACAGTTGACAAATACGGTATTAGCCGGTGTTGAAGCGGTGTATGTTGATGGCATTGAAGCAATAGCAGCAGGACAAGAGGTTACGTTCAATCCTGCGGAACCGTATCGACCCTTAGTTCTTTATTCAGACTACCCTTACAAACTGTCAAACGGAACTTTTTTTTTTGACGGGGGTGTAGGTTCGGCAGCTCCCGAAGTTATATTTGAAGGAATATTACTATCACAGTCCGCAGCAATTACGCCCACTACATTTTTTACCCCTGACGTTGATGGATATTACCAAATAGGTTGGAACGCAGAGATTAATGTAGCTGCAACTTCATCATCAACTCTTGGGCATTTTCAAGTTAGGTACACAAGCCCGACAGACAGCGTATCAAAGTCAACTCCTGTCCAAAACAACGTAACGGCATCGGCAGGAAATTCAACAGCGTCTTGTGTTAGCGGAACATTTACTATTTACGCAAAAGCAGGGACAGCCATAGAGTATGTAATGGGTTACGCATCAAGTGGCGCGACAGCAATGAGATATTCTTTAAAAATAATTGCGATAAAATTGTGATTTAAAAAAAAGTATTAACTTTACTAAAAATTATATGAGATGGTAACTATTGATAATGTAATAAACATAGACGGCTACACAGAATTTTCAGGCAGCCAAGAAATTGATCCTGCGGGTATTCTTTACATCAGACCTTATCCTGATGATGCCACACAAACCCTTTTATACCAAGAACAGTACGCTTCGTTTACACAACGAATTTGGCTTATTGACGAAACAGTTACCAATATAATTGCCAACGTAAATACCGATGCGGGTTACGATGTTTTAGTAGAAGGAATATTGGTTTCTTTTATGGAAGAAACAGAATTTGCAGGAGAGACCTGGGCCACCAACCCGGCTCGTATCTTCCAAATGCGTGAATCGGCAACAGGTGACAACGCTATTATCCGTTTAAATTCATCAAACGTTCAAGGATTACTTGAATTTGAATTTGACAGAACACCTGCTGCTTATGCTACTGATGCAAATACATCAAGCACACAAGTAGAATCGGGATTAGTAAATAAAATCAACGAAAACGAATTGCCGGAATCAGTAACTATTTATTGGTCAACACGATTAGTAAAGAAAGATGTTCCTGCAAGAACGGGTTTTGGTGGTAACAGCACCCCACAAGTAGTTCACATCGCAACAGAAGAAAGCAAAATCATCGAGTATTCTATTGATGCCAATGCTTCAAGTTAATTTTCTTTCATAGGTTTTCTTTTTTTAAGTTTTAGAACCTCTTTGTTTATTCAAAGAGGTTTTTTATTTTTACACCTGTGAAGTTCACCGTGCATATAGTTCATCCATTTTCGTTAGATAAAACCTACGGAGTAGAACTAAATAATACAATCCAATTAATGCCTGAAAATTCGTGGTTATGTATAATGGATTGGGATAGCATGTTTCTCGACCACAAGCAAATACCTTTATTATACGATTACATAGCAAAATATCCTGATACGGGATTATTCTTAGCACGTAGTAACCGTAGTGGTTCACCTATTCAGCGATACAACGGCGTGATAAGCAATCAAATGAGCATGAGTTATTGGCATAGAATAGCAATGAATATCAAGCCTAAACTATCCGTTACAGCAGTTTTAGACAATAAGATTTCGGGATTTTTGATGTTGATAAGCAAACAAACATGGAACGAGATTAAGTTTAACGAGGAATTACAGGTATTGCACGTTGATAGGGATTATGCGGGAAGAATTTTAGCTGCAGGTAAGCCGATAAGAGTAATGGACGATGTATTGATTTATCATTCATATAGGGTGTGGGGGAGAAACACGAATCATTTAGTATGACAATAGTAACAATAATCGTTTACGACAGATTTGAGAACTTGGAAAGGTGGGTTAATTGCATGAAGGGTTCACCCTATCAGTTAGTAGTAATCCACAATGACAATGGAGATAAGAAATTCGCTAAATACTGCCGCGAGAACAACGTAATGTATTTCCGAAGGGATAACATTGGTTTTGACATCGCTGCCTTCCAAGACGTTTGTAGCAACAAAATTGAGGGGTTTCCCGATTGGACAAATATGTTGTGGTGTACTGACGATACAATACCGACTAAAAAGGACTTTGTTGAGTTGTTTTTGTCAAAATTGAACGGACATTCGACACCTTGTATGGAGATTAGCCGAGAAGTAACCCCGCATATCAGAACAACAGGGTTTATGATTAGCCGAGATATGGCAAGTAGAATAGTATTCCCTGCCGATAAAATCACTACAAAAGACCAATGTTA
>JBPOIL010000030.1:0-5505 GCA_052034495.1 Patescibacteria group bacterium
ATTTTTTAATGGATTGTAATCAATATAAACAATGGACATTTTTAAAAATTCTAAAAATAATTAAAACAATTGAAGATAAAAATATTCAATTTGATATTACTAAAATAAAATCAGTAAATGAATTGGACTCAGAATTAGTTAAGGTAAATAGAATTTCAAAGAAAGATATAAAATCTGGAATTAAAAATTTAACTGAAGGAATTGATTATATTAAAATTCCAAATGTTTCTTATAATGCTTTTGTTCCTTTAAGTCATAAAGCTTCTAAATCAATAGCCCATGAATCTTGTGGTGGCATTCAATCAAGATGGTGTGTTGCTCAAAATTCATCTGACCATTGGAATGAATACATGAAAGTAAACAACATATTAGTTTATGGAATTACCGAATTAAATTCTTTAGGTAAATTTGCTTTATTGTTTATTAAAAATGGAAATTATCAAAGTGTTCAGTTTTTTGATTACAATGATAAATCGGATACTCTAAAGGAATCAAATATTCCTGAATTCAATAAGATTAAAAAATATGTAGAAGAAAACTTTCAATCAATTAGAGAAAAGATAAAAATATGATAATAAATGGAACATTAGATTTAAGTAACTGTAAAGAATTAAAAGATATAAGTAAAATAACTGAAATTAAAGAAGATTTAATCTTACCTGGATTTGATACAGATAAAAATATTAAAATAAATCCTTTGTTAAAAGTGAATAATTTAATTTTTTATATTGCTGAATATGAAAAAACAAATTCATATATTTTTCCTAAAATTAATTCAGTTCAAAAATTAGATTTAAATAATTTTACTCTTTTAAAAAAAATTCCAGAAGGAATTAATTATAGCAATTTAAAAGAATTAAACATATCTTGGACTATAATATCTGAACTTCCAGATAATATGTTTAATTTAGAAAAATTAGATTGTAGTTATAATAAAAACATTTCAGTAATTCCTAAATCCTTAAAGAAACTTAAATCAATAAACATAAACGGAACTTCAATAAAAGAATTACCTGAATTAAATACCACTTTAAAAGATTTAGAAATAGGAGGTTCTCAAATAAGAAAACTTCCAGAAAAACTCAAAATATTAAATAATTGCAATATATCAAATTTAGAAATATCTGAACTTCCAAAAGAAATAAAAATTGGTGGAAATTTATATATTGATAGAAATAATTTTAAAACTTTACCTAAAAATATTGAAGTGAAAGGATATATTTCTATATATGGTTGTCCTAATTTAGAATACATTCCAGATACTTTAAAAGTTATTCCTTATTTAGGAAATAATAAATCTCTTAAAAGAATTCCAAAACAAATACTTTTAAATCAAGAAGAATTAAATAAAATGAATTATCATTCAAGTTATTTAGATTTAAAAAATTGTGAATCTATAGAAAACCTTGGAACATTAAAAAGAATTGGTTTATCAATAGATTTAACTAATTGTTTTTCATTAAAAACTTTCTCTCAATTAGAATATGTTAATGGATGGCTTCATGCTGAAAATTGTAAAAATTTATTATATATACTTAAACTAAAAAAAGTTAAAGGTAGTTTAATTTTAAAAAATTGTAAACTTCTTAAATCTCTGGGAACATTAAATTTCGTTGAAAAAGATTTAAATTTGAGAAACTGTGATAGCTTAACATTACTTCCAGAGAATTTAGAGATAAGTGGAAATATAATTATTTCACGTAATAATAAAATCAAAAATTTGAATAAATTTAAAGATAAAATACAAGTTTATGAGACCTATATGAATAATCTCTATAAAACAAATAGAGAGCAATGGAAAAGAGAAGTTGAATTATAAAAATAAACATTTTCTCAAACTATCTAAAATAACATAAAATATATTCTTATAAAAAAGGAATAATTATATATGTTAGAAATTAAAAATAAATTATATCAATTAATTACTATTAGAATAAATGGAACAAACTACAATATAGAATCCAAATCTTCTATAGTTTTAAAAGATATGAAACTTTCTGATTTACCAGAAGAAATTAAAAATATGGATAAAGATGCTATTTCCATAACAGAAAAAGATAAAACAGAAGAAAATCAAGTAATCAAAAGAAAAAATAAAACAGAAGCAATAGAAACCCCAAAAGCTTCTAAGCAAAACAAAATTATTGAAAATAAGGAGATAACAAATGGCTAATTATACAGTTACAGATATACTTGGGAAAGGTTTTAAATATGAACAAAAAGCTCTTCCGGTAATTACACCTCCAGCAGAAGGAACAATTTTTGCAACAGTTGGAGTATCAGATTGGGGTCCTTTAAATGTTCCTACTAGAATTACAACCGGATTAGGAGAATTCCAAAATAAATTTGGAAATTCTTCTGCTGTTGATTTATCTAAAACATCTGAGTATTCTAGAGTAGCTATGGAATATCATTTAAAGAAAAGTCCTTTAGGTTTCTTTACTAGAGTAGCCAATGTAAATGCCACAAAAGCTTTTAAAGATATAGTTCTTCCTGCTACTATTGCTAAAATCTTAGCTTCCACTTCTTTAAGAGATGGAATTAATATTAGAGACGAGGATACTCCAAGACACCATAATACAACTATAGCTCCAGGTGGACAAAACAATCTATTTAAAGTAGATAAAGTTGATACAAATAATTCTATAGTAGAGTTAGCTTTTCTAGCTTCTTCTCAAGCTACTCCAATTGTTTCGAGAGCTATTGGAACAGGTTTGCTTTTAAATCCAAAACCAGCAACTTTCTCAGTTGGAGAATCTATATCAATTAAAATAGATGGAAAATTATATACAATAGTTTTAACAGCCTCCGATACTTTAGTTACTCATGGACCTTATGATAATACAATGTTAGCTCTTTTGGCAACAACTTTAAAAGCTAAATTTGAAGCAATATTTCCAGTAACATCAGTTAATGCATTTCCTACAACTATAACTGGGTTTACAGCTGATAATGTTTTTTCAGTGGTTGGAAATACAATTAAAATTTCTTCAATGGAATATGGAGATGAATCTGAATTACAAATTATAGCATCTACTCTTGGTGGAGCTGGTAATTATTTATTTTCAATTACAACTAATTCAAAAGGAGCTAGAACTTCTTTGGATGGAGCTGGTGGAGTTATAGACCAATTAAATACTCATTTTAATCCTCTAATTGGATTTACTGGATTCGCTTTAAATTCTTCTACTAAAATTTTATTAACTGCTAATCCTTCTAATGCAGGTTCAACAAGTGCCTTAAAATTAGGGACAGCTTCAATAGCTTCAGCTGATATTTCAAGCGAACTAGGTTTTACTTCAACTATTTTAGTAGCTGGAACAGATGCAGTTAATTTTGGAAAATTTGAAGCTTTCTATACTGGGATAAGAGGAAATTCAATTAAAATTATAACTCAAGGAGTTTATCCTAATAATACTCTAGAAGTATATTTTGATAGTGAACTTTATGCTACTTTTGCTTCTTATGTTCAAGATATAAATGATGTAAATGATTTAGCAAATTTATTAAGCCTATCTTCTAGAACAAATAATTTAGTTACATTCTCTTATGTTTCAGGAACTTTACCTTCTGAAAGAATTGAATGGAATTTAGAATTTGGTAATTCAGGTGGTTCAACAATAGATGAAGGAATTGTTCCAAATACTGAATATACTAGAGAGATTTCAAAATATTCAAATGTTGATTTATTCAATATTGATTTAATTACAATTCCAGGAAAGAGTTCAGATGATGACATAATTGATGTATTAAGAGGAATTTGCGAAACCAGACAAGATTGTTTTACTATAATAGATACCCCAATAAATACTGTTTTAAATAGCTCTAATTCTGTCGTTATCACATTAGCTAAAAACTTTGCAGATAATGTTGGTAAATTAGGTTCATTTTATGAAGTAACTTATTTTCCATATTTATTAATTAAAAATGAATACAAAAATAATACAAACATAATGGTTCCTCCTTCAGTAAGAGCCATAGGGGCAATAGCATTAAGTGATTCAATTAGAAAATCTACTTTTGGAGCTCCAGCGGGAGAAGTAACCGCTGTTATTGATGAAGTTGAAGGATTAACACATTTCTTAGAACAAAAAGATAAAGATGAGCTTTATGCTGATATTTATAACTCAAATATTAATCCAATCTCATTTAATATTCTTTCAGGATTTTTCTTAGATGGAAATAAAACTCAACAAAGAAAAATCAATGGAAATAGAAGTCCTTTAGATAGAATCAATATAATGAGAACTGGATTATGGATTAAAAAAGAATTACAAAAAGAAGTTAAAAATTTCTTCTATGAACCAACCGATCCTTTATCTTGGGAAGAATTTAAGAAATTAATTAGAACTAAAATGAATTTCTTGGTAGATAAAAGAGCTATTCAAAGTGACTTTGTTATAACTTGTGATGCTTCAATAAATACAGATATTGTTGTCAATCAAAATGGTATGATAGCTAAAATAGATTGGAGACCAATAAATGTAGTTGAAAGAATTAAAATATATTCAACAATTTTAAATCAAAAAGTTACAATTACTCCAGCAAATTAAAATAAAAAAGACTCTCTTTAAATGAAGAGAGTCACTAAAATAAAAGGAAATAAAAGGAAATAAAAACAATGTCAAAATTTACAGAATACTTAGAAGCTTCTACTAAAAAAGAAAAAGTTTCTATTTTTGCTCCATATAAAACAATAGAAGAAGGATTTAAAGATATTTTTAGAGAAATTCAAGTAAGAAAGTTAAGTTCATTAACTCTATTGTTTGGACAACTTGCGGCAACTTTAGAAGGTAGAGGTAAGAATTCAATATTTCATTCTTTTACAACTCCTAAAAAAGGATTTGAATTAATTCAAAAAGAAATAGCTGTTTTAGGAGCTAAAGCTAATCCAATTTTAATTTTACTTAAGAGACTCGAACAAACATTGAAGAAAAAAGGAAAGATTAAATAATTTTTAATCTCTCAAAATAAATAGATTTATAAGAGCATTTTCCATAGTTTTATTAAAATTAATAATTGATATTTCTTTAAGAATTTTAATAATAACAGATGAAAGATGTTCTTCTCTTGGTAATATAATTGTTATATTATTCACCTTCTCATTTTGCAAATCATTAAACCATTTCTCCCAATATCTAAGAATAGTTAAAGGCATTATATTTACTCTTCTTAAATCAATTATCCAATCTCTTACTAAGAATTCTTGTTGAGCATCTAAAGCGATTTTAACTAACCTTAAATGTTCCGTGATAGTTCCAAATGTTTTCCAACTAATCACACCTATTCCTAAATCGGAATCAATTAAAACCAAAGCAGTTTTATTTCCAGGATTAAAAATGGTTCCTTTAAAAGTAGCATAAGGAACTATACCCTCGAAAGTTCCATTAGCTCTTTCAACCCATTTAGAAACAGAAAACTTAAAATCGTCTAAATATTTAAGTAAATCATTTAATATACTTTCCAATCTATCATAAACATTTCCAGTGTTTCTTAAACTCATCA
>JBPOIL010000021.1:0-2512 GCA_052034495.1 Patescibacteria group bacterium
CGGGGTGGCTTGGCCCCCCACGCTGAGCGGGGGAATATCTGCGGGGCGAACGTCATCGGGGCCTCCTGAGGGCATGGCGGAGCACCCGAGCGGTCTCGGGTGGTCGAGGGGGTCGGTCAGGCGGTGCGGTGCTTGGCGACGATCTTGCGCGACGCGGGCGTGATCCTCGGCGGCGGCGGCGTCGCGCCCGCGTCGTGCCACTGGATCTGAGTCGCCAAGTCCGCCACGAGGAGGAACAGGTCACCTTCCAGCGCCTCGATACGCGCCTCGGCGGTCGTCAGACGCTCAGTGATGAGTTGCACTTGGTGCTCCGCGGCACTCTCGATCATCTGCGCCAGTTCGAGCTTGGCCCGGCGCGCACCCGTGCGGGCGGTATCGCTCTCCGGGCCTGCCTTGCGGATCGCCACCAGAGCCGCGGCGACAATCGCCACGACCCCAGCCCAATCCTTGATCGCGTCGAGCAGCGCACTCACGGGCGAGCCTCACGCATGAGGACCTCGAGCGCCTCGTCCTGCTCCCGGTAGCGCGCCCAATCGGTCATCTGCAACGGCCCGGCGAGCAGCCGCAGCACGAGCGTCAACTCGCCCAGTGCGACACCATGCTCGGTGAAGGCGAGCACCTGCACCACAACGAGCCACGTCAGTATCCGCATGAGCGCGGCCTCTCGGTGCGCCAGGTCCGCGAGGCGAGCACGCAGCAGCAGCGCGCCGACGACGGTCATGCCGATGCCGTATGTCCAGCCCCATTGAGAGGCGGCCATGCCGAGCAGTCCGACAGCGATCGTCGCGACGTAGTAGGCGTGCATCCGGTAGCGGCGCAGCGGATCGAGGAGACGGTCGGTTGTGGCGCGCAGGCGAGTCACGCGGGCCACGTCTTCACCTCCGGGCATCGCACGGCCACGGACGCGGCGAACTTCTCCCACGTCGAGGGCGCGCAGTTGGCTCGCAGCCACGGCCATGCGGCCTGGGCGTGGTCCTGTGGGGTGTCCGGGTCTGGCTCGGGGGGTGCCGGGTTGGCGAGCAGGGGCATGGGTCACTCCATCGTGTCCACGAGGACGCCGCCCACGGGGACGTAGACGTGCTTGACCTCGACCAGGACGCCGCCGCGGTTGGACCACATGCGCTGCGTGCGTGCCGTCCCGGCGGCGACCGACAGGCCACCGACGCGGATGCGTGCGCCCGCTGTGGCGGACGTGCCAGCCGTGACCGCGAGCCCACCGACGCGGACCTTGCCGCCAGGGGCGACGGGCGCTCCCGCAGTGACCGCGAGGCCACCGACGCGCACGTAGGGCGGCTCGGTAGCCATCAGGCCCCCGTACCCCGGAGCTCGACCCAGAAGTCCGCGTAGTCCGCGACCGCGCTGCGGGCATCGGCGCTGGGCGTCACCGTGTAGTCGGTGGGCTCGCCGGTGAGGGTGACAGTCGTCGGCGTGCCGAGCGCGGCCCCACCCTCGGTGTCGGTGAGGACGACCTTGACACTACCCGAGGTGGCCGTCTCGTGGTCGGCGGCGTAGATCAGGACGCGCAGCGTGGCCAGGTCGGCGGGCCGTGCGAGGGAGACCCGGCAGCGGGCGAGCACCGCGTCGGCGGGGTTGGCGCTGGACTCGACCAGGGTGCGCGGGTCATGGTCCGCGAGGGCGGCCAGCCCGGTAGCGGTCCCGACAGCGGTGCCCGTGACCAGGGTGACCGCCGAGGGGGTGACGACCTGCGCGGGCTGCGCGGGCACGTTGGCGGCGACGAGGATCGCGGCCTGCCGGGACGAGGAGGTCAGGGTCGCGGTCGCGGTGCGCACGTCGACCGGGGTGTCGATGTAGGCCCACGCGATCATCGACCAGCGGACCGCTGACGTGCCGACCGACTGCATGACGCCCTGCCAGCCAGCGGGCAGGGTCGGGGTGTTGCTCGCCCCGGACCAGCCGAGCGCCAGCGTGAGCCGCTGACGGGCCTGGGTGGCCGCCGCAGTCGTGGTCACCGACACCGCCGTCGCAGCCGTCGCCAGGGAGGACGTGCCCGAGGCGTTGGCGGTGCCGCCGTCGTCGAAGGCCACACCGACCACGGTCCAGTTGGAGCAGGTCTTGAGCGCCTTGGGGGTGGCGGTCGACGCCGCGTCCCTGTGAAGGATCGTGATCGTGTCCGTGGGGACGAGCTGAGTGGTGACGGTGCATCGCAGCATCGCGGTCTGGAGCGTGCCCGACGCGACCAGCGCCGAATCAGGCTGCGGCAGAACGGTCCACGTGTTGCCCTTGGAGTCCGTCACCTCGAACGGGCCGATGTTGCTGGCGGTCGCGCCAGCAGTGACGCACGCCTCGATGACGGTGTCGGTCGGGATGACCTTGAGAGGGTTGAGGGTGAGCGTGTCGATGGCTGCCTCGGAGGTGCCTGCGATGACCTGGCCGTACTGCATGACGCCTCCTAGGCGGGGATCTCGGACATGAATGCTGTGCGCGCCCACAGTCGGGCGGCGGCGCGGATGCGGTTGCCGGGGATGTCCGGCTCTGGGTAGTAGGTCGGGTT
>JBPOIL010000001.1:0-258055 GCA_052034495.1 Patescibacteria group bacterium
AGGGTTCTCGGCATTCGCATCGATGTCCACCGGCTCGAAGCCAAAGGCATCGTTGCCGTACCACTTGCGCCCTGCTGCCCAGTTGACCATATCGCGTTGCTTGGTAGCGACGCTGATGGGGTACACAGGGCCGGGGATCTCCCCGGACCTGACCGAACGCTTGTACTCGATGGCCGGCGAACCGGACTCCGAGCCACGCACCACGATGACGCCCGCGGGCACTTCGATGCTGCGCGCACCATTCCACCGATCGGTCTTGACCGGCATCACGATTACGGGGTTGTCACCCGAGTCGCAGTAGCCGTAGACGTCGCTGAGATCCCAGTGCACGTTGGCGCTGACTTCCTCCCGGATACGGTCCGAGAGGCTGTTGGCGTAATTGCCCGTGATGGCTGCGTCGAGGCGGTTCTTGCCCTCGAAGCGACACTGGTGGACCTTCCCAGCGTCACCATTCCACTCGACGATGCTGTCGATGTGGACGCGCTTGCCTTCGCCGTCGCGGACAGCCGTCCACTTCCCCTTGCCTTCTCGCGAGGAGATGTAGGCGTAGGTATCGTCCAAGATGTCAGCCTTGGACGAGCCAGTGGCACGCTCACTCATGATCCGTTGGGCGCCAGCCAGCGAGGCGGGGCGCTCTTCGAAACCACTTGCGAGGTAGTTCGTGGGCTTGCCGGCCACGATCTTGGCCGGACCAACGTCATGTCCACCCTCGAGCAGCCGAGCAAGGATGCGCGGAGGCGCGTCCTTATCAGCGTACTCGATCGAGACCGAACGCACGAACGGCGCAGCCTCGAGCTTGGAGTCGGTTCCCGTGACGAAGCCCGCAGGCATGGCCATCAGGATGAACGACACGCAAGCAACCACGGCGGTAACCGTGATCAACACGCCCGGCAAGGAATTCTCATCCTCGTCGTATGACGTGAAGGCGGCAACGCCGAAGCAGATCGCCACCCAAATCAGGCTGAACACCTGACCGGAACGTGACATCGGCGACATGCCGACCTCGTAGGAGCGCCAGACGGAGTAACCCGCCTGCTCCCACATGAGCCCGGTGATAGCGGCGATGAGCCACCAGACCAGGGCAAGTGCGGCCAGGCCGCCGAACGCGATGAGGGTCGCGTAACCCAGTTTCTTCAACACGAAGATCATTCTCCTTGTGGAGGTACGAGCGATTCGGTCGCCGACCGGGATGACGGATGTATGTCCGTCCCATTGCGCTCTTCGATCCTAAGCAAAGAGAATGTATGGGACTCCTAGATAATTCCTGTATGATCCCCTAGTTTGATTTCGACGTTTAAGCCCAAATCGCCCGCGGGGATATTTTTTTGCGCCTATTTCACCACTCCCAGATCACGTAATTCATCCACCAGTAGATGGAAAACCACAGACCCGCTAGGAGCAGCATGATGGCGACGATGATGGAAGGCCATCCAAAGTCTTTGCGGCGCAGGATTACCCGTGCGACTATCCACAAGACGGAGGCCAAGACCATGTAGCGCATGTGCTACCTTTCATAGACATTTTGGTGCAGCGAGAGCGTCGCTGCCACGCACAATAATAAGGAAATTGTCTTACCTGAGAGGTCTAGGATACCCCCTCATGTCAGGTCACGATCCTAAGCGCGGCCGATAAACATGAGAGGAGAAACATTCAGTGCTTCTACCTAGACATTTAATAGCTTGTAATAAAAAGCCCGCTTGCTGGAGCCTTAAGGCTTGCTCCGTGGCGGGTGTTTTCGATACCTATAGCTATTCAAATGTTGAGAACCATTATAGGGCATTAGTTACGGTTTGTCAATACCCTTTTTTGAGGCTAAATTAAAGATTCTTTAAAAACTTTGCGTATTTATGGCAACGAAAAGAGCCCTCGGCGCAGTGGCCTTGGGCTCTTTTGGAAATAAGTTCTGGTGTCGAGGGGCGGGGTACAGGAACTAGTCCTGACCCCGCCCCTGCCTCGACCCGGCAGCAGGCCTACGCTAGGCGTAGATGAAGCTGCGGGAGCGGCCGGGCCACGGCTCGTCGGCGTCGTCCCATGGGGCGGAACGGCCGCTACGCCGCTTGGCGGCCTTCGTGGGCTTCTCGCCCTCGAAGATGCGCACCTGCCCCCCCTTGGGGGTCGGGTAGAACGGCTCGGCAACGGCCGGCTCGTTCACCTCGGTGAGGTCGATGACCTCGAGCCGAGCTCGGAGGAACCCGATGGTTCCGCCGAACGTGTCGTGACGGATGTCGTCACGGTTCCGGCAGTACCCGTGGCGCTTCTTCCGAAGCACGGTCTTCTTCCGCCGGCTGGAGCGCTTGTCGCGCTCCTGATCCTTGTTGCGCTCTCGAACTGCCTTCATGATCCCCTCCTGGAGATATAGGTATTGCACGGATAAAACAAGGACTATTATCATACAGCATAAGCGCCATTTTGTCAATAGATTTAGACGGTTTTTATGATTCTCTTAAATCGGCGGGCAATCTTGCTGCTCTGATCAAGTGCGTGCAAGTTCAGTACGTCAGGTCGAACACGCACAAAGGCTTCTTTGGTGTGCATCTTTGGCTGGCCTGCCGTGTGTTTTAAATGCTGGCGGTAACCCTTATTATCTAGCTTGTCCAGGTACGAGAGTCCCCCACTGTACACGCGAATGTTAGATTTAGGCCACACGTAATTCGGGAACGCCTCGGCAACATATGGGCTAGATTTAAGCAGCTCAAACCATATGTTCGCACCATAAACCGGCTTCGCGAGCATGAGCCAATACGCCAAGTGTGGGTCGTTGGTGGCCATAACATCGCGTTGCCAATTTAGTCCAGCAGTGGTTAAGAACATACCCAGGCTAAATCTGCAGGCCTTTTTATTACTGTTCTCCAACTGTCCCAGGAGCTTCAGGCCATACATCAAAATGCCCTTGGTAATGTAGATTCGGTTTGGCTTAGTAACGACCAGTAAATCAATGTCACTATCGGCTCGCACATTGCCAATCCCCGCACTGTTAACCACCACTACACACTTCACGAACGGCAAAAGTGCAAACAACCTACCCCAGCGCCGCGCTCTGGCTAGCAAAGCAGCCTGGCGGCGATTCGTTAACTCACGGTGGTGATACGTTTGGCCAGATAGTCTGTAAAACCCTCCGTTGTCCAGCTCCAACTTGCCGTCTTCGCATAATTGCCGCAGGGCCTCACGAATGGCCAAGTGGCCTGTTTTAATACCCAAGTAACTATTGGCCTCTGCTTCGCTCAGCGGCATGCCAAAAACTGCGTAATACGCCGCCAGCTGCAAAATGGCCTTCTCTACCCTACGCTCAGTCCGCTCTAGTATCCCCTCGGCCATATACTAAGACTTCAGGATTTTCATAAGTTCTGTTACTTTTTCGGCAGTATAGGCCGCATCCTTTGATTCCACACTCAAGCGCAAAAGCGGCTCGGTATTACTAGGGCGGACATTGAACCACCATTCAGGGTATTCAACCGTTAAGCCATCAAGCTCGTCCTGCACGCCGTCACTATAGGCCATGCGTAGCTCGCGTAGTTTTGCCTCGGTATCGCCCACCGGCATGTTGATTTCACCTGAATTACTGTAACTGCTTAACCGATCGACCATTTCAGATAAGCTCTGGCCAGACCGAGATACAATGTCGACCGCAACCATAGCAGCAATCAAGCCAGAATCCGCAAACCAGTTGTCTTTGAAGTAGTAATGAGCCGACTGCTCCACTCCTAGGACCGCGCCATGCTCGTGCATGAGGGCCTTGATGTTGCTATGCCCTACTCTACTGCGTACACCAATGCCCCCTAGGCGCTCAATGGTGTCGGGCATTATGTGGCTCGCGCGGGCGTCATACACAATCGTTGCCCCAGGCTTTAGTGCCAAGAAGTTCTCGATGAGCAACGCGCCCAAGATTCCAGGGTTAACCGGCCGAGCTTTGTCATCAATTAACACAGCCCTATCCCCATCGCCATCAAAGGCAATGCCGACTTCCAGAGCCTTACTGCGCACGGCCTCAACCACATCGGTCAAACCTTCGGGTAAAGTTGGGTTGGCAGGATGATTCGGAAACGTACCGTCCAGCTCGGTAAACATCTTCTCAATCGTGAACGGCGTTGCTTCTTCGAGCTCGTTAAGCACCACGCTAGCCATGCCGTTACCGGCATCAACCGCCATGTGAAGCGGCTTGAGCCTTGGTACGTCCACGAAGCTCAATACGTGCTTAATCCAGCCTCCCCGCACATCTAGCTGCTCGTGCTTACCAAGCTTGGTCGTGGCCTTAAACTTCCCACTCTTCACAAGCTTCTTAATGTCACCCAGGCCCGTACGTTCGCCAATGGGCACTACTCCCTTGCCACATAGCTTAATGCCATTGTACTTGCCTGGATTATGACTGGCTGTGACCATCGCGCCACCGGCTGCCTTCAGGCTACCAACCGCAAAGTAGACCATGTCAGTACTCACCAGGCCAATATCAATCACGTCGCGCCCCTGTTCTATGATGCCTTCTATAAGCGCGTGTTGGAGTGCTTCGGAGTCCGTGCGCATGTCTCGACCTACCACAACCTTGCCATCAGCAGGTAGTGAATCTGCCAGCGCGCGGCCGACCGCATGGGCCACCTCTGGGCTCAGTTCCTCGGGGCTGAGACCTCGAATGTCGTAGGACTTAAAGATTTCCTCAACAAACTTCATATTTTCATTATAGCCGCACCAGATAAGAACCACAAATTGCTTGACAAGCGTTTTGCGTGGGAGCAAAATACCCCTAACGCCTAGAGGGTGTCCGGACCGAAAAATCCTGACGCTAACCCCCGAAGCCCGCTGACTGGCAGCCCAACCAGTACCACACCGAGACACGAAGGAGCGCTCCATGCGCAAGTTCAAGTTCGGTGGACAGAGCCACTCCCGGGACACCGCCGCGATCCGCGGTGCCCCGGAGTTCGCCCTCTCCACCCTCGCCATCCCGTCCGACGCCGTGACCCACGCCCTCGAGGGCGGCTGACCAAGCCGGTCGGCACCGAGACATCACCAGTCGCCCGACCAAGGCGACACCCAGATCGGCGCGGGGGTGGGCTTCGGCCCACCCCCGGCCAGTCGGCCATACCAAAGAGACCTAGCCTAAGTGCTGGGTCCTCATTCGTTCAAGGGAGAAAGATGAGCACTTTTAGCGCATCACTATGGGAAAGAAGTCCTGGCGTGCGAATCAAAGACGGCGGAATGACCGTCGCGAACGTCCCATTCAACCGCCAAGACACTGCAGATCGACTCGCTGCATGGATCAACAGGGAGGACCTCGAAACCGTCAACGATGGCTCCGAGGCCAAGCCAGCGGAATGAAGCCCTCAGAGGGCACAAAAAAAGGACCTAGCAATTACGCTGGGTCCTTCTTCGTATATAGAAGAAGTTTATTGAAATTAAATTATTGCAAAAAAAACAGACCCTCCGTCCGGGCCCCGAAAGGTCCGGACGGCGAGCCATGGCAGCAACCGGCGCTGCAGCGTACCTCCGAGCGTTCCCGCGCTCGAGCCGCAATTCAGCCATGGGTGGCTGAAACAGGAGTTCGTACTCTCCTGCGCTCCTCGGGGGCCTAGGCCCGCGCCGAGAAGATTGTGGTCCCTGCACCCGATCGCTGGGCGGCGGCTCCACGCTTAGTCTGCTTCGGGAGCAGAGTCAGAAGCGCAACGCGGCCACCTTCTTGGGTGATTGCGTAAGGATCGACACGATTGCCCTA
The DNA here is from genome assembly GCA_052034495.1 of Patescibacteria group bacterium. Taxonomy (GTDB): domain Bacteria; phylum Patescibacteriota; class Saccharimonadia; order CAILAD01; family JADZBC01; genus CAYPSN01. The sequence continues at coordinate 5,702 of JBPOIL010000001.1, forward strand.
AGGCGCTCGATTGACCCCCGTGCATGTACGGGTGCAGGGACGTTTTGGACACCGAAGTGCCTCGAATCGTGAGCCCAGCTTAGGGGCGTCCGGGCTCTCGAGTGCCCTTCTTCCCCACAGCCGGCCAGCTGCTGGGACTCACGGTTTTGTGCGCAATTATGCGCATAGAGAGGACCCCTCCTCACACGCTATGATGCGGGGAGCTCACCCGAATCATAGCGCTTGCTACTTTGCCGATTGATGGTCGGTGTTTTGCTGTGATTCGGGGGTAACTGTACACGGAGCCCAAGGGCTCAGCGTGTAGCGATGGAGCTCCCCTGGGCTGCTTGGGTATCAGGGACGTCGGCCCTCTACCTAGCGCGGTGGCCGGCCACCTGGCCCAGGGGGAGCAATTGTGCGCAGAGCCATTTAAGTCTCAACACGCGTCGAGAGGCCCAGCGGGTATTCGATACTAGTTTTGCTGACCACCTGGTGGGTGGGGCTCCACATATTGCGTACCGAGTTGGCCAACTACCCCGCATGGGCACATCTTTACGAACTAATGCCTCAAGGAACTAAGCCGATTATATTCCCCGCGATAATTACCTGTCAAACGTAATCACTTTGCAGCTAACCCGACCTTGGAGCAACAGGATCAATGAGTGCGAGACTTCAGCTTCGGCGAGGACTTAGCGTAAGCGATCCCGCAGCCGAATGCTCGTAAGTCGAAGCATGAGACGAATCCTTGTTTGCGAACCCGTGGTCGGGAATACTTTTGACTACTTTTGGTATCTTCAAAAGTAGTAATACATAAAGCCATATTTCACTAAGTCATTCGTTCTTTTGAAAGGGCCAAAAGAACCTAGAGCCCTTGCGACATAGGGCTCACATCAAGGAGTATCTGTTTGTTCTCGCCTATAATGTCGCTCCCACTGCAAGTTTGAGGACTCTCGTGGTTAGCTCCGTCTAGGCTCTGAACTCCAGACTTCCTGATGTTCGAATGTCGCGGTTTCAGCGGCAGCTAGTAAAAGAGTTCTTTCTTAATTTTGAACGAATAGGTCGTCGCGAGCCGTTCACCATACTTGGTCCACTTATCATACTTAGCTCGGTCAATTGGTAGATTGTAGACCCCAACGTATTCGGTAACTTCTGGGTTAAAGCCAGATTTGAACTGCACCAAGCTCGCAAGCGGGTGCGCTTTGTTCTCGAGTTCACTTTTGGGCGGCATGCCGTGCAGGTCGTACTCCTCCACTCCGCGCTCCTTAAGCCACTTCATGACTTCCCACTGCATCAAATACGGCGCCATTAAGTTCGTTTTACTACGCGTCGAGCCGCCGTCCTTATATAGCCCCTTTTTGCCCAGATACAGAGCGAATAGTCCCGAAAGAACCTCCCCTTCGTGCTCAGCAAAGAACAACTGCCCCATGCCACCGTCCACGTACGCCCTCCAGAAGCTTTCCAAGTAAGACTGGTCGCGCATATAGAACCCAGCGCGGCCCTGTGTAGCCTTAAGCAGCCCGTACATGGTGTCCATATTCTCTTTGTTTAGCTCCACCGGTCGAACCGTAACGCCTTTGCGCGCAGCGAGCCGGATGTTATAGCGAGTCTTCTGCTTAAAGCTGGCGATAATATCGTCCTCACCAGGACGTAAATCAACCAACGTGGTCGATTGGTTCCACTGCAGATTAAACCTTGATTTAACCAACCCGAGCTTTTCCAGCCTAGCCTTCGACGCATCCTCCATGAGCAAATCTGGTTCAATTTTGACCATGAAAACACCTTTGTTCTTCACGTATTCACCCACTAAACCAATGAGCTCTTTGAGCTGGGTAATGTCTTTTACACCTGGTCCTTTTGGGGTATACCAGATTTCGCCAAGCATCGGCACCTTGCGGGTTAGGAAGGCAACTTCGATCTTCGCACCATCCTTGAGCTCGGCCACAGCGTAATGCGCCGGCCATTTATGGGTAGCCTTAAAGTCCCCGTATGCCCTGGTCTGTAGTATGTTCCCGCCATCAGGGTTATTGATAATGTCTTTGTCCCAGGCATTGAGCTCGTCAATTGTTGCTTGGTGCATCTAGACTACCTTCTTTAGCAATGAATATAGCTTGTACTTGCTAGCCTTGAGTGGAATATCCCAGGTGCCGACTGAACTTACTGTGTCGCCGCCAACTGACTTCTTGAACTTCGTGTGTCCTGCCCAGGGGTGACTCGCTGGCGCGCCTTCGGGCGCCACACCACCGTAGTCAAAAGCCTTGAGCCACTTGGCCTGCGCGTCCATTATCATCCACCACAGCAGCGCCACCGCTGCTTTGTGCTTATTATTAAGCTCTGGATATGTGCCAGCAAACACATAGTAGCGCGTGCCGCCAAAGTCGATGCAAATTGCTCCAGCAACTTTTTGATTTTCATATTCTGCAAAATACAGTTTGGCGGCTCCAGTGGGCATAAGGCTCTTTGCCATAGTGTGATAATAACTATCTGGTTGTGGGCTCCAACCAGCACGCTCGGCGGTAGCGCGCTGCATAGCCACAAACTCATTCATGTCCGACTCGTCACTGCTAATTACGAACTTAAGCCCGCGCTTAGCAGCCGTATTAATTAAGTTACGATTGCTCGGCGACATACCATGACGAATGTCCTGCTCGCTTTGAGTAATATCGAGGATCATCCGGTGCGCCGGCTGCATGTCAGCCACACGCTTGGCCCCCAACTTACGCAAGCTTGCTTCGCCAACTTCCAGCCTCATCGGCTCAAAGCGCACAAAGTCTACATTATGAATCTTACCGGCATCGCACAAACTTTTTAGCGCTGTGCGCAAACTCTTACCGTCGACCGCAGTTGGCCCATAGGCTGCATACAGATACTTGAATCCTAGTCGTCCATTACGAATCGCTGCCTGCCATTGCCAGCCATCGCCTTCACCCAACAGCACCTGGCGATCCTGCCCGTTTTGGAATTCTGCCCAAAGAGAAGACTGGAACAAATGCCCACCCTTTCTAGCAAGGTTCTTGTCCCAGTCTTTTGGTAGTTCTACGAGCGTCATAGGCCTTATTGTAGCAGAGTGCTAGCTGTATAAGCCATTGACTGGGCTAGCTTTTTGTTGTAAAGTCTTGTCAACCCAAAATCTGGGTAGTTCAATGGAGGGAGTACCCACAATGCTCGAAGGAGCCGGAAGAGAAGAGCTCGGCGAAGACTTCTGGGGGCCCAGCGAGCCGCCCGGCATGATGGAGACGCTCAGCAAAGGCTGCGCAGAAGACAGCATGCTCACCCTTGTGTTCATGGCAATCATGTTCACGATCGGCTGGAACCTGCGTCGCACGAAGAAGGTGCGGTGATGGCACGCGAAACCGTCCTTGTCACCGCCATCAGTGAGCTGCTCGATGACGTTCACAACGGCCTGCCACCGACGGTCGCCATGCCCCGGCTCGAGGAGTTGCTCGCAGACCACGAGGCCGAAACATCGCGGCTGAGAGCTGCCCTGGAAGAGATCGATAATCTCGACCCAGACGACTTCAAGATCGGCCAAAGGCATCTTGGGGTGGCCTTCAGGGAAGTTGACTTCGCATGCGTGGTTCGTAAGATCACGCAGATCGTGAACCGCACCCTGCATGGCACCGACGAACACGGCCAGCCTCTTGCCGAGGAAGGGTCGACCGATGTTCCGTCCTGAGGCCTTCGCCCACACCATCATGATCATGCGGCTCTGTGCCCTCGGTGCAGCTTTCGTGGTCATGATCCAAATCCCGCTCCTCGTGAGCAACTTCACCGTCGCCCGGCGCTAGCCGGGCGACGGTTCGCCTTTTACGCGCAAATTCCCTATTATATAAGCCATGATTATCCTAGCCATCGAATCCAGTTGTGACGAAACTGCCTGCGCCATAGTGCGTGATGGTCGTGACGTCCTCGCTAACGTCATCTCCTCGCAAATCGATATTCACGCCCAGTACGGCGGCGTTGTGCCAGAGGTAGCGGCCCGCAGTCATATAGAAGTCATTATCCCCGTCATCGAGCAAGCCCTGACTGAAGCCAAGCTAACTTGGGACGACATTGATGCCATTGCCACCACTCGTGGCCCGGGGCTCATTGGGTCACTCCTGATCGGCACGCTTACCGCCCGCACTATTGCCATGGTCAAAGGTAAGCCACTCATTGGCGTGAACCACATCATCGCCCACGCCTTTGCAGCCTTCCTAACTGATAATCAGCCAAAGTTCCCCATCCTAGCTCTAACAGTCTCTGGTGGACACTCCGCGCTTACTTTGTACAGCGAAAAGCTAGAACGAACCTTGATCGGCGAAACGCGCGACGATGCCGCCGGCGAGGCGTTCGATAAGGTTGCTAAACTCCTTGGTCTCCCCTACCCTGGTGGCCCGGCTATAGATAAGGCGGCACAAAATGGCGATGAGGATAAATACAAGTTCCCGATTGCTCGACTGTCCACCCAGCCCGGCTTAAACACAAACGATAGCTACGACTTTAGCTTTTCTGGCCTTAAGACTGCCGTGCTCCGCCAAGTGCAGGAAATCACTGGCCATAATCCGGGCGACCTAAGCCTGCCGAAGACGTACAAGCTTGATCAGCAAGTAGTAAATGACATTGCCGCAAGCTTCCAAAAGGCCGTGGTAACCGCCTTGGTGCGCAACACCGTTCGAGCGGCCGAAGAGTTTCAGCCCGCCAGCATCGTCGTCGGGGGTGGTGTAGCCTGTAATCAAAAACTGCGCTCGGAGCTTTTAAGTAAGCTACCGAACGCAATCTTCGTTCCTCCTGTATTATGCACGGACAATGCCGCTATGATTGGCGCACTTGCCTACCGCATGGCCAAGCAAGATATGTTTTCGAGTCCAGAGTCACTTGTGGCAGATTCAAGTTTGGAAGATCTCTAATTCCTAATGGTCTTCCTCGCCATAGCCTTCGTAGTCCTCTTCACTTTCAGGCCTTTCTCTGTCGGCGCCCTTATCAGCCTCTGGCAGAGGTGTGCTTTCTTCAACCGCTCCCGTCTCTAAGAGACTATTCAGAGCACTTAATGCTCGCTCTGCTGCCTCTTTGGCCTCTGAAATTGCGGCTACTGCTTCCGATCTATCCACCATTGGGTTGACCCTATGTGACATCACAGTTTGAGTAGCCCCTTCCATGATCCGAGCACTGTCAGCGATAATTGCATCTACCTTATCAGCCTCTTTATACACATCGATTGCCCCTCGATATTCCGAGCTTCCCCCCGATGGATATCTCCCCGGTGAAATTGGTTCGCCGCCTGATCTGTCTGGCATATATCTCCTTTTTGTTTTCGTAATCTTGTACACCATTATAGCAAACCATAAGCGTCTTGTCAAGATACCCACGCTCGCCCACCCTGGAATCTGGCGGCCAATTCGGGTATACTTCGGCCATGGAATCATCAATGCCGAAGGCATACCAGCCAGGCGAATATGAAGAGCGTTTGTACAAGATGTGGGAAGAATCAGGAGCATTCAAGCCTAATTTAGACACGCCCAAATCCCCCTTCAGCATCATCCTGCCACCGCCGAACGCCAATGGCAACCTGCACACTGGTCACGCCATGTATGTGGTAGAAGACATCATGGTGCGCTACCGCCGGATGCAAGGCCACCCTACCCTGTGGCTCCCGGGCACCGATCACGCTGGGATTGAAACCCAAGTGGTATTCGAGCGAGAGCTAGCCAAAGAAGGCAAAAGCCGCTTCGACTTCACTCCACAGGAATTTTACGAAGCTGCACTAGCCTACACCAAGCAGAACCAGCACAACATCGTCTCTCAGCTTAAGTCCCTGGGCTTTTCACTCGACTGGAGCCGACTCAAGTTCACTCTAGACGAAGACATTATCGAAACAGTTTACGAAACATTCAAGCGCCTCGAAGCCGATGGCCACATTTACCGCGGCGACCGCATTGTAAACTGGTGCCCGCACTGCCGTTCCAGCTTTGCTGATATCGAAATTAAGCATCGTGACCAGATTGACCCGCTCTACTACGTGAAATACGGGCCGTTTGTAGTCGCTACCGTTCGCCCAGAACCAATGTTTGCCGATACTGGCATTGCCGTGCACCCCGAAGATGAGCGCTACAAGGAGTGGATTGGCCAAGAAGTCGAAGTCGACCTATTGTGGGGACCACGTAAGCTTAAGGTAATTGGCGATCGGCACGTCGATCCAGACTTTGGTACTGGTGTGGTAAAGATTACTCCTGCGCACGACCCTAATGACTGGGAAATGGCGCAACGCCATGGCCTAGAAGTAATTAGCGGCATTGGCACAGATGGCTTGCTTACAGAAGCAGCGGGACGCTACGCCGGCATGACCGTGCTCGAGGCTCGAGACGCTGTGGCGCACGACCTGGAAGAGCGCGGGCTGATCGACCACATTGATATGAACCGTGAGCACTCCATTGCCTACCACGATCGCTGCGGCAACCTGATCGAACCGTTAGTCACCGAGCAGTGGTGGATCAAGGTGGATGAGCTTAAAAAGCCGGCTATTGCCGCTGTGAAAAACGGCGAGATCAACATTGTTCCCGCCCGATTCAAGAAATCCTACATAGACTGGCTCGAGAACCTGCGCGACTGGAACATTAGCCGCCAAAGCTGGTTTGGCATTCACATACCTGTATACTACAGCGCCGGCAGCGACAAATCTAAGAAGCCATACATCATAACCAACGATGAAGCCGAGGCGAAGGCCTACTACGGCGAGGGTAACTATGAGCGTGAAACCGACACCTTTGACACCTGGTTCTCTAGTGGCCAGTGGCCTTTTGCCACCTTGATGGCAACTGGCGACTTCGAAACCTTCTACCCTACTACCGTTATGGAAACTGGCCGGGACATCCTCTTCCAGTGGGTAACACGCATGGTTATGCTCGGCACCTATCGCACTGGTAAGGTTCCGTTCGAAAACGTTTACCTCCACGGGCTCGTAAACGACGCTCATGGCAAAAAGATGAGCAAATCCAAGGGCAACGTGCTCAACCCGCTCGAATTAACCGAAGAATATGGAACCGACGCGCTACGCCTGGCGCTCACCATCGGCATTACTCCTGGTAACGACGGCGCGCTGTCAAACGAAAAAGTTAAGGGCTACCGCAACTTCTGTAATAAGCTCTGGAATGTTGCACGATTTGTTTTGGCCAAGGTTCCTGCCGACTACTCCCCTTCCCAACCCGAGGTCACTTCCAACGCTGACCACTACATGGCCCGCGAACTTAGCGAGGCTAGTGACTTCGTAACTGAGCAGATCGAGGCTTATCGGTTCTCCGAAGCTGGCCAAGCACTCTACTCCCTGCTGTGGGACAAGTTCGCCGACCGCTACATCGAGTACTCCAAGTCCACTCTAAATCCTGATATGCTCGCCACTACGCTGGATACTATCCTACGCTTGCTCCACCCTATCGCGCCTTTTGTAACCGAAGCTATTTGGCAGGAACTTCCGTGGACTGATTCCCAGGTCATGACCGAACAATGGCCGAATATCCAACTTTCCTACGACAGCTCAAAGGCCGACAAGTTCGAGCGTGAAATTATCGACCTCATTGCCCAGAAGGCCGCAGGGGAAGATGCGCAACGCCGTAAGGCCCTAGAGCGCGAACTTGCACTCAAACAAAATGCCGTACGGATAAGCGAGCAGAAACTAGCCAGCGAAGCATTTGTAGCCAACGCACCGAGCGAAGTCGTGGAAGCCGAGCGTAAGCGGCTTGATGATGCTAAAATAGCAGTAGCAGAGCTGCAAACAAGCATTGATTCGATCTAAGAAACCCCTTGAAGACTAAGACTCACAACAAACACTCGTTCTGGCCCCTCGCAGCCGGCGTGTTCCTCGCCGCTGGTGTTGTTTTTGCGTTATCCGCGCCGAGTGTACTTGCATGGCGAGACAGGGAAGTGTCGACGCTGATTACCAAATCCGCCACCGCCAAGAACCAAGCACAGCAAGAAGAGTACCTTGCTCAAGCAAACATCATTGGCTGGGGAGGGGAGCAGGCACCAAAGGCATTGGCGGATTACTATTTGGCTAATGGCCGCTACGACAAGGCCTGGCGTACGCTTTCGCAGTGGCCGCTTAAGCCTGATTACGCCCGGCTTGGCAACTACGCTCTTATTGCACAGGAATATTCACCTGCCCAGCGATTTTACGCCCGGGCAATAAGTCAAAAGGGTACCGCGGCAGCACATGTGGGCCTCGCAGCCGCGCAGTTTAATCGAGGGGACCTTAAGAATGGTTGTGCAAACGCAGCCAAAGCTACTAAGTTGGACTTGAACTACGAAAAAGCCCAGCAAATGGCTACGGCCTGCCTGCTGATTAATCCAAAGGAGGCAACGCTCCAGCGTGCAAACTACCCTTTGCTAGCTTCTGCGCAACTCAGCTCGGCCCGTGGGCAAGGCGTATTCCTTATTCAGAATCAAATATATAAAGAAGGGGAGAAGCGACTCGCAGCCACCGACAAGACCCCGGCGGACTGGCTCATGCTTGCCGGACTCGCCAGCGCCCGTGGTGATCACAAGCTAGCTGTACAACGAGGAGAGCAGGGGATCAATCTTGACAGGTCAAATCCAGAATTGAATAGGTTGCTAGCCAATTCATATCGAGCTCTAGGCCAAGCCAAGGCCGACTTCTATACCCGTAGGCTCGAATCCCTACCCCTTGACAAATAGCATAATCATTATTCATATGAAGGGTTTACAAACCCCTTAAAATATGTCCGTGTTATGTTCGTTTTATAAGGTTTGGCTGTGGAGGCAGCGATTCCCCTTACCCTTGGCGCGGGGCGTGAAAAACATTATAATATCGAGGCTGTTATAGCACGGCCCAATGACGTAAACTAGAAAGTGCGCTATCGCGGAGAGGTACCCAAGTGGCTATAAGGGGACGGTTTGCTAAACCGTTAGTAGGGAGCAATCTCTAGCGAGGGTTCGAATCCCTCCCTCTCCGCCAAATTTATATAGCACTCCCTACGGAGAGGTGTCCGAGTGGTTGAAGGAACTGGTCTTGAAAACCAGCAGGCGGGAAACCGTCTCGTGGGTTCGAATCCCACCCTCTCCGCCATGGAATTATCAAAGTTAGGACCCAAAATGAGCACTATTGAAATGCTAGACCTAGTAGATGCCGACGACAACCTGATTAAGGCTGTATCGCGGGACGAAGTATATGAAGAGAACCTAGAATTTGTGCGTGTAATTGATGCTTTTATCATTAATCGCGAGGGGAAGATCTGGATCCCAACACGTCATATGCAAAAGCGCATCATGCCAGGCGGTTTCGATATGGGAGTTGGTGGGCATGTAGAGCACGGCGAGACCTACCTGGAAGCCTTCCGCAAGGAAGCTGGCGAGGAACTTGGTTGGGACATAGGCTCGCTAGAATACAGAGAGACCGGTAAGTACGGACCAAAGGATGGTCTACACCAAGTAGTATCCACTGTATACGAGATCAAGTCGGATACTGCGCCAGAACTTAACCCAGACGACTTTACGTCAGCCGAATGGCTAACCCCGCAAGAAGTAGCTGGCAAGATTGCTGCTGGCCACCCTGCAAAGATGAACTTACTCCCCTTACTAAAACTCGTTTACGGGGTAAAGGAAAAAGCACTATGAACCCAAACGTACAACTCAAACAATCCCCCAAGGCCAAGCCGAAGGAAAAGTACTGGCATATTCATGCTGGCAAGCTTCGTGCTGGGCACATTGCGATTAAAGAATCTAACAATGATGCGCTTGGTGAGCACTATTCAATTGATATACATATTAACCAGCGCATGAGGGGCAAGGGGATAGGCAAAGCTGCCTACAAGCAAGCAAGCATCAAAAGCGGCTACCCTGTTATTTACGCACATATGCGTAAATCTAACCTTGCATCGCAAAAAGCTGCCGAAGCTGCCGGCTACAAAGTCGTCGAGATACCAGGCGACAATCAGCTCACCATGAAGTGGGAAGCCGAAGCCTAGAATTATCGACAATGCCTTGGCTTTACGTCATAATAGGGGTGATAAAGCATAGGCATTAATGCAAGATGACGAACTAAAACCAGGCGTAGCATACACACCAAAGCCAGCAGAGCCTCACACTGCCGACCAGAATGCCTCTGTGGTCCCACAGCAAGCCCCTCAGGCTCCGCAACAACAGTTCGCGTCAAATACGCCACCCCAGGGGCTTGATACGCCCAACCAACCGCTAGACGCCCCTGAGGACTACGAGGACGAAGAAGTCGACCCTACGTCGGAAACCACACTTATGAGCTGGAACGCTCCTGAGTTTACTTTTACTAACAAGCCAAGTGGTTGGTACTTGCTCCTCGGCCTATTCTTCCTAGTTCTTATCGGGCTTGCCATCTACACCAAGCAATACTTCACTATCGCCCTATTAGTGCTCATGAACATTGCACTGGTCATTTACGCTCGTCGCAAGCCGCGGACCCTAAACTACACACTTACCACGCATGGCGTCCATGTAGGGGATAAGGCCTACCCCTTCGATAGCTTCTCCTCATTCTACGAAATTAGTGACTACGGCCAGCGCGTCATCGAGCTCGTCCCTGCCAAGCAGTTCGGTACGCTGGTTTCCCTGCCAGTAGAAGATGACCAGGAAAACACTGTAGAAGAGCTACTTGGTAGCGTCCTGCCCAAGGTTCCTGCGCGTAACGACATGATTGATCGCTTGCTACGCACCCTGCGGTTCTAACTTTACGCCCAAGCACAAATAAGGTAGAATAGCGGTTGCTCCGCCAGTTATTCATGTGTACCCGTAGCTCAGTTGGATAGAGCGTCGGCTTGCGGAGCCGAAGGTCGCAGGTTCGAGTCCCGCCGGGTACACCAAGCATAAGCATTATGATAGAGACTCCGCGAGGGGTCTTTTTTGTTATGCTCGTAATCACTCACCCCCTAGAATATAGTTGTAATGCACCTTACAAACACAGAAAGGGTTTCGATATGCTTTTGCGCAAAACAAAGGCGCAGTATGTCGAGGCCGCACTACTGGTCATGACATTCTCGCGCCTATTCCTGGCCTTCGGCCTAGCCATGGCTACGCAGCGCTCTGTTGCGGAGTCTGCTGTTTGGCTCATGGTAGTAATCGTCGCCGATATCTTTGATGGTGTTATTGCTAGACAGTTTGGCGACGATACAGTTTGGCGACGAATAACAGATGCCGCGGTGGACCGGCTATCCATCTGGGTGGTCTTTGCCGTTGCACTCCAGGGACGAGAGACCCTTTGGCTGTTCTACCTGCCCCTAGCAATCAGGGGTCTAATCCTGTCTACTGGGAGCTTGCTCTGTTTCTGGCGGAAGCGAACGGTCACAATTGGAGGGAGGTGGCATAAAGCCTCCAGTCTCTCACTAGCTGCATTTGGATTGGCTCTCTTGGTGGGAAATGAAAATCTGGTATGGGCGACTGCCATACCAGCCTGGGTAATCAATTGGGTCCTGCTCTTTGATTATCTGCCTATCCAGGTAGCAATACTGGGCCAGCCACCCTCAGTCAGTACGAGCCTTGAGCCAACCCGTGTTTCAATTCGAAGGCTTGAGGGGTTACGGTCTGTAAGCAGGTCATGGCGCAAGTAATGGGCAAGGCGGGCGAAAGGACCTGCGAGCCCTCGGGCGACTTAGAATACCTAGGTCGCTTCTTTCGTTATTATCTTAAAAACAATATAGGTCGAGGGGTGGGGTGGGCACTAACTCGCTACCAGGATGGTTCTGACTTCGTCGAGCACGCTACACCAACGCAATCATTCAAACCAAGACCCCTCTCGGGGTCTTTTTTGTTAAGCTTGTTATTCATCTAGGGAGGTCGTATGATATCGCTGTTCAGCCAATTTGCGACACTTAGGCCAGGAGGTCTAGACATATGAGCTCTAAGCTTGATTCAGTGCCCCCACTCCCTGCGCTGAGGCGACGACTTCAGGCCAGCTGTCCCAACGAGCCAGCCCAATGGGTTGTGTGGAGGGCTCGTCAACAGGGCGTGATGTTCTTGGCCTGGCCTCCAATCCTGTTCTGGCTGGTCACCGACATCTATGCCTTCGCGCTTCTTGGGGCCGCCATCGCCGTGGTCTCACTCGTGTTCGGCTTCATCGCCAGCGGGAAGAGGGAATAAGGAGAAGGAGACTCTTCGGCTGAAGGGAGGAGCACATGAAGATTCGAGGCTTCAAGGCCTGGAACTGGCGATCAGTCCATCGGCCCATCTTCTACGCCGAACGATGGGACGACAAGAGGTTTGGCATCTGGATCGATTGGGGCAACGGCACCTGTGATCCGGTCTGGACACTCGGAGTCGAAATCTCTTTCGGCAAGGAGGACACAACTGAATAGAGGGAACACCACCCGGTGAGGCTTCGGCTCTGCCGGGTTTCACTTTGCCGGGGACATTGGCCTACCGAAGACTATTGATAGCTCTTGGCCTGTTTGCTGAAGAGCTCGTGATAAACGCCCGTCTGCTTCATCAGCTCCTCATGTTTACCCTGCTCAATAATTCTGCCATTATCCATCACTACAATGAGGTCTGCGTCTCGCACTGTGCTAAAACGATGCGATATTACAATTGCGCCCTTGCCAGCCTGCATCTTCCACAAACTGTTAAAGATCGCGGCCTCTGCCCGAGCATCAATGGCGCTCGTAGGTTCATCCAGGACTAACACGTCAGCTTGGCGGTAGAAAGCGCGGGCTAGCGCGATCTTCTGCCACTGCCCGCCAGAAAGTTCCACTGAACTGTCATAAAAACGCGTTAGGAGCGTATCTTCCTTCTTGGGCAACTGGTACACGAAGTCAGCTTGGGCATCGCTTATGGCCTTCTTGAGCCGCTTGGGGTCGGCTTTGGTCGTCGGGTCAAAGGCTATGTTTTGAGCAGCAGTAAGGGGGTAGCGATTGAAGTCCTGCTGAATCACCGCCAACTTGCGGTACCAACTATCCAAGTCAATTTCTCGCAGGTCTACCCCGTCCACCAGGATCTGGCCCTCGTCGGGATCATAAAAGCGCAGTAGCAACTTGGTCAACGTAGTCTTACCCGCGCCGTTCACACCAATAAGGGCCATCTTCTGGCCAGATTCTAGCCTAAAACTAACATCTTTAAGCACCTTCTTACTAGTGCCTGGGTAAGTAAAGCTCACCCCATAAAACTCGATTACTGGTATCTTTCCGCCGTGAGGCAAAACTATAGCGTGCTCTAGCTGGACGATCTTGGGGGTGGCGTTCATGAGCACAAAGAAGTCCTCTACGTTGGCGAGCTGTTCGTAGACAGTGCGAAAGTTCCGAACCAAGTTGCTACTGGAGTTTTCTAGTCGAGATACAAGGTTGTCGTAGAAAGTATAATCGCCAATTCCAAACGCGCCGTTTGAGTTAATAACCCTCAGAAAAAGCCAAACTCGAGTAATAATGGAGGTAACAACCCCGACCCCCTCAGCAGTTCCTTCGATAACCGAAGCTTGCTTTTGCTGGTCTACTTCTTGCCTTGAGAGGTCATCATGATTCGCCCTAAATCGCTTTAAAAATGCGCCAATAGCTCCAGCCGGGCGGAGCTCGCGTATGAACTGCCACTCGCTCAGGTTAGAGCGTAGCGACCAATTAAGGCGGCGCTTCTCGCTTAGTATCACGTTCAGTTCGCGGAAGCGGTCGGCGTTAATCAGGCTTGAAGCCAGGCGGGGGACGGACGACACCGCCGCTAGCACAAAGAGGACGGGGCTGAGACTAAGCACTGCGACCGCCGCAATGACAATTGAAACAACATCGCTCAGCATTCGAGATAGCAGCCTCATTACCCAGTTTATGTCCAGCTTATCAACCCGAGAGAGAGTATCTTGGAACTTTGGATCTTCAAAGTAGGCGGCATCTAACTCGGCGCAACGCTCGGCAATGAGTCGGTCAAGTTTGTAGCGCGATGCGACCTCTGTTTTAGTCATAAGGTAGTCCTGAAAGTTACGCCCCGCGAGCTCCAGGATCCCAAATAAGCCAGTTATAGCAACGAGGTACCAGAACTTAGGAAAAACAGTACTGATGTTGCCGCTTAGGTATGAGGTGATGAGGTTTATGATAAGGGCGTAGAGATAACTTCGGCCGATGGAACTAACTGTGAGGACTGCATCGAATATCGGCATGGCCACGGTCAGCCAACCGGTCAACGTCCACTGGAGTTTTAAGCTCAGCGAGAGGTACTTACCAAATGGTTTTTTAGCTTTTTTCGGTTCGCCCATAATTCTAAGCATTATATGGCAATTCTATCTACCGCACCAGGCTAGCTTGAGGAGGCAAAGTCAGTCTAGGTTAAATCGAAGGTATTGACCAACTAAGCCCATTATGTTATTATTTCAGTCTTGTTCGGGGAAACCGTAGTACCCGACTAGAGCCCACAAGGGGAATCAAGTGATCAAGCAGTTGCTGCAGAGCGTGCTCACCATCCTGAGTGCGATGAAGACCAAGGTGGTCGTCAAGGCGACGATCTCCGCCGACGAGACGATCGGCGCCGACGCCACGGCGAAGACCCGCTTCGACCACATCACCACCTCGCTCCACACGATGGCCACGAACATCGCGGCGATCATCGATCCCGAGACGTCGTTCGCCAAGGAGTGCACCAAGGACACCTCCGGGACGATCCCGTTCGGGTTCTACTTCCCGCTCATGGACGGCACGCGCCTCGAGCTCGAGTTCGGCGTCACGACCATCGGCTACACGCCGACGGCGCGCGACATCCACGAGATGGTGGCCGAGGGCATCGAGCCGACGATCGACCTGATCGGCAAGCTCATGGGGCAGGACAAGACGGGTGAGGAGATCGAGTCCTGGAAGCGCTCCTCGATCGAGGGCATCCACGAGCAGCTCGGCCTCCCGATGCACCACAGCGAGCTCGTCGGCGCCACCACCGGCGGCTCCGGCAGCGAGGGCGGCGGGCACGCCACCAACCTCGACGGCTGACCTTCGGGTCAACCACGGCAAAGGGGCCGGGGGAGCGCGTCTCCCCCGGCCACGCGCCACCCATAAGGACCTTTCGGAAGAAGGGTCCTTCTTTCGCTCACAATAATTTTGCTATCATAGAACCATGATTACCATACGCAAATCAGAAGACAGAGGTGGTGCCGACCATGGCTGGTTAAAGGCCAAGCACAGTTTTTCTTTTGCAGGCTACTACGACCCTGCGCATATGGGCTTCCGTTCGCTAAAGGTAATTAACGAAGATGTTATTGCTGGCGGGGCCGGTTTTCCACCCCACCCACACGAGAATATGGAGATAATTACCTACATCATCTCCGGCGAGCTGGAGCACAAAGACAGCATGGGTACAGGGTCAGTTATAAAAGCTGGGGAAGTGCAATATATGAGTGCTGGCACGGGCGTAGTACATAGTGAGTTCAACCACTCCGCGTCCTCGCCGCTGCATTTGTTACAAATCTGGCTGATGCCGAACGAGTTTGGCGCGACTCCGCGCTACGACCAGCAAGCCGTCGACTCGGCGAGTATCACGAACAGACTAGGTCTTATCGCCTCGGGCAACGAGGGCGGGATACACGTGCGTCAGGACGTGAGCCTCTACGCCAGTAAGCTGGCTAGTGGCAAGGCCGTTGAGCACCAGCTCGAAGAGGGTCGCGCGCTCTGGCTACAGCTTATATCCGGGGAAGTTGCAGTAAACGACGAGTCAATCCAGGCTGGCGATGCAGCCCGCATAGAGCGTGAGGATAGCGTCAAAGTTACAGCTAAGTCTGATGCCCACTTCCTCCTCTTCGACCTCTCATAAAGCGCAGTAGCCCTTGGCATGCTATAATCGGCGCATGAAGAAATACATAATCCCAGCTATAATATCGGCGATCGTGATCTTGGTCATCGGACTCTTCATGTTCGCGCCGAAAGCGAATGACTACTCATCTAAGAACTTAAGTCCTGCGAAAGACCAGCCTAGCAACCAACAGACAACAGCGAACTCTGACACAGAGGCCACGGCGCCTGGTGTATACACAGACTATTCCGAGGAGGCCTTCGCCAGCGCACAAGGTACGCGCATTCTGTTTTTCCATGCGGCATGGTGCCCCCAATGCAAGGCCCTGGATGCCAGCATTAAGGCTGGTGCAGTGCCTACGAACACTACTATACTCAAGGTAGACTACGACTCTAGCCAGGACCTCAGGCGCAAGTACGGAGTCACCACGCAAACCACGCTGGTGCTCGTAGATAGCAACGGCGATCTAGTGAAAAGATACATAGCGTACAGCACGCCATCTCTTGATGCCCTAATCGCCAACCTGCTCTAATGCCGCTTATTATCGTATCGTTCTTGGCTGGCATTCTGACAGCGCTAGCCCCCTGCGTACTGCCGATAATACCCGTGGTAATTGGGGGGTCGGTCTCTGGAAAGCCGGATAGAAAGAAGCCATTTGTAGTCTGTGCTTCTCTACTGGTATCGGTCATTGTGTTTACACTTATCCTGAAGGGCAGCACACTATTGATCGGTATCCCGGACGTATTCTGGCGAACGCTCTCTGGGGTGATGATAGCGTTCTTTGGGCTTACTCTGCTTTTCCCATTACTTTGGGACAAGCTCACAGCCTGGACTGGGCTATTTAACAAGTCTCAACGGGCGCTAGGTGGTGCTTACAAAAAGGGTGGGCTAGGTGGATCAATAATGATCGGGGCGATGCTGGGGCCGGTGTTTTCCAGCTGTAGTCCGGTTTACCTGTTCATTCTTTCTACCGTGTTACCGCGCAGTTTTGCCGAAGGCATAGTCTACATCATAGCCTACGCACTTGGGCTCTGTGCCGTCTTGCTGCTAGTGGGCATATTTGGGCAGAAGGTGATTGCGAAGTTCGAATGGGCCACAAATCCATACGGGTGGTTTAAGCGGGGAACGGGCATTCTGCTTGTATTGGCAGGGATCGCCATAGTTACAGGCGCTGACCGAAGCCTTCAGCAGTTCGTTGTCGATCGTGGCATTCTAGACATAACTAAGGTCGAGCAGCAGCTCTTGAAGTAAAAAAATAAGGAGCCCTATGGACTCCTTATGTAGGCTGTCCGCAAGCGGACTCTACCTTGTTTGACGCCACCTCACAGGTGACACAATCATTATACACCCCGCCACAGTAGGCGAGTCAATAGATTTTATACGAAAATAGTGCGAACTTATCAACAGGCTTGTCCCCATGTGAACAAGCCTAGCAATTGTGTGCAAACTAAGGGTGTGCTTTAATACTCTTATGCTTAAATCTTTACTTAAAATCCGCCTATCAATCCTAGCTCCTAGCCTTTTTGCCTTCTTTATTCTCGTGGTCTTCCTGGTTCCGCGCCAAACGCTAACACCTGGGCAACTTGCACTCTTCTCAGTCAACTCCTTCCTCTTTGGCTACTACTTTAGCCCGCTACTCAGCGCCCAAAAGAGCAGGGTCGCAGGGCTTAATGGTCTCGCTCGCCAAGAAGAAATGACGATTCTCGACATTCTCAGTCATGCACACCTCCTCAAGGACAGCACTCGCCATACTCTCAAGGTCAAGCTCAAGACCTACATCGACAGCATTATGGGTAACTATCATATCTCGGCCGATAATGAATATTATGATGAGCTCCTCTACTGGCTCAAGAATACAAAGGGGGACGACCAGCAAATTCTTGACCAGATCTATAACGAGGTATCAAAAACTCAGGACCACCGTAGTGATATATCCAACCTCCTAGCCAGCAAGGTCTATAGCCATGAATGGCTCGTCGTATCTGTACTCTTCTCTATAACTCTGTTCTTCTCCGTCATGACAAATTTTGGCGACTCCGTGTTCTTCGGCTTTATGCTTGCCATCCTGTGCGCGGGCCTTTGTATGCTCATGGCCATCCTGATTAAGTTCGCAACCCTTACCCACAAAGAGGCCAAGCGCATGTGGGACACACTAAGAGAACTCGATACTAAGCACTTTGATGACGTTACGCACCAAGAAGTCACCCAGGAAGTTCATCGCCTCAAGCTCGCCAACAAAAAGCGTCACGCCAAGGCGGCCTAGACTAGAACGTTTGAGTTCAATCAAGTAAACTGTATTTTGTCCTACCCTGGACGAGGAGAGGTGTCTGAGTGGTTGAAGGTGCCGCTCTCGAAAAGCGGTGTACTGGGCAACTGGTACCGTGGGTTCGAATCCCACCCTCTCCGCCATACAAAGAGTCGGTGCTTATGCGCCGGCTTTTCGTATTACTTCTTAGCTACCGCCAGCCCCCACACAGTCTTCGCGCCGGCTTCTTTAAGGACCCTGGCGCACTCATTCATGGTGGCACCGGTCGTAATCACGTCATCCACTATAAGTACCCTCTTACCGGCCGCTGCGGCGGGCTTAAAACAAACAAAGTTGCCTCCCACGGCCTTTAGCCGCTGAGTCCTATTCAGTCGCACCTGCTTTTCGTGCTTAATCCGCAGCAGAGCAGGGGAGTATGGGAGGCCGGTTCTCTTGGCCAAAGACTTAGCGAGCAGTTCCGACTGATTATAGCCACGACTGCGCAAAGACGAACCATCGCTCGCCACAGCAGTAATGACTTCGTAGTCGGACAGATCGAAGGCCTTGGCCAAATATCCAGCGAGAACCTTAGCGGTGCTTCGGTCGTTAGCGTACTTCAGCTTCCTAACAAGCTCCTTTGCATAGTCTTCATACCTCCACAGTATGTAGGCTCCCCTCAGAGCAGTCTTGCGGGCGCACGTGTTGCACGTTTTTCCGCCTGGTGTAAGCCGATTGCAAAAGACACAGCTCGACACTTTACGCACAAGCTTAGCTTGAGCGCACTCAGTACATAGGCTCATCCCTGGCACGCTACACGCTACGCAGTCCGCAGGGGCAATGATTTCGATGATTTTCTGTAACATGAATGTTTGCAATTACTCCTGATTCGTGGCTATAATAAGGTTAATCTCAGCGCTAAGCAAGGATAAGGAGTAATTTATGGCACGAAAAAACGATGTGGACGAAGAAATTTTGCAAGAAGAGTTCCTAGATGACCAGGCAGCCGGTGAGGACTGGATGGCCGAAAACGAGTTCGAAGGTCAGCTTGCAGTAGATGTGTATCAAACCAAAGAAACCGTGGTCATCAAGGCGCCTATCGCCGGCGTGCGACCAGATGATATTGATGTAGCGATCTCTGAAGATGTCGTAACGATTCGTGGCGACCGCAAGGACGAACGAGCAGTCGAGAAGGAGCATTACTACGTACAAGAGTGCTTCTGGGGATCATTCTCTCGCTCAGTAATCTTGCCAACCTCGACGATTGCCGATAAGGCTGCCGCTAGTTTGAAGGACGGAGTTCTCACAATCGAAATCCCTAAAGTTGCGCAGAATAAGGTCAAGAAGATTAAAGTTAGCGCTAGTCTCTAACCACGTATAGTCCTAACTAAAAACGACCCACTCGGGTCGTTTTTAGTTAGCCTAATTCAGGGGCTAGGGACAGCCAGGCTTACTACTTACTAGTGACCATCTCCTGAGTTGTCCTTGTAGCCGCCGTATCAACGGCCGACTGCGCATCGCCGCCAGCTAAAACAGCGCTTATCATGTCAGAGAATATCCCATCAACGTTATAGCTGTTGCCCTTGTACCAAGTTTTTGCTGTGCTTAGCTGGTCTGCAAAGGGACCGAGGTATTTGTCCTCTGACTGCAGATTGATAAGATCTTTACGGGCCGCGGGGCGGTAGGTAGCAATGCTGTAGCGGTTCAACTGAGTGCGGGTAGAGGCGAATCTTAGAAAGTCCCAGGCCACCTCTGACTGCTTACTATCCTTGTTGACTTGCTCGACCCAAAATTCCGCCTGGTTAATCGAGTTGCCGGTATCAACCTGTGGCAGGGATGTCATCTTGTACTTAAGCTCTGGACTTGCAGCATCAATTTCTGGCGCGCGGTATGCATACTCGACTATCATTGCGGCCTTTCCGGCCTTGAAGGCATCGAGCGAGCTTCCCAATTTGCTATTCCACGCGTAGTTCTCGCTCTTTTCTCGGGCAAAGCTTGTGAAGAAGTTGGTTGCTTTAGCTCCCGACGCATAGCCTGTTCCGTCTGGCTTGTTGAAAGTTGCCTGAGTAGGGGGACTATTCGTCATTGTGGCCCCATTTTGCTGCATTAGAACAGAGACTATCGAAGTGTAGTCTGTGACAGAGCCGTTCCCCAAGGCAACTCCGGCCAGAGTAATGTCGGCGCCAGAACGCTGGGTTATCTTGCGGCTCATGTTCATGAGCTCATCCCAGGTTTTAGGCGGGTTCTTATAGCCGGCCTTACTCAATAGATCTTGGTTGTAAAACAGGCCCAAGGTAGATACCCCAAAAGCCAAACCGTCCACTACCTCGCCTTCTACTAACTTCTTCGAGGCTACATCTA
The DNA here is from genome assembly GCA_052034495.1 of Patescibacteria group bacterium. Taxonomy (GTDB): domain Bacteria; phylum Patescibacteriota; class Saccharimonadia; order CAILAD01; family JADZBC01; genus CAYPSN01. Next base: position 25,983 of record JBPOIL010000001.1, read on the forward strand.
CGAACGTGTCCCTAAACTCATTGGCCGTGTATACGGTACTGGGAGCCGGGGCATTGTAGTCATCATAGCGGGGGAGCCAGTCGTCCTTAACTGTATATAGATCTGGTAATTTCCCTGCCTTTGCAGCTTCAGTCAATTGCTTATCGTAATCAGCGGCCTTTAAGTTGCTGAGCTTTATCGTTACATTGGGGTGAAGTTTCTTGTAATCAGCGATTATGTCGCTAAAGGGCTCGACCCCGTCAACGGTGCGCCAGTAGGTAAGTGTAATCGGCTCAGTAGGGAACTCAAACCGCGAGCCAGATTCTTCGATTCCTTCTACGGATATGGCATTCTGCGGTTCGGAGGGGATAAGCAAAGCTAGGCCAACAAGAATGGCTAATGCGATGCTAATAGATATGACGGTGGCTTTGTGCCGACTTAAGAAATTCATTGAACTCATTTTACCATGGTAGGCTTACGCTTTAGTAAATCTAAAAGCGCCGCGGGATTACGCAGCGCTCAAGAATAAATAGCCTGGGATAATTACACTATATTGACAACATAATTAGCAATGGAGTAGGCCAGCAATGAAACGACGAGGCCAATCACTGCATATAATATGGTGTCCTTAGCGGCCGTGGTGCCTTTTTGGTCGCCACCAGACAAAACGTAGCGCAACCCGCCAATCACAATCATGATTACAGATATAATGCCTATGGCCAGTATTAACGTGTTCGTGATCGTGCCAATAGAGCCCATGAGGTCTGTTGTGCCGAAGTTGCCATCATTTGCACATTCTGCCCCTGCAGCTGCGCCGCCGCTCAAATCACAAGCAGCTAGCGCCCTCTGGGCGTTTAATGCCACTGAGAGCGCTAAGCCTGATGCTACAGATGTAACTCGCGCTAATCGCATAGAACTTCTTAGAGCTGGTTGATTACGAAGTTCATGATGGAGTAGGAAAGGAGCGCAACGACCACACCGATGATGGCGTACAGAATGGTGTCCTTGGCAGCCGTAGTGCCTTTTTGGTCGCCGCCCGAGAGAACGTAGCGGAAGCCACCGATAATCAACATGATTACAGATACGATACCAATGATGGTAATCATCAAGTTCGTGATTCCTGCAATTGAGTCAGTTAGGCTCGTTGTCTCTAGGTTGCCTTGTGCTGCATTGATGCCTTCTTGCGCATCAGGGTTAGCGGCAAGCGCAGTACCCGCAGACAACATTACCCCTGTTAAGCCCAAGCTAACCTTTGTGGTGATTTCTTTTACCATTTTAATAAATTCTCCTTAAACAATTATGCTTAGATTGTATATGACTCCACCTGGTTTGACAACAAAAACTTACTAGGAAGCAGGGAAGAGACCGATCACATAATTAACTATGGCGTAGGCAAGCATAGTAATGACCAGGCCGATTACTGAATAGAGAATGGTGTCCTTGGCCTTTGTGGCCTTGCTAGAATCACCAGCAGACAACGAGTACATAATGCCACCCACAATAATCATAATGACCGATATAATACCCGCAATGGTAAGGAGCGTGCTCGTGATAGTGCTAATTACAGTTCCGGCGCTATCGGGCGTTCCGCTTAGGCTAGTAATCTTCAGGCTAGTGGGAATAGGGGTGGGGGCAGGATCTTCTGCCAAAGCCACGCCACGCCAGAGTAGGGTGGTGGCGCCTGCGGCTAGGTACTTAAGGGTCTTTGGAATTTTCATAACTGCATTATAGACTAGTTTGCCCAAAAGTATAAAGACCAAGATTACAGGCCGAATGCGGCCATGACAAACTGACCAATCACTCCTGCCAGGATTGCCAGGATAAGCCCACCAATCGCGTTGGTAATCGTCTTCTTGGCCTTTTCTTGGCCCTGGGGATTACCGGCAGACATAGATAGCTGAATGCCTCCAATCACGATGAATATCACCGCCAATGAGCCTGCGAGCATCAGGGCAAATAGACCAATGTTGTTAATCAAGTCCATAATGCTGCCATAGTCTGCGTCTGTCCCGACCTTTACGTCCTCAAACAAGTTCATACATACTCCCTATGCAATGTTAATTCCGAATATACCCATTATGGCACGAAGACTTATGAGAAGTATAAGAGCCACAATGGCGTTTATGAGTCGGCTCTTTGCGGCCTTGAGTCTATCTGGACTGTCTCCAGATGTGATCATTTGCACCCCTGACACAACAATCATAACCACAAAGAGCGCTCCGAATAGTCCAACCATCATATTCGCAATAATGCCAATCAACTCCATTGGCTGGTCCGTACAGAGGTTTTCTGGCAAAAACTCCCCACAGTTATCTACTGTGGCGGCCCTTGCGCTCGAAGGCAGGGCCAAGAGCAGGGTAGCTAATAATGCAGTCTTAATGTTGGCGATCTTCATCTTCATTAGTCTTAGAGTTTAGTTGCTCTTATTGAGGTACTTATAAGCGTAAGCTCTGTACCTAGCTGTGACTATTATACTATAATGACCACATAATGCCTCGACTTATTAAAAATACTGCGTCTCGCCGCTGGTCCCTGCTAAAGGCTGGGCTATTTGTGGTGTTCGTGGCCGTGTTTGTAAGCGCGCTAGTCAGCCCATCAAAAGCCAGCGCATCGCAGTCTGCAAGATTCGAGGACGCTTCCCATATAAAAATAAAGGATAGTGGCATGGATACCTTTACACTGCAAGAAGTGCAGGATGCAGCCACAGATGCCCAAATTGATGCCCAAAGCTCGGGGGAAGATGGCACGGTATTAAAGGCTGTGTACTTCTTTAGCCCTGCGGCCAACCTTGGTAAGAGGATATGGGAAGCGGGATGTCAGGGGTGTTATGACTACTACTTCAGCCCAACACTTACCGTGCAAGCTGGCTTCCCAGTTTATGTAGGAGCTGGCGAAAATAAGCGCCTAATGTACCCGCTCTACGAAATCGCCCCTCGAGCTGGCGTTCGCTGGGATAAAGATCTTAAGCCCCCTATGTCTGAACCAGCAGTGATGACTTTTAACTACGAGGAAAACGGCACCAAAACACCAGAAAAGAAAGATGGCAAAGTAATCTGCTCCATGGAGCAATGGATAAACTGCTACGAAAACACTAATGGGGGGAGGCTAATTACGTCCTCTACCTTCACAGACGCAGAGAGAGACAAACTAGACGATATAATAAGCAAGACCAAGTCTACGTTTAAAAGCACGCAGAACGCGATCAAGGACAGTTGTGATGGCGGAGCTTTGGGCTTCATTCTCTGCCCCATTCAAGACGCCATGCTCAAGGTCGTAGAAACACTGAATGGCTGGCTTGCGAATATACTAGATATTAATACGAGCGGGTTTCAGAACGACACACTGCAAAGGGCTAGCCAGAATATACTCGGCCTAGCAAACGCCATATATGCGTTAATATTCTTGGTGATAATATTCGCTAACGGCCTAAGTATTGGTATAGACAGCTACACCCTCAAAAAGATGGTACCGCGGCTCGTTGCCGCTATAATCCTTTCGCAGTTCGCATACTTCCTTACAGGGGCATTTATAGAGTTTGGAAATGTACTGGGCCGAACTGTTACGGCATTCTTTGTGCAGCTCGTACCCGAGAGTGCGAATGGCGTTGGACTAGGAGGTGCAGTTACTCTGGGGGTTCTAACTGGCGTTGCAATACTACTAATCCTGGTGATGCTGCTAGTCATTATAGTTGCCTTCTTGGTGGTACTGGGCGTGTTGGCACTACGTTGGGCCGCCCTATACGCCCTGATACTTGTTGCTCCGCTTGCTTTTGCGGCCATGGTGCTGCCAAACACCAAGAAGCTATTCGACTTATGGTGGAAGAATCTCCTGAAGCTGGTAATGATGTTCCCGATTATTATGGCTATCACAGCGGGTGCAACATTCCTAAGCACGGTTATGATAGCCGAAGACGCACCGCTTGTTATTCAGATTATTGGAGCGCTCTTGCCGTTTATTGGATTCTTGATGGTTCCGAAGGCGTTCAAGTGGAGCGGAAGCTTAATGGCGGCAACCGGCGGAAAGGTTTCGGACTGGACTGCAGGAAAGGCCAAAGGTACATACCAGAAGAGTGCAAAGGAAGGCAGTATAGCAAAAGCGAAAGGTAAAGGTCTTCAAATCGCCGGCGGAGCAGCGACCAAGATGCCAGTATTCGGAGGGGCTGCTGGAGGGGCTCTGTTGAAACGAGGGGCTGCGGCACGTGGTGCTGCTTCAAGTGCAGAGAAGGATTATTTCAAGAACTTTTCAGATGAGGACCTTGGAAAGTATATAGCGGCAACAAAAGGAAAGGGGAAACTCGCGGGCGTGGCGAAAGGAGACCTGGATCGACGGATTAGTGAAAAGGCCAAAGACCAAAGAGAATACTTTAGCCGTACGGGCACTGTGGACACAGTTGGGGCAGCAAAACTAGAAAAATTACAGGCGTTCAAGCTCGGGGAGGTCGGAGTCGATGCCGACGAGACTCGAGAGGGAACGTATTACGATCCATCAAGAGGGGTGGTTACAGCCACCGTAAAGCTCGACCCAACAACCGACAATGTCGAGGTGAAGGGCAGTATTGTTGATATATCTGGGGCAACTGTGGTGGGAGTACCAACTCCACCAGGAGGTACGCCCGTGTCGACCAACCTCCCTAAATCGGGATCAGTCCCTCCTGGTTCTGGGCCAAAGTATTCAGGCTACGATCCCTCTAAGCGATCTAGCTTCTTATAAGAAAAATTATGAGTCAATATAAAGTCCCCCAAAACGTAGAAGCAGAAGACACCATCCTGGGTCCGTTGACGATTAAACAGTTCATATACGTCGTCATCGCAATAGGGTGGGGCTTTCTGTGCTGGCGTGTGTTTGGCGTAGCTCCAATCATAGCCATTTTTCTAATACTGCCAATTTCTGGGCCACTCTTAGCACTCGGGCTCATCCGCCGCGAAGGCCAGAGCTTCGAAACGTACTTTATCGCCATGATTCGCTTCGTGCTTGTGCCCCGCAAGCGTACCTGGCTCAAAGACCAGTCAAAGGTGGTCATTAAGGAGGAGGTTAAAAAGCCAGAGTTAGAGGAGGTAAAAATGCCGAGCGCCACTGAAGTCCGCGGAGAACTGCGCAAACTTGCCACCATAGTCGACAGCCGCGGCCGCATACCAAAGGGCTTGGAGCTTCAATCTGCCGATGCAAACGTGGCCGGCAGCGCGCTCAGTCAGCGTGTAGTGACTCCCGAAGCCACCCAGGTAGCGTCAGAAATAATTGCTACTAAGGTGTCGGCACCCCGCACGGACATGCTCGACATGCAGCACAGCCCACAGGCCGTAGCAGTAGGGGAGCTCCTAACTACGAGTGGTGCGAATGTAAAGGCACAGGCCATAGCGAACATGCAGAAGGCTGCTACTGCTCCTACAAGTCACCCTGCCAGCCAAGCACAAGCACCTTCGCAAGCACCAGCGCAAAATGCTATACTACAAAGAGCTGCCGAGAGTAGTGGCGTAGTGTCTGTACAGCAACTTGCTGACCAGGTTAGCCGCCATAATGTTCTCCAGCAGGGGCAAAGCACGCAAGTTCGCTAGCTCCGTTATTTTGTCAGTAACGCACTAGGTATAATCGCAAGTATGGCTCAGCCAACTCAACCAAATCCACAAATTACCGACCAACAGCGACAGGCCTTGGCCTCTGTAACGCCGCCCAAAAACGTCAAAGATCAACGCGCCAGCACACAGAACCACTTAATGTTTTCGGAAATACGCGACAACATCGTAATGATGCGCGACGGGTCATTACGTATGGTAATTATGGCCTCGGCGGTTAACTTTGACCTTAAGAGCTCCAGAGAGCAAGACGCGATTGAATACGCATACCAAGGCTTCCTGAACGGCCTGCACTTCCCAGTGCAAATTATCATTCGTTCGCGCAAAATCGACCTAGACAACTATCTTGGCAAGCTCGAGGGACTGCAGGCAGAGCAAGAAAACCAACTCCTGGCAGGCCTAATGGAAGACTATATATTTAACATCCGCGGCTTGCTCGAAGACGTCAACATTATGGCAAAGTCATTCTACATAGTTGTGCCATATTACATTCAGGTGGCCAGCAAAGAGAACATTGTTAGCAAAATAACTGGGCTCATGAAGCAGAACGAAGACGTAGTGGAGAGTAGTGCGGACTTTGAAAAACATAAAGGAGAGCTTATTCAGCGTACCAACATTGTGGCTCAAGGCTTAGCCCAGATCGGCATACGCGCTGCCGTACTGACCACCCAGGAGCTGATTGAGCTGTACTATGGCTCGTACAATATCGATGAGGCGCAAAACCAACCCCTCGTAGGAATGGATGAAATAAATTCGCCAGTCGTTGGCAGGAGTGGTGCGCCGCTTGTACCGCACGGGCCAGCGCAAAAGGTTGCGGAGCCCGAAGACATGTTTGCCGCCGCCCGCAAAGCAGCCGCAACGCATGCACCAGTGGCCCAACAGGCTCAACACGTTGCTGCCGTACCGCAAGCCGCACCAGCAATCCAGCAGGCGCCAAATCAAGCCGCTACTACATCCGTACAGCAACCAGGTCCGCCAGTGACTCAGCCTGTACCGACTGCTCCAGCCCAGCAGCAAGTTTCTGCTGGCCAGACGGTACAGATTCCTCGCCCCGCAGCAGCGCCTCAGCAGCCACCCCAGGGAGGGCCTCAGTAATGGCTGTTAAAAAACCAAGGGTTGACCCTAGAGTTCAGGCAGAGATTGATCGCCGGGCCGCAATCCAGGCCGAAGCCGAGAAGGTTTACCGCGAAGGCGTAGTAAGTTTACGGGATATCATCGCCCCGTCATCAATTGAGATTGTAAACGACCACATTAAGATCGGGAAGCGCTTAGCGCGGACGCTGTTTGTGTTTGGCTACCCCCGCACGCTCTTTACTGGCTGGTTGTCGCCACTTATTAATGTCGATGAAATTATCGACATTAGCCTCAACATTATCCCGGTGGAGAGCAAAATTGTACTCGATAATCTCAAAAAGAAGGTAGGGCAGCTAGAAGCTAACTACACTATCAACCAAGAAAAGGGCAAGGTGCGCGACCCGGGGCTAGAGGCTGCCATCCAGGATGCTGAGGAACTCCGCGACAGCTTACAGGTGGGTTCTGACAGGTTTTTCCGACTTGGATTGTATATAACCATATATGGTAAGGATATGGATGAACTAAACCTTGTGGGTAAAAAGATTGAAAGCATGTTAGGCCAAAGCCTCATCTATACCAAGCCGGCAACGATTCAAATGGAGCAGGGCTTTAATTCAACTATCCCAATGGGCCTGGATCAGCTTAATGTATACCGGAACATGAACACAGGCGCGCTGAGCTCAACCTTCCCATTCACTACGGCCGAACTCAGTCAGGAAGACGGCATTATGTATGGTATTAACCGTCACAATAATGGGCTTGTGATTTTCGACAGGTTTAGCCTGGAGAACGCTAACATGACAGTGTTTGCCAAGTCCGGTGCTGGTAAGAGTTTTGCGGTTAAGTTAGAGTGCTTGCGATCTCTCATGATGGGAACAGAAGTGGTTATTATAGACCCCGAGAATGAATATAAAACGCTTTGTGATGCAGTGGGGGGCAGCTACCTGCACTTATCTCTCGCCAGCAATACCCGCGTTAATCCATTTGATTTGCCTCAAACAGTGGACCCAGAAGAGGCAGACAATGCCCTGCGAGCAAACATAATCATGCTCCACGGACTGCTCAGACTGATGGCTGGGGACATGAGTCCTACAGAGGAAGCCGACATGGATATCGCCCTGATCAACACTTACGCCAAAAAAGGTATTACCAACGATCCGCTCACACACCGTGCCCAGCCACCCGTAATGGCCGATTTGTATAATGAGTTACTATCTATGCCGGGGACCGGGCAAGGCCTCGCCGCCCGCTTGCGCCGTTTTACTGAAGGAACGTTCTCGGGTATCTTCTCGCAGCAGTCCAACGTACAACTTAACAACCGGTTTGTGGTGTTCAACATTCGCGACTTAGAAGATGAATTGCGACCCATCGGTATGTACATTGTGCTCAATTATATCTGGAACCGTGTTAAAACCGACCGCCGTAAACGAATCCTTGTGGTAGACGAAGCCTGGCAGCTCATGCAATACCAGGACTCTGCTATGTTCTTGTTCTCAATCGCTAAGCGTGCCCGTAAGTACTTCCTTGGCCTCACAACCATATCCCAGGACGTAGAGGACTTCCTAAGTACTCGGCTAGGTCGTGCAATTGTAAATAACTCTTCCTTGCAACTCCTCCTCAAGCAAAATCCAGCAGCCGTAGACATTGTAGCTGACACGTTTAAGCTAACGAGCGAAGAGAGTAGTCGGCTAAGTCAGTTCCCAGTAGGGGAGGGTCTATTCTTTGCCGGACTCAGCCACATTATTCTACGCATCTTGGCCTCACCAATGGAGACTCAACTAATCAGCACGAACCCACAGCACATGCTCGATCAGCAACGCGCCCAGCAAGAAGCCGTGGACGCAGCCGTAGCCGCCGCGCCACCACAGCCAGAAGCTAACTCGGCGACTCCAGCAGACACAAGCCAAGCGTAATGAGCTATAATATAGCTATATAAAACCAGGAATCAATGGCTCAAAACACAGGACGTGACCCAAATCTAGACGAAGGTCAAGCTTACGGCGGGACCCCCACTCAGCAGAGCGGGGGAACTAGCATGGCGCGTGATATTGCCCAGGCAGGTAAGGATGTTGCAAAAAGTACCGGCAAAAAGTCGCCTGGGAACGAAAAGCTCCCCGACAGTCCTTATGTAAAAGGTGGCGGTAACGGCGAGGACAGTCTACCGTCGCGTGGTGCCAAAGCTGCTCAAACCATGGCAGGCAAGGGCGGCACAGACCCTACGACCGGCCAGGCAGGGCGAGCCACCCAGGCGGCCCTAGAGGCAACAGGAACCGCCAAAGATAAGGATGAGCAAGGAGTCGCCGAAAAGGCCGCCCGTAAAGCTGGTGGTAAAGCTGCTCGCGCAGGAGTAGATGCTTTCACTGGTAGTGATCAGTTGGGGCAAGTTGCGGATCAAGCGGTTCAAAGTATTGACCCGAAAAAGGCAGCCAAAAAGGGAGCGAAGGCGGCCGTCGCTACTATAGGTATTGGAATCGCACTGATAGTCACCCCGCTGCTTTTACTACTGTTAATTATCGGATACGCATTTACCCACCCCTGGGATGCTGCTAAGGAGGTTATTACAAATGCTAGCTACCGACGGTTCGTAGCAAGCGTGGCAGGCTTGGCAGTTGGCCCAGGAAGCAGCGCGAATTCAATAGCCGCTATTACCGGCCCCATGCCATACGAGGTGGACTATAGACCTGGCTCTGCTATTGCGGCCCCGGCTGGCCCTAAGCCAGAGCCAGGGACGCTCGAAGATGCCATCTCCAAAATTGACTACGAAAAGTCCAGGAACCGGTTTAAAGGTGACTACTGCGAGTACAGAGTGATAACCAAGCCAGTGGTGTCCTACGACGGCCAGCGTCGTAACGTCATCAATAAAGTTGTAGATGCAAAAGGTAAGCCCGTAGAGATATCATCCCCCGCCGTCTACCAGTGTATTCTAGAACAATACCCAGTTATGGAGACCATGATGCGTAGCGAGCAAGCTCGTAAGATTAACAAGCAAATGCAAGTTAACTTCTCCTATGCTGAAAAGGAAGATTCTAAGGCTCTTGAAGGCAAATCCAAAGAGGAAGTAAAAGAAGCACTACACAAAAAGTCTCTGACGCGTTTATGGAGCAACTCGGACAGCCCTTACGGCAATAGTACCGAGTGTGTAGAGGACTTTAAGCCTACAGGCCCCAAGGTGGATAGGGCGATTAAAAAGGTAATCAACAACTTAGCCTGTGGTGCTCAACCGGAAAAGATCGATGTCGACTACAAGGTAGAGGAAATACCTAAATCACTCGACACCGACTCAGCCAAGTATGAAAAACGACTAGTCGAATATACCAAGGCCGCTTGTGTTTTCTATAAGAAGCTCAATGAGGACAAGGATGCTATAAAAAAGTATCAGCTAAACCGAGCGAAGTCATCCGCCCGAGCTGGATTCCAGGCCCTAACCTTGGCTGATACCGGCGTAGCGGGCGAAATATCAACCGAGGAACTTAACGGCGACTTCTATAAAATCTCAAACTTTGCTTCCTCGAGGGCCTATAAACAAGAGGTGAATGGAAGCTCGGATGGCGTGCAAGTAGACCCAGAGGCTATACCGACCACAGTACTTGGTCTTACGAAGAACTACTTCGAAGGCCTGGAGGACAATGGTAGAATCAAAGACTCACTCGCTGAAATGTGCAAGGATCAGGACAAAATAGGCGACGGTGGTTTCACTGGTTTCGCAAGCTTTATAAGTGGCTTGTTTGGCGGGGGTGGGCCATCAAAAGAAGAGCTTGCTAAGGATATTGATGATGCACTTACGTACCTAAAAAAGGACATTCAGAAGAACAATTCTCAATACTTTACCTCAGCAGAAAAAGTAACCCTAGAAGACATTATCGTACGTACGGTCATGATTACCTCTAACGCCAGTAACAGCGGTGTAGAAGATGGCCCAGATAACTTTAACCGGATGATAGTAGGTGCGAAAAACTCATCATACATACATACCATGTCGCTCCTAGGTGGTAGCTACCAGACTGAACCCGAGGCGGCTCAAGCGAGCATCCAAGTTGAACAATACAAGCGACTTCGAGATAAACAGGGTGGTATAGCCTATAGGCTTTGGAATAAGGATAATCCACGCTCGTTGGCAAGTCGGCTCGCGGCTGAATCCACAGCGACACCTTCGCAGATCACTGAAAAAACTTCACGTTATGCGCTTAATATGCTTAACCCGATTCGGGCCTTTGCCGAGGTAAACTCTATGATTACCTATGTGGGCTATGGCGAAACTAACCGGGCCATTGCGGCCGCGGACGACGATAGGGCGTACTGGAAGATCGACACAGCCGGAGTTCAAGCTACGGAAGATGCTGTGCAGAATGCCCGCTACATCGAGGCGTTAAAGAAGAAGGTCGCGGACCCTGCTTACACTAATGATGAAACTATTAAGGCAGTTGCGGCTTCATTTGCAGCGTGGGACAAGTGCATGGATACATACTATCCGGATATGCAGACCCTTGATGATAATAAAGATGACAGAGCATGTCAGATTATGCGAAAGACCACCGGAAGTAGAGCTATCGCAAGCAACTACGCTGTATCACCCAATAAGTATAAACTCCCTACTGGAAATATCCGCTTAGCTGCACTTAGCCCAACTTCCGAAAAAGCACTGGCCCGTAAATACGCTGTGTACAAAGGCCATGTAAACTTCTATAGCGCTTGGGCACGGCTTAGCAAGACCGAAAAGGATGAAGAAATGTATGCCAATAGTGGACCATCGGATGAATCAAATGGGGCTGCCGACCAGGTTGCTACTGGCAACACGGGACCCAACGGTAGTGTTAAGTCTGATAAGCCAACGGCTTGTACGAGTGGGCCGCAAGAAGGAACGGTGGAACTATCTAAGTATATAATGAGTAAGTTCGGAGCAAGCAGCATGGGTATATTTAACTGTCGTAGTGTGCGTGGAGGCTCATCCTTAAGTCTGCACGGTGAGGGTAGGGCATTCGATGCAGGACTAAATGCCAACAACCCCGAACAAAAGAAACGTGGCGACAGTCTCTTCCAGTGGGTTATTAGTAATGCACCTAGTATTGGGGCTCAGGAGGTAATCTGGAATAGGCAAATCTGGACCCCGAGCAAGGGTATTCGCGCATACACCGGAACAAGCCCACATACCGACCATGTACACATCGGTCAAAACTGGAGCGGCGCACGAAAGCAAACTCCTTTCTATACTTCGGGGACTGGAAGATGATAAGTAAACGAACCTTATTGGTCATTGTTGGCGTAGCTTCCATAATAATGGTTGCCCTCCTTGTGTCTGCCCGAGGGAGTAGCGTTAGTTTGGTTTCAAATGTCCAGGCTGAGCAAATCCTCGGAGAATTTGATGGAAACATTTACTTTGTCAAAGGCGGCAGTGTCATAAGGCAATCCTTGGATAAAAAGGCCTATGAAGTACTCGCTAGTGATGCGCTGTTAGCCAGTCTGTCTCCCGCAAAAACAAAGTTAGCCTACACGAGCACCAATAAGGATGGTGATAGTGTTGTGGCAAGCATAGACCTAGTGTCAAATGGGCAAAGGTCCTATAAAAACGCCATTAACTACGCTTGGTATAAAAACAGCCTTGTCTTACTTGAAGAGAGTGGGGATGAATATGGCTATAACATTATTGACAGCGGCAGCGGAAAAACACTTCGTGAGAATGCTACTGTTTTTGGAGTGTGGAGTACGTCCAACAAAGTATATTCAAGAACAGAACTAGATCCAAATCTAAATGAAGAAGATTCTACAAGTATGATTATAAACCCGATCCTGCCCGAGAGTAGTGTGAAGACTTCATTAAGTGGTGTTAATTCGGAAGTTTCTAATTGTGGGGACCTGTTCATGTATCGACATACCGACGGACTGATCAGAGTAGCTAGTGGTGGCGGTAAGGTCTTTTCCGTTAAGAAGCCACTGGAAAGCCCTCATATTGCCTGTGCCGACCAAGGAGGCTTTTATGTACTAGATTTTAATAAGGAAGGCTCCAAGGCAGCAGTAATTCTAGTTGACGACCAGGGTGATTTCCAGGAAGAAAAAAGCATTAATTTAGGCGAGAGAACTATAATAAATTCGCCTGGCCAATCACTTGTTGGGTCTATCAACTATAATAATAACTACCTGTACCTAGCCACCGATAAAGGTATAGTAAGGACCAAGCCATGAAAAAAAACCTAGCTAAAATCCTACAAATACTCATCATAATGCTGGTATGCACTAGCAATGTAGCGTTCGCCTTTACAACAGAGCAGCGTAGGGAGCTTGAACTTAGGACGTTTTATGACCCTACTGACGGTACGAGCTGTGGAGTGGGTGGTGCAGTAGGGACTTTTCAGGGACTGGCTGGAAAGGTCTATATGATAGGTGACTCAATTACTGAGGGTACCTATACAGAGCTTAATAATGCTTTCTCAACAAAAGGCCTAACCTCTGTTGACATTAATGGCAAATCAAGCCGCAGGCTGAGTGAGGGAGGCACGGATCTTGACGGAATGACAGTTCTAGCAAACGACAAAACAACTTGGTCGGATGCGAATACGATTGTCGTAGCTCTCGGAACAAATGGTGGTGTTAGTTCTACCAATGTTAAAAAAACTATCGATACCATTAAAGCTGGTAACTCGTCGGCGAAGATATACTGGGTAAACATTGGTGTAGATAATAATAAGCGAAATGGTGCGGATATAAATGCCGATGCAATCAACTCAGCCCTGGCATCATCGGCGTCTACACTTGGTTTTACTATGATTGACTGGTCGGGCGCGGTAAAAACAAATACCGGATATATTTCTTCTGACGGCCTAGGCGTACACCCGTTCACCGCTAGTGGGAAAAAGGGCTTTGCGGATGTCGTTACGAACGCCCTAGCTACGGTCACCCCAACACCCGCAACAACTAGTGAAACCACGGACCTAAGCAATGTAGGAGGCACGAACCCCCAAAAGATCTATAGCTACTTTATTGGCAGAGGCTTAACTCCTATTCAAACTGCTGGAATTATGGGCAACTTACAGGCAGAATCGGGCTTTAATCCTGGGGTCGAGGAAAAGGGCACTGCACGAAAAGACAAAGGTTATGGTATAGCTCAGTGGACATTCGGACGTAGAACAAATCTGGAAAGCTTTGCTTCTGGCAAAGGTAAGCCAGCCAGTGACTTAGGTGTGCAACTCGACTTTCTATGGAGTGAGCTCAACGGTGCATATAAGACTAAGGTACTAGACGTGATTAAAGGAACTGCTTCACTTGAGGTGGCTACCTATGTGTTTCTCGAAAAGTTCGAGGTTCCAGCAAACATCGAGGGTAATAAGCCAATTCGCTTAGGATTCGCACAGAATGTCTTGTCCCAACCATGGATAGGTAATATTAGTGGTGATGTCTTTGCCTCATCAGGTTCTTGCGACAGCGACAGCGCCGCCGCAACTGGTAGTGGGACACCTCAATTCAAGATTGTAAACGCAGCGCAAAAAGAACTTGCAAATGGCGCAAGCGAATCCGACACAAGCCCTACATCCGACAAGAGCTATTTAAAGTACACAAACGGAACAAAGATCCCCTGGTGCGCAGCCTTCCTGAGCTGGGTATTAAAAGAGTCTGGGGTTCCATTTGATGGTGGTGGAAATGGGGGCTGGTACATTCCTAGTGTCGATGGTGTGCGTTCTTGGTATGAAAGCAAGGGTACATTTAAGGCTGCTCGATCTGGTTACACGCCGGTTCCGGGCGACACTGTGATTATGAAGGAAGGGAAGTCGCCATACCCTTCGCATGTAAACATAGTGATTAGTGTAGAAGGTAATACTATTACGACGATCGGCGGGAATGAAGGGAATACGATCAAGAAGCATACCCATCAATCCTATGACGCAGCATACATAACAGGCTTCGGTCAGAATGGAGGAATAAGTGGGAATTGAATTCTACAATAAGTACAAAGTGGTGATATGGCTAATGGGCGTAGCTCTGCTAGCTATCCTGAGTGCTGGATTATATTATCGATTCATGGTCTTTCAGCTACTTAGCACAGACCCACCGAGCGGCTCAACCATCGTTAGTGCTTCTCGACTTATCACCTTGTCGTACAATAAAGAGCTTGACGATGTTGACAAGGAAAAGCAGCTCATTACTAGTGATAAAGATATTATCAGTAGTTTTCGTGTCGAGGGATCGTCCATCCTGATACAACTCAGCAACCTAGAAGTTGGCAAGGCATACACACTTACACTTATTAATATCCGTGCTCTTGATGGCTCGGAAATTAGCAACTACGTATATAAATTCGACTACCAATATGTCCCGTATGGGAAGTTAGATAAAAAGGAACAGCAACGGCAAATAAACACTACCGACCGTGGGAATCTGGAAAGTCCAGTTATTAAGGCGCTACCTATTACGACCGCCCAATATTATATTAGCTATAAGCTACTCGAACAGCCCGATGCGAAAGGCAAGCAGGAAAAGATTATCATCGCATTATTGTTAACTAATCAGGACCTTGAGGACAAAGCAAAGATAATACGTTACAAAAAAGCAGCCCTTGAGTTCTTGCGGGCCAACAATATCGACGTTGATGACTATACCGTGGAATACGCACCTGCTGAGGCCGCTAAGTACTAGCGCACACTAACGCGTAAGAATTTAACCACCTCTGGCCTAATTTTTGCATTGATAGCTGCAAGTAGGGTAGGTGCTTGTAAACGAATTTCGCTGGCAGCCGAGGAGTCTTCGGTTGAAACCCTTAGGGTACCGTTTTGATAACTGAGCACCCGAACCTCCACCTTAATATGTTCCATTATCACGAGCTTCGCTTCAGTCATGACGTCATGAGTTCCGCTATCTAACTGATCAACTCGCTTAGCGAGCAGATCTCTAATGTTTTCTAGTGCCATCTAGGTAACTCCGCTTAAATCAATTACGTAGCTGTTCTTCGGGATATTCTTATCAACCTCGGTTGTTGTCAGTAAGGTCTGCTGGGTAGAGATTAGGTCCATTAGGTGTTTACGACGGTTAGCATCCAGCTCGCTAAATACATCATCGAGTAGCAGGATCGGCTTTTTGCCCAGTTTGTCTTTAATAAACCGCATCTCTGCGATCTTTAATGCCAAAATAGCCGTTCTAGTCTCACCTCGTGAGGCTGAGGTGGTAATATCTCCATCTTTAAAGAGTAAATCCATGTCATCACGGTGTGGGCCACAAGTGGTAAAACCAGCACCGCGGTCCTTAATACGGGATGTGGAAAGCGCGGATAAAAAGTCCTGCTTGTCCATATCGGTGTTCGGACAATACTGGAGCTCAAGCTCCGTATCCGAACCTGCTATCGTCTCATACACTTCTTTTACAAGTGGTGAAAGTTCTGACACAAAGTCCTTCCTTAAGTCGTATAGTCTCTTGCCTGGTTCACTTAGCTGAATATCCCAAACAAATAGTTCGTCGTCACTCGCAAACCCACCGCGGACCTTAGCTGCGTGTAGTAAACTGTTGCGCTGTTTTAAAGCCCGCCTGTACGTCGCGAGTGCCTCGACGTAAATAGGGGAGACTTGGCACAATACTGTGTCTATATAGCGTCTACGTCGCTCTGGAGAGCCATCAAACAGCAGCATGTCGTGCGGCTCAAACAAAGTCACTGGGTTACGACCCAGTAGGGTATGTAAGCTTTGCTTTTTACTGTTCAACTTAAGGCGCTTACTGTGAGATTCTCCTTCGCTCAGCAGCGACAACTCAACCGCATCATCATCGAATTCTGCCACCACACGAAAGAAGTTCTCGCCAGTATTAACTAGGTCTAAATCTCGAGCCCTGAAGGATTTAGAGGTAGATGCCACAAATATCGATTCGAGCAGGTTGGTCTTTCCAACTGCATTCGGCCCGCTTATAACCGTTAAATTATCTTCGAATACTAAATCTATCGCTTTATATGATCGAAAATTAGTAAGCGACAGGGAGCGAATCATACATTAGCTTCTTAGGGGCATGATTATATGTATGTAGGAGTCGTCTTTACTACCGCTCGGTCGAATTGCACATGGATCTAGTTTGTCGTTCATAGCAACCTCAACCTGGGGGGTAGGTATGACTGCTAAGGCGTCCAGAAGGTATCGAGCGTTCACGGATATCTCTGCCTCAGCACCCTTTAGTTCACCCTCTATGAGTGAGTTGTTTTCTCCTACCTCGGAAGCCCTAGCTGAGAACTGCAGACCGGCCTTCGTAAAGTCCAGCTTAATCGTGTGGGCGCTCTCGCGAGCAAACAAGCTTGCGACTTTTACTGTGCTAGCGAGCTCCGATTTATTCAAGGTGATAGACGTAGCTGCCTTGGTAGGGAGTATCTGGCTGTAGTTAGGGAATTTGCCGTCTATCAAGCGCGATACCATACTTACGTCACCAATCTCGAATAAGATTTCGTTCTGACCAATGGCGATATGGACCTCATCACTTGTGTCGTTCGCGATCCTGTTGAGCTCATTGATCGTCTTGGCTGGAACTATCACACTAATGTCCTTATCCGCCTTAACTCCTATGGAGGTCTCTGCTAAGCGATAACTATCAGTCGCAGCCAGGGTAAGTTTGCCGCCCTCGACACTGAAAAGTACTCCAGCTAGCACCGGCCTAGACTCGTCTACCGCGGCCGCTACGACTACTTCGGCTAACCGCTTTACCAGTACATCAGCTGGAATGTTTAATTCAACTTCTGCCTTCACCTTAGGAGTAGTAGGGAACTCTGTGGCTGCGATACCATTTAGGCTAGATTCAAAGTTGGTGGTTTTAATCTTTAAATTATCTCCCGTAGCTATGAGCTGGAGCTTATCACTTGGCAAACCAGACACGAGCTCCGCCAAGAGGCGAGCGGGCACACTCGTAGCACCTTCTTTTTCCACCTTGCAACCTATACTGCAGCTGATTGCTACTTCTAGGTTTGTTGCACTTACGATCAATCGTGAGGCTTCTGTCTTAAGGAGTACATTAGCAAGTACTGGTAAGCTATTACGCGCACCAACAATTCTTCCTACACTCCCCAGTGCTTTATTTAGATTCTCCTGAACGACTGATAGTTTCATTTTTCACCTCTCTATGTATTAGTAATTATAGATTTAAAAAGAAAGTAGTAATAGTAGTAAGGCCTGGGGACAATGCGCATAAGCTTATGAATTAGCTTTAGCTTAAGTGTAAAGTGGCTGTGTTAGGTTGTGCGCAAGCACTGTATAACTAATGTGTACAGACTGCGTATAACGGTAGTTAGACACAACCACACTTGTTGAACTAATCAGGCTGTGAAGAACTTGTGCAAAAGCGGAGTAGATATGAACAATTCATAAACAGGCTTTACACACTTTATCCACTAGTTATACACATATTTACAACATAACTGTGTATAACTATGAACTAAAGATTTTTTGTTTTAGTGTTTGTATCTCGTGGCTAATCGGTTCGTTAGACCCGGCAAGTTTGTTTATTTTGCGCACACCATGCATGACCGTAGTATGGTCGCGGCCACCCAGTGAGCTCGCAATTTGCGGAAAGCTCATACCGAGTTCACGGCGCATTATGTACATGGCGATTTGCCTGGGTACCACAATGTCTTTGTCGCGCTTAGCACCAGTCAGATCTGTGACCTTAATGTCATAGAACGCCGCGGTGCGCTCTATGATCTGCTTTGGTGTCATGTTCTTTGGCGACGGGTTAAGTGAACCGCCGAGTACTGTTTGAGCAACTTCAGGAGTTAGTGGCACACCGTGCGCCTGGCAGTAGGCGATAACCCGAGTAAGCCCGCCTTCTAATTCGCGAATGTTGCTCTGGATAGTTTCTGCTATGTATGCCGCTACCTCTGTTGAGACATCGAAGTTCTTATCCATAGCCTTGCTTTGGATGATAGCAACACGGGTCTCATAGTCCGGCGGTTGAATGTCTGCGACCATACCCCATTCGAATCGGCTACGCAGTCGGTCTTCGAGCGTTGCAATCGCCTTTGGCGGCCGATCACTGCACAGTACAATCTGCTTATTAGATTGATGAAGGGCATTAAAGGTATGGAAGAACTCCTCCTGGGTCTTTTCCTTACCGGCAATGAACTGAAGGTCGTCTACCAGAAGGACATCTACGTTTCGGTAGCGAGCGCTAAAGTTTTCGCCCTTGCGAATGGCGTTTGTGAACTGGTTTAGGAAGTCCTCAGTCGTAATATACGTTATCTTGGCATCTGGGTTTGCCGCTGCTACCGCACTACTAATTGCCCACATGAGGTGGGTTTTACCAACTCCCGGCGGGCCGTATAGGAATAGGGGATTATAGGCCACGCCTGGCTTTTCGCTCACGAGCTTGGCTGCGGAAAAGGCTAACCGATTCCCAGACCCAACCACGAAGTTTTCAAAGCTATAACGTTGTCCAATGCTCGAGCTTTGCAAGGAAAGCTGTGGGGATTCACTGGTTTGGGTTACAGCCTGTGGTTTTGGTTTAGGCTTTTCACTTGGCCCAGGCGCGGTTGAATTTTGCTGCGGAACGCTAATATCTTCTACATCGTCACTGGCGGAGCTGCCAACTACGTATTCTACCGCTACGATATCTGGCACAAGCTTTCGCAGCGCCTCGATAATTTGATCGTTATAGACAGTAGCGAGCCTATCCCGAGCAAAGATGTGGGGGACAGACACGGTTGCTGTAGTGCCTTCGATTGAAACAAGTTGCGTGTTCTTAACCCAAGTTTTGAAGTTAGCCTTACTCATGCCGACTTCGAGCTCGCCTAAGACACCCTGCCAAATCTTTTGACGTGTTAAATTCATTGCCTCACCCTCTTTCTCTTGCTTCCAATCATACTATTCCCCAAAGTTTTCCACAACTAGCAGAAGTGCCAAAAGTTATCCACTATATCTGACGAAACAGTGGATAAGTGAGGCTAAGACGATTGACGGCGAGGCATTTTTAGCGTAGAATACGTAGGATTATGAAACGAACGCACCAACCAAAAAAACGAAGACGACAGCGCGTCCACGGCTTTATGTCACGCATGGCCACACGCGTTGGTCGATCAGTACTCAAGCGCCGCCGCCTCAAAGGTCGTAAGCGGGTAGCTATTTAGTTATGATCGCGCGGGTCTATCGTCTGCGGACGGCGGCCGACTTCAACAAAACATACCAGCGTGGCCGCAGCGTAAATGCGGACACCATGTATGTTAAGCATTACCAAAGCCACTTTGAGAATTCTCGAGTGGCTGTTGTGGTTTCCAAAAAGGTTTCCAAGCGAGCGGTAGTGCGCAATCGTTGCAAACGACGCGTTATAGAAGTAGTACGGAAGGACTGGCAGCATGTAACTCCAGGCCACAACTTTATTATCACCGTCAAACAAGACATCTCGGCGCTCCCAGCGGCAGAAGTAGAACAAACGGTGCTAGACTTACTGAAAAGGGCAAACCTATGGCAAAGCACAACCCAGTAAAACGAGTAGCCCTTAAGTCGATTCGACTATACCAACGTACATTGTCGCCAGACCATGGTTGGTTTAAACACCGGCACCCAAATGGCTACTGCCGCTTCTACCCAACCTGCAGCGAATACGGCTACCGGGCGATAGAGGAGCGTGGACTCCTGGTAGGGTCTGGTCTTAGCCTGGTAAGAATAGTAAAATGTAATCCATTGAGTACACCCCGGGTAGACGAAAGTTATAAAAAGAAACCCAAGCACTCAAAGAGAAAGGCATAATCCTAACACATGTTTGATACACTGATCGTAAATCCGCTCCTGAACCTTCTCATGGCCATCTTCGGCATCCTGCCAGGCCATGACTTTGGTATCGCCGTCATCATCATGACGCTCATTATTCGCTTTGCCATGTGGCCGCTTACTGCCAAGCAGCTTCGATCACAGAAGAAGATGCAGGCACTTCAGCCAGAGATCGCTAAGTTGCGCGTGCAGGCGGCAGGGGACAAGGCCAAGGAAAACCAACTCCTTATGGAGCTCTATAAAGAAAAGGAGATTAATCCCTTCTCTTCATGCCTACCGCTCCTCCTGCAGTTTCCATTCCTGATCGCTCTGTTCTTTGTACTCAAAAAGGCCGCTCTACCGTTTGACCAGATTAGTACTCTCCTTTACGAGCCAGTAAAGAATATACCGTACATCCAGCAGCTTATTAGTGGCGCGGTTAAATACGACCCAATGCTTCTACGGGTCATCCCAATGGATACGGCCAGCAAAGTACTCGCCGTAATTGCCGGTATTACTCAGTACATCCAGGTCAAGATGATTACACCTAAGAACATTGACCCGAACGACCAACAGGCCAAGATGACTTCGACCATGAATTACATTTTCCCAGCCATGACAGCCTTCATTGCCTGGACGCTACCTGCCGCTCTACCACTCTACTGGATTACCGGTAACGGCGTAGCAATCTTCCAACAGTGGCTTATTATGCGCGAAGAAACAGAAAAGATGGAAGAAGCCGTGATCGTAGAAGAATCTCCAAAGAAGACTCTACCAAAGGCCCGCAAGAATCAGACCAAAAAGCCAGCTACAAAGAAGAAAAGGAAGAAGTAAATGGATAGAGCGGACACGCAAGCTCGACTCGAGGAGCTTCTGCGCAAGCTTGGGTTCGATGCGAGCGTGCAAGCCGAAGAAGCTGAAGGTAATTTGGTTTTGAGTATCGACTCCCCTCACCACGCACTATTGATTGGCCGAGGAGGGGAGACTCTTCGTTCCCTGCAACAAGTATTTAATGCCATGCAGCGCAAAGCTGGCGGTGAATTCGCCACACTCGACGTAGCAGGGTATCGCAAAGAACGCGAGGCTAAGCTAGAAAAGATCGCAAACGAAGCAGCCGATAGAGCCCGCCTAACGCAAGCTAAAGTTCACCTTAAGCCTATGAATGCTTACGAACGCCGCCAAGTACACATGGTGCTTGCAGAGATGCCAGACATTGTAACAACCAGCGAGGGAGTAGAGCCGCACCGAGTTATCGTGGTGCAAACGCGGGAAGCTTAGGAGTCATAGTCTGATGAACTCCCCTATAGACACCATCGTAGCGCTTTCCACCCCGCGTGGCCGTGGTGCGATAGCCATCATGCGATTAAGCGGGCCAGATGCTTTTAGTATTGTGCAGACCTTATGGCACGGTAAGCGGCCGGTTGAGCATCTTGATCCACATAGGCTCTACGGCGGTTGGATTACTTTAAGTGGACGCAAGCTAGATAGTGGACTCATTACTACGAGCCACACCCCGCGTTCATACACCGGTGAGGATATGGTGGAACTTCATACTCATGGGTCACCAGCTGTTATCGACGAAGTTTTGAACGCCTGCCTGTCTACCGGTGCGCGATTAGCCGAGCCAGGTGAGTTTACCAAGCGAGCGCTCCTCAATGGCAAGCTAGATGCTGCCCAGGCAGAGGCGGTCGCCGACTTAGTTGAGGCAGAGAGCAGCAAGCTAGCTCGATTAGCCGCCGACCAATTGGCAGGGGGCCTGTCTCGCAAGATGGCAACCCTCGTTGAGGATATTGTTGGTTTGGCCGCTGCAGAGGCCGCCCACCTAGACTTTAGCGAGGAAGACATATCCGAACAGACCCACGAGACACTACTAACTAAGGTGCAGACAGTGGAGGCAGAACTCACAGAGCTCATCAATTACTCCCAGAATATTTCAGTGTTGCGCGATGGCGTTAGTGTGGCGCTGGTTGGGCTGCCCAATGCTGGCAAATCCACCCTACTCAACAAGCTTCTTGGCTTTGAGCGCTCCATTGTTACCGACATTGCCGGCACTACACGCGATACTATAGAGGAGCGTATCATCCTCGGCGACATTCCGTTTAGACTTACCGATACAGCGGGCTTAAATACCGACCCCGATGAAGTTGAGGCTATTGGCATAGAGCGCACGCACCGCACGGTTAACTCGGCCGATGTGGTGCTTGTGTTGGTCGCACCGTCGGCACTCGTCGAAACCCAGAATTATCTAGAAGCATCCGGGCTTATGGAGGATCTGAACACCAAGCAAACTATCCTAGTGACTACGAAGTCAGACGAGGCGCAAGATGTTCCACCCAAGCCCAAATGGGCGAGCCAAGTTATGCAGGTTTCCGCCCAAACTGGCGATGGCATGGAGAGTTTGCAAAAAGCACTCATTGGGTTAGCTGACGTTCATGACACACCTGGCGATGTTGCTTTAACCACCAAGCGACAACTAGAACTCGCAACTCTCGCCAAAGGGCATATTACCCAAGCGATCATCCTTTTGGGCTCAGGAACCCCGCGCGATATTGTACTCGTAGAACTAGAATCAGCCGCCAAGCAGCTCACACGAATTACCGGCGCAGATACCAATGACGCAATGATAGCCGACATGTTCAGTCGCTTTTGTATCGGTAAGTAATATTACTTCTTCTTAGGTTTGGCTGCGGTTGAAGACTTAAGTTTGTGATGCTGCCTATGTAGTCGCATGTATAGAATCGTACCAATCAGCATTGCCAAGCCTAGGCCAATTAGGATGGCTAAGAGGGTATTGTATGACTTTTTTTCAAGCACTACAGCACTCTTTGGTGCAGTTTTCTTGGTGGTGTCCTTGGTGTAAAGACTCGCTTCAGGGGAGTTCTTACTCTCTTTATTGTCACGCACTGCTCTCACGAAGTAGCTATAGCCCTTGTCGTACTTTGTTGATCCGTCTATATACTCGTTGGTATCGGCGTTTATTTCGGCAAGCTTTTCGAATACACCCTTAGAGCCTACTTTGCGGTACAGGTGGTACTTGGAAACACCAGTAGTCGAGGACTTCTTCCACACGACTTTTATATGGGATTTATTCGAGATTTGAGTAAGGAGTAGGGTTTCGGGGGATGATATCGTGGAGTCTTCGGCAAACGGTTGCGGGCTCGAAGTGGTGGACGCAGTGTTACTTGCGGGCACTGTAGCTGTGGGCTCGCTCGGGCCTCCGTCAGGAGAAGTTACCACTTCGCTCGGGACGGTATAGTTAATCACGAGCTTTGGGCGAGAGCTTGCGGTAGCTTCGCTCATATAGAATACACGCGTCCAATACCCACCACCAGTAATCTGGTTTAGCAGCAGACCGTCATTGGGCATGGTTCCGTCTAGCCAGTAGCCGACAAGGCTTGTTGCACCAAAGTCTACATACGAGCCTGGTGTACACAGCACGTCCTGAGAGTACAAAATCTCTAATGAGCTACCACTTGTACTAAGCTGTTGGTATGTCGAACTTTCGGTCCAGGCAGGGGAGCCATTAGCTAAATACGCGCCTATACTAACCCTCCCGGCGTACGCGGAGCTATTTATGCACCCGCCTAATCTCATCGTTAGCTTGGCACTCTCCACGGTGGACCCCGCAGGAATACTAGATAGGTCGAAGTACATTAGAACCTTCTGGCTAGACCCATCCCCGGGTCCCGACGCGACAGTTCCTAGGCCAATATTCCCATAGGAGCCATTGGGCGCGTCCGAGTTAACGTATGTGTCGCGGGTTGGTTCTAGAGTGACTGATTCAGCCTTTGCAGCAGGAGCTAGTAATAGGGTGGCGGCAGAGAGGGCAACAAAAATCCCTACCCCAAAGTATTTCTTTACGCCCACAAACTTCATGAATGTAGCGTAACGCTTAAGCTAGAAGTTGTAAAGCAAGTTAGTACACTACTCCCTACGCATACCAAGGGGGAACCTGATGACAGGCGTTTTCTATTGAGAATCTGGCTTGGGAAACTTCAAGGCTGATTGGTAGTAGGTGTTGAAGGTGTCAGTCTTCGTAACCTGTCCGTTCACTTTGATGTCTCGGTAGAACACCGTCTGTGAAGGCTGGTTTACATCCGAGCTACCGCTTACAAAGTAGGGTCCGCGGATTACACCTTCCTTCTTTTTGGTTCCGTAAAACCTGAACTTCAGAGTCGTGCCGATCATCTCTGTTTGTATCAAAAGGTGTGCATCGGTATCGTTACGGAACTTAAAGTCTACCGGAGGGTAGTAGATAGTAGCATCCACTCCAGGAACACCATACGGCGCAGTGTAGTAACTAATGGCAAAGGCATGGTTTACTCGCTCTAAGATTGGCAGGCCTGCCGTAAGAGCTGCACGGAATGCAGTTGATGACACTTGGCACAAGCCACCACCATACTGTTCTTCTTGTCGGTCTCCTAGAATAACCCAGCCAGGAGTATAACCCTCCTCGGGCCCAACATTACCCAGGAGCTTACCGAACGAGAACACTTCGCCAGGCTTTAGGAGTACACCGTTGTACCGCGCTGCACCAACCCGAACGTTGGTTAGGCGATTAGCCGATGAGCCTGGGAAATAACTTACTCCTTCGCTCAACAACTCTTTGATGCCGAGATTATTAATACTTTCTTCGTTAACTGTTGGCTTGGTGGTGTCTACACTCATCGCAATGGTGCGTTGAGCATCAGTTGTGTTAAGCGAGGCAAGTATGGCGTCGCGTGTCCTTACTACGTTGAGCTTTTTACCATCTCGACTTGCCACGAATACTGTAGCCCGGTTGTCGGTTACGTTCAGTTGTGCGTCTATAGCCGCCTGGTCGATTTCTTTACTGATCTCAGTTAAGTATGAATCAATGCGGGCAGCGTCAAACTCTAGTTCTTTTGCGGGAGTAGCTGCGCCGTAGTATCCCTCGAGCAGGTTCTGGGAATACACTTTGGCTTCAGGGCTGGTGGTGGAATGAAGCCAACCAAAAGCCGTAGCCGGATCGACTTGCCAGGTTTTACCCGCGTAGTCAAGTTGCAGGGGGGAGCTAATGTAGCTTTGGGCTAGGGCCTTGTTAGCCTCGAGTGTTGCACTGTCGACCGACGGCTCCACGCTATCAGTCTGCACAGGGATAATCTGCTCATCTAGTCTAGCTAGCGCACTGTGTAGGGCTAGGCCAAGCGCACCGTAATCTAATCGCTTACCAGCAGCCCCGGCAGTAAACCCAACCTGGCCTTCGGCTACCTGGTAGCTAGCGTTCACACTCGGTGTGGCAAGCCCGTTGTTGATTGCAATGGTCGTAGTGGCGAGCGCGGCATCATCGTAAGTAAGACTGGTGTTGTCCTGGCTAGCAATCCCAGCTAGCAAAGCCCATTGGCTTATCACTTGCTCTGCTATGTTGCCGTCCCTACCTTGGCGCATTAGTTCTTTACTGAGGGTTTCGTTGTTATAAGTAACACTAATGTCCTTCTGGGGAACGGATACCGTCTTGCCGTTCGCTTCAATCAAGATAGGGTTCTGGCTGTAGGCTAGAGTCTCTTTGTCGAGCAGCTTAGAGGCTTCATTAGGAGTTAGTCCTCCTAGGTATACGCCGTGGCCCCAAACCCCTGGGTAAATGCGGCTTGCGTAGGCAGCTCGCAAGGCAACTGTAGTAAGTACGAACAGGCCAAGGGCGACCAGCAGGCCATAAGCAATCTTACGACTTGCGCTACGGTTTTTTCGGGTCGGTAAATCGAAGGTTTCCTCTGGCTTACCTGAAGCCTCGATGTTCGATTTTTTATTCTTAGTCGCCATTGCTACCAATTATATACTGTTAGCAACTTTTTCGTCAGACTTTCGTAGTGCATAAGGTGGAAACACTTATTTCAAGCTGTTAAAATAATGCTATGAAGTTACTTATTACTGGTGGAGCAGGCTTTATTGGGTCAAACTTCGTCCATCATGTACTCAAACACAGACCCGATTATACAGTCACAGTACTGGACAAGCTTACATATGCCGGTAATAAGGAAAACCTGGCAGAAGCACCATCTAGCCGGTGTAAACTCGTCGAAGGGAACATATGCGACGAACAGCTTGTCGATGGGCTTGTTGCCTCGCACGATGCTGTGGTGCATTTTGCTGCGGAATCCCACAATGACAACTCCCTTGTAGGCCCGCGACCATTCCTGGACACCAACATAGTCGGCACATATGTACTTATCGAGGCTGCGCGCAAGCACAACAAGCGCTACCATCATATATCTACCGACGAAGTGTACGGAGACCTCGAGCTAGACGACCCCAATAGGTTTACTGAGGATACTCCTTACAATCCATCGAGCCCCTATTCGAGTACTAAGGCAGGCTCAGATCTTCTCGTTAGGGCCTGGGTTCGCAGTTTTGGTTTGCAGGCCACAATCTCCAACTGCTCAAACAACTACGGGCCATATCAGCATGTAGAGAAGTTCATTCCACGCCAGATTACAGAGATACTAGAGGGGCGCAAGCCAAAGCTGTACGGTGAAGGCAAGAACGTTCGAGACTGGATCCATACAGAAGACCATAGTTCTGCAGTACTGACGATCTTGGAAAAAGGAAAAATTGGCGAAACCTACCTCATTGGTGCCGATGGTGAAAAAGACAACAAGTATGTCATCGAGATGATACTTTCTACTATGGGAAAAGACACCTCAGGATACGAGCATGTTAATGACCGCCCAGGCCACGACATGCGGTACGCAATCGACAGCACAAAACTTCGCACAGAACTGGGCTGGGCCCCGCAGTACACTGACTTTGAGCAAGGGCTCAAGCAGACAATTGATTGGTACACCAATCACGAAGGCTGGTGGAAGCCGCAAAAGCACACTACAGAAACTAAGTACAAGGAGCTGGGCAGATAATGGCCAATTTAGCAACCACAGAGTTTAAAGGCAGAAACACAAAGATCCCAGGTTTACTATTCTTCGACGTGTCATATGTCGGTGACGAAAGGGGCTACTTCCAGGAAAAGTACCAGAAAGCAAAGCTAGTTGATGCCGGCATGCCAGGGGAGTTTAATGTTGTTCAAAATAGCCTCTCGTTTAATAAGCAAAAGGGAGTAACACGTGGCCTGCACGCAGAGCCGTGGGACAAGTACATCTCCGTAGTCGAGGGCAGTGTTTTTGCCGCCTATGTTGACCTCCGGGAGGGAGAAAACTTTGGAGTTGTTGAGACGATTACCATTACCCCAAACGTTACGGTCTTTTTACCACAAGGAGTCGCAAACTCTTTCCAGACCCTCGAAGACAATACATTCTATCTCTACAGCGTTAATAAGCACTGGAGCGCGGACGATTATGAAAAGTACGCTTTTGTGAACTTGGCCGACCCGCAGGTTGCGATCAAGTGGCCCGTACCTCTGGCCGATGCCGTGATGTCAGATAGAGACAAGGAGCACCCATTACTAAAAGACATTAAACCAATGGTTGTTTCCTAATGAACGAACATAAGATCCTCATTACTGGCGCTAATGGGCAGCTTGGTAAAGAACTGCAAAGGCAGTACCCCAAGGCACAAGCAGTAGGTAGTGCAGAGCTTGATATCTCAAGCCCCGAAGCCGTTAAGTCCTTTAACTGGTCTACTGTAGACATCATTATTAATGCAGCAGCATATACAAACGTAGATGGGGCTGAAGGTACCGAGGGTAGAAAAGCTGCCTGGGCGGTAAACGCGACCGGCGTGGCCAATTTAGCAATGGTTGCTTCTGAGCATGGTCTGACATTAGTACATATTTCCAGCGAATATGTATTCGATGGGACTTCTAAAAAGCATGACGAGGAAGAAACACTAAGCCCACTATCTGTATATGGAAGCAGTAAGGCTGCTGGGGATATTGCTGCTTCGACAACTAACAAGCATTATATTATACGCACTAGCTGGGTCATCGGTGAGGGCAAGAACTTTGTCCGTACCATGCTTGGCCTAGGGCAGAAGGGCATCGCTCCTACTGTGGTCTCAGACCAGATTGGGCGCCTTACGTTTACCACGGAGCTTGTGCGGACCATAGACCACTTACTCCAGAACAGAGCCGATTACGGAGTGTATAACCTCAGTAATGGCGGAGAGCCCGCCAGCTGGGCCGACATTACACGCGCCATATTCAAATGCGCCGGCTATGATTTAGTAGTCGGAGAGACAACTACCGAGGAATACTTTGCTGGCAAAGAAGGCATCGCCCCCCGGCCGCTACAGAGCACCCTCGACCTCTCTAAGGTTATAGCTACCGGGTTCGAGCCGAAAGATTGGCGCGATGACCTAGTTAATTACGTTAAAAAGGAGCAGGCATGAAAGGAATAATTCTAGCAGGCGGTTCGGGAACAAGACTCTACCCGGTCACCAGGGGTGTATCCAAGCAGCTGATCCCTATTTACGATAAGCCGATGATCTACTATCCGCTTTCAACGCTCATGAGCGCAGGGATTCGAGAGATTTTAATAATCTCAACGCCCCAAGACCTACCAAGGTTCGAGCAGCTGTTGGGCAGCGGGGCTGAAATCGGCTGCGACTTTACCTATAAGGTGCAGGACGAGCCCCGAGGCCTAGCCGATGCTTACAGAGTAGGGGCTGAGTTCATCGGGGACGACAAGGTTGCCATGGTGCTGGGGGACAACATCTTCTATGGCTCCGGCCTGGCTGAAAAGCTCCAGTCGTTTACCGATATCGACGGAGCAGTTGGTTTTGCTGCACCAGTCCATGACCCGGAGCGTTACGGCGTCTACGAATTCGATGAGCAGATGAACGTGCTCTCGATTGAAGAAAAGCCAGAGAAGCCAAAGTCCAACTATGCTAACGCAGGCCTGTACTTTTGCGACAACGAAGTAGTAGAGATTGCTAAAAACGTAGAGCCAAGTGAGAGGGGCGAGATCGAGATTACCTCCGTGCTAGATGCCTACCTTAAGAAGGGTAAGCTAAAGGTTTGTTTATTTGACCCAGGGACTGCATGGCTAGACACTGGTACGTTCGCAAGTCTCAATCAGGCATCCCAATTTGTTCAAGTTATTGAGGAACGACAAGGTATCAAGATTGGTTGTATTGAGGAAATTGCTTGGCGGAATGGCTGGATTAATGACGAACAGCTAAGCAACCTCGCTACCCCATTGAAAAAGAGTGGATATGGTAAATATTTAGAAGGGCTTCTGTAGCAAGGCATGAAGATAATTGTCGCCATACCTTGTTTCAACTGTGAGAAACAAATACCTAGAGTTATAAAGGGTTTCAACAAAAAACTGCTTTCTGAGTTAGACGAGGTAATGGTTATTAATAACCGCAGTGAGGACAACACTGTTGAAGCTGCAAAAAAAGCAATTCAACAAATAGGCTCACGTAAATTTAGTATTTACACAAATACAGAAAACTACAATCTAGGAGGCACACACAAGGTTGCATTTCTACATGCAGAACAAAAAAATGCAGACTATATTATTATTCTTCATGGCGACGACCAGGCAAGTACCCAAGACATTAGCAAGCTAATAAGAGCTGCGAAAAATAGTCCTAATGCCTCGGCAGTCCTGGGTTCAAGATTCTCAAAGGGGTCAGAGCTCCAGGGGTATTCCATTGAAAGAATTATAGGGAATAAGTGCCTCAATCTAATCTATAGTATTGTAACCCTCCGTAATACCAGAGACTTGGGATCGGGCTTAAATATTTTCAAAATAGATTCACTGAAGGATCATAGATATTTAGGGTTTGGGGACAACCTTGCTTTTAACTTCGATTTATTGCTAGATTTCTATAGAAAGAAGTCTATTCTAGTATCTACTCCAATAATCTGGCGAGAAACTGACCAGGTAAGTAATGCAAAAAACCTAAAAATAGCCAAAATGGCCCTTACTAAGCTAGCAAGGTGGAGGTTTCACAAAGAAAGATTTCTAAAAAAGACGACAAATGACTACACTACTACGAAAGTTTGGTCAAAGTGAAAGAACTACAGATACTTATGCCTATGGGAGGATTGGGTCAGCGTTTTCGAGATCAAGGGTACGAGACGCCAAAACCACTCATTCAAGTAGAAGGTAGGGCCATGTTCCTTAAAGCACTCGAAAGTTTTGAAGATCTTGACGTACCTAAATCATATATATTTGTGATTAGAGCCGATCAAGACCAAGAGTATAACTTAGCAAAAAAAATTTCCTCTTTGTTGCCGGAAGCAAAAGTTAACATATTAGATCACAATACACAGGGAGCAGTAGAAACATGCCTGATAGCAGAGAAAGACATTAAGCCTGATTGCCCAATTATTATTATGGATTGCGATTTTCGCTTTTCATCTAAAGAATATAACAGCAAGGTAGTATCTGCCATCAATCATGGCGAACCGGACGGAATATTATTGTGTTTCCCTTCTGATAATCCAAGGTATAGTTATGCAAAGTTAAAAAATCAGAATGTCGTAGAAACCGCTGAAAAAAAAGTCATATCCAGCAACGCTATAGCAGGTGCTTATTATTTCAACAAAGCATCATCCTTCTTGGATTCCGCTCACAAACTACTAAAGATACCAATTTCTGAAAACATGAAAGAATATTATTTGTCTTTAATATATAATATTCTAATAAAACAAGATAAATCTATAACAATTGCAAGGATTGACGATTTTAATTCGTTTGGAACGCCAGAAGAGTTAAAATCGTTTCTATCTACTGATGAGTAAGAATGGGAGAATTATCAAAGCATTTTTTTTCGATCTTGATGGCACACTTTGTGACACAGATGAGGCGAACTATTTAGCCTACAAAAAAGCATTTAAAACTGCAGGTTTCGAGCTAAAGAGAAGTGACTTTGACAGAGTCAATGGCAATAGGGCGGATAAGTTTATGCCGGTCCTAATACCAGGCATTTCAGAAGAAGAGATTGAAAAAATTAGAGAACAAAAGGCAGTCTTTTATGCCAGACTAATGCATAAGACAAAACCCAATAAAGAGCTTATTGATTTTATGAATAAGATGAGGCCGCATCACCAGATGGTCTTAGTCACAACCGCCGCCAAAAAAAATGCCCACGAAGTTTTGAAGCAAAATAACTTACTTCAAAGTTTTGATAAGATGATTTTTGGCGAATATATAGCAAGGCCAAAGCCAGCACCAGATGTGTATCTACTGGCTCTAAAAGAAGTAGGCCTGGAAAAAGATGAAGTAGTTGTTTTTGAAGACTCTCAAGTAGGTATAGAGGCGGCAACAAAAGCAGGCCTACAAGTAATTAAGGTAATAATATCTTGAAGTACAAAAAGTTACTCCTAATCTTATTGGCATTATCGGCATCGGTTTATTTGTATTTTGCCTACAAGTATCGTTTTGATTTACGCTTTGCACTGAGCTTGTTAAAACAAAAAAGATTAGTCGGCCTACTGACCATCTCAACTGCTCTGCTGTTTGCCGGCCACACTATCCGTGCCTACAAAACCAAAATATTAATTGACGAGATCAAGCCATCCAAACTAAAAACCAACCTACGTGCTTTATTCGCAGGTTATTTATTCAATACTCTTTTACCCTTTAGACTAGGCGAAGTCATCAGGGCGTTGATACTAGGTAGATCTCTGTCTATCAGTACCGGTTTTACGTTCTCTTTAATACTTCTAGAAAGAGCAGTAGACGGCCTAATACTCGGGTCAGTAAGTTTAGTCCTTTTCAACTATAGCCAGTACGTTATTAATGTCGATTTAAGCCAGTATGCTGTATTTTCGTACTTAATCCTGTTTCTGGCTATTGTCCTTTTCTCAACAATCAACATGATGAGAAGCCAAAACACCCATTTTTTAAAGGCCTGCTATGTAGCGACAAGTTTTTTGAACGATAAATATAAGAATCTAGCGCGATTTAAGCTTTGGTCGATAATCTATGGCCTACAAAAGACTGTCGATAAAAAACACATGTTCAAATACTCCCTTTACACAGTTATTATGTGGGGCTTCTACCTCTCGGCTATGTATTTACTCGCGAGCTACTTTTTTGCAGCCAAAGACATATTTGTAGAATCGGTAAGATCGGTAGCACCTTATCTTGGTACAGCAATACCTTCAGGTCCAGCCTACATCGGAACCTATCAGTCTATCGTGGGCCCAATACTCGATAGCATATACTCGTCGCCAGTTTCGTTCACCTACATGGTATATTCTTGGCTGCTCATCGTTGTACCGACCTCGCTTGTTGGCGTGTACGCCGTTCTGCGCACCAATGAAGATTTTCAGAAACAGCAGAAAACAATAAGTAAATCAAAAATGCATAACAAGCTGGAGAGGGCAGGAGACATAAGTGCAGAAATGGCTGCATTTTTAGATGCTTTCTTCTCTTCGAATAGTCTCTCACACATACTTCATAGGCTTGAATTAAACGAAGATATGAAACTCATAAAGTATTTCAAAGGAGGCTCAGATGCAAGTACGATACTTGTGCACAATGACGGCCTATACAAGGTTAGAAAAATTACGCCCATTCAGCACGCCAAAAAACTCCAAAACCAGTACGATTGGCTTAGAGAAAAGAACAGTCTAGATAGCGTAGTGAACATAATCAGCTCAAATATGACAGATACATATTACAGCATTGACATCGAATATTACCCAGAGTTTGTCCCATTCTTTGAATTCATGCACGCAAACCCTATTCAGCCAAGCGTTAAAATCATAACTGAAATTTTTGAATACATGTTTAAGCACATATACAAGCCGGGGAAAGAAAGCTTACACTCTGATCATGCTAAGGAGTATATAAAGAACCGGCTAGTTAACAAGGTTCTGCAGGCCAGCAAGATAAATCCCGACATTCAGCAAATCTTAGACTTAGAAACACTCAATATTAATGGCGTAGAGTATATGAACATACTTAATATTGTCGAAAAGATCAGTCATAACACAGCCGCAATGAGAGATATAAGCACCTATCGAGAAAGCCCGATTCATGGAGACCTCACTGTAGACAATATTCTTACTTCAACTAAAAATCACTCCTTCAAAATAATTGACCCTACGGACGAGAATGAAATATCTTCACCGGTTGTTGATTTTGGCAGGCAACTGCAGTCTCTTGAGTTTGGCTATGAGTTTCTTTGTCGAGATGAAAGACCTACTAAGGCTCTAGGCAATATAATTAGCTATGACAATGAAAAATCAGCACAGTATGAGAAGCTAAAGGTACAGCTATTGAAACTTGCAAAAAAACACCTAACCCGGGCTGAGTATAAAAGCATCCTTTTCCATACTGGAGTAATGTATTCTAGAATGCTAACCCACAGAGTGCACATTAATCCAAGCAACGCAGTAAAATTTTACGCCATTTCCGCCATTGCTTTAAATGAGTTTTATAATCAATATGAAAAATCTGTATAAAACATACGCAAGACTTACTAAGAAGTACCCCAATAAAACTTTTGCACTGTTTTACATCAGCTGCCTAGTGATAGCTACTGTGATAGTTTTTTTACGGTTTCCAAACAATTTCACGGCACCAAACTTTTACGGCGAAGATGGCAGTATATACTTTGTGAATATTCTAGAACTTGGATTCATCAAGGCGCTCATCACTGCGTTTAACGGCTATTTCATATCTGGCTTATACCTACTGACCGGGCTTGGGCTATTGCTTAATAAAGTATTTTTCCAATCCAACTTTGCAGATTTACCCCGCAGCATTAGTATCGTCTCCTACTTATTTATTGGCTTCTCACTGACATTGCCTATACTGCTTTTCAAAAAGCAACTCACCAAATATTGGGCAGTTGTGCTGGTGTTATTGAGCGCTTTCGTACCATTAAGACAATCAGACTATGCAATTTTTGGTACCATAGGTAATTTAAAATGGCTATTTTTTTACATCGCATTCTTGTTGACTGTCTATAGGTACATTAATTACAAAAAGAAATGGGACCAGCTAGTAATCGTGGATTTAAGTATCCTTATATGTGCCTACACCAACAGCACTACCTACCTGCTCATCCCTATAGCATTTACGCCTTATATAATTGACTACGCCAAGGCTTTTAAGAAGCCAACTCTACCAAAACCCTTTCAAGCAAGCTCTTTCTGGTCGCTTTGTGCAGTGACTTTTTTATTATTGCCACAGCTCATCTACGTAAGAATTCACGGCATACCTAAGATCCCAGGCTATCTAGATACGCCCTTTCAGGCTTCAAGGACAATCGAGATATTCATAGGTCGCTCATTTGAGTATAGTTTCACTTATGGGATATATCATCCATTCACTGATTTCCTGGCCATTATTACCATTGCAGTCGCCACGGCCTTCCTATGCCTGCTCTATAATAAGAGATACAGGCCAATACTGCCCATTGGAATATATGCAGTAGTTTGTGCAACGCTCTTATTTGTAATAAACAGACCGGGTATTTCGGATTTCTTTTATGGTTACAAGAATGGCGGCCCCGATCAGTTTTTTTATGTGCAAAACTTAATAGTATACTTTTTAGTCGTAGCAGCGTTCTTTGCAAAAAACATAACCAAAATGACCAAGTGGCTATTTGCATCACTTCTCATAGTGTTTATTATTGCAAACTACCCCCTCGGCAGTTCTTTAGGCAGGAACGACGTAATGCAGAAGACCCGAGGGGATATTTATACCAACCTTAAAGAGCAATGTAATAAATCTGCAGAAAACTTTATTCTTTCCATCTACCCCTCTGAAGACTGGGAAATATCCACTAGCAAGGCACGGGCATGTAGGGGGCTAGAGAAGTGAGCAGGGCGCTGCTTTCCAGGCAAAGCCCGTACGGCCAGATCATTCGCTATGTCGTGATGGCTTCAGTTGTCGTCACAATAGAGGTTGTTTCATTCTGGGTAATGAATTCAAGAATTGGCCTGAGGTACGAGGCGGCTGCCGTACTCAGTATGGCCATAGGCATTGTTTTAAATTGGCTCGGGAGTAACTACTTCGTCTTCAATAAAAGCAGGTTCCACCCAGTCCATGAGTTTATTCTTGTTGCAGGGGTGAGTTTAGTAGGTGTAGGTCTGCAATTACTGACCCTACATGTAGCAGTAGAGTATTTTAACATTTTGCCAGTGATCGGTAAGTTTGTCGCAATTTGTTTTACCTTTGTCTGGAACTTCTTGGTAAGGAAGCTCTATATCTTCAAAAATACTAAAGACAAGAAAGATATCGACCCGTACGCAGTATGAAAACTACAGGTTAAACCCGCATTTGTAGTAAGGAATATTCCAGTCACTGCAAAAAAAACACTGCCCCAAATCCTATGGCCACCCGAGCGCCATAGGACAGGGCGCAGCCCAAGGCAATATGAGCCCCTGTACTCCGGGCGTAATAGGTAGTCTAATTCCACCAGAGCCTATTCTGCTATTGAGTGGTGTAGGTTTTAGGGCGGTATATTTTTTTAGGACAGAGGAAG
The DNA here is from genome assembly GCA_052034495.1 of Patescibacteria group bacterium. Taxonomy (GTDB): domain Bacteria; phylum Patescibacteriota; class Saccharimonadia; order CAILAD01; family JADZBC01; genus CAYPSN01. The sequence continues at coordinate 61,657 of JBPOIL010000001.1, forward strand.
GCAATACTTGCCTCCTATGTTCTTATCAAGGTCAGTTTGACCACAAGAAACCTTGACCACTATGCTATAATTGTTATGAATGGGGGCAATTCATTTACGGTGAAAAAAACAAACAACAAACATTTCCGAAAAAATAAGAAAATAGCGCTGATAGTAGCATTAGTCATGCTTGCTATCGCTTGTGTGTTTGCATACCAATTGACCAGAAGGGAGTCCCCAGATCTTGTCCAGGGAAGGCCTTCAAAACCCATTCAGGATTCCAGCGCTAGCTCGGAGGACCCCGAGTCGGCCACGAACCAGAACAGTACTAAGCCCGTCGAGAACAGCGCTCCATTCGCCGGCAGTACTTCGACACAAGCCGAGCCTAACGGTCTGCCTATACCAATTCTGGCAAAAAGCAGCGGCAATAACGGTTCAATTCCACCTGGTGTTCTCATAAACTTCACTTGTACATCAACCCCAGGCTACTTTTGCGAGGTTAAGCTGGAAAAGAGCGGGGCTAATCCGATCATTCTAGAGAAGAAGCAGCTTACGGGCGAAATGGGTCAGAGCTTCGCAAGCTGGAATTGGGAATCTGTTAGCGGCAAGTGGAGTGTTACGGCACTATTGAGCAATAACAGCGGCCAGGCCAAAAGTTCTGCTGCACAAACCCTGGAGGTAAGATAATGAATATACTTAAGAAGTTACTATTTGTAGTTTTTGCAGTGGTAGTTGTCGTTACAGTCCAGGCTGCTCCGGCTAAGGCTTATTCTAACGAGAATATGATCGATAATGCGGTCTTTGACAATAAAGATGCTATGAACGAGTCTCAAATCCGCGCATTTATTCAGTCGCGACCCAATACATGCTTAACCCGTGTGGGTGCTGGCCTTGGCGGCGGCAATATCTTTGATGAGCCAATGGACTACTTTACGTACGGACCCAATAAAGTTGATGCTGCTCGAGTAATCTACAAAGCTGCGCAGTACAACGAGATCAACCCGAGAGTGATCTTAGCTACGCTGCAAAAAGAACAGAGTATGATTACCGACAGTGATTGCTACAGCGATGCACCTTCACTAAATAAGGCCATGGGCTACGCTTGCTACGAGGGCGCCGATGCTTGTCCGGCAAGCTGGGCAGCTGGTTTTGAAAAGCAGATTATGAAGGGCGCTTGGCAATTAGCTTTTGATCGCCAGCGAGCTGAGGGTAATACGAGCTGGGGAGGGAATGATTCCATTACGTATGGCGGCCGTATGACGGAAGGCAACCGTAGGCGTTGCGGCACCTGCACACTTATATACTACGACGGCTATTCTGTGATTGATGGTGTGAATACCCGAATGGGCAACGGTGCCACCGCCTCCCTCTATAACTACACGCCACATCGAAACCAGAGCTTCCCGTATTGGTTTGAGCAGTTCTTTGGTTCAGGGGCTACTACTGCCGCCCAAGATCCTGCTTACCCACTTTGGGTAGTTTTTAGAGCGTTTAATAAGTATAGCGGCAAACATCTATACACCATGGACGTTGATGAATGGAAAAACTCTCCAAAGTTTGGCTATTCTCAAGAGAACTATGTATTCATACAGTACCCAAGCGCAACAAATGTTCCATTATGGAGGCTTAACAACCCTCAAAAACGGAAATACTTTTATACTACAAGTTATGCAGAGGCTGATTATGCCGCACGTCGCCTGGGTTATATTATCGAAGGGGTAGCATTCAATGTTGAACCTGCTTTAAAGCCAGGCCTCAAACCAGTTTATAGAGTATATAACCCGTATATAGATAATCATTTATTCACTCAAAGCATCACAGAAAGAGACCAGGCTCTTACTCAGAAGTGGTATATTAACGAAGGTATAGCCTGGTATTCTTATTAAGCTGTTTGACTGAGAGGTTCTATCAAACTACAATTAGTTTGTGAGCAAGCCAGATACTCTAGACATCTCTGTAATAATACCGTTTTATAACAAAGCTGATATGACGATAGGCTGCGTGAACAGTCTATTTATGTATGGCCCACAGGTAAAAGAAATACTACTCATCAATAACAACTCTCAGCAACGGGAAGTAGATCAGATATTTGATTACACACAGCAACATAATAACGTTGAGTTGTTGCATTATGCCAAGCCATTCAACTATCAGAAACTTAATAATTGGGCTGTAAAACAGTCGACTGGCAAGTTTATCTTATTCCTGAATAACGACACTGAGCTTGTAAAAAACAGCACTGGCCTAATAGAGAGCATGTACAATAAGGCTAAAGACAAGAAGATTGGCGCTGTAGGCTGCTTATTATTGTATGGAGATAATAAAACCGTTCAGCATGGCGGGGTATTTTTAGTGACGGCAGGATTGGCGGACCATATTGCAGTAGGTAAAAAGTACCATCAGAACAGCAAAGACCTACCCACAGCATTAGACTATACAAAGAATAAAGAGCTGGTGGCGGTAACGGGGGCCGTTACAATAGTAGAGCGTAAAAAATTCGATAAGGTAAAGGGCTTTGATGAGAGATTCATAGTCTGCGGCGGAGATGTTGATTTATGCATTCGCCTGGCAAGAGCCGGCTATAAGGCTTATTATATTGGCGAGGGCTACATTCTGCATAAAGAAAGCCAGTCAAGAAAAGGGCAGATTGTTCCTTACAACGATTTCGCACGCTCTTACCAGTCATACATGCAGGCCTATGATAAAAAGTACGGTGACCCATATATAGGAAAGTATTTGAAACAATAATGAAAAGAATATTACGACCAGCTAGAAAAGCTCTACATTTATCAACAAAAGCCATATCAAAGGCTCAAAACATCAGTGCCAAAGTTGAGCAAAAAGTAAGCAACATTATTGACCAAGACGGATCTTTTAGTGCAAACTCAAAAGTTAAGCCCATTAACGACATTGTTTACTCCTTTCATCGAGACCTATACAACTGCGAGCCAATAAGTCCTGCCTTACCAAAATTAAGAGGCGATTCTGTAAATCTTTTTGTGCCGACAATTGATAGCTCTGCTATGTTTGGCGGTATAGCCACTGCAATAAGGGTTGCAGAAAAGATTGCCACAAAGACCAAAAGGAGTCTGAGGTTTGTGTGTGTTGATAGACCGGGCAACATTGTGCACGCCCAGGCATTCTTAAAAAGTATCGATTCGCCATTAGAATTGGCACCAAGCGACATGATTGATGTTTCGGGTAGGAAGGGCATCCACTATGGATATATTGATCTGCGACCCAACGACGTAAATATTGCTACTGCTTGGTGGACCGCGCAGCAGCTTTCACGAATGCAATTAAAACAGCCATTTGTATATATTGTTCAAGATTTTGAACCCATCTTTTATAATTACAGTGATTTGTATGTGCTTGCAAAACAGACATACGAGCAAGGCAACTACATCGCGCTGTTCAATACTGATTTAGTTCGCCAGTACCTAAAGAACAAAGGCTTTGAACATGCTGTTAAGAACGCTGTTGTTTTTGAACCGGCGGTAGATAGAAGCCTTTTTTATCCTAGGGATCAAAAGAATGAGAAGAAGCAAATCTTTATATACGGGCGTCCAAATGTTGCTCGTAACCTATACATACATTCACTTAATGTAGTTGATCAGGCCTTCACGGACAAGATACTCATAAGTAGTGAGTGGGACGTTTTTATTGCAGGCGATGAAAAAGCTCCTAGTATTTTGCTAAACTCAGGCGTAACAGCAAAAAACGTAGGGAAACTTAAGATGAATCAGTATGCCGAGATTGCTGGCACGACAGACCTGGCGATCTCGTTAATGATGGCACCTCACCCAAGCTATCCACCACTTGAGCTGGCCAGTAGTGGCTCGGCGGTTGTTACGAGTGCTTATGATATTAAAACGGACCTTAGCATGTATAGTGACAACATCTTCGTAGCACAACTCAATAGTTCAGATATGATGGCAAAGATGAAAGAAGCAATTAGCCTAAGTAGGGAAGAACGCTTAAGTAATGTGCAAAATAACAAACTAGTAAGTAACTGGAATGACGCGCTTAATGATCCAATTGACGAACTAATTACAAAGCTTAAGTTAAACTAAACTGCTAAGAAATATGCTACAATAACAGACTATGCTGAATAGTAAAAAAATGAAACCAGCAGCAGTGGTAAAAAATAAGTTTCGCTACTTTGATTTGATACGTGAACTAGCGATCACTGACTTTAAGCTTAAGTACCAAGGCTCTATCGCTGGATATCTGTGGTCACTTGCTAAGCCTCTAATGATATTTGGAGTGCTCTACATGGTCTTTAGTGTCTTTGTGCGCATCGGTTCGAGCATCCCTCATTACCCGATCTACCTACTACTTGGCGTAATTTTATGGACGTACTTTGCAGAAACAACCTCTATAGGCATGAGGGCAATTGTAGATAAGGGAGATATGATACGAAAGGTTTATTTCCCAAGAGGTGTGTTAATTATTGCAGCTAGCATAAGTGCGTTCATAACACTACTCCTTAACCTATTAATCGTATTCTTATTCATGATTATTGGGGGTCTTCCTTTTTCCATCTTAAGTATTTCTGTTTTCTTCTTGCTAATTATTGAACTTTACATACTTTCCTTAGGTGTATCTTTCTTCTTGTCTTCTCTGTACGTTAAATATAGAGACGTTGGTCACATTTGGGAGGTACTAATGCAGGTGCTATTCTATGCCACCCCAATCATCTACCCCCTTTCAATTGTGCCGTTGAAATACCAAAAACTGATACTTTTAAGTCCAATTACACAAATCCTTCAAGATTCCCGATGGATATTGATCACGAAAGAGACCACAACCTCAGCAAGCCTACTCGGCTGGCCAATATGGCTACTAATCGTAATGTCTCCAATTGTTATTGCAGTTTCTGGCTATCATTTCTTTAATAAATCGGCTGCGAAATTTGCGGAGGATGTGTAGTGAAAGAAAATACTGTCATTTCAATTGAGGGTGTTTCAAAAACATTTCTTGTTCCCCACGAGAAACACAGTAGTCTCAAGCAGAGTGCCCTGAATATGTTCTCAAAAAAGAAAAACTCGAAGCTACAGACCCTGAAGAGTGTTAGTTTGGACATCAAGAAAGGAGAGTTTTTCGGTATCATGGGGAGAAACGGCTGCGGCAAGAGTACCCTGCTAAAAATAATCGCAGGTATTTACCAGCCATCAACGGGCAAGGTTGTAGTAGATGGCCGTCTAGCACCTTTTATCGAGCTTGGTGTCGGTTTTAATATGGAACTAACAGGTAGGGAGAATATATTCTTAGCCGGCATCATACTTGGCATGGAGAGGAAGGAGATTGAAGAGAAATATCAAACAATTGTAGATTTTTCAGAACTCGAGGACTTTATGGATCAAAAGCTCAAGAACTACTCGAGTGGCATGCAGGTACGACTAGCGTTTTCTATAGCCATTCAGGCACAATCAGATGTACTACTTATAGATGAAGTCTTGGCCGTCGGAGATGCAAACTTCCAGCGTAAATGTTTCAGGGTGTTTAAAGAATTAAAGGCAGCTGGCAAGACTATAGTATTTGTTTCTCATGCGCCAGACGCTGTGCGTGACTTTTGCGACAGAGTGGCGCTGATAGAGAAAGGGGAGCTAATTATGGTTGGTGATCCGACCAAAGTGACTAACGAATATCTACAGATCCTAGCAGGCGACTTGGAAAAAGATGGTGCCCGAGGCTTGGATAATAGTTCTGATCGCTGGGGGGATGGCAAGGCCAAGATTAAAAAGATTACTATTCGTGGCGGAAGCAATAAAGAAAAGAAAGTCTTAGCAGAAGAACCATTAATAATAACGGTTGAAGCAGAATTTTTTGAAGATGCCACTAACCCTATTTTTGGATTGGTTTTAAAAAACGAAGCCAGTATACCTGTCTTCCAGTCAAACACAATGTGGGGGAATAAAAAGCTCGGTAAAGTCACAAAGGGTAGAAAAACCGTTACCTGGGAGCTGTATAATTACTTTGATGACGGTAGGTACACTGTCAGTCCTGCAATCGCCTATGATGATGGTTTGCAGTTTTTTGACTGGTGGGAGAACGGTGCTGCATTCGAATCACGAAAAGAATTACGTACTTCAGGAATAGTCAACACTAGGCATAAGATAATAATACAATGATACTGAATAGATTGGCTCTGTTAAGGCATTGTAAGCACCCAGTTATTATCGACTCTTCGAAAAAAGGCGCCTGCAGCGTCTGTGGACATATTGGTGAATATCTTTTCCAGGAAGTAATTAATGATGATCTCGCAAATGCCTGGAAGATCAATAGAAGGCAGCGAAGAGACTTCGATAATCGTGAGTCGCTTAAGTGCCAAAACTGCGGCGCGTCTTTGCGTATTAGAAATCTTGCACGAGCCATCATGGACATTGAAGGTGAGGGCTTAGGTTCGATTAAAGAATTATCCCAAGTTAAAAGCTTTAAAAATAAAAGAATAGCCGAAATTAACAACTGTGGATCAATACACGACTATCTTAAGCTGCTTCCTGGGTTATCTTACTCCGAGTATAACCCCTCGTACCGTAGCGCGGTGCGACACGAGGATCTGCTAGGACTTACATATGAAGACAGCTCATTTGACCTGGTTTTGACCTCAGACACCCTGGAGCATATCCCTAGTACAGACAAGGCACTAAAAGAAATTGGCCGAATACTGAAGCCGGGAGGCTATCACATATTTACAGTCCCAATGTTGCCAGAAAGAAAATTTACCAAAAGACGTATAGAAGTTCTGAATAATAAGATGAACTTCATTGAACCCAAGAGTTATCATGGCCAAACTACAGATGACTATCTGGTTTTCTATGAATTTGGCCGTGACCTACTTGATATAGTTCGCAGACAAGGGTTTAGGGTGATGCTATACTACTATAATATAATGCATGATAAGCATGCGTTTGTGTTTGTAACTAGGAGAATATAATGCAAGATACCGGCGAACGACTAATATCCGAGTACCATATGAATGACTTAATATATGGAGAACATATCGCACGGTATGTTCTCTCGGCAGAGATTGTCGAGAAAAAAACCGTCCTAGATATCGCTTCTGGTACAGGATACGGCACATACATGATTGCACAGAAAGCCAAGAGGGTTGTTGGCGTTGACATATCAAAAGAAGCAGTAGAATACGCACAAAAAAACTATTCACTAAAGAATCTTGAGTTTAAGCAGGGCTCAGTCGATAATATACCTAGTAAAGATGCCTCGTTTGACATTGTTAACAGTTTTGAGACGATTGAGCATGTAGATACTTACGAAAAATTCATAACTGAAGCGAAGAGGGTTCTAAAGCCAAATGGCCTTCTAATTGTCTCTACTCCAAATAAGAAAGAATTTATTGAGAACAACCATTATCATGTTCATGAGTTTACAGAACAAGAATTTCTAAAGTTGCTCAGGCCAAGCTTTAAAAATGTTAAGCTTTATTACCAGGAATCGTTTAAAGGTTCGAGTATACATGGGCCAGAAGACTTTTCAAGGACTTGGCAAAAGAAAGAGCTCGTCTTTAAATCCTTAAACCAACCAAAAGAAAAGGCCATATACTTTATTGCCCTCTGTTCAGATTATGAACTACCAGATTACGGCTCAATTAGTGTGATTGCTGAGAACTGGAGTGATAAGGACTTGGCAAAAAAAGAGGCCCAGGCTGAATTAAGAGTAAGGGATTACGAGCATAGGGTGGCCGAGTTAGTAGGTCAGAATACCACACTGTTAAGATCTCTAACTGAGTTAAAAGCATCAAAATCATGGAGATTAACTAAGCCCTTCCGAAAGGCTAAGAAAGTTATAACTAGCATTAAGCCCACAAATAACTAGACTTATAGGCATTCAACCAGCACAGCTACTAACCCCCAAAGGCCCTTAATGAATAAGAATAAAAACACTCTCTCAACAGTTATTCTCAACTGGAATGGTGGAGAGATTACGTTAGAATGTTTAAATTCTCTTAAAAACCAATCACGAAAGCCCGACGAGATTATAGTTGTCGATAACGGGAGTTCGGATGGCTCGAACAAGCTGATAAAAGCAAAATTCCCCAACGTTGAACTAATAGAGTTGCCTAAGAATCTTGGGTTTGCCGGCGGAGTAAACGTGGGCATAAAAGCCGCGAGATCCGATTATGTAATGCTATTAAACAACGATGCAAAGTGCGAGAAGGACTGCATAGAGCAACTCCTAAAAACTGCTGACGTCCGCAAAGCAGACATAACACAGGCCGTCATACTAACAGACGATGGCAGAAAGATTGATTCAGTCGGCGACGAATATAGCATATGGGGGTTGCCATACCCGGGGAAACGTAATTACCCGTCCAAGGATAAACCAGAGGGAGATAAGCAAATATTCTCTGCCAGCGGAGGAGCAAGCATGTATAGGCGAAGCTTGTTTGACGAGATAGGCGACTTTGACGAGATGTTCTTTGCTTATTACGAGGACGTGGACATGAGCATGCGCGCTCAGCTGAAGGGTAAGAAGATATGGCTTAGCTCCGGGGCAGTCGTGCAGCACAGGATGAACCATACTTCGAATAAGGTGCCCGGCCTCGGCAGGGAGATGTCTATAAGGAATAGTATATATTTGTTTTGGAAGGTACTACCGTTCCCACTGATACTAAAGGTTTTTCCTCGCTTTCTGTACGCAAATTGGAGGATTACGGCATCAGCGTTTGTCAAAGGCCACCCATGGCGCGCTCTGCGGGCTCAGTTTACAGCCCTTATACACTCTCCTCATCTTCTAGTACGCAGGATCCGTATTCAAAATAGCAAGAAGCTAAGCTCCAAAGAGTTTGAGGCTTTGCTAAGTCGTGATAACCCCTTTGAAGTAATGAGACGGACCGGTGAATAGCCCGAAAGTCTCCGTAATTTACGTAAACTATAATACTCAGACTTTGCTTGAGGATAGTTTGCGCTCGCTCGTGGCTAGTAAGCCAAAGTATTCGTACGAGGTTATTGTGGAGGAAAACGGCTCAAAAGAGTTCGACCCCAAAAGGATTAAGCAGATATTTCCAGAAGTAGTTATCGTAAAGAGCCAGACAAACCTTGGCTTTGGTGGCGGTAATAACTTGGGTGCAAAGAAGGCACAAGGAGAATATTTGTGGCTATTAAATACCGATACACTAATTCCCGAGGACAACAACTTTGATAAGGTTCTTACTTGGCTTGAACGTCACCCAGAATACGCCGCAGCATCACCTTTGCTCGTAAACGAGAACGATGGAGAGCAGGCAGCACAGGTTGCGCGCTTTCCGAGCATCTGGAGAATGGTGCTTGAGAAGCCAATAGGCCTACTAATACGACTCATGCCAGCTACAAAAAGGACGTTTGGCTGGCTCAACCCCCAGTTTGTGCCGAGTAGTTCTGTAGACGTGGACCAGGCAGTTGCGGCAGCACTCTTGGTTCGAAGAAGTGTATTCGAGAAGGTAGATGGTTTCAGTAAGGAGTACTTCTTCTTCTACGAAGATACGGATCTCTGTAAGAAATTTGCGAGCGAAGGGCTAAAGGTGCGCTTCGTGAGAGAGGCAAAGATAGTTCACTTGCTTGGGAAGAGTATATCCTCGCAATACGAGCGCAAGCAGAGGTATTACCAGGCTCAGGATATATACTTTCGTAAATGGAAATCTTTGCCCGCAAGAGTGACTGTCAGGGTGCTGCGCGCGCCAATAGCATTGATCCATAAGGCTAAGGGCTAGTTGGCTTGCTAATGCGGAAGGTACTCGCACAGGAAATACGAAGTCCCAAAGTACTGCTTATGGTGGTCTTGTTGCTGTTTTTGCCCTTAGGCTTCCGCCCGAGCTTTGAGATACTCGGGGCAACAGTGCGCTTAAGCCAGCTCGCCGGACTAGTCCTGATTATACTTACAGCGCCACAAATATATCGATCTAGATCGGATTGGCTCAGACCGCCTTGGGTATTTCTGCTGGCGTTTCTGGCGGCTTCAATTCTGTCGAGCCTATTCGCGTTCAGTCGCGGCGATGCCTTAATAACCACAGTTTTTTACAGCTTTGTATTCCTACTTGCATATGCTGTCTCACGGTCCTTTGAACTCAAAGACAGCGCATTATACAAGTCAGTCATCTATGGATCTGGTTTGTTCGTGGTCATTTTTTGCTTCTACCAGTTTACAGGTGATAGCTTGGGCGTACCTCCTGATTACACACTGCTCTCGGCTCCATACACCAGAGCGATATTCGGCTTCCCGCGCATTCAAGGGTTTTCGCTTGAGCCACTCTATCTAGCGAGCTACTTATTGATACCGTTCTGCCTGTCAGTATCAGAATACCTCGTATCTGCTAAGAAAAGCCGCTTAGCGCTCGCAACAGTATTTCTGCTGGCCATAATGCTGACGGTTGCTAGGGGTGCCTACTTGGCAGTGGGCGCGGTTGTGGTGATTAGTTTATTTGTAGCGCTAAGCAAAAGGATGTGGGGTAGAGCGCTTGGACTAATAGGTTCAGTTGCATTAGCTACAATGTTGGCCGTAATGCTAATTGTTGGCAGCGGGTTGCTCACGAGCAAACAGATAGATAAAACAATTGTTCCTGAGAATTCGAGACCTAACCAGCCAACACAGGAGGTTAGTGCGGAGGGCAACGCTACTCGGCTGGTCTATCATGTTGATTCATTCTCCTCTGATTTGTCATATCGTGACAGGCTAAAGACAATTAGAAAAGCTCTTGAGTTGGGTGCGAGTAAGCCTCTGCTTGGCGTGGGCCCAGGGAACTTCGGTCCGTATGTTGTGGCGACCAGTCCGGAATCATATAGTGACTCCGAGCAGATCGTTAATAATGAGCCAGCAGAAATATTTGCTGAAACAGGGGTCATTGGGCTTGCTTCAATGGCATTATTCCTGGCTTGGGTTACATATACCGGGATCAAGCGCAGGGCATCACAGCATAGCGCTGAATCGAATATCTGGTTCTATGCTGCCTCGCTGATGATTCTTGGCTTCGTGGTACAGTGGCAGACGTTTTCCACCCTATACATCACCCATATATGGGTGATGGCCGGATTGATGCTTGCTCCGGCCCTAGATAATGACTAGCGGTTAGAAGACTCTAATTTAGAGTGAATATTGGCTGCTGCTACGGAGCCCCTCCATACTAAAACTACTACGATCACATATGCAAAAATAAGAGGGGCAGTGTCTAAGCTCGCTAGGTTTGCTGCGCTGTCAAAGCGAGGAAGAACACCGTCTAGGCCAAGGCCGGTGAATAGCGGGCTACCGTTGCCGGCGTATACCCAAGGTATTCTCTTGGCAATATACATTATAGCCAACAGCGCATTAGCCCCTATTAACAGAACCTGGATTGTTCTAGAGAGGCGACCACGCATGTATATGAGCGTAAAGGCTATCGCGGGAACGTATAGGGGTATGAGCTCGATTTGGTATCTCCCCGCAGGAGACCATCCGCCCGCCCAATCATCAAATGTAGATTGGATTAGGAAGCTCGGAAGAGTGACAGCTGCTACCCAGATGAGACTATTTTTGTGTAACCGCCACCATATTGGTATGCCAGAGAAGATAAGCAGAAAGGCTGGGTTTGGTGTGAATATACCCTTAAATGAATCAAAGAAGATCGCAGAGACAGAAGTAATCGGAGAGAGCTGGAACATCTGATTGTTGCCTTTATATATTTGGTTTGGGAGCCATACTCCGAACCACCGGTGGACTTGATAACAAAGTAGCAGGAAGATTATACCGAAAGGAATAAGAAGTGAAGCTGCGCTGGCAGCCTTCTGTCGACTAGGCTTTTCAGAGGAATATATCTGATACAGAGCCAGTAGCATAACTGTGCCCATCATCAACCCCGTTTTTACATGCACCCAGACGTTGATTGCAGCCAAAGCTCCTATTATTGCGTACATCCATTGATTTGGCTTGTCTTGTGTTATTCGAAGCCCAATAAGTAAGGCCAATAGAATGCCGGCAATTGGGATATCGACAAATATATATCCAACTAGGTTTAAATACATAATTGAGAGCACTAATGTGCCAGATGCAAGCAGTGACGCCCAGCGTTTTTTTGTTAGCTGCCATGACCAATAATAGGTGAGGACACAGAGGGCTGTGCCGAGTAGGGCCATGAATATTAAAACGCCGCGCAACCCTGAGACTGCCAAAATCGGCGCAATTAATATTGCTAGGCCCGGGCTATGGATAGAGTACCATTGCTCACTAGCTTGGTCGACAAGGCCAAAGTTAATATGGGGGTCGACGCTCTCAATCCGAAGAATCTGCCGGTAGAGCTTCCCGCTGTAGTCGTCTTTTAAGTTCAAGTCGCCTTGTGTATTTAGGCTATTCGCCATAATAACGTAGTGGGGCTGGTCACCCTCTAGAGGCTGATTTGCGTGTACTCGAGCAAATAGACCAAGAAGGAAAGTTAAAGATATTATACTAACTACTAGTAAGTGCTGTATGTTTCTTTGCCTAAGTAGCTTAATCAAATTTTGCATATTATGATTTTAGTGCATGGCGAGGAGTTATGTAATAGGAAGGGGCTGGCGAGGGTTAACTCGCCAGCCCCGAACGGACAGAAGTAGCGCTGAGCTAACGGCCACCCCAGGCGGGATTCGCGTAGCTCCAGCCAAGGTAGTTGCCGAAGGTGGTTCGTGGCACGACGCGCACTGCGTGTTCGGCTTCTCCGAAGCCCCAAGTGGTGACTACGCGACCATCACCCAGCGACAGAGCCACATGGCCATACTGAGTGATGTTGTAAAACACCAGCGCGCCGGCTGGTGGCTCGCCGGTGGTGAGGATGCGCCCCGCTGCTCGCTGCGCCTGGTAGTCGGCGATGGCCGAACGGTACGGCGTGGCCCAGCGACCGTAGTGGTTGCCGTAGGCCGCCTCGACGAAGCCTTCGCAGTAGCCCGACCAGACACGTCGATACTCGTCACTCCAGCCGGGCCGCGGAGAGCGTACCTCTGCCAGGGCCCAGGCCACAGCCTTTTGTTCTCGCGTTGGTGTGGGTGGCGGAGTAGCTCGGTAGACGCGGGCACCACCACTGGCACTCCACACGATGGAGCCACCTTGGAAGTCTTGCCGCTGCAAGCCACTCCAGGCGTACTCGTCGCTGGTAGGGAAGCCGAAGCTGCCCGGCGCACCACCGAGTGCATTGACCCAGTAGCGCAAGATGTTGCCACGGACGTTGTGGGCTCGGCCGACGGCATCCCCGTAGACGAAGATGTTCCAGCCGTAGGTGCCTCCGGTGAAGTCCTGCGCCCAGCCCGCACCCCAGCGGTGGCCGTCGTTGTATGGGTAGCCGTAGTAGCTAACCGACCCACCAGCGAAGCGTTCGATGAACTTGCGCCAGGTGTTGCCGACCACCACGTAGACAGGGCCGGTGCAGCGCGGCTGCATGAGGGCTGAATCGCCGTACTTGCCGCCACCGAAGTCCTGGATGCAGCCGTTGCCCCACCAGTGAACGGTGCTTTCGGGGTAGCCAATGGCCGCGCCACCACCGATGCGGTTGAAGGTGGCTTGGTAGTTGGCCACCTCGCCACCCTGGCCAACGTAGAGGCTGCCGCTGGCAGAAGCCGGCTTGATAGGTGCAAGCAGAACTGCAACCGTGGCCAAGGCCAAACAAAAAAGCGACCACCTTGCGGTCATCACCCTCCGTACGTTCATGGTCCCTCCTAGGGCTGTAGACGATACGTACCTGGCTAGGATAATAAGTGTTATAAAAGGGCTTCAAGCACGAGCAGCTTAGATTGTGCAAAGTAGCTAAAATTCACCACCCATCTTATGAATTACTTGAAGTTGAACCCGGCCACCCGCAGCTTAAGACGTGAGTGAAAGAAGAATATAAGGATGAGTGAGGATTGCAGAGCTTGGCATCCAAGCGAACCCCGCAGATCAATCTATATATTTCTTCTTGAATGAACCACTTGATGCGAGGACTATGGCCGGAAGGGCTTTAGGTTCTTTTGGCCCTTTCAAAAGAACAGTTTGTTTAGATATGTATTCTTTAATGCATTACTACTTTTGAACATACCAAAAGTAGTCAAAAGTATTTGCGACATGGGCTTCGCATCTAGGAGTGACTGTTCTGACACTTCCTAGAATGTCGCAGGGTCGGGGAAGCAAGCGGCGCAGAGGAGATGCAAAGCTGGAGATAGGTTATAATAACCTTATGAAAATTGTAATTGATGGCAGATGGATTAAGCAGACGGGCATTGGCCGCTACATAGAAGAAACGTTGCGTGGCGTGCTGGAGCGTGACTCGGATAATCAATACGTACTAATGATCCGGCCTGAGGATCTCGATAAACTAGATTATATAGCCGACAACTTGGAGCTTATTGACGCGCCAGAGCCATGGTTCACCTTCCGAGAGCAGACGAGCTTTTGGTGGCGACTGCGTAAGCAAAAGGCCGACTTAGTACACTTTACCAACTTTGATTTCCCCATACTGTATCGCGGTAAGTTTGTGATTACGGTGCACGACCTAACGCTACTAGAGTTTAAGAACATTCATCGCAAGAAGATGCTGCCATTCTACTACCACATTAAAGACATGGTAATGCGCTTTGTGCTTAAGCAGGGGATAACGCGATCCGAGCTGGTCCTCGTGCCAACCGAATATGTTAAAGCAGGAATTGTTGCTAAGTACGGAGTGCCAGCTCGCAAGGTGGCGGTTACTCCCGAGGCTGCCGAAATGCCGTACAAGCGACCGCGAGTGGACTTACTAAAGTTCGGCGTTAACAAGTCATACTTACTCTACGTAGGAAACGCCTATCCGCACAAGAATTTGGAGCGTCTCATTATCGCCTTTGGCAAGCTAATAACCGAATACATGCTGGACTACCAATTAGTAATCGCAGGTCGCAAAGATCACTTCCACGAGCAGTTGGAAAAAGATGTAGCTGAAGTTCGTCTGGACGATAGGGTGATATTTACTGGCTACGTGAGTGACGCGGAGTTAGCAGGCCTGTATAAGAAGGCGAGCCTCTACGTGTTCCCTTCGCTTAGCGAAGGTTTTGGATTACCTGCACTGGAAGCTATGAGTTACGGCGTACCGGTAGCTAGTTCGAACGCTACGTGTTTGCCAGAAGTTGCCGGCGAAGCGGCAGAATACTTTGATGCTACTGACACGGCTGAGATGGCAAAAGTAATGGCGGCTTTACTATCTGACAAAGACCGACAGCAGGTCTTAGTTGAGCGAGGCGAAGATCAGCTTAAAAAGTTTAGTTGGAGTACAACCGCCGAGTTAACTCACAAAGGCTATTTACGCGCACTCAGGAAAAAGTAGCTCTCTTGCCTTAGCCCGACATTGGCCCTCCTGCTCTCCGCGACATTCGAATATCCTGGATGTGGTTCGGAGTACTCAGAACAGAAAGACCGAGGATTGTCTGAGGAGTTTCTAACGACGAGTCCCGCAGGACACTTCTGTTTGAGTACGAAGAAGCACCACCAAGAGATGAGCCCCATGTCGCAAGGGCTTTAGGTTCTTTTGGCCCTTTCAAAAGAACAATTGGTTTAGAACTAAATGGCTCTATGGATTACTACTTTTGAAGATACCAAAAGTAGTCAAAAGTATTTCCGACCACGGGTTCGCATCGAGGTGCGTTCGTTCACTCATGAATCTAGAATGCCCAAGCCCACTGCGAGTTTGAGGACTCTCGTGGTTCACTTGTTCTGGTTCATGAGCTTCTCACTGCCTGATGCTCCAAGGTCGGGGAGCTGCAGGAACTGCAAGGCGGGGGAGGAGACAGATCCTTCGACAGGCTCAGGGTGAAAGCAGAGCTTTCACTTCATCCCACATGGCCGGTTGGTCCTTGGATACCTTAAGCCAATACCACCACTCAGCGCCCCACAAATCAATGCGGCGAATCTGCGTGTCGCGGGCATATTGAACGTTATCACGGAACTGAGCTGGGTTCATGGTCTTGTATTGTTCTTCGAGCGGTAAGTACTCATTGCCCGTCTTGCCCCAAGCTTCGGCTTGGAGTTCGTGGACCTTAACCTCTTGACCCGTCAGTGCTTCTACCCAAGAGGCCTTCCACCAGTTATATAGCCCTGGCTGCGGGTAACGGAAGTAGCCGAAGCCTTCGCGGTACGACCAGCGGTACATAGAAAAGCCAAAGTAATCACCAAATGGGCCGAAAACAGGGAAGCCGAGTTGATCACTCTGCGTTAGTACTATTGGCTTGCCCGGATCAATCTTTCGCACTATGGCAATCTCGTCCTTGAGCTGCTGGCGGGTAAGATTTTGAGCAGGGCATTCGCCAAAGCTATGGAGCAGGAACTCGTTCTCTACTTGCCAGGCTTCGATAGTTGGGCTGTTGGCATAACGCTCCACGACCTTGGTCACCATCTGCCTCGCTTGGCTTTGGGCTAGTGGTTTGTCATTACTATCGAGCCAAGCGGGGTAATAGCATTCGGGGTAGCGAATGTTCTTTTGCCCAACCACGACAGTTAGTTTGGCGCCAGCCTTAGAGGCTTCAGCAACCATCCAGTCTAGCTCACTAAAGTCGTATTCGCCCTGGCGCGGTTCTAGCCTATCCCAATAAGCGGCAATACGCAGGTTTTTGAACTTAAGATCTTCGAGCAGGGCAGTATAATTTTGCCTCCAATCCACGCCGTAGCGCTCAGCTTGTTTTTGGGAAAAGCTGACTCCGATTACTTCTGGTTCTGCGCGGTGCACCCGGCAGAAGTTGGCCATTAATAGTATGCTAGCCAGCCAAAAGATTGCGATAGCTCCGCCGACCCAAGTTAAAACCCACTTGAGGCGAGAGTAGCGCCTGGGCTTTACGTGCTTGCGTACCATACGACGGCTGCGATTGCGGCTATAAGGATAAGCCCAAGTAGCACCTTGGTCCAGCGGCGCGGTGGCTTTGGGAGTTTGGCTAAACTCCTGTTCGTTTGCCTGGGCAGCAGGCTCGAGGCAGTCTCTAGCTTTTCGAGGGGGTCTTTTTGCATGCTTACATTGTAGCGCTTACGCCAAAACATAACAAAGCTTCCACCTGGCAGATGATTGATTTTTGAGTGTGCCAAGGCTATAATCACTTAGTATTGATCCGACGTAGCTCAGTGGTAGAGCAGTGCGCTGTTAACGCATTGGTCGTCAGTTCGAATCTGACCGTCGGAGCCAATTTTGTGAAAGAGTGCTGTCAACAAGTACCGAGAAAGGTTTCAACAGATTGAGTTGAAGCCTTTTTTCGTTGATTTGGCAGTTCGCAAGTAGAGCCTTCAAGATTTTGTTCTTTTGGGCAGGTTGCGAACTTTGGAAGATACTACGAGCGTTTTGGGCTAGTTCTAACAGATGTGAAGCAGTCAAAATGAAACTTTTGTCGTTGTTGGTATATTCAACGAGCCTATATTCTAATTCTTCCTTTTCTGCTTTGTACCTAGTTACGTATTTGTCATAGTCAGGCGTAGTAATACGTCCGTCTAGGCGGTCTTCGTATAGCGTTTCTAGTCGCTTGTCTATTACATCAACCTTGTCTTTGGTTTCTTTGATAGCGTTACGGTAGTACAACTGTATGTTATCGTGTTCGCCTTTCAAGACATCCAACACTTGATTGACGATACTTTCGCTAATAGACAACCGTTTCAGTAAGTCATCAACCTGCGGTAAAAGTTCGGCTTCTGGCACTGGCGGTTGCTTACAGTCAATCGTATCTCGTCTTGCTTTTGAGCAACGCATATAAACACGCCCTTTCTTTTCGTAAGAGGAGTATGAGCAACCACAGGTGGCACAACGAACAATGCCACTAAACGTGAACACTTGGCGTGTCAGTGTCTTGTGGCTGTTGTTGTTGCGGTCTTCGTTGAGAAACTGAACCTTATCAAACAGTCGCTTTTCAATGATTGGTTGATACTTATGTGGGTATTCTTTGCCGTTATACCGCATTACGCCGTAATAGAAGGGGTTTGTAAGCATAGTTTGTATCTGGCTTTGGGAAACGATACCTTGTCCTTTCGTGTTGGCTCGTAAGCCGTCTTCTTTGAGTTGTTTGGCAATAGTGCGAAACGATTTACCATCAAGACGCATTTCGTAGGCTTTGACAATATACTTACTACGAACAGGGTCAGGCACAATGTCCTTACTGATAATGTTGCCGTTGGCGTCCGTGATGTTGATATTCTTGTAGCCGATTGGTGCTTTGCCAGGAAACTCGCCAATGTTTACCTTCTGCTCCTGACGGCGTTTTACATTGTCGCTAATGGCAGATGAGTAATATTCGCCAAAGACCATACCCATACCAAGCCGTGTCTTGTCGCTGGCAGGCGAGTTTTTATGGTAAATGAGGTTGTCAGATGGAAAGTGTAGTTCAATCTTACCTTCCTTGACCAAGCCTTTCATTGTCTGAACGATGTCGCTAGAAGCGTCCCTTGTGAAGCGGTCAATCTTATCAAATACCACGATACAGAAGTTTGGGTATTTTTTGATATTATCAACAATCTCACGAAACTTTTGGCGGTCTTCCTTATAGGCGGTTTCGTCAAAAGCGTAGTATTCGCTATTTAGTTTTAGCCTGTTGCTATAAGCGTCTAGGCGTAGTTTTTGTGCTGGTAGGGCGTCAGTTTGTCGTGGGTCTGATACACGAGCAATGTTGAAGGCTTTGACGCCTTCGTAGTCAGTTACTTCATTTTTCATAGTGGCTATTCCTTATCATAGTTGAATTATAGTGTTATTTGATGATATTTGCTAATAATACTTTATAATTTACAGCGTATAGTCGTCAATACTCACAGGTTTCATTTCTGTCAGCGTGGCTTCTATATGTAGTAAAGTTTTGAGTTGCGTCTTGGTCGGTGGCGAGCGTCCGTTGCGTTTGTATCGGTAGTAGGTGTGCTTGCCAAACAATTCTTCTATGACGTTACGGACATAGCGTTCGTCATCGTGGTCTTTGCGTATCATAGCGAGCATTACGGCAAAGGCTGTTTCGGCTGGTTTGGCGGAAGGGTAAGACTGCTTGTAGGCTATGAGGTTTTGTTCAACGCTATCTAGCACAGCAAACGGTGCTTTGGGTAGTTCATCAAATATGTTCTTCCAGTGTCGTAGTAGCACCTTGCGAGATATGTCGGTCTTGAATAGTGTGCGAAAGGTAATGTCGGTGCTATCAACGCCAATAACTTTTAGTTCTTTGCGTAGTTTAGCAACGCCGTTTAGTCGTATTTCAAAACGAGCAACGCTGACAGTCTTTTGCTTTTCCAGTTCGTCTAGTAGGCTCAACTGCGTATAACCGCCTTTTTCATAACTACGCTTTTCGCTGACTTTGTTTTGGCGTAAGTCAGCAACCTTGTCATAGAAGGCAATATCAAGGCTGTTAGTGTGTATGTGGTAAACGTGTCCGCCGTTCTTGAAGTTGGTGTGTTGAACATCGTAACGGCGTGATATGTCGGCTTTACGGAGTATTTCTGTGATAGTTGAAACTGGTGTGCGGTCATCAAACACGATGTTCTTTGAGTAGTCTATTTTGCCTACTTGGGCGTTAGCCAATAGGTGTGGAAATGCCCATACGCCATAAGTCGTGCGTAGCACTTCCGATAGCTTGGAAATAACAGCGTCAAAGTCGGCGTCCGCTAGTTCCGTGAAGTTGTTACTGAACAGTAGTTTCGGTGCGGAAAACTCAATGGCGAGTTGATACGACTTGATATGCCTACCTCTTGGTCTTTCGGTATAGGTAAGGCGTGGTTGGTAAATGCCCAGTTTCTTGTAGGTGCTACTTGGGTTGTTGTATGCCACGAAGACACCTTTGGTGGCGTCTACGTTAGTGAATAGCTTGGCTTCCGTTACCCATTTCGGCTGACTGCTATAAGTCAGAAGTATTTTTACTGTGTCTATCATTGCTACTTCCTTGAAACAGTTCGCTACATTTCTTGAATACGGCGTCTTCAATGAGCCTGCTAGTTGGTCGGTTGATTGGGTAGTGATAACCAACCGACTTATTGCTGACTTGCTTGGTCGGGTATAACAGGCGATACGAGCCGTCCAGTTTGGTATAAACGGCAATAGAGTTTAGGTAGATACTGTCATCTATGACTACGCTGGCTATGGCTATCAAGCCGTTGTTTGGCTTGACTGGTATTACATTGACTTCGCTTACGACCATCGCTTGCGTTGCCTTTCTAAATCTTTTTCAATGTCTTTGTTTGTTGCCCGTTTACAGGCAACAGCAAGACCGTAGGCTAGGTTGTTAGCCCATCGGCTCAAATGAAAAGTTGCTATCGCTATTGTGTGATAAAACGCTTTCACTACTTTGTTTCCTTTCGTTACTTTTATTGGTCACATCAGCTTCCAATAGGGCGTCAAGAAACTTGGCGAGTTGTAGTCGCTCGTCTTCGTCTAATACCAATTCAGGCTCGTCAATGACGGCTTGTGCTGGTCTTGGCTCGTTTGGTTTTGCTTCCATAACAAGCCCATTTTGGCAAGAAAAAACGGCTTGAAGCCGTTACGCTTTTATGTCGTCATATCTGTCATTTTTGCCGTAAAGTCAGCAAGATTTGTCGTGAAGCAAGTAAAAATTATCGTAAAGTTTCCGTAAAAAGTCGTGAATTGCCGTGAGTTTCCGTGAGTTTGACTAGAAAGGTATTTGTTCAGGATAGTCTTCGGTTTCCGCACCTGCGTCTTTGAGTATCCTGTCCAAGTTCTTTGTGTCTATCTTTTCGGCTTCTGCCGTGCCGTGCGATACTTTTGGACGGAAGAATACACCTTTTTGGTTGTCCATTGTCGGCATAAACAACTTTTGTATTGCGTCAGTAAAGCCAGTTTCTATAAGTGAAGTCCGCAAACGACTTTGGCGATGACCACGAATATCGGGCATAAACAATTCGTTGGGGCGGTCTTTGGCTTGCGACAGAACCATATCAGGCAACGAACTGGCTCGCACACTTTTTACTTTCATAATGCCTTCTATACCATTTACGAGCAGTTTGCCGTCTGCCGTAACGGTAAAGGTGTATTCGGGTATAAACCAAGTGCGGTTAGCGTCTTCGTTTAGTTCCTGTGCCTTCTTTATGCTATTTCGGTATATTCTAATCGCTTCGTCAGCGTCAGCAATTAGCCGTTCCTGTGTTTTGGTGTATTGGGGTTGTTTGGCGTTGCTGATAATACAAAGCCTATCAAGTTTATTCGTATAAACGTCCATATCTTCACTTTGCGAAAACGGCTCGTAGTAGGTGTATATGTCAGCGTCATAGCCTTTGAGCGTATCAAAATGTTGCCAGATTGCTTGTGCGTCTATGGCTTGTAATTCGGGGTTTCGGGCTGTTAGTGCCTTTAGTTCTTCAACAATCAAAACATAGGCTTTGTTCAACTTGGTAATATCTGGTCGAGCAGAACCGCTATATCTTTGCTTTATTGCGTCATATACCAGACCAACCATAGTGTCGGCTCGTTCGTTTAGATATTGGGCTACTATATAGTCATTTGGCTTATCACGGTCTTGCGACTTGCCATATGCGTAGTCCATAACGGCTTCAATTTGCGAAAAGTCTAGGTTGAAGTATTTGCGTAGGGTTTCGGTTACTTCCGTGCGAGGTGGTTTGTTGGTAGGGTTCTTGGCTTCCTTGATAAGTTCGTAGCATTTGGCAAGTAAGTATTCAGCCATAGCGTCATCAACGCCTTCTGGTACGAACATATTCTTTATAGTAAAAACTCTATTTTTATCTGCCATTTCGCTACGTCTTTTCCCAATACTTCCAAGTATTTGGTACTTATTATATGATATTAGTAGTATGAACGCTAAAAATGACGAACCTGAATACCTGACACTTGCCCAAGCGAGCAAGTTTCTACAAGTCAGTCAGCCAACGCTTCGCAACTGGGACAGAAACGGTACATTGAAGGCGTTCCGTCTAGGAACACGCAAGGCTATGCGATACAAAAAAGCCGACTTGATAAAGTTTATTGAAAAATCAAACTAACCAACGACTATAAACCAGTAAAAAAGTCCGCAACGCTTACATCTAACTGCTTTGCCAACACGAACAAGGTAGATAGTTTTGGGCTTCTACGACCCTGTTCAATGTAGCCAATAGAAACTCTGTCCAAGTCGGACAGATACGCAAGTTTTTCTTGCGAGTAACCTTTGGCTTCACGAAGTTCTTGTATCCTGCGACCAAGTTTTACAGTGAAGGCGTCAAATGCTTTATTAGCGTATGCCATCATACTCTATTTTCGTTGTCAAAAGTGTCAAACACTACTAACAGAGAGTTAGCAAAACTACTTATAATTTGTTATATTTGATAACAGATGGTTTGCTAACAATGTGTTAGCACATATAAGGAAGTAACAACAAATGGCACAAAAAGGCAGATATACTGAATTACCGAACAAAATTGGCTTGTATAGCACTAGCAAAGGCAGTTTTATAAAGAACGACAATGACGTTGTTTTGAGCTTTCCGTTCAAAGACGCCGTGCTAGAAGCGGGTATGAGCAAAGAAGATGTAGGGCGTGATGAACGCTTTTTACATCAGGAACTAGACAGCAAGGACATTGACACACTTGAAGAACCGAAGGTGCTTACTGATTTTCGGCTAATAAACAAAGGTGGCGAAACACGCTTGACCAGCAGTAGTGATGTTCAATTCTTTGACGATGTGGGAAACCTAAAAAGCAACCTGCTCATCAAAGGCAACAACCTACTGGCACTTTATACGCTTCGTGAGCGTCTTGCTGGACAAATAAAACTTGTTTATATTGACCCGCCTTACAACACCAAAGGTGCTAACGACATATTTACCTACAATAATAGTTTCAACCACAGTGCGTGGCTAACCTTTATGAAGAACCGTCTTGAAGTAGCCCACGAAATGCTTCGCAACGATGGTTTCATAGCGATAACTATTGACCACGTTGAGTTGTTCTATCTTGGTGCATTGGCAGATGAGGTTTTTGGTGCGGAAAACCGTGTAGGCGTTGTAACTATTCTTATCAACCCAAAGGGGCGTCAGCACGAGAAGTTCTTTTCTGCTTCAACGGAGTATATGCTCGTCTATGCCAAAGACATTTCAAAGGCACAATTTGAGCAAGTTACTCTTGATGATGAAATTGCCCAAACCTTTGACCAGCAAGACGAACAGGGCAAGTTTAGGTGGCAGTCATTTGCTCGTATTAGAACAAGCACAAGCCGTGAAGCAAAGCCCGCTTTTTATTACCCGATATACGTCAGTCCAGACTTACAGCATATTACTACTGACAACCTAGATGGTTATACCCCTGTTTACCCTGTATCAAATGGTAAGGATTATAGCTGGAAAACAAAGCCAGATACCTTTGCCGAACGTCTTGCTGATGGTCAATACCGAGCTTATAAAAACGGAAATGGAAACATTGAAATACAGCACAAATATCGTGAACAGCAAGTTCTAAAAAACTTATGGACCGACAAAAAGTATTTCCCAGAGTTTCAGGGAACAAACCTATTGAAAAAGATAGTAGGCGAAGGTAAGTTCAGTTACCCTAAGTCGCTTTATGCTGTTATGGACACTATAAAACTTATGTCGTCAGGCGATGATATTGTATTGGACTTTTTCGCTGGTTCAAGTACCACTGGACACGCCGTTCTTGAATTGAACGCAATTGACGGCGGAAACAGGCGGTTTATACTCGCAGAACAAATTGAGAAACATTATGACGTTGGTGTTGAACGAATTACAAAGGTAACGAAGGCACTGGATAGTAACGCTGAAACAATTTGCTTTGAACTAAAAAAATACAACCAAGAATACCTAGACGCCATTATGGAAGCAACGAGCATAAAGGAACTTGAAGACTTGTATGTTGATATGCGTAACAATGCCTTCTTGAAGTTTTGGTTTGACCGAGCCGAGTTTGAGAAAGACGAAAACTTCCGAAGCAAAGATTTAGAAGGTCGCAAACAGGCACTTGCCGACATACTAGACGAAAACCAACTATACCTCAACTACGCCGATATGAACGATACACGTCATACAGTGTCGTCAGACGAGAAGGCACTAACGGACAAGTTCTATGGCGAAAACGAAAACTAAAATAAATGCGACACTTGGCGACTTCCTATTCAACCAAATAGAAAACGACCCTGCCTACATAGCGTGGCAAGCTGATTTTACTATTCCTGAATACGTTACTGACAATTTGAGTAAGACCCTGCGTGAATACCAAATAAAAGCCTTGAAGCACTTTATTTGGCTGTATGAAACCGACAGAGCCAGAGCAAAGCACCTGCTGTTCAATATGGCGACAGGTACAGGTAAAACGCTCGTAATGGCGTCTGTGGTGCTATACCTATACGCACAAGGCTATCGCAACTTCCTGTTTCTAGTCCATCAGATACAAATCAAAGACCAAGCACTGAAAAACTTTACCGATTATAAGTTTGAGAAGTACCTATTCAATCCAAAGGGCGTAAGAATAAACGGGCGTAATGTAGCCGTAAAAGAAGCAAAGAGCATAACAGACACAGACCGCAACGCTATCAACTTTATGTTCTTCAGCACTTCGCTACTTTATAATCGCCTGCTTGAAGATAAAGAAAACGGACTTACAGCCCAAGACTTTGCCGACAATGATGTAGTTGTAATTGCTGACGAAGCCCATAGGCTCAACGTAGATACCCGAAGCAAAAAGAAGGCTGACATTGAAGAAGTCCGAAACTGGGAAACTGCCGTAATGTCGGCGGTCAAAGCTCGTGAAGGAAACCTGCTACTTGAATATACGGCAACTGTTGATTTAGCCAACCAAGCAATTCACGAAAAGTACAAAGACAAGTTAGTTCATCGCTACGACTTTTTGGAGTTCAATCGTGATGGTTATAGCAAGGACGTAAAGTTCTTATACAACAAAGAGGTTCATACCGAAGACCAAAAGCGTCTGCTTATCATCAACGCCGTTGCTTTGAGTGAATATCGCAGGTTGCTTGCCGAGCGTGAAATGGGCGTTGATATGAAGCCGATTGTGCTAGTAAAGTCAGTCAAAATTGCCCAAAGTGAAGAAGACCGTGCGTTCTTTGACGGCGTTATTTCTAGCCTACGTCCAGACGACTTGAACCGATTGAAGGAACTTGCCAAGCAAAACGTAAACCACGAACACGAAATACTCAACGATATGTTTGCGTGGCTCAAAGAGCCTAAAAACGGCTTTGTTTCGCAAGGCGATTGGGAAGGCTTGAATAAGTTTGTTAGTGAAATACGAGCCAGTTTTGCCCACGATAATACGCTCATATACAACAGCCAGAAGAAGGAAAAAGCCGAACTGTTACCGTTGCTGGACAGCCCACGCAACACTATTCGTGCCATATTCAGCGTCAATGCTTTGAACGAAGGCTGGGACGTATTGAGCCTATACGACATTATTCACTTTGATATTAGCGAAAGTAAGAAAGTCAGTCTTCAAGATATTCAGTTGATTGGTCGTGGTGCTAGGTATTTCCCTTATGAACTGCCACGCTCGTATAAGCCAGATGATGATAGCAATAAACTTTCTCTTGATTTTGCTCAACGCAATTTAGAGTTTGATAAAGACCGCCGAAAGTTTGATAACGCACCTTTTGAGCGTGGTCGTGTGTTGGAAACTTTTGTTTATCACTTCGTAAAGACTGGTATGTTCCTAGAAAACTTACAGCGTGATTTGCTTGGCGAAGGCATAATCAACGAAGGTGTTGAGCGAAAGACTATTACGCTAAAGACGAAGTTCCTTGAAAGCGAAACCTACAAAAAAGGCTTTGTGCTAGTCAACCATACCGTCAAGCGAACCAAAACAACCGAAGACGAAATTGACACAACTTTCAACCGCACTATCAAGGCTGGTTTGTATAACCTACGGTCAAGGGGCTTATCTGACTATGAGCAAAACCAACAAATTGCGAGCCAGAAAACAAAGGTTATTCGTATTACCGATGAGTTTTTTGCCGAGCCGATAATACGCAAAGCGTTGGTATCTGCCGAAGCCAACTTTTTCCGCTACAACAACCTAGTTCAGCACATACCTGATTTGAAGACAGTTGACGAGCTGATAAACGAATACCTGCCAAAATACGAAATTACCTACACTTACGAAGACGGCAAAGATATTGGGTTATTGAACGCACAAGAAAAGTTACAACTGCTTGTTGGTGCTATTTTGCCAGAAGTTCGTAAGCGTATCGACATTTATATGCCACGAGAAGCAGGAAGTAACAAGTTTCGTCCAGTGTCATTATCGCAGGTGTTTGGTAAGGAAAAGAACATATACCTTATGTCGTTTCCAAGTATTGACCCTGCGACTGGCGAGAAGGTGTTCATTAGCACTGACGAGCGAGCCAAAGCCCAAAGCGACCACGACAACCCCGACTTACAGTTCAACGTAAAAGGTGCTGATTGGTATGCGTATAGTGAAAACTATGGCACAAGCGAAGAAAAGAAGTTTGTGAAATACCTTGCGAGCCAGATTGACGACTTACATATCAAATACAAAGGTGCGGAAATATACCTTGTTCGTAACGAATTGGACTATTGGCTATACAGCCTGAAAGATGGCCGTAGGTTCAGTCCAGACTATATGCTTATCATCAACGATGTTGCCAATGGCGAACTGTATTATCAGGTAATTATAGAGCCGAAAGGCGGTCATTTGCTTGAACAGGACGCTTGGAAAGAAGAAGCCTTGATAAGCCTGAACGATGACAGTGAAGTTGTGTTTGATACCAACGAAAATGACAAGCAAGCATACAAAGAATACTTGGCTGAAATGAGCAAGCACGGCTACAAAGAGATAAAGCCAATCGGCATAAAGTTCTATAACACTGACCCACGCCCTGAAAGCGAGTTTGCCCTAGATTTTGAGAGCAAGTTGCTGGCGTAATGAAGCCAATCATATCAGTCAAAGAAGCTCGTAAGTTGCTTGGTAAAGATTATGAAAAGCTGACTGACGAGAAGATAGCCGAACTGATTGAGCAACTACACGAACTAGCCAAGTTATCTTTAGATATGGCTCGTGAACAACGCCTCAAAAAACGCTTGGCAAAATGACCCCCAAAAATTCGGCATTTCATATAGCGGAGTGTCAAACAGCGAAACAAAGGGCGACTACCCCCCCTATGTTACCTCTGTTGGAACGCCTGTATAGAAGGCAAGTAAGTCTTCTAAATACTCTTTATTATTGGCATAAGCGTAGTCTTTAGACCAACGCACAAGCAGTAAATTACTTTGAATTATCATCTCCTCGTTTGTTATAGCGTGTCGTTTCTGCTTTTTACCAGACTTTAGTGGGTCTATAAGTTCAATAAGTATTTCTGGCGTAAGAGCAAAATAGTGTCGTCTTTGGGCTATATGGTTACTGTACATCTTCTCAACCATTGTTTTGCCAGTATTGTTGAACACTTCAACCACTGGCGTATCGGTAGTGATAAACTTCTTTGAGCCTTTAGCCAGATAGAACCACCATTTCTTTATTACAAACCACCTATGAAACTCTTCGCAATTAGTAATGAGCTGTAAGTGATTGACGTTATTATCAAAAGTCAGTTCATATTCGCCACTTACAAATGTTTTCCTTGCGTCTTCAATCTGTTCATCTGTTACTTGATGTCCTTCTTCTTCCATAGCCTTTTTAGCACCATCGGCAAAGTTTGGGTGCGTAGCCATTAGTGTAGTGATTTGTTTCATACCGTCAGCCATAGTCTTGTTTATTTGTCTTCGCATATGTGGACTTCTAATCCAAAGGGAAGCCATAAACCACGCTAGAATATCTAATTGCTGGTCTGTTAGTGGTCGGTAATTTAGTATAGCGTCAACAATGGCGTCATACTCTTTGGCAAACTTATCTTCAATTTCGCCAAAAAATTGCTCAAAGACTTGGCTTGTTTCGTCTTCTTTTCCAGTTTCAACAGCGTAATAAAAATCAGCATAACAAACACCGCTATAAGGTCGGGGCTTTATGAGTTTGCCTTTTTGAATATCTAAAGTCTGTAACATATTATCAACCGCAAACCGCTTGAAGTAAAAACGAGGTGCGAAATGCTGTTTCTTTGTTATCTGCTTGGTCATAATTTCCATTTTACATCTGTATAGGTATGTGTTGAACTGATTGTCTTTCCCAACATTTTATTCCCAACAAGCTGACCACTGTTAGTGTGTTTGAATTGTTGGGCTATTTTGGAAACAAACGATTTTTTGATACTGACACATTTTTAGGTAGTATGTGCGTTTACGGACTTTCTAAAATATCAAGGTCAAGGCATAGGGGGGGCTATGCTACGCTAAGCAACAGCCCCTTTATATTACGAACTTCGCTATCGGCATAGCCCATACTTGCCGTTCGCAGTTCGTTTGCCAGTGCGAGCCAGTAATTATTCAAGGAGACCCAAGGGTCTCTTTTTGGTAATATATGTGCATGAGCAACACCCTAAAGGCAGGTCCTGTACACACGCTACCATCAGATCTCAAGAAAGCTTTGGTGGCGAGCCCAAAGGCGCAGGTTGCCTGGAATGATATTACGCCGCTCGCCCGCAACGAGTGGATATGCTGGACGATTACCGTAAAGAAGCAAGAGACCCGAGACAACCACGTAAAGAGAACAGTCGAAGAGCTTGCCCAGGGTAAGCGCAGGCCTTGCTGCTGGCCTGGCTGTCCACACCGTAATCCAAAGGCAGCACGATTTATTAAGCCTTAGCCCAGGTGTTATAATTCGGTTATAAATAGGGAACTATAAGATGGCAAAAGCAGATAAAAACAGTCCAGAGCTCGAGATCAAGGCTAGTCTAAAAGGCGCAGAAGACTGGAAGGAATGGTGCAAAGAAAAAGGGAATTCTAACGCGAGCACCCATGGCACAAGCGGCGCGCTGTACTTTGTAGGCTTCATTGGCTCGCTCGTATACTGGATGCAAGCGGCTACTAACTTTGGCGCTGTTCTAACCGGCTTTTTGAAGTCTATGGTTTGGCCGGCGTACTTGGTGTACAAAATGCTCGAAACCTTCTACGGTAAAGTTTAGATAAAGGTCACTGGCTGAGCTAGCCTTCGGTTTTCATAAAATACCTGTATACTTATAAGCATAAGCGGAGTGGAGGTAGTGAAGCGGAGGGCAGATTCCTTAGCAAAAATAGTCGTAGTTGGCACAATGACATTGTCTGCTTTGCTCCCCTGGATGAGTTCTTCGGCACTTGCCTTTTCGGGCGGGAACGGCAGTGCGGATAGTCCATACAGAATATCTTCATGCGCGGATCTTGCGAATATAGCCAGTGACTTGGGCGCTTACTACGAATTGGCAAGCTCGATTAACTGCGATGCTCAGACTGCAGCACCTATCGGCTCTCAGGGTAGCCCCTTTACTGGCAGCCTAGATGGTAAAGGATACACAATATCCAATATTACCTATGTGGAAAACGCTTCAAAAATGGGGATTTTTGGCGTTACAGATGGAGCGACGATCACGAATATGTTTCTTGACAATATCTACTACGGAGGACAAACAGATATTGGCTTAGTCGTTGGCTATGCAGCATCTACCACCATCTCCAAAATTGGAGTTATGAATTCAATAGTTGAGGGGGCGAGCCTCCATACTGGCGCTCTAGTTGGATACTTGGGAGGGTCCACAATAGAAGAGAGCTACGCGGTAAACACTACGGTTACAGGCGGAGCTATTGTGGGCGGCCTAGTCGGCAATGCTATTGGCCCATCAGGGGTGAGTAATAGCTACTTTCAGGGTACAGTTAACGCAAATGTAGAAGTCGGCGGTATAGCGGGTGCGGCGGGCCCTGGGCCAGCGTATGTGCAAAAGTCTTATGCAGACGCTATCTTTACTACCGCCGGGAGCGATGTGGTCGGTACTGTTGGCGGCGGCGCCTGGGCTAGTGAGAACTTTATTGCGAGCAGTCCGTATCGAGGGAATGATACTGAGCCACCTATGGGCAGCTGGGATTTTGATTCAGTCTGGGTTGTCCGCACGAATGCCTATCCCACACTGAGGTGGTCGACCAATCTAGCCGACCTAAACGGGGATAGCATCTTAGATATTGATCAGCCAAACATTGGCGGCTACGTAAGCTCACTTACTGGCAAGACTGTAGCAATCGACGTCGGGGCTGGCTGCGAACTAACCACTGACGATATGACTACCGAGGCTCAGTTGGCGGTTCAGGATCCGGCCTATGACTACGTGGACGGATTATGGGCTTTTGAAGCAGACTGCGGCGAGCAAGGAGCAAGTACAACTATAAAACTTTACTACTACGATATTGCTGCCGAGGGGCTTGTAGCGCGCAAGCACAACCCAAATACAAATGCTTTCTTTAATATTCCTGGGGCAACGTTTACTCAGCAGACCATAGACGGTCACGCCGTGATGGTAGTAACATATCAGATTGAAGATGGCGGCTCCCTAGACACAGACGGAGTGGTAGACGGGATGATCAATGACCCCGCAGGAGTTGCTAGATTGGTGTTATCGGCTCCAAATACCGGGCTAGGAGGTATAGAATAATGCTTAAAACCCACACACAAAGACTAGCTAGCCTCACAACAGTCTTTGCCTTGCTGTCCTCGGTAATTCTAAACACAAGTGCATTTACTGGTGTAGCCGTAGCTGCTGGCGAACCAGTAGTGGCTATCACTTCTCAGCCGAGTAATCCAAGCAATTTAGTTGCTCCTACTTTTGAATTCACCACAGATGAGCCCGCAGACACGTATTGCAGGGTTGACCTCGGCGCTTATGAGATATGCACCAGTCCATACGAATTAAGCCCTCTTGCCGAAGGCGCCCACATCTTTCAAGTCTATGCATCGAACGGAGACGGTGACGGTTCAGTGGCCAGTGCTGCTTGGGAAATAGACGTTACACCACCCGACACATCTATCGTGGAATCACCGAGCAGCCCCACATCGGATAACACCCCTGTGTTCACATTCACTAGCGCCGACCCAGGGGCAACATTTGAATGCTCAGTTGATGGTGCTGCTGCCGCCGCCTGCACGAGCCCTTACACCACAAGCCCGCTCGCCAATGGCCCTCATGAATTTGAGGTCTACGCTATCGACGCCGCAGGTAATGTTGACGCAACGCCAGCTCAAGCATCTTTTGAGGTTGAAACGGGAGTGAACGACTACGAAATCCAAATGAGCTCAGCAGAAGACGGCTCACTTATTAACTTTGTAGAAAATGGCTGCAGCACTCTGGGCGAGTGGGAGACTAAAAAGGAATCGGCTCTGGCAGTGCAAGATACCGCCTACGCCTATCCTGTCGGCCTAGTAAAGTTCCAGCTTGCTGGCTGCCCTATTGCAGGCACGGCAACGATACAGTTGACGTTTACGAGCAACCTCGAACCCAGCGCCGTGACCATACGAAAGTTCAATGAAGTAACCGGCGCCTTTACCACGCTAACGCAACAGAATAGCGGTCTACAAGTTAACCGCACCACCCAAGAGGGTAAGCAGGCCCTGCTGGTTGAATACGAGATCGTAGATGGTGGTTTGTTCGACCAAGACGGTGAAGCTAATGGGCAGATTCAAGACCCAGTAGGCTTGGCTACGCAAGTTGTCGGCATACCGAATACAGGCATAGGCCCAGGTAGATAGGCGCTTAGCGAGTATTTGCAGGTCAAACGGAGTTTCGTACGGGTATATCGCTGGGGTATACTGGCTTTTATGAAGAAGCATTCCTTTAGTCGATTAGGCGGCATGGTGGAGAGAAGATGGCTAGTGCTGGCATTGATTTTAGCCATGTTTCTAAGCATTTGCGCCTTACTAATTGTAAAAAGAGAAAAGCCAGCTCGACAAGCAGCGAGTGTCGTCTCTTACTCTACCAATAAGCCTGATGAAACGAAGCCAAATAAGTCATACGAGTGGACAGGAAAACCAGAAGACCCGAAGAAGATCTTGATCTCAAGCTTGGGGATAGATGGCTACATGCAGAACGTCGGCGTTGATCAGAACAAGGAAGTAGCTGTTCCCAATAATATCCATGTCGCAGGTTGGTTTGTGGAGAGTGTGCGTCCCGGGGAGAAGGGGCTGAGCATTATCGACGGCCACGTGGATGGACGGACACAAGGTGGAATATTCGAAGATCTGGCAAAGATAAAACCTGGCGCTGAGGTGCAAATACAATTTGGGAATGGGGCAAAGAAGAAATTCAAAGTGATGAAGGTCGAGGAGGTTGCAGAGGACAAGGCCGCCAGCGTGTTGTTCTCGCAAAGCCCGAAGACCACGAACCAACTCAACTTGATCACATGCAGCGGAGACTTTAATAAGAACACTGAACGGTATGAAAAGCGTGTTATTGTCAGCACGGAGCTAGTGCCGCAAAGCTAGGCTTGCTTGAAGATTCTTCTCGGTTAGTATATCCTTAGCGTAAGCACTAAAACAAAATGAAAAGAAAAAAATACACATTATTATTCAGTCTGGCTTTGCTCGCAGTCACTGTGGGTGGAGCCCTTTTGTATTTTAATGACTGGGTAGGTCCGGTAGCGTCAAGCACGCCAAGGCCGGTCAAGGTGGAAGACAGCCTTATTGCCCCGCGTCAGGATGAGGGGATAGCAGGAGGCGAAAAGAAGCCTCAAGCAACTGCAGATTATCCTGAACCGAAAGCCAAGAGTACCGGCGCTATGCCACTTGTGCGCTTTGAATCACCCAGTGCCAAGGCTCTGTTTTTGAAAGAGAACAGGCTCTCGTTAGCCGATGTAAACTACATCGATGAACTAGATGTTTATAGGATTAATAGGTCAGGCATTAAGTCTACGAGAGGTTCGAGACTGTATGAGCCGCAGCGCTACCGAGCACTCCTAACCCCGAACGATACCTTCTACAGTTCGCAATGGCACTTGCATAAGGTAAACGCTTTACCAGCCTGGAACAATACCATGGGTGACGAGTCGGTCGTGATTGCAGTAATTGACACGGGCTTTGGCCTGCAGCACGAAGACTTGGATGAAAAGTGGGCCATCGATAGCGGGGAGGTCGGGCCGACTGCCAACGAGGGCGGTGCGCCAAACTGCACGAGTCGTGGTCTAGCGCTAGACAAGTCATGTAATAATATTGACGATGACGGCAATGACTATATTGACGACTACAGAGGCTGGGACTTTACCGGGGCGGATAATAGTGTGCAGGCAGGTGAAACAAGCCCGGCCGATCCTTCTGCAACTCACGGCACCTTCGTAGCTGGTTTGGCTGCAGCCGAATCCAGCAATGCACAGGGTGTAAGTGGCGTTTCGTGGGGCTCAAAGGTCTTACCAATTCAGGCACTAAGCGATACAGGGGATGGCGATACGGTGTCTGTGGCACTGGCTATAAACTATGCAGTAGCACAGGGCGCAGGGGTAATAAACATGAGCTTGGGCTCGGACGGGGACGACCCGTTGGTTGCCGAGCAAGTTCAGGCGGCAATTGATGCTGGGGTATCAGTCGTTGCCGCCGCTGGTAATGACGGCTGGGCACAACTGTCTTACCCCGCAAGCTACCCAGGTGTAATCGCGGTCGGGGCTACTGATAGCTCTGACAATAGGGTCAGCTTTTCGAACTACAGTTCAAACCTTGCGCTTGTAGCACCTGGCACGAGCTCGATTTGTTCTACCGCCTGGACAGAGGGTCAGCCAATCGATCGGTACGTCTGTGGCTACAGCGGCACATCATTTTCTTCGCCAATAGTCGCCGGAGCCGCTGCACTGCTGATCTCGCAGAATAGTACTTTGACGCCAGCCCAGGTCAAGACGGCACTTACCTCGACAGCTACGAAGGTTGCAGGTATGGCCGGCCAGAACTTTACGACTCGTTATGGCTATGGTCGATTGAACACCTATGAAGCACTCAAAAGTATTTCGCTTGCCGCACCACTTGGCCACGTCCTCAATACCCATACGGTTAGCTTGGCTGCCACCACAGGAATCTACCGTCCGGAAATGAATTCCACATGCACGAGTTACCATGCGTCTGCTCAGTGCAGAGTGCGCGCAATCAATACGGCTAGCAACCAGGTAGTATGGCTGGCAAACGAGCCGGGAGCGGCATCTGAGCTGAACACATATTGGAACGCTTCGAGTAGCAACCTTGGTGTCGGTACTTGGTTGGTTCAAGCATTTGCCGAGGCGACTGGCAGGCGCAGTTTAGTGCGCGAAGAGAGCCTTACGGTAAATCCTTAAACCAAGCCCTCCAACAGGTATATCCTCGATAACGCTTATGATATGATAGAGGCTATGCAAGGAACTTTTGCCGAAATTGGGATGATCATGGCGGTTGCAGTGGCTGTGGCGGGCATCATGCACGCACTCAAGCAACCTCTTATTATTGCCTATATTATTACGGGCCTGATAGTCGGCCCGTACTTCTTGGACCTCATTCAGTCCAAAGAGACGTTCGAAGTATTCTCGTCTATCGGCGTAGCCTTGCTCCTCTTTATTATCGGGCTTGGCTTAAATCCAAGAGTTGTTAAAGATGTCGGTAAGATCGCACTTATTACTGGTGTCGGCCAGGTGGTGTTTACTTTTGTAATCGGTACTATTCTGGCGACAGTTCTTGGCTTTGCCCCAGTCACAGCTGCGTTTATTGGTGCTGCATTGACCTTCAGTAGCACCATCATCGTGCTAAAGCTTCTTTCGGACAAAAAGGAACTAAACCATTTGCACGGCAAGGTCTCGATTGGTTTTCTGCTCGTCCAAGATATTATTGCCGCACTCTTACTCGTTGTGCTCGTTGCGGTCTCCAAGGGCGGTAGCGTAGCTCAGTCCTTAACGAAAATGGGGGTTATAGCGATCGTGGCAGCGGTGGTATTCCTACTCTTCACTCACTTTGTGCTACCAGCCCTGAATAAGCTGTTAGCTTCCTCTCAAGAATTCCTATTCTTATTTGCCCTCGCCTGGGGCTTTGGCATAGCAGCTCTCATGAAGTGGGTCGGGCTCTCAGTCGAGATTGGGGCTTTGTTCGCCGGGGTAATGCTGGCCAGCTCGCCGTACAGCTTGGAGATTAGCTCTAAATTTAAGCCGCTTCGGGATTTCTTCCTCATTGTTTTCTTCATTCTCCTTGGCGCTAAACTGCAGCCATCCGACTTAGGTGCAATTCTGGTGCCCGGAATTCTGTTCTCACTCCTTGTACTCATTGGCAATCCAATTATCGTAATGAGCCTGATGGGCTCTATGCGATATAGCAAAAAGACGAGTTTCAAATCGGGCTTGGCTGTAGCGCAGATTAGTGAGTTTTCTTTGATCCTTGTGGTGCTGGGGCAGAATCTAGGCAAAGTAGATAGTCAGGTAGTCTCCCTCGTTACCTTTGTGGCGATTGTGACGATTGCGGCCTCTTCCTACATGATTATGTACTCCGACTGGCTGCTCGATAAGCTGAGTAGGCCACTTTCTATATTTGAACGCTCTGTCATTAAGCAGCACAGAGTAAGTAATGAAAAGTGGGATATTGTAGTCTTTGGCTTCCGTAGCTCTGGCAAAAGGTTCTTGCAGTCGATTAAAAAGAGCGGCCGTAAAGTTCTGGTAGTCGACTACGATCCGGTTGCGATCGACCAGCTTACTGCTATGGATGTGCCATACAAGTATGGGGATGCAGGCAACGTAGATCTACTCGATGAGATTGGGCTGAATACAGCAAAGCTTGTCGTGTCCACCATTACCGACCCTGCCACTAATATGCTGATCGTAGAGAAGGCTAAGGAGCCTGGCGCACGTACATTAGTGGTAGTCACAAGCGACGAGATTGACTACGCGGCTGACCTGTATGAAGCAGGCGCACACTATGTGATTATGCCTCACTACATTGGTGCGATGAAGACCGGCGAGATCATGGAGCGCGAGAAGTTTGACCTAAGTGACTTCTTAAAGGAAAAAGAGAAGCACCTGAAGTACATGGAAAGTGTTCGAAGCTTGTAGCTATTTAATTACGTAATTAGTTGCAAATGCCTTTCTGGGCGCTTACTATCGATGTATGGCGCGACCCGAAAATGATCAAACAAGCATACGCAGCCTTTCCTTGGTAGGTGCGAAGTCGTTTGCCGTTAGCCTGCCAATTGAAATTATTCGTCAGCTCGGCTGGCAGAAGTCGCAAAAGCTGATCGTACGGCGCATGGGAGACAAGGTCGTAATCGAAAAGAAAGTGGACGAGTAGTATGTGCGGGATTATGGCATATGTGGGCGGTCGACCGGCCAAGGACGTAATCTATCCTGGACTAAGGCGTCTTGAGTATCGCGGTTATGATTCGGTTGGCATCGCGCTGCTTGGCGACAAGATCATCACTACCAAGGCTTTGGGCGCAACGGAAAACATTGACCTAACTTCCATTACTAGTACCGCTCGTGTTGGTATTGGGCACACTCGCTGGGCAACTCACGGCAGGCCATCGGTCACAAATGCTCACCCCCATACCTTTGGTCGAGTAACCCTAGTCCATAACGGTATTATAGAAAACTACGAGGAGCTCAAAAATGCTATAGATAGCTCGAAGCTCGTAAGCCAGACTGATAGCGAAGTTCTAGCAGGGTTAATTGACAGCTACTTTGTCGGCAAAGTGAGCTTGCTAGAGGCAACTAAGCTTGCTCTAGCGGAAGTGAAGGGTACTTTTGGCATCGCGGTGATTTCTGCTGACGAGCCGAGCCAGATTATTACCGCCCGTCGAGGCAGCCCGATTGTGGTTGGTGTAGGTGACGGCCAGTACTACATCGCGAGTGATTCGTCTGCAATTGTGGACCACACAGACAAGGTCATTTACCTAGAAGATGATCAGATTGCCGTAGTGAAGAGTGATTCGCTGGTGCTGTATGATCTTAAATTAAACCACCAAGAAGTTCGCATGGAGAAGCTTGGTAGGTCTGAACAGGACTTGGGACATACTGGCTTTGAGAGCTTCCTAGACAAAGAAATACATGACCAGCCTGACACGATTGAGGACGTGATGCGCGGCCGCGTAAGTAGTGATGGCTCGATTAAGCTAGGTGGGCCGAACTTGTCGCAAACGGAGATGATGCGACTCAAGCACATCGTAATTATTGGCTGCGGCACGGCGTACTATGCCGGCTACTACGCAAAGTATGAACTGGAGCAGCTGCTGGGCTTGCAGGTAAGTGTTGAGTTTGCGAGTGAGTTCCGCTATCGCTATGGGTCGTATGACGCGCCGTCGACACTCGCAATATTTATGAGTCAGTCCGGCGAGACCGCTGATACACTAGCATCGCTACGCGAAGCAAGGCGACGGGGTATTAAAACTCTTGGCATTATCAACACCGTGGGCTCGACAATTGCTCGCGAGGTTGATCATGGCGGCATATATTTGCATGCAGGGGTGGAGTCTTCGGTTGCTAGCACTAAGGCATATAGCTCTATGGTCGTGGCGCTGCTCATGCTTGGTGGGGTGCTAAATTATCACAGAGGTGGAGCAGAGGAGAAGACACGGAACTTAGCCTACGAGCTCTTGCGCCTGCCCGACGAGATTCGCGCAACTCTGAAGCTTAAGCAACAAGTTGATAAGATCGCAGATAAGCTAGACAAACACCATGATTGGTTCTTCCTCGGCCGCGGGAACTTGTACCCAGTTGCGCTCGAGGGAGCACTTAAGATAACTGAAGTAGCCTACGTTCATGCCCAGGCATTCCCAGCGGGCGAGATGAAGCACGGCCCGATCGCGCTGGTGGACGGCAAGCATCTTTCGGTTCTACTCCTGCCCGAGGATGATTTGCTCTACAAGAAGAGCCTCTCTGCCCTCGAGGAACTTAAGGCCCGCGGTGGGCGGGTACTGACCGTGTCCACGAGGCCAAAGGAGAATCTAAGCGACTATCATATTGAGGTTGCACATAGTGGCGGTAGTACCGACGGACTTATATATAACGTTTGCTTGCAGCTCTTAGCCCTCGCAGTTGCGAATCAAAAGAACGTGAACGTGGACAGGCCGAGGAACTTGGCTAAATCAGTCACGGTAGAGTAGCGCCTGGTACATGTGCTAGGATAGGGATATGAGTAAAACATCACACGCTCGTCATGAGCACGAACAACCAACCAACCCTAATGCACACGCCGAGCTAGAGGCAATGGAAGCGAACAGCTTCGCTCACCGCCACAAAACCCTTATATGGGTGGTAATTATTGGCATGTTTATAATGTTCCCAATAGTATTTGGAGTTCTCGCAGTACTAAACGCGTTCTAAGCTAGTCGCCTTTGACCTTGTAGGTCGGGACTTGGCTGCGATAGACGTATGATTGGCTGTAGTTGGCAATGTCCATAAGAGCGCCGATACCTACGAAGAGCCAGCCACCAAAGTTAACAGGACCGGATGACGCTACGAGCATGTAGAACAGCGTAGTCCATGGCGCGAAAATGAGCCCTAGCAGGGGTAGCAGCACTCCGTTGTACGCCCGAGACACGATATTCGTAAACGCCCAGAGCAGAATTATTCCGAAACGTGGTGAAAGCATGATAATGAGGGCAAATAAACATCCCATAATGAGACTCCTTGTTACTCTTTTATACTAGTCCTCGAATGAACTTTTGACAAGCGGAGGCTCTGGTTGTATAAAATCTTAGCCTCAATTTGTAATAATGCGTATTGACTTGGATGCCTGTTCATACGATTATCAGGTTAGAACGTAATTTTAAGGAGGAAATATAGTATGGCGGAAAGCAAAGCTGAAGCTAAAGTATCTGGATGGGTAGGCTGGGTCCTATTCGCTGGCGTAGTATTAATGGTGGCAGGTGCGGTGCAGGCGCTCTATGGCCTAGGGGCATTGTTGAATAATACATTCTTGCTCGTAACACCTGCTCGAGCAGCAGTCGTAGACGTTACAGCCTGGGGTTGGGTCCACTTGATCGGCGGTTTACTACTTGTAGCAGCTGGCTACTCAGTCACTGCAGGTAACGCCTTCGGTCGTATCGTAGCAGTTGTGCTAACGTCACTCGCGCTCATTGCGAACATGACTTACGTAACTGCATACCCAGTATGGACAATCATGCTGATTACGGTGAACGTACTTGTGCTATACGCACTCGTGGTTCACGGTAAGGATCTTAAGAAGTCCTAGACTACTTAGATTGTAAAGAGGGAGCTTGGCAGAAACGCCAGCTCCTTTTTTGCTATAATACATCCATGCAAAAGATATTCATCTACATAATTCTAGGCTTCTTTTTGATCGCTTCTGTCGTTCCCTTCCTGGCTCTGTAGGACTTGACAATTAGCCTCGTGTCAGATGTAGCGATATATGTTATAGGGATTATTGCCAGAAAGATTAATGGGTTCATTGCCCATGCATCAGAGATTCTGGTGTGCAGGAGGAGCCAGTAGGCCCGAGTTAGCCCTATAGACGGAGAGTTTATCCCGGTATTGCTGAAGAGTGAGACCGAAGGCATGCTTACCAAGAGGTTGTAAGGAATAATTAGCAGAAAAAGACTACCCCCCAAAACTACAAAGAGTCGGGCAGGGGGCGTCTGAAGTCCGATGAGGTTGACTGCCCTATTTCTTAATGAGCGGCTGTCCATAGGCATCTTTAAGTGAGCCCGTTGCAATCATAATAATATCTATAATATAGAGGATTCCGCACAGCCCGAAAGTAAATAGCTTAAGAAGGCCAAGTCCAGTGTGGCCCATGTAGAAACGATCTACACCCCAGTAGCCAAGAAATATCGATAACAGCAGGGCAGTTAGCCAATCTTTCTGCTCATGGGGTCCTTGCTGTGGCCCAATGTTATTTATAGTGATGTTTGGCTGATTAGCTTCTTGTGGTTTGTTTGTCGCCATATAAAAGTTGCTCCCTGAATTAGTATAGACATTACACTAAACGATTTTCTTATTCTTTGCAATTATGTTATTTGTGTTATCGTTCGCAAGGTGTAGAATGTAGATATAAACAAGGTATACAGTCATGGACTTTATCGCGCCAGTAATTCTTTTTATCTTCTCTTATGTTTATTATCTTATATTTTTCTTGACCTACATGGCTTTTTTGGCGCTACCGTTTTTGACAGTATGGTCTATGTGGCGAATGTTTAGAAAAGCAGACGAGGAGGGCTGGAAAATATTTATCCCATTCTACAATCTATACATGATTTTCAGAATAGCAGGAAGAAACGGCTGGGGCTTCTTCTTGTTGCTAATTCCGGTCATTAATATTATTGCTGCTATCGTAGTTGCAATTGATTTAGCCAAACACTTCGGTAAGAACACACTTTTTGGCCTGTTTGGGTTAGCCTTGTTGCCGACCGTGGGCGTCTTGATACTAGGCCTCAGTGACGCTGAGTACGTTGGCCCTAAGCACGCCTAGGAAGTAAATCTATATGGCAATCGCCCCGAAATGC
This sequence comes from Patescibacteria group bacterium, assembly GCA_052034495.1. Taxonomy (GTDB): domain Bacteria; phylum Patescibacteriota; class Saccharimonadia; order CAILAD01; family JADZBC01; genus CAYPSN01. The sequence goes on from JBPOIL010000001.1 coordinate 101,831, forward strand.
GACATCTGTAACAAAGAGTTGCGCGCATTTGGGGCGATTTTGTTTAGTCCTCCAAATGAAAATTCAGAGGTAAAGAAGTTCCACGTTTGTGTGACTTGCTACGAGAACTTGTTAGCTACTTTCAAGATTAAAGAGTAGCTTCGCTACACCCAGCGCCGTTCCATTATGAGTACTCAGGCGCTTGGTTTTGATTCCATTGAGCCTTTCTTGTTCTGCCAAGATGTCATCATTCTGGCTGATCCCGCCGTCCACATAGACCACTTCGCCTGGGTCGAATAGATTCGCTATTACCGGAGCTGCTTCGTTGGCCAGAGAGATCATAAGTGAGTCAAAGGCTGATTTGTCTATGCCGTAAACTTTTGACACCCGTGGGGCGGCATTCTCTATTTTGCCCTCAAGGGCGTAGGCGGGCTTGCCGTGCGGTCCTATGGCCAATGTTGTCAGGAAGCCGTCTTTGAGTTGGAACGTGTCACCAATGAGTCGCATGGGGAATATGCCCGTTCCATAGGTGATCTTTGCAGTTCCTGGCTCGGAGCCCGCGGCGTATAGGCTAGCCTGTTGGTCACCAATGACTGCCCGAATACCATGCGCCATGTGTGTACTGCTTGTTGCGTAGGAGCCAAAGTTGGACCAGCTGTGCTGAACTTCGGCTAACACACCACGATCAACCTTAAATATATGGAGGAGTTCTTCATCCCATTTATGAGTATGGATGTTGAAGAGCATGGTGCGAGATGCGTTCGTATAATCAGTTAAAAAATTCCCGGTTAACTTGAAGATGAGCCAGCTATCCAAGGTTCCAATCGCGAGATCTTCACATGTCTTGATTGCATCTTGTTGCATGAGCCAATGGATTTTTGGGGCTGACGAGTAGGGGGTGAGGGCAAGTCCGGTTTTGTAGCGAATAACATCTTCGTAGCCGCGTGACTTTAGCTCATTGCAGTAACCTTCGGTACGCTTATCGCTCCACAGAAGGAGTGGTGATAGCGCCTCGCCATTCGACTTATCCCAGGCAACAACACTCTCGCGCTGGTTTGTAATACCAAGGTTTGTTGGTTTAGTCCCGATAAACACTTCGGCCTGGGCCAGTAAAGATTTACAGGTTGCTAGTATTGTTTCGGGGTCTTGCTCCGCCCAGTCAGTGTGTTTGTGGGTGGTTTGTACTGCCTGTTCCTTCGTGAAGACAGATTCAAGTTCCGAGCTGAACACCACTACACGAATGTTTGTGGTGCCTACATCTAGGACGACTGCGAGTTCATTTGTTGATGAGGTCACGAAACTGCTCCGCCGGGGCTTTATTTACGATAATGTGGTGTAGGCTGCTCAGGATAGGGAAGTTTGCGATGTCAATCACGCTGGGGATCTCCATTAGTGAATTAAGGCCTTCTCCGCTAAGTCCATCCGTTTCGCCACCACCAATCTCTATGCCAATATGATGGTTGTACGACGTAGACCCCCATCCTGTTGCCAGTAGATCTCCAAGCCCGCACTGGCTATACGCCAAACTGCGGTCGAGCTGAAGTTTGCCAAGTACCGCTGCTAGCTCCGCGGCCATTCGAACAGTCATGGCCGCTTTAGCATTCGTACCAGCTTGCATGCCGTCGAGCACGCCAAGGCCAAGCGCGTAAATGTTCTTGAGCGTACCGCAGGCGGCAACCGTCGCTACGTCGCTTGTTGGCTCCAGGTGTAGGCCACCTGTTTTGAAGTCGGCTAGAATGTCTCCCGCAGGCCTCTTTGTGGCAAGGAAGCCGGAGCCGCCATCGCCCGCCATGACTTCTGCGGCTAGCATAGGGCCATAAATGAGGCCAAAGTTTTGCTTGGAGGGCAGCTCGGATTTGAGGACTTTATCCATAGTCACAAACTTCGACTCCACGCCTTTTGCTACCGTTAGTACTATGTGGTCCTCGTCGAGACCGTCTTTAATATCTACCAAGATCTTTCTGAGGGCTCCTGATGGTACTGCCAAAATCATGACATTACTCTTCTGCATCAGCTCCGGTAGGCTCTGAACACTTCGCTTAGCTGGTTCTAGGTCCCAGAATGAGATCTGTCGGCCTGATTGTTTTAAGACTGCCGCAAGCGCCTGGCCAATCGCTCCAGCCCCGATAATCCCATATTTGTTCTGTCCGCCCATAACCCTCCTGTTAGCTGTATTATAGTCGGGAATGAGGCTCGATGCCAACCAAATATGCTATTATCGGCTTATGAAGAGCCGCATAGTAGTTGTGAATGACAAGATGCAAAAAGACTATAGCTACGAGCTTGTGGCGTCGCCAGGTAAGGAGTTTGATCCGGAGTTCACGCCCGAACTAACTCCAGCCGAGATGCTTGAGTTGGGTGTTTTTGGTGGGCGATATATGCGCGACTGTGGCAGCGAGTTCCCAAAAGAGTGGTTTAGCTCCGCTAAGTTTGCGGTCGGCGCTTCTGACCCAACGATTAACTACTTTGGCCTGCAGGCCAGCCAGCCGCTGAGTGTATGGCAGAAGAAGGGCTGGATATATCCGGAAGACCCACGTGGGTGGTTCCAGTGGTATTGCAGATACTATATGGGGCGACGCATTCCAGGCGAGGATATGCGCCAGATTAAGCGCTGGAAGGCAATGCGTAGGCACATTGGACAGATTAAGGCTAACTGCGCGTCGGGCGATTTAGAGTGTCGTCCAAGGCAGCGCCAAGCGTTGCTTCATTGGACTTACGATAGTCGGAAGATGTAGCTATTTTTTGCGGACTTTGAAGAAGATGCTTGGACCGAAGTAGAACTTAGCAAGTGCGGGCTGCAAGATTCTTTCGATTCTGATCATAGTCTTTTCGGGTAAGACCTTTTTAACTCCAGGCGACCGTAGGTTCGATACAGATAGGATCCTTTCTACTTTGAACCCTGCGGCTTCGAGCTGATCGTTCACGACCTTCGGATGATGGTTCACAAAGGCAATTGACTCGTTTTTAATATTCGATTCGCTACGGCGCTCTACCGGTTCTTTGGAGACAGACTTTAGCTTCATGGCAGCCTTAATGCGTGATTTGAAGTGGAGTGAATTGGCTACTTCCAAGATGAGCGTGCCGTCCTTTTCTAGTACGCGATTAAGCTCTTTAAATGTTGGCTTAGGGTCGGGGAGGTGGTGCATAACGCGAATCATTGTGATGAGGTCGAGTTCAGCATCTTTGAACGGCAGCTTGTCGCCCTGGCCGTCTTTGAAGTCTACAGACGTAAGTCCCTTGGTAACGTCCTTGCCTCGATCGCGCTGTTGCTTGGATGGCTCAACTACCGTTACGTGCTTGGCGTAAGAACGAAGTAGCTTTGCCAATCGTCCAAAGCCGCCACCTACATCGGCCGCATCTTTGTACACCTTCTTGCCCAAGAGCATATTAAGAGCGAGCTCTTCGGCCGCGTTTTCGTAGTCTCGGCCGTTCCAGTAGTCTACGTAGTTAAAGTTTGGGTCGTCGTATTGGTTGGCTTTCTTCATAGATTCATTATACCACCTTAGAGCTTAGCGAATACCCAACAAAAAGCATAAGCACTCTTGACAGATAATAAAAAATGATATATAGTTTCAACACTATGTCAAATAACACACACATTAAGCCGAATGTTGCTCGCGCAATTCTAGGAATGGAAATGCGAGCGGTGCTGCGCTAAGTTCTTTTATTATTGGATTCTCTTTGAACACAGTATGAGCTCGGCGCAGTCCGAGCTCTTTCGTTTTGGCCCAGGTTTCTGGTCGCCTTAACGCTGTGTTCTTTAACAATCCAATAAGTTCTTCAATCTAACCCTAACCAATCCCGACCGAAAGGGGCGCCCATGTTGGGTGCAATCCGTAAACTGTTCGAGCTCGTTGGCCTGATCGCCAAGGAGCCTGGAGGAGACAAGAAGGTACGACAGGTTAAAAAGGATGCCAAGAAGGCACTCTTTTGGCTGGTCGTTACAGAACTGCTGGAGATCGTTCAGATCTATCCGGTGAAGTACTTCGTTGATGGAATCGCCCAGGGCAAGAGTCTCGGCTACCTGCTGAGCATTGTCGGTGTGATGCTGGCCATCGACGTGGTTGTGCGCATTGTTGCCAACACGATGAACCATACTCGGCATGTTGCTGCGTGGCATCAGTACGTCATGCTGCTTGGCTTCGGTCAGGCAAAGCAAATGAGCATGGACGTGGCGTGGCACCTTGAGCACGGCACAGGCGAAAAGGAATCCTTGATCGCCAAGAACCTCAATCGGATCGACAACTTGACGGATCGAGTCATTTACAACGGCTTGCCCGTGGTGATTCGGATCGTGTTGACGATTGTGGCTTTGTTCATCTTCGGTCCGGTTTTCGCACTGTTTGGTGTGATTGTGGTTGGGCTGTTCGTGGCTGTCATGGCCTACAACGGTCGCTACATCAAGCCAATCGACAAGGCCGGCCATCATGCCTGGAAGGACATGCATACTCGCGGGACTGAGCTGTCAGCAAAGTCACGTACTCTGAAGCAATTCGGGGTCGAAGCGAGCTTTGCGCGGCGCTATCAGTCTGTTCTAGACGGCTATGCCGAAGACGACATTGAACGCAACCGTGCTTGGCGCCGTTATCAGCGTCGTCCCGAATACGTCCTGATGGCTGCTTTCCTTGGCATGTATGCGTTGCTGGCGCTGTTGCACAACGGAACCGGTGGCGCTGTCACTGTTGGTACAGTGGTGCTGGTGATTGACTGGTTGAGGCGAATCTTCATCAACCTTTACCAGTTCCGAGATGTGCAGCGAGCCATTTCGGATGGCAGCGAGGCGCTCAATGAGTACATCGGGCTTTTCAAGACCGTTCCGAGCATTCGACAGCCCGCTACTCCCCAGAAGCCCACTGCGGCAGAGGGGAGGATTGAGCTGCGCTGCATGGGCTTTACGCATGCTGGTAATTGCGTGCCGACTCTTAAGGAGTTGGATTTGGTCATTGAGCCAAATACCACTATTGCGCTGGTTGGTCCCTCTGGGGCTGGCAAGTCAACGGTGGCCGCACTGCTGGCACGTGAGGCTGATCCGACCGAAGGGGAGATTCTCTTTGACGGCATTAGCTTGCGGCAGTTTGACTACGACTACCTGCGCCAGCAGATGGTTACGGTCGTGTCGCAAGACGTGCAGCTGATCGATGGCAGCATCGCTGACAACATTCGCATGGGCAATGCCCTGGCAAGTGACGAAGCGGTGCACCAGGCTGCGCAGCGCGCTCATGCAGATGAGTTCATTGCCAGGCTGCCACACGGCTATGCCAGCCAGGTGGGCGAGAATGGCGTGCGGCTGTCAGGCGGACAGAGGCAGCGCGTGGCGATTGCCCGGGCTCTTCTGCGCAACCCCAAACTGTTGATCCTGGACGAGGCTACGAGCGCGCTCGATGCACGCTCGCAAGACTTCGTGAAGGCGACGGTGGACGAGATGATTCAGTCTCGTCAGGCCACCATTGTGGTCATTGCTCACCGCTTGAGCACCGTGGAGTCGGCCGACGTGGTCTACTACATGGAAGACGGCCGTATTGTTGAGCATGGCGCTCACGCAGAGCTTTTGGCTCAAGGTGGCCGTTACGCCGAGATGGTGGCGCGTGAGATTGGAGAGCATTTGGACTGACATAGAAAGGAGGGTGACGGCGGGACGCGGGTGAATAACCTTGCGCCCCGCCTATCCCAAGTTGATAAGCCGAGAGGGGCTCTGACGTACTTTATAACGACATAGTAAAGAATTCAGAGTCCCTTCCGGCAGAGCAACAAGGCTCTCCGGCCCGCACGTTGGCGGGTTAGTTCGAAAGGGCGTACGTGTATGTACGGACCAGTTATTGAAGGGGCAAAGTGCAAGCTTCGGCCTCATGTTGAGAAGGATGCCCATCTGTTCGTGCAGATGTTGGCCGACCCGGAGGTGAACAGGTACCTCTCGATGCAGTCGCCACCGAGCATCAGGTCTGAGCTGGAGTGGATCGAGGCACGCGCCAAGGATCCGCGGACCCTCGGCTGGACTATCGAGGTCGAGGGCAAGTGCGTCGGCTACGTTGGCGTAGACGCCATTAATTGGCGCAATGGCCACGGAACGGTTGGCATCTTCATCGGCCGCTCAGACCTGTGGGGCAAGGGCATCACGACCGAGGTTGCCCAGCTGGTGGCGCGCTATGTGTTCACCCAGACACCTCTGCGCAAGATCAAGGCCGGCTACCTGGCCCCCAATGTGGCGTCAGCCAAGGCCCAGGCTCGGATTGGCCTACGTGAGGTTGGCCGTTGGCACGCCGAGTATTTCCGCGATGGCCAGTGGGTCGACCATGTGTTGACCGAGCTGACCCGCGAGGAGTGGGTGGCAGCCCAGCTGAGTCGGTAGGCTCACCAACCCCCATCCACGCAAGCCCCTGGCGACTCGTTCGTCGGGGGCTTCTACCTTTAGCGCCGCTTCTCCGTTATACTTAGAACATGATTGTAATCGACGTAGAAGCAACGGGGATTGACCCTAAAAGAAATTCACTTTTGAGTATTGGTGCGGTTAATTTTCACAACCCTAAAGAACAGTTTTATAAAGAATGTTATGCGTTCGAGGGCGCCGAGATCGATGAGTCGGCGATTGCTTATTGTGGCTTTACCATGGAGCAAGCCACTGACAAGTCTAAACTAAGTGAAGGCGAGATGGTCCAAGCTTTCTTTGACTGGGCTAAGCAGTTTGATCAGATTACCTTGGCTGGAGAAAACGTAGTGTGGTTGGATTTGGCCGCCTTAAGCTATGCTGCCGAGAGGCACGGACTTAAACATGACTTCGCGTTCAAGAGTCAGTTCGCGTATCAACAACCCATGCCCTTTGGCTTTCGAACCGTAGACCTGCACTCAATATCTTATGCGCACCACCTAAAGCGCGGCGTAAAGCCTCCGATGGAAAAGGGCCTAACTCGCTTAAGCGCCGACACTACATTACAGTATGTAGGCATCCCGCCAGAACCAAAGCCTCACCATGCTCTGAACGGAGCCAAATACGAAGCCGAGGCTTTTTCCCGGTTCATTTATGGCAAGAACTTACTTCCAGAGTTCGCCGAATATCCAATCCCAGAGTATCTTCAATAATAATTCCTTCGTCATTACTTAGCTGTTGGTCAGGTAGACTTCACGCTTGCGCTAACCTGAAAAGCGTACTATCATCAACTTAAAGCATAACAATTAAGTAAAGGGACATCGCCATGGCAGAATCAGTAGAAAAAGCTCCGAAATCAGGTACAGAGAAGGACCAGAACATTAAGAACATGGCCGCACTGGCTTACATCATCTTCTTTATCCCGATGATTACTAACAAGGATTCGAAGTTTGCCATGTATCATGCAAACCAAGGCCTTGTTTTGTTGCTAACGGTTATCGGATTGAATATTGTAACTGGCTTCTTGGGTGGAATACTCTTTTTCTTTGGCGGCTTCTTCCTCTGGATGGTCCCAGGGATCGTTGGCCTAGTATTCGCCGTGCTTGGCATTATGGCCGCGCTTAACGGTGAGATGAAGCCACTTCCAGTTGTCGGTTCAATAAGCATCATCAAGTAGCGCAATGGCAGACAATAAACCAACCCCCACCAAGCAAACCCGCCCAGTAGAGTCAATTAGTCGACCTCAGCCCACGTTAGACACGAGCTCGCCAAAGGTAGAGGCCAGCCCAGCAAAGCCCGCTTCTAGCAGTAAGACGACAAAGCCGACCGACAAGAACAAGACTCTGAAGGTCGTGCTGATCGTCGTTGGAGTACTCGTATTGCTGAGTATTATTGGCAGTATCGTTGCCGGCTTTGCAGCGAAAAGCTTATTCGAAGGTGGAATAAAGGCAGTGACAGGCAACGAAGCCAAGGTCGATTCCAAGAGCGGCCAAGTAACCGTAACAAGCAAAGATGGCAAATCGACGGTAAGTACGGAGCAAAAACTTCCCGCTGGCTTCCCCGAAGATGTCCCAGTCTATGAGCCATCAACCATTCGTTTTTCGGCAAGCCTAACTAAAGGCTCCTACAACGTAACGCTCAGTACGAACGATAGCTCAGACAAAGTGAAGAGTTATTATGACAAGGAGCTCAAGGCAGAAGGCTGGCAAATGAAGGAAAACACCCAGATTACCTTTGGTTCGGTTACTACTACCTCATACACGAAAGACAAGAGTGAACTTACGGTAGTAATAACTGGCGACAGTGATGTTTCTAAGTCTACCGCCGTTAGTCTGAGCGTGAAAACTAACTAAGTATGAAGAAGATCTTTGCAGTATCGTATCTGCAATTCGTTCTAGGCATAGTGTTTACTGCTGCTACATTCGCTTTGACGTTTTATGTAGACATTGTTGCCAAGTTAACTGGGCAAGAAAACATTAGCGAGAGTATTCTACGGCAAACATTAGGCGACCAAATTAGCGACTTTAGCGGGATTGGTACCGTGAACACCGTGGTGATCGTGCTGTTCTGGAGCGCAGTGGGCCTGGCTGCTTATACGGCCGTTTGGTCTATGGCGAGTAGCTACATTAATGCTCGCAATGGCGTGAAGGTCGAGCAGGAGTATACCAACAGAGGGGATATTAAGGAGCGTATGCGCGTGCCGTTACTGCGTGCCGGTATTATCATTGGTTTGATAATTCTGCTTATTGTCACATTGCAGAGCTTATGGCCAAGCTGGCTAGGCATGTTTGGGCAGTTCCTTACGACGGTTAGCACAGATGTCGTAGCTGCGCTTGGTTATTTTGTCGCAGCATTTGTAGGCGCTCTACTAAACTTATATGTTTTTAAAGTTGGAATAAGCGCAGCCCGAGCACTTAAGTAGATCGGCCTTTCCGGCGCATCTAAAAACCACTCCAAATAGGAGTGGTTTTTAGATAGCGTTAGCTGACTTTTAGTATTTTCGGATTAAGCCGATTACAGTACCCTGGATCTTGAGGGGCGTACCTGGCTCTACGTAGATAGGCTCCATGGCTGCGTTCGAGGGCTGTAGGCGTATTCGTCGAGCTTCCTTGTAATAGCGCTTCAGGGTAGCTTCAGAGTTGTTCACCAGGGCCACCACAAGCTGCCCATTACTGGCAGTCTCTTGTTCCTGTACTACCACGTAGTCGCCGTCATTAATGCCTTCATCGATCATGCTTTGTCCTTTTACTTGGAGCACATAGGAGTTCTTGCGGCCGACCATGAATGGGGGCACCTCGAGAGTTTCAGTTTGCCCTTCCATGGCCTCTATGGGGCTACCTGCGGCAATTCTACCTAGGATCGGCAAAGCTACACCAGGCATCTCCATCCCGGCCTGTACGTCTTCTACCGGCATGAGCGAGCGAGCTGAGTTGCTGCCCTTGGTGAGGAGGCCCTTTGCTACCAGCGAGTCAATATGCTGCGCAACCGTTGCGACAGAGTTCAGCTTGAGCCCCGTTGCGATCTCGCGATAGCTAGGGGAGTAGCCTTTTTGTTCGATAAAGCCCGTTACGTAGTCGAGCATACGACGTTGTTTTTTGGTAAGTGCGGTTTTCATTTTGAGCCCTCCTTAAGATACTTAAGCGTATTATAGCGAACAGCTTACGAACTTGTCAACACCATTTGTGTAAACAAAAACACCCCTCTTTTGAGGGGTGTTTAGCCTAGAAAAGGTTCTAGTTTTCTTCTGGAACGTTTAGGCCCATGTAAGTTGCTTCTGAAACAAACTTAGTTAGGTTCGTGCCGTTGTTGTTCGCACGGATCGCGTAACGTACTTGAGTAGCACCACTTTTGGTTGTTCGCTCGTACTTTTTACGCTTAATCTGACTCTCGTCAATTTGTACCTTCTCTCGAAGTTTGACATCGTAAAATTCAATTGTTGCCATTTGTAGATTCTCCTTAAATTGATGATAAGGCTAGCTTCGCATGACGTAGCCTCACCTGCAAGCGTAAGCGATTACAAAAAAAAGTGCAAACTTTGTAGGCAGCTACAGCCCGCTGGGACAATAAAATCATTGCAGTTACAGGGATAATCTGTTATACTTGGCTCACACATTAATTAGTTCTACACAGTCCTCGTTTTCGTAAGCTCTCTTTGGTCCTTACAAGCGTTCGCTGGTAGGGTTCAAAAGGAGTATATTATGAAAAAATTATTTGTTGGTAGCTTGCCATGGTCAGTAAATGACCAGCAACTAGGTGAAATCTTTGCCGAAGTTGGAACAGTTGAGTCTGCAAACGTAGTACTAGACAAGATGACTGGCCGTTCACGCGGTTTCGGTTTTGTCGAAATGAGTAGCGTTGAAGAAGCTCAAAAGGCTGTAGAAGTGCTTAACGGCAAAGAAGTTGACGGTCGTACGATCATCGTTTCTGAAGCTAAGCCTCAGGTAGACCGCCGCTAAGTAGCGACACTACAACAAAAAACCGCTGATTCGTCAGCGGTTTTTTGTTTGCTTGCAAACAGCAGCGTAAGGGGGTTTAATGAAGAGGAATAGGGAGGGAGAGTATGAAGAAGTTAATCATTAGCGTTATAGCGGTATCAGTAATAGCATTGGGGTGGGCAGCGACAGCTCGGGCGGAGAACGATACCGTTAAGACCTCGAGTGAGGTTATAGCGAGCGACCAGAGCTACACGGGCCTATACACAAAGGTCGCGGACAGAGTTGAGATCAACGGCACGGTGAACGGGGACGTTGCCGTCGTGGCGAGCAAGTTCGTCTTGAAGGGCACGGTGAACGGCAATGTATACGTGCTGGCTGAGAACGCACGTTTCGAGGGTGTCGTTACAGGTAACATCCACGTACTTGCTTCCGACGTGGAACTCAGCAGCAAAGCTACGTCTGCATATATCTTAGCGTCCCAGCTGACGTCAACCAAGACAGCCCAATTGACCGGCTCCCTAGCAGCGGCCGCTTCGGAGGCAGAAGTGAATGGCAGTATCACTCAGTCTGCCTACGTAGGGGCTTCTGTGGTGCGTTACAACGCGCCCACTGGCGGTTCGGTTAAGCTGGCGGCTAGCCAGATAACAGTTGGCAGCGATGCAACCATAGCTGGGGACTTAAGCTACAGCCAATCAGCCGAGATAAAGATCAAGAACGATAAGAATATTGAAGGCTCAATAAAACAGTTTGGTCCTCCTGCTAAAGCCGAACAGCCCTCATGGGTGGCCAAGGCCTCAGGTGCTCTGTATGGCCTCATTGCCAGCTTTATAATCGGTGCTGTCATGCTGTGGCTGGCTCCACGGAGCGTCATAGCAACCGGCGACTACGTCCTGCAGAAGCCAGGCCAGTCACTCTTAGCAGGCTTTGGCTTCCTCGTCATGGCACCAATTGCGCTATTGATGATCGCGGTGACCCTTGTTGGCATTCCGTTGGCGATCATAGGACTCATGGTCTACATCACGGTGCTCATTGTATCCCATATATTTGTAGCCCTTCTTGTTGGCCGACGTGCCCTTGGGACGGCTAAGAGCAAAAAGGGTAATGGCGCAGGGCAGAACTTGTTGCCATTGCTCCTTGGGCTACTCATAACGGGTGTGCTTGAGCTGCTTCCAGTGCTTGGTGGCTTATTCACCTTTGCCATTCTGATAGCTGGCATCGGCGCCCTAGTGAGCCGAAACTGGCTAAGACTACGGCATGTCGCGAGTACTCAGCGCGCAGCCTAACCTGTCCCAACCTATTGACAAAGCATTACCAGTTTCGTAACCTGTTAAACATAAGACTAATATAAGGAGAGATTAATGCCATATACACACACTAACTCGAAGGGACAGGCCTACATCCTTCACCGACAAGAAGTTACCCTAAAGGGTGGCCGCCAGCAAACTATTTATTACTTCGCTAAAGAAGCTAAGCCAACTGCTATTGACGAGCTTCCAGAAGGCTACATTGTAATCGAGAACACTCGAACTGGTTTGCCGATCCTCAAGAAGGGCTAATCTAGCCCCAAGACCATATGAGCCCCTTCGGGGGCTTTTTGGTTGCGACTTTATTTATAGGTGTAAATCCGCTATATTTAGCTAGTCCTTACACGCTCTAAGGGCCCGTAGCTCAGTGGTTAGAGCAGTCGGCTCATAACCGATTGGTCGCTGGTTCAAATCCAGCCGGGCCCACCAAGCATAAGCATTATAGATGAAGACTCCGAAAGGGGTCTTTTGTTGTTATGTTTGAAATTGTGCAGGATTCAACTTATCATCAGGGTTGATGGTAGCGCCCTGCTGCCCGTACCGATGGAGGACACGATGGCTACCGACGCGAGTGGTTACGACCACCTGAACGAAGACACCCCAATAGTGCTCGAGCTTGGAGGAGTGCGGGTGTCGTTGGTAGGGAAAGACCACATGGCCAAGTTGGTCTCAGCCGTTCTTCGTTCGAACTACGGGATGAACCGCTTCCTTGCAGAGCTCCTTTCCCAGCTCCCTTCCAGAGAGCACCTTTCGCCTGAGGAGCTGAAGCTTCTGGAGGACATACGGGCCTACTTCTCAGCCCGGGGCTGATGCGCTACAGCGCAGATGATGGGGTGAGGCAACAGGGCCCACCCCAGAGCGACTTAGAATCATCTAGGTCGCTTTTTCGTTATTGACTCTTTATCGGGACAGGTATAGAATTTCACCAACACCTACCAACCGGTTCGTGTTAAGGCCAAATACAAGGGGGAAATCCGTGGCCATCTTCCCGAGCATGACGCTCAAGTCGGTCAACCGTGTTCGTGTCGCACGTGGCGCCCCGCCGCTCAAGAAGCTGCGGAAGGGCGACCGTCGCAACCAGCACATCTGTGCCATCGCCAACTCGCTCAGCGACGTGGCTCCCGGCATCAAGGTGCACAAGCGCCGCATCTCCGGGGTGGACCAGGAGTTCGCGGAGCTCATCGCCCGCGAGTTCGGCACCCACCTCGACCCGAGCAAGGAGACGCCCCAGGTGGTGATGCCGCTGCACATGCAGGGCTTCGTGTTCGCCTACGACCGAGGCGCCTACGACGAGCTCGCTCGCACCTGACCCATCCATGTCCTGCGCGCATAGCAATACTGCGCAGCGTCTGCCAGACGATACCTGGCATCACCCAAGTTCATGAATGTGATTCGTGAGTTTAGGTGAGATTACCTCCGCTAGAGCTTGCAGATGGTTACAAGTGAGTCCAGTAAGGCCCACCAAGCATAAGAATTATAGATAAAGAATCCGCAAGGGGTCTTTTGTTATGCTTGATATCATTATCACGAAGTGTCATTATATGCCCACGAAGCAAACAATAGCTTCACGACCATAGGGGGTTCGTTGAAAACGCAGTCCTTGCAGTTCCACTTCGTTGGAAACCACTTGCTCGATGGCGGAGAGTACATCCTCTTCCTCATCCCAATCGTTGCCCTGCTGACCGGAGTCGGTCTCCTCGTCGACGACAGAAAGAAGCATGCCGACAAGGTGCTCGTGTGCGCCCTCGTCTTCTTCTTCGGTCTCTTCATAGCGATGCACAACAGCGGCGCTCACTACGACGTTCAGTACGTCAAGGGAGAGCTGGAGTCACAGGGGCTAAACGTTGTGAGGAGCAACGTCACAGGGGATGACAAGAACGACAACACGGTCACCTTCGGCAACGGCGGGTGTGAGCTCGGTGACTTCAAGTTCTACTACGAGAAGGGCACCGTGCGTGCCTACGTCCGCCGAGGTGAGTACGATGTGCTCATCACCCCGCAGCTCCTCGAGCGCATGTGCGCGTCTACCGGCGGCTGACCGCGTCGCCAACCATGTCCTGCACGCATCGCAATACTGTGCAGCGTTCGCCAGAACGATACTCTGGCGGGTGGGAGCTTCCGAGCTCCTGCCGTCACCCAAGTTCATGAATAGGATTCGTGAGTTTAGGTGAAGCCGTCGTATCTTCTTGTGTGGTAGCATATAGTCTATGAATCAACATCTGTCAGACGAAGAGTATCAAGCGGTCTATTCAAAAGTTCCTAGGCTGAATGTCGAGTTGGTTATTATGGAGCGAGGAAAAGTTCTCCTCTCGAAGAGAGTAATAGAGCCTTGGCAGGGGCATTGGCACTTGCCAGGTGGCCGTGTCCTGATGAATGAAACCCTGGAAGAGGCAGTGGCCAGGATAGGAAGACTAGAACTTGGGCTTGAGGTAAAAGCAGTAGACGTCCTCGGCTCAATCACATATCCGAGCATAAAAGGCCAGCCCAAGGATTTTGAGTGGCCTATAGGAGTTGTTTATAGCGCGGATGTTTTGAAAGGAGAGATAAAAGGCTGGGAGTTAGCCCCTAGAGTCGAGTGGTTTAGCGAGCTGCCCAGACCAATAATTGAAGAGCAAAAGACTTTCCTCCTCGACAGAGCCTTGTTTTAGTATCCTAGGCGAGACTACTGCCGACCTTCTATAGCCCATTGCATATAAAATCATAAAAGCTAGCATAGTGTGATGCGCAGGAGTATTACACAGAAAAGAGAATATGGCTGTGGTGTGGCCTGCTTTGCGTTTGCTACCAATATGGGCTACCACGAAGCCGAGAACCATCTTGGCAAGGACATCGTAGAGAGGCATGAGTTTAGAGGCGTCATCATGAACAGGCTGCTAAATGAATACGGCCTGGAATATCGAAAGAGGTACACAGGGGCGGGCTGGAGGCCAAAGAAATACCCTAATGGCACAATCGCCTACATTTACGCGAGCGCTACGCACCCTCACGGGCATTACTTGATTCGACACAATGGTGCATGGATGGATCCATGGATCAATATGAGGGATGATCGTAGAATTCGGTTTGCTAGATCGGGCTACAGACCAAAACTACCAGGTAAGCCTATGTTTTTGCTGCTACCAATTACTTGAACTAGTGTGCGCTTAGTGGTACGATAAAACACTTTATGAAGATTATTACGTTAAACATTTGGGGCGGGCGAGTGCTTGAGCCACTCTTGGAATTCTTTAAGACTAAGGCCCAAGAAGCTGACGTTATTTGCTTGCAAGAAGTCTTTGCTTCGGGCTTGGAGCTAGAGGACGTTGATGTTTGTACAAACATGCTGGATAGACTGCTGCCGATAATGCAGGACTATAGATTCGTTTACAATTCCAATGTGGTGGACAGGCTGACTTCGCAGATCGAGGGCAGCGATTTACGTTATGGCAACGCTATTTTTGTGCGTAAATCTCTCAGGCTACGCGGTAGTCAGAATCAGTTTATCGTAAAATACCCCGGTGACGTTTATGATCTGGAAGCAGGTGATGATCATCCGCGAGCCCTGCAAATCGTGCAGCTTTCCGATGAGTACGGGAATAACTTTTCTGTAGCGAACTACCATGGCTATTGGAGTAACGGTCCCAAGACTGACGACGAAGTGCGCCTTGAGCAGTCAGTGCGTATTCGTGAAGTGCTTGATGGGCTGAATGAGCCATTTGTACTTTGTGGCGACTTTAACTTGCTACCAACCACCAAAAGCCTAGATATCCTACGGGATGGCCTAAGCGACATGGTTCAAAAGTACAAGTTATCAACTACTCGGTCGCCCTTATATAAGCGCATAGACTATGCGCCGTTTGCCGACTACATGTTTACTACCCCAGAGGTGCGCGACAAGAGCTTCCGAGCCCTGGACGACGTAGTTTCTGACCACTTGGCGTTAGAGCTCGACTTCGACCTGGTATAATGGAATAGATAAGTGGAGCTAAGGAAATGACGATGCCAATTGATTTAGTGCTCGTTCGGCACGGACAGTCAGAGCAAAACCTAGCATCACACTTTGCCAAGAATGGCGACCCTAGCCTGTATACCGAGGAGTTCAGGAAGCGTCACGGCGGACAGCACAGGCTTACGGCCAAAGGCCGAAGTCAGGCAGAAGCAGCAGGTAAATGGCTGCGAAAAAATGATTTAGCGTACTTTGATCGTCGCTACGTTTCGGCCTACGTGCGCGCTATGGAGACTGCAGGCCTACTGAGCCTTGACGGCCCTGACTGGATGGTAGACCCATTGCTGCGTGAGCGAGAGTGGGGGGATTTTGATAACATTCCCCATGATGAGCGCGTGGCAAAATCTGAAGAATCAATGGAGATGCGAGACACCGATCCGTTCTTTTGGATACCGCCGAACGGCGAATCAGTTGCTCAACTAACAGTTCGACTTCGTTCGGTTCTAGATACTCTGCATAGGGAGTGCACGGATCGCAGGGTCGTGATTGTGTGTCACGGCGAGGTCATGTCGGCCTTCCGGTTCCTACTGGAGCGAATGAGTATCGACAGATGGGCGCAGTTGCAAAAGTCCAAGGAACCAGGCGAGAAGATATTCAACTGCCAAGTGTTCCATTACACTCGTCGCAATCCAGATTCGAGTGAACTTTCTCCTCACCTGGATTGGATGCGCTCGATCAGTCCCGCCGACGAGTCAAACAGCGGTGACGGCTGGCAGAAAATTACGCGCAAGCGATTCTCTAATAACGAACTACTGGAAGCTGCCGACCAGGTGGGTCATTTATTCCCAGAGCGGGAAGGCTATTAGTATGACGCACTGGTTACTCGTAAGCTCACCAGATAACTTTGAGACGTCTCGCGCTCGTGGGTTCGACATAGCTGGCATGAAGACGCGCTGGCGCAAGGCGGCCGGGGAAGTTCAAGTAGGAGACACAGTATTCTTTTACCTTACGGGGCTCAAGTCGATCGGTGGGGAAGCAGTCGTAACAGGGCCTGCCTACGAAGACTTTGAGAAGATTTGGGAGTCCACTAAGCCCGACGAAGTCTATCCGCACCGCTTTCCAATCAAAATTTCCAAAGCCAGACCCAAAGGGGACTACTTAAAAGTAGAAGACTTTTTAGACCAATACGAATACGCCAGGCGCTGGCCAGTTAAGAACTGGACATTGGCGTTCCAGGGTAATGCCCACAGGCTGAACGAAGCTGACTACCAGCTGATTCACGATCTAATCTAGCGCACGACTGCTGCCCGCCGGCCAGCTTTGCCCTGATATTTGCCGTCCTCGTGAACGGCTTGTTCTTGGTGTCCCCAGAACGTTGGGTCGAATGGGGTGTACATGCTGTGCCCGCCCTTGATTACGCCATCGCTGTGAATGCCTGATCGGTGTACGTTGGTATCGCGACCGACTACCGGTGCCTGTCGGTCTACCGCTAGACCTGCAGCGCCCATGACACTTTTAGCAGTAGTTACGCTGGTCTCAGGACTAAATTGCCATTCGATCTCTGCATCTAAGTCGCTAGCAAACTTAAAGAGGTTGCTCGCCACCGTGAACACGTCGGCATTGCCCGCGCGTTCTCCTAGGCCACAAACAGTTGCTTCGACTTGTACCGTTATGTCTTTCCCGGATCGCTTAACATATTCGCTGGCTGCACGAACAAGCATGAAGCTATTAGTAGCAGCATTTCCTAGATCGTTGTGATTGTGTGCCGATATCGTGGCCTGGTCATCTGCGCTAGTTACCCAAGATATTACATCGCGGTAGAAGTCTAGCATCCATATCGGATCTCGTTCGCCAACAGTATCAGGGACATTAATGATGTCTGCCCCCGCCCGGATGGCAGCTTCTATGACTTGCTTTAGGTATGTAGGCTCTGTAGTGCTAGCTGCTTCGGCCGAAAACTCTATGCTCGCTCCAGGGTGTGCTGCGGATACTTGCTTGGCGTAGCTAACGGCATCCGTGGCGATGACTACCAACTCATCACGAGATACGCCAGGGAACTTGTTCTGACGATGAAAGTCACTCGTGGAAACAAACGTATGGATACGGGGATACTTGGCCGCACTTACTGCCTGCCATGTCGCATCAATGTCCGAATGCACGGCCCTAGAGAGACCAGCAATGACCGGTGTGAACTGGGTTTCGCAGCTAGTACCTGCGGTACTCCAGGTGGAGGTCTTAAAGCTAGCTTGCCCAACTGACTTGGCCACGGCCATGACTTCGGCGGCGTCTTCGGGTGTTGCCGGGAATCCAGCCTCTATCACCCCGATCCCTAGCCGGGCTATTGCATCGGCAATTTTAGTCTTGCTGCCATTTGGGAACTGATGACTGGCGGGTAGTGACTGGGCGCCATCGCGCAGGGTGGTATCGAAGAAATGAACTCTTACTTTTGGCATAATTATAAACTCCAATTAAAAACGCTTCGTGTGGTGAAGCGCTTCTTGTTGAGCTGTGCCTACCCGCAATTAAGCGGAGAGTGCTTCACCATTGTCAAAGCACAGCCCGATAAGGCCGAGGAGGAGGATAGCTTGCTTTGGTTGGCGAATATTCATGAAGCCATTATAACTGCTGGGTGCAAGAACACAAAATTCCTCATCGAGGCTATGCTACAATTGAACCATATGCGCGGACGAATCAACTTCTCACGGATAGCATTTTGGCTTGGCCTTGGCATGGTCATATACATATTCTTTATGTTGATTGGCGAGGGGGGCAAGAGCTATAGGCTGCGCAATCAGGCTGATAAGATTAATGTGGAAATCAGTCAGCTTCAAGAGCAAACAGAGCTCCTTGAGTATAAGATAGCCTATTATACGACAGATGTTTACAAAGAGCGCTTGGCAAGGGAGAAGCTGGACTTACAGTATGCAGGAGAATCGGTAGTTATCGTTCGCGGTTCAAAGCCCGAGCGCACAAAATCATCTTTGCAGCTCAACCAGACTGAGGAGGCTTTGCCGGCATCTAACTTTCAGGCTTGGCTAGAGTTCCTATTTGGGAATAAGCGGTGAGGCCGCACTTGATTTATTGAGCTTAAAGCAGTACAATATTGAATGCTGATAGCGCGGGGTAGAGCAGTCTGGTAGCTCGTCGGGCTCATAACCCGGAGGTCGCAGGTTCAAATCCTGCCCCCGCCACCAGAATTTATTTAGTCCCTTCGGGGACCTTTCTGTTTCAGCAAGATAACACTATAATATGACGGTATGGCTGAGTAGCTCAGTTGGTTAGAGCGCGGGACTCATAAGCCCGAGGTCGGTGGTTCAATCCCACCCTCAGCCACCAATGCATTGATAGGACAAATATGGACGACATAGGTCGTCCTTTTGTTTTCCTGGTACAATAAAGCTAATGATTGAGCGACTAAACCAACACTTGAGTAAGAGTGGATTGCTTCCGCAGGGCAGCAGCATTGTTGTGGCTGTTTCGGGCGGTGTAGATTCGGTAGCTCTGCTCGATATGCTGATGGAATTAAAGGAAGAGTATGGCTGGGATATTGCAATTGCACACCTGGATCATAAGGTTCGACCAAGTTCGGCCGATGACGCGCAAATGGTTGCCGATATGGCTCGCAAGTACGATGCGAAATACTACCTAGGGCAATTGGGTGGTGACGAAACACGCGAAGCAGGCCTGCGCCGAGCACGCTATGACTTTCTGGAGGCTATTCGTAGTGGCCACCAGGCCAACTGGATAGTTACGGCCCACCATCGTGACGACCGGATAGAAACATCCATCTTTAACACGATTCGTGGTGCCGACCGCTACGGCATGACGGCAATGCGCCCCGTGCGGGGTAGAATCGTTCGACCACTTTTGCCCTTCCGTAAAGGAGACTTGATAGCCTACGCTCACGCAAAGGGACTGCCCTTTGTGGAGGACGAGACGAACTCCGACCAGTCGTATAGTCGCAACTTTGTTCGCCATTCGTTGCTACCACTTGCGTCGCAGTACGATACGAACTTCCATGATGATTACCTTAAAAGGCTTGATAAGATGGAAGAGCTGAATGTGTCGATCGAGCACGGACTGGAGCAGATTATTACCTATCTGGATCGCGGCAGTAAAGGTGATAAGTTGAAGCTCGACCGAGTTGGGTTTGCAAAACTTTCGCCAGTTATTCAATTAAACTTGCTTGTCCACATTGCTCGGCAGCTGTGCCCCGGCATTGGTCTATCCGAAGTGAACTTAGGCGAGGCACAGCGCTACTTACTCAACGCCAAGACTGGTACGCACAAGACTATCGGCGGCATGCTCGAGCTTCGAAGAGACTACGATGTACTCGTGCTGCTGCCAGTTCAAACAGCTGTAGATTCAGACCAGGCCAGTAGGGTTGTACCTCTTAGCCTGGGTGGTGCCATAGAGTTTGGGCGCTACTTGCTTGCGCTAAATAGCCCAAGTGGGTCTGAGGTGTTTGATTCTGCATGGCTGAAACCAGGTAGTTACTACGTGCGGAAGTGGTGCAAAGGTGATAGAATATACCCTGCTGGGATTCAGGGGTCTAAGAAAATGAGCGATCTTTTCATAGACAAGAAGGTCCCGCAATCAGACAGGCTGGATTGGCCAATTATTGTGAATACCCAAAATGAGATTGTGTGGGTGCCGGGCCTCGGTATCGGTAGGAAGTTTGTGGGCACACCCGAATCTAATGATTATTATGTAACTTGTGAGGTGATATGAAGAAAATACCAAAGAATATCCTCTATGTTCTCATCGCATTTATTGCGCTAGGTGTGGTTTTATTCGCCGTGCCTGCTACTACTCCTAAGCCTACCGAAGTAACACTGAGCCGCGTTGCCGAGCAAGTTAGCAAAGGCGAGGTAGAAAAGATCCTAGTCGCGGGAGACAAATTGACCGTTAAGCTGAAGGATGGCAGCACAGAGCAGACCTTTAAAGAACCCAATGTGAGCCTCAAAGAATATGGCCTAGATTACAGCAAGGTGACCGTAGAGGTACAAAACCCAGATGACGGCTCTGGACGATGGCTTGATATTCTGTTGGCTATCCTTCCTATCGCCCTGATAATCGGCTTCTTCTACTTCATGATGCGTCAAGCTCAGGGTTCCAATAATCAGGCAATGAGCTTTGGCAAAAGCCGTGCGAGAGTATTTGGTTTGGAAAAAGGGAAGTTTACATTCAAAGACGTCGCCGGAGCGATTGAAGCTAAGCAGGAATTGCAAGAGATCGTTGAGTTCCTAAAGTATCCTGCAAAGTTCGAGGCACTGGGTGCCAAGATCCCGAAGGGCGTATTGCTGTTTGGTAGTCCGGGAACTGGTAAGACTCTACTTGCTCGTGCAGTCGCGGGCGAAGCTGACGTGCCGTTCTTTAGCATTTCAGGTTCAGAGTTTGTAGAGATGTTCGTAGGTGTCGGCGCTAGTCGCGTGCGAGACTTATTTGCTAAGGCGAAGAAGAACTCCCCGTGTATTATCTTCATTGATGAAATTGATGCCGTTGGTCGCCAGCGTGGTACCGGCATGGGTGGTGGGCACGATGAGCGAGAGCAGACTCTCAACCAGATCTTGGTTGAAATGGACGGCTTCGAGCAGGGAACGAATGTAATCGTTATTGCCGCGACGAACCGGCCAGACGTGCTCGACCCCGCATTACTCCGCCCAGGCCGATTTGATCGACGCGTAACGCTCGACAGACCAGACATGAAGGCTCGTGAGGAGATTCTGGGCGTCCACACCACTAAGAAGCCATTGGCAGATGGGGTTGATCTACATCAAATTGCCGCGAAGACTCCGGGAGTATCGGGTGCCGACCTCGCTAATATTGCTAACGAAGCCGCAATTTACGCAGCCCGCCATGATCGTAAAAAGATAACTCAAGGCGACTTGAACGAAGCAGTTGAAAAGGTTGCACTCGGCCCTGAGCGCAAGAGTCATATCCTCAACGAGCGTGAAAAAGAAATTACTGCGTATCATGAGGCAGGACATGCTTTGATCTCCCACTTGTTACCTCATTGTAACCCTGTGCACAAGGTATCGATTGTGTCTCGCGGTATGGCTGGGGGAGTTACCTGGAGCTTGCCGACTGAGGACAAGCACTATAGTTCCGTTGCGGATTTTAAGGACGATATGGCAATGGCCTTGGGCGGCCGCGTGGCTGAAGATATTATATTCGGCGACATCACGACAGGCGCCGAAAGTGACTTGAAGCACGTGAACGACGTGGCCCACCGCATGGTTACAGAGTACGGTATGAGTCCGAAGCTTTCGAACCGCGTATTCAGTAGCTCGCAAGGCTCACCGTTCTTGGGCAGAAGTTTTGGCGAAGGACGACAATACTCGGAGTCAGTAGCTGCCGAGATTGATGCCGAAGTGGCGACTCTCGTCGAAGAGGCTACGAAGACAGCATATAAGGTGATAGCGGACAACAAGCCGCAACTCATAAAGATTGCCAAGAAGCTTATCGAAGTAGAGACGCTTGAAGGTAAAGACTTTACCAAACTGTTTGATCCAATCGATGACAAGGCACCAAAAAAGGCACCTTCCGTCGATACTAATAAGACGAAAAAATAATGCCTAGCTCGCAGCAAACATGCGAGCTAGAGCTGATATAATTACATACAATGAAAAAAATCATCGGTAAGCTTAACAAGCAGCGTACGCTTGGGGCAGCTGCCTTTCTCATTTCACTCTCATACTTACTGAGTCGCTTGCTTGGCTTGGTTAGGGATCGCCTATTAGCGAGTAACTTTGGTATTGGTGCTCAGACTGATGCGTATACGACTGCATTTAGGATTCCGGATCTACTATTTACATTGCTGGTATCAGGGGCGTTTGCTGTTGCGTTCATTCCCGTCTTTGTTGGCTACCTTGAAAAGGATAAGGAGAAGGAAGCCTGGAAGGTGGCAAACATCTTGCTCAACGGCATTATCCTTGTTACGACAGTTCTTGGCATTCTGGCCTTCATATTCATCGATCCGCTCGTGAAGATGATCGCTCCAGGATTCAGTGCTGCGCAACTAGAGTTAACCGCCAATCTAACCCGTATTATGCTCATTACGCCGCTACTATTTGGGTTGGCGAACATCTTTGGAGCGATCCAGCAGTCGTTTAACCGCTTCTTACTGTTTGCTCTCGCAAGTGTATTCTATAACCTTGGAATTATCTTCGGCATATTATTCCTAAGTGACTTCTTTACACCATCTATTTACGGAGTGGCTTGGGGTGTCGTCCTGGGAACCGCGCTGCAGGCAATCACTCAGTTTGCTGGTGCAGTGTCTCTAGGCTTTCGCTATAGCTTCAATGTGCAGTTTACACATCCTTCGGTCCGTAAGATCGTAGGCCTTATGATACCTAGGTCTCTAGATCTGGGCCTTGATCAAATTCACGTAATACTCGTGACTGCGATTGGTTCGAATCTGGCAACCGGCAGCCTGACGTCGTACTACTATGCAAATAATTTGCGTAACGTGCCGATGGGCTTGTTCGGTGGAGCTATCGCAACCGCTGCGTTTCCACGGTTAATTCGCGCCGCTAAGTCGAAGGACCCCTCAAAGCTGCCTTCGGCGATTGTGCGCAACGTTGGGCTGGTTGTGTTCCTAACCGTCCCTGCTGCTATCATTGCTATAATTCTTCGTGGCTACATAGTGCGGCTGCTCTTTGGTTTTGGGGATCAGGTCACGGCGGATGCACTTGGTTGGCTTGCTGCCTCGATCGTTGCACAGAGCGTATTCTTCCTAATAGCACGAGTGTTCTATGCACTTGAAGATACCAAGACACCTTTGTTTGCCAGCCTCGCTGCGATAGGTGCAAACATTGTGCTGAGCATTATCCTTGGTAAGCTCTACGGTGTGTCTGGACTCGCTATGGCACTTTCAATTACGACCACCATTGAGCTTATAGGGTTAATGTTACTCTTGCGTCGCAAGATTGGCCCTTATGGCCTCAATTCAATTTTCAAACAGGGAGTGAAAGTAACGCTCGCCTCGCTCGTTATGGGAGCCGCTATGTACGGCCTCGTTAGCCAGGTCCTTCCGCTGTTGCGCGGAGATATTGGGTTCATGGTTGTTGGTACCAAGTTTGCGATCATTTCTGCAGGTGGGCTCATTGTGTACCTGCTTGTAGCTCGATTGCTAAGGATTGGCGAGACTGATGTAGCATTCCGTTCGTTCGATAAGTTTAAAGCTAAGTGGCCAAAACTCAATGGATAAGATTCGCAACTTTTGCATTATTGCTCATATTGACCACGGCAAGAGCACCCTGGCCGATCGACTTATAGAGATAACAGGAACGGTTGAACGCAGAGACATGCAGGCCCAGCTACTTGATAGTATGGACCTGGAGCGCGAAAAGGGAATTACGATTAAGCTCCAGCCAGTACGTATGAAGTGGAATGACTATACGCTAAACCTCATAGATACTCCTGGGCACGTAGATTTTAGCTACGAGGTTTCTCGTAGCTTGGCGGCTTGCGAGGGGGCAATCCTGGTCGTCGATGCTGCACAGGGCATCCAGGCGCAAAC
The DNA here is from genome assembly GCA_052034495.1 of Patescibacteria group bacterium. Classification (GTDB taxonomy): domain Bacteria; phylum Patescibacteriota; class Saccharimonadia; order CAILAD01; family JADZBC01; genus CAYPSN01. The sequence goes on from JBPOIL010000001.1 coordinate 125,859, forward strand.
TCTTGCCAACGTGTACTTGGCAATCGAAGCCAATCTAACGGTCATACCTGTTTTGAACAAAATCGACTTGCCTGCGGCGGAGCCTGAGCGTGTCGCTGCAGAGATTTCAAGCCTGATTGGCTGTGACCCGGACGAGATACTTCGCGTCTCTGCCAAAGACGGCACGAATGTTGATAAGGTGTTGGATATGATTGTGGAGCAAGTTCCTGCCCCACGTGGTAACGAGCAAGATCCGCTCAGGGCACTAATATTTGACTCAGTTTATGATGAATACCGTGGAGTAATCCTCTACATTAGGGTGGTTGATGGCGCACTGATTGGGGGCAAGACTTTGCGGCTCATGAGCAACAGTGAAGATACGCTAGCGATTGAATCTGGCTACTTTAGCCCACACAAGGTGGCTGCGGCTTCGTTGGAGTGTGGGCAAATTGGCTATGTGGTAACCAATTTAAAATCAATTTCCGACGCTCGTGTAGGAGACACGGTTACCCTGGCTTCGGCGCCAGCCACTACCGCACTGGACGGCTATAAAAAGGTTAAGCCCTACGTGTACGCTGGTGTTTTCCCATCGTCTGGCGAGGACTATCCGGCGCTTCGTGATGCAATCGATAAGCTGAAATTGAACGATTCAGCGCTGGAATACACTCCAGAAACATCTATGGTACTTGGCTTTGGATTTCGGCTAGGCTTTTTGGGCTTGTTGCACTTAGAGATTGTAAAGGAGCGACTGGAGCGCGAGTATAACTTGAGCCTCGTTATTACAAACCCGTCGGTTGACTACGAAGTTACTACCACGCAGGGTGAGGAGGTTATGGTGAAGAACGCAGCTGACTTGCCGGATGTGAGTCGCATCGCCGAGATTCGCGAGCCTTGGATTAAAGGCGAAGTAGTTGTCCCGAGTGGCTACGTTGGCCAAGTTATCCAGTTAGTTAATAGTATTCGCGGCATTCAGAGGCAGCTGGAATATATCGAGGAGACTCTATGTTTGCTGAATTTCGAAGCACCACTGGCCAACGTACTAACTGACTTTTATGATTCGCTCAAGAGCATTACATCGGGTTACGGATCCTTCAACTACGAGGTGTCAGACTATCGTGCCGAAAAGCTCGTAAAGGTAGACGTATTGGTTGGCGGCGAATTGGTCGATAGTCTGAGCTTGATAGTGCACCGTACCGAGGCCGAGCGATTGGGCAGGACAATGGTAGAAAAACTCAAGGAGGTTATTCCGAAGCAGTTATTCGTGATTAGCCTGCAGGCCGCAATAGGGGGCAAGGTGATCGCTCGCGAAGATGTGAAGGCAATGGGGAAGAACGTAACCGCCAAACTGTATGGAGGTGATGTAACACGTAAGAATAAGTTGCTCGATAAGCAAAAGAAGGGTAAAAAGAGGATGAAGAAGATCGGTAAGGTTGACATTCCGCCCGAGGCATTTATGGTACTAGTAAAGCGCGATTAAGCTTGCGATTTGTAGGCTACTAGGCAATAATGAGTTAGCCTATTTGGTCCCCAACGAGAAAGTAGCAATGTGTCTGACGACATCAAGGATGATAAACCGACTCCGGACAAAGTGAACAGCTCCTGGTTTAAGGAGCTGGTAGAGCGAGAGGCTCGTGGCGAGAGGCCTCAGACTCACGTACCAAACTGGAAGGCGACCAAGCCACGCGGCTGTGGCTGCATGGGTGACGCGTAATGCCTGACAAGAAACTCTGTGGCTGTCCTGAGTGCAGTTGCAGCACCATCGACGAGTGCCTCGATCCACGAACTCGTTGCGAGCATCACGGCGAATGCTGTCGCCCTGATTCGGTGCGAACCGCGGACCACTACACGGCACTCGGGAGAGTCGATCCGTTCACTCTCCAGCCAGTTCGGGGGTGAGGCGTCTAAAGCGTCTCACCCCCGCCCGATCCCCAGAATCATTCTGGGGCTTTTTGATTCTTGAAAACGCACGGCTTAAAGCTTATGCTTATAGCATAATCAGGAAACACTATGGCAGCATCAGAGTCCAAAGAACCAAACACAAAGTCCCCAGAGGAGCAGCCGAAAAAGAAGAGCACAGGCAAAGTAATCCTTATTTGCTTGCTGGCCCTTTTGCTGGCCGTACTTCCCGCATACGGCGTATGGTATTGGCAGCAGAATGAAGCAAAACAGCAGCAAGAACAACTTCAGGAAGAAATAGACGAACTGCAAAAGGCAAAAGAAAAGCTAGAGAAGGCAGCAAAAGAATTGAGCACAAAGGCGGCCGATACTTGCCCGGCTGGCCTCACAGGAGCCCAAACAGAGAATGTGCAAGCATCAATTGAGAGCATGAACACGGCAGCCCTTGATCAGCTTATGACGGACACGGTAGAAGTTACTTTTGCCGCGAGCGAGAAGGGCGGCAATGTGACTAAAGATCAGGCGATTGCTGACTTAGGTTACTTAAACAGCGCCACGATGCCTTGGAACTGGAATATTGATCAGGCAACTCTAAACTCATATAAGAACGGTGACTATAATATTTATCTGGCTGATGATGATATATTCGGTGTTGCCGCCAATAAGTACTTTGTGAGTTTTCGGGTAAAATGCGGCAAGATTGACCAGGTGTTTGTGTCGGCATCGAGTGACTTGCTATAGTCTAGTAATAATAGAAAGGTTATAAGAACATGACAGAACAAAAACAAGCAGAGAAGTACGTAGCGGTTAAAAAGGTAGACCCAGTTTCGATCGGAAAATACTTGGCAGGTATATACTTGCTCATCTTTATGATTATTGGGGCCTTCATGATTGTAGGCGGGCTATTTGCCCTAATAATGGGCGAGTGGGAGCTAGTGCTCATAGGCCTGGGTGTCGCCACTCTGGGCGCGGCGTTTTATGCCATGATTGGCTTTGTAGCTGGAGTGATCGGCGGCTTTATTTATAACGTCGTAGCTTCTAAAATGGGTGGAATCCGTATTGTTTTAGAGTAGTAAGCTGAAAAGTCTTAAAGACCACCTAGCACTCTTGACACGAGAGTGCTAGTTTTTTACAATTAAGTCATTAGCACAAAGGTTAATACAGTGCTAAGGACCGATTATGACCGAGAGACAATTCGACATACTAAGCAAGATTGTGCAGCATTATGCTGAAACTGCCGAGCCAGTTGGTTCGTTGGCTTTGGCTGACTATTTTGAGGTTAGTCCGGCTACAGTTCGTTCGGAAATGGCAGCACTCGAGCGATCAGGGTATATTTACCAGCCACATATATCTGCAGGTCGAGTCCCTACTGACGCGGGATACCGTCTCTACGTGAACAGCTTGAGCAAAAGCTCAGCTCAGAGTACTGAGCTAACGAGTACTCGAAGTGCCCAGACGATCTCGAAGCGAGTTGAAAGCCTCAAGGACAGGACTGACGCGGCAATTAAGATTGCTGCCGAGACTCTGAGCGAGCTTACTGGCAACACTGCCTTCGCTACATTGAGCGACACCGTCTACTTCCACGGTCTACACCAGCTCTTTAGTCAACCAGAGTTCATAGACCAACTGCGGGCAGCTCAGGCGGCTCGGTTCCTGGACCAAATGGGAGAGTGGCTCTTCGGGCATGAGTTTGCACAAGACCTGGGGGTGTTCATAGGCGAAGAGAACCCGTTTTTGCGCACAAGTGGCATGACCATGGTGGTGAGCAGATTTGAATCCCCGTATAGCACCAGTAGCTACATCGGGATTGTTGGGCCGACTAGGCAGAACTACAGCAAGGTCACGGCACTCGTTCGACTGACCGGTGAAAAATTAGAGGAGGCATTAGCATGAAACAAGACAGTAGTAAGCCAAAAGTTCAGAAGCGCGCCAAGCAGCCTTCGACTCAGGATTATCAGCAGCAAATAGGCGAGTTGACTGAGCACCTACAGAGGCTGCAAGCAGAATTTGAAAACTACAAAAAACGAGCTGAGTCGGAGCGAAGTGAAGTTATGAACCTAGCCAAGCTGTCGGTTTTGACAGAGCTTTTGCCGGCACTCGACAATTTTGACAGGGCTGCGACTCACCTACCACCCGAGTTAGAAGATAATGCCTGGGCGAAAGGCATGAGTTATGTAGGGTCACAATTAGAACAAATCCTCGACGGAATTGGGGTGCGCAAGTTCTCTGCTAAAGGGGAGGCGTTTGATCATAACCGCCACGAAGCAATGGAGTATGTGGAGAGAGCTGGACCACCGGATATGATTGTCGAAGAGCTAACGCCGGGGTACGAGATAAACGGCAAAGTAGTTCGCCCCGCGACAGTAAAGGTTAGCAAAGCAATTAATCATGAAGTTAGTGAAGAGCAAGTAAAGGAAGAGGAGTAGCAATATGAGCAAGATTATCGGAATCGATTTAGGAACAACCAATAGTGCGATGTCAGTCATGGAGGGCGGTGACGCTACGGTGATTACAAACATTGAAGGCGCGCGTACTACGCCATCAATAGTGGCAGTAAATAAGAACGGCGAGCGTTTGGTGGGCCAGGTGGCCAAGCGTCAGGCAGTTATTAACCCAGATAACACCATCTTTTCGGTCAAACGATTAATTGGGCGAACCTTCGATGATCCTGAAGTGCAGCGGGATATCGAACTCATGCCCTACAAGATCGAGAAGGCTGATGGCCACGTAAAGGTAAAGATGGGCGATAAGAGCTACACGGCCGAGGAAGTCAGCGCTATGATTCTGGGCAAGCTCAAGGCTGACGCTGAAAAGTACCTTGGACAGCCTGTTACCGAGGCCGTCATTACTGTGCCGGCTTACTTTAACGATGCGCAGCGCCAGGCCACTAAGGATGCTGGTAAGATCGCAGGGCTTGAGGTTAAGCGAATTATCAATGAGCCAACTGCTGCTGCCCTAGCTTACGGACTCGATAAAAAGAAGGAAGAAAAGATCGTGGTTTACGATCTCGGTGGTGGTACCTTCGACGTGTCAGTGCTTGAATTGGGCGACGGCGTGTTCGAAGTGAAGTCTACCAATGGCGACACACACCTTGGTGGTGATGACTTTGATCTAACCATCATTAACTACTTGATCGAAGAGTTTAAGAAGGATCAGGGAATTGACCTAAAGGGCGACAAAGCAGCCATGCAGCGACTCAAAGAAGCTGCCGAAAAGGCCAAAATTGAGCTCTCGACCACAAATGAAAGCAGTGTAAACATTCCATTTGTTACAGCTGATGCCAGCGGACCGAAGCACATGGACCTCATGCTGACTCGTTCGCAGTTCGAAAAGATCGTAGGCGAGTTGGTAGATAAGACCATGAAGCCATGCGAAGCCGCACTTAAAGATGCTGGACTTAAGGCATCTGACATCGACGAAGTTATCTTGGTTGGTGGTATGACCCGTATGCCTTTGGTTCAGAAGAAGGTCGAAGAGTTCTTTGGGAAGAAGCCACTACAGGGTGTTAACCCGGATGAGGTCGTAGCCATTGGCGCTGCAATCCAGGGTGGCGTGCTTGGTGGAGATGTTAAGGACGTATTGCTGCTCGATGTAACTCCGCTCTCACTATCAATCGAAACGATGGGTGGCGTAGCTACGCGCATGATTGAGCGCAACACCACGATCCCTACAAGCAAAAGCCAGGTGTACTCTACTGCTGCCGACAATCAGACTTCGGTAGAAATTAATGTATTGCAGGGCGAGCGCGAGATGGCTGCCGACAACAAATCGCTTGGCCGATTCATCCTAGATGGTATCCCGCCAGCACCACGCGGTGTGCCGCAAGTTGAGGTTAGCTTCAATATCGACGCGAACGGCATTGTAAATGTATCTGCCAAGGATAAGGCAACCGGCAAAGAACAGAAGATTACCATTACAGGTGGCGGTAGCTTGAGCGATGAAGACATTAAGAAGATGCAAGCAGACGCCGAGGCCCACGCCGACGAAGACAAGAAGAAGAAAGAAGCGGCAGAAGCTAAGAACCATGCCGATACCATGATCTACACCGCCGAAAAGTCGCTTAAAGACGCTGGCGATAAGGCCCCAGAGGAAGACAAGAAGGCCGTAGAGGATGCTATAAAGGCGTTGCGCGACAAACTTGATAGTGGTGACGCCGAAGAGCTCAAGAAGCTTACAGAGGATCTTTCGACTAAGCTGACCAAGATTGGGGAAGCAATGTACAAAGAGGCTGAAGCCGAGCAAAAAGCCGAAGAGGCAAAGACCGAGGGTGAAGCGAAGAAAGAAGCTGACGCCGAAGAGGGCGAAGTAGTCGACAAGGAAGAAACTAAGTAAGTGTCAAAAGTCGCAGAGGGTGCTGACTTCCTGGGTAGGACGATCGATATAACCTTTGATCGTCCCTTGGGGTCGGTGCACCCTCGACATGCCGACATGGTCTACCCTGTGAATTATGGCTTTGTGCCAGGTACTAAAGCAGGAGATGGGATGGAGATCGATGTGTATTATCTGTCTGCTGATAAGCCGTTGAAAGAAGCCAGTGCAACATGCATAGGTTACGTTCGTCGGCTCGACGACAACGAAGACAAGCTTATCGCCACAGATGGCGAGACGCCAACGCTAGATGAAGTTGAAAAAATACTTGAGTTTCAAGAAAAGTGGTTCAAGCATGAGATAATCTTAATGAAGGATTCGAGCAAGGAAGAATTGGAGCAAGATAAAGCATGAAGACAGTAATATTCATCGATGGCGAAAACTTTATGCATCAGGTACGGGATGTATTGTATAAACGTCGAATGATTCGCAACCGCGATGAACTGACTCATTACGATATTCGTGCATTGCTTGGTTTGGCGCTGAAGGATCTTCCTGACTTTGATTCAAGTCGTGGCAAGGTGCTGTACTACTCAACAAAAGTTCATATAAGCGATGTCAGTGAATCGCTCAAAGAACGCACTGAGAACATCAAAGCCTGGAGCGATAAGCTAAAGGAACAACTCATTAAGCAGAATGTAGAGTTTATCGAAGCGGGTCACCTGCTCGTCCGAGAGGGCAAGAAGTGTATGGAATGTGGGCATCGTGAACCAGTGCTTATGGAAAAAGGAGTCGACGTACAGTTGGCAACTGATCTTATACGTACGTCCGGAGATAACGTGCGCTTGATCCTGCTCAGCTCTGATGGTGACTTAACCCCAGCCGTTGTCGAAGCTCGTCGTCGAGGTTCGGAGATGATCTACGTTGGTTTTCGGGGCGTGAGTAACGCAACCCTTGGACACGCGGCCGGACAGCGATATACCATTGGCGCCAAACAGGTTATTGAGGTTTATCAGAAGAACGCTAAGCTAGAGGAAAAGGCCGATGAGTAAGCGCGATTATTACGAGGTACTGGGCGTTGCTAAGTCGGCGACTGCCGACGATGTAAAGCGTGCTTTTCGCAAAAAGGCCGTAGAGCTCCACCCAGACCGCGGTGGAGACGAAGAGAAGTTCAAAGAACTTAACGAAGCCTATGAAGTCCTCAAGGATCCGCAGAAGAAGTCGGCCTACGATCAGTTTGGTCATGCGGCTGGCGCGCACCAGGCGGGGGGTGGTCCATACGGTGGCGGGGCCGGAGCGCAAGGCTTTGATGGCTTTGACTTTGGAGGCCAAGCTGGTTTCAGCGGCTTCGAGGACTTGTTTGGCGCATTCTTTGGCGGTGCACGATCGCGCCCGCGTGACGTTGAAGTATCTATGACTATAGACTTTCGCGAGGCAGTATTTGGCACAACCAAGGAGATTACATTGCGCGTGGCGGATCATCAAAAGGGCGAACGCAAGCAGGAGGAAGTAAAGGTTAAGATTCCTGCCGGAATTGATGATGGGCAATCAATTCGACTCACGGGCCATGGAGAGGTAAATCAGCAGGGAGCAAAAGGCGACCTCTACGTCCACATCAGGGTGCGACCTGATAAAGATTTTGAGCGCCAAGGGGCTCATATTATTTCGCATGTGAAAGTCGGCATGGTGGACGCCGCACTTGGTACGACCGCCGAGGTAAAAACACTTGATGGCAAGGTCAAGGTAAAAGTTCCAGCAGGCACTCAACATGGCAAGGTACTTAAGTTGACCGGCAAGGGCGTGCCGATGGTGAACAGTACCCGACGGGGAGACCATTTAATTGAAATTCTCATCGAGGTGCCACATAAGCTAAATGCCAAGCAAAAGAAGTTGCTTGAAGAGTTCAGGGCTAGCGAGGGCAAAAAGAAACTCTGGTAGCACCTTAGGGGGCACGGTATACTAGTAAGCATAATAGGTATACGCTTTCATGCCGGATCTAAGCTTCAATACAGTCTTGTTTGCCTCCCTTGGGGCAGGGTTTGCACTGGCCTTCTTTGCTGGTGAAGCACGAGTAAGGAAGCTCGCTGCCGGTGCTCTCGTGGGCTATTTAGTTGCCATGCAGCTTGGAGAATTTGTACTTGCTCAGCTTGGCAAAGTAAGCTTCATCCCAGAGTTGAGCCTTGGCACTGTGCAGATCATTTTGTTTGCTTTCATTACCCTCTCGTTCAATCTCGGTAGGGCACACCAATTAGAAGGGCGGCCACGAGTGAATGTAGAATCTATTGTGGTGGCTGTAATTACGGCGACGTTCATATTCACTTCGGTATTGGGCTTTTTGGGTGAAGAGACCCGCTCGGGCCTCATGAATGATTACAACTTAGCCGCCATGCTGTATGAGTGGCGCTTGTTGCTACTTGGGCTCACTGCTGGCGGCCTTATCCTGCTAGAGGTCATGGGCGCAAACACGAAGAAGCCAAGGTAAGACTTCATTTTTTGTACCTGGAGTGTTATTATTGCTCGACTAATTAGACATTGCTCATAATGAAAATCCAAAGAAAAAAAACCATCCAACGCTTTACAACCCGCTTCGTTAATTGGGCGGCCATTCGTGTTAATAAAATTCACAAACCCGTTGTAATTGTTGTAACCGGATCGATAGGCAAGACTTCTACTCGCAAGGCCATATCTGACGTGCTTGATTCTAAGTATAGAATCTACCACAGTACATCTAGTATTAATTCGAAGAGGGGCCTGCGACTACACTTTTTTGGAATTCACTCCATGTATGGAATCAAAAGGTTTCGTGATTGGCTTGGCTACATGGCGCGGATCTGCTGGATGATGTTCTCGTACCCGTATGACGCAGTGGTTCTTGAAGTTGCTGAGAACTATATAGACAGTAGCCTCGCAATTTTGAGGAAGATTGATCCTAAGATTTGCGTAGTCACTGGCGTTGCGGACGCCCATATGGAGCATTTAGGAAGTAAACGACGCCTGATGAAGAATATCCGCAAGATAGCTGAGTGTTGTGATGAAGTTATATACTCCGCTGACTTTGATGAACTGCAGGTTCTCTTCGGCAGTTCTCGGGCAAAGAGTTATGGTATTGAAGGCGGCGAATATCGACCATCAAACATCACAAGAATGAGGGATGGCTTACTAAGCTTCGACATCGTGGTTGACGGAGCAAGGAGACGAGTTAAAACCCAAATGATTGCACGACACCTACTCCTTCCATACGCTGCTGCCGCAATAATAGGAAAAGAACTGGGCCTGGATGCTAGCAGTATAGTTTCTGCACTAGAAGACCTTGAGCCTGTGCATGGCAGGATGAATCTGCTTAAGGCCAACTGCGGCGCTTCTATTATCGACGATAGCTACAATGCTAACCTAGTTAGTGCCAAGGCGGCTCTTGATCAACTTAAAGAATTTAGCGGCTATAAGGTTGCAGTTATTGGTACCATGAACGAGCTTGGAGCTAAGGCTGACGAGCATCATGCCGAACTGGCAATGTATGCCTCAACTGTCGCTGATAAGCTCATATTCGTGGGAGAGAGGGCTGAATATATGAAATCAAAGGCTACAAAGAATTTGGCGCGCAGTGGTGACCTATATGCTTTTCATGATACTAAGGCGGCCGGAAAATTCTTAAACGAGAATATAGGTAATACCTGGACGGTTTTGTTTAAAGGTTCCGGTGCTAATGTCTACCTCGAGGAGGCAATCAAGCGGTTAATTCCTGCGGCCGAAGTGTCCTCCTTGGTGCGACAAAGTCCGAATTACATTCGCCGAAAAGAAGAGTACTTCGCCCTTCTTGATATTGACAATTAGCCTCAAAAAACCTATAATAGGTTAAAAGATAGGTACTAGTCTTAGCCCTGTTGGAATACAATTAACCCAAAGAGGGATTTTTTATGCGCATCGTCATCTTGAGCAGTCACAAAAACGGCAAAGGACCTCAAAGGTTGCTACAAGCCGCGCTCGACCGTGGTCATGAGGCTGAAATCATTGACTACCGCAAATGCTACTGCAACATCGTGAAGAGCAAGCCTCAGGTTTATTATCAGGGCAAAGCCCTGGAAGGAGTAGACGCAATTATTCCTCGTATTGCAATTGCCAACCAGTCGTACGGTAGTGCTATTATTCGCCAGTTTGAAATGATGGGCGTGTTTACTACCACGGGCTCGCTGGCCTTCCTGCGCGCTCGAGATAAGCTACGCAGTGCCCAGCTTTTTGCGCGTCACGACATCGATCTTCCCAAGACTGTTTTCGCCCGCGAGACAAAAAATGTAGACGAGCTAATCGATATGGTTGGGGGTGCTCCGCTTATCGTTAAGCTCGCCCGCGGCAGTCTAGGAGCTGGTGTTATTTTGGCCGAAACTCGCAAAGCTGCGAAGTCGATTATTCAAGCATTCTACTCAGAGAATATGAACATTTTAGTGCAGGAATTTATAGAGGAATCACGCGGTACCGATATCCGTGTATTTATCGTGAATGGGAAAATATCCGCCGCCATTAAGCGTCAAGCAAAAGGGGATGAGTTTAGGTCTAATATATCACTTGGCGCAACTGCAGAGGAGATCGAGCTTAAAAAGAAAGAAGCTAATCTTGCCCTTAAGGCCGCTCAGAGAATGAATCTGGCTATAGCGGGTGTTGATATTCTTCGCTCCAAGCGCGGCCCGCTTATTATGGAGGTGAATGCTTTTCCAGGTTTTGCCGGTATTGAAAAAACTACTGGCAAAGACGTTGCAGGCCAGGTGATTGAGTATATCGAAGAGAATGTCTCAAAGAAACGACGCCGAGACAAAGTAGGGGCTTAAGTTCTCAAGATGAAGGTCCTGATTATTGATAACAATACTCAGCATATTGCTAAGATAAAGCGACTGCTGCGGGACTACGATTGTATGGTAGTCTCCGCTGAAGATTTAGGGAGTGTGCGGGCCGAGGAATTCGACCTTATTGTTCTTAGTGGCGGGCGGGGTAGGGCCGTTGTGCGTAATCGCAAGTACTACATCTTGGAGAGAGAAATAATCTCAGAGTCCAATGTGCCTATCATAGGCATCTGCCTCGGTGCCCAGATGATAGCGGACGTATATGGCGGAAGGCTAGAGCGATTAGGTGTTCGTCGCCGGCTATACAATAAGATTAGTTTTGTAGATGGTAGCGAGTACGACCTTGGCCATAGAATCAACTGGGTTTTTCAGATGCATAAGTGGGCGATCAGGAAGTTGCCAGATACGTTCAGAACCCATGCGGTGTCGGGTGACGGCATAGAGCTCTTTGAGCACGCCTCACGTCCGCTATACGGTATGCAGTTTCATCCCGAAGTTCGCTATGGCAGTAGCCATGGGGCAGATATCTTTCACGCTGTAGTCTCGCAGATCACCAAGTCGACGTAGGTGCATACTAACTTCATTGACTCGTAGCCTCAATCTGGCATAAAATGTATTGGTTCCGTTGCCCGTCTTGGGCCTGTAGCTCAGTTGGTTAGAGCACCTGCCTTTTAAGCAGGGTGTCATGGGTTCGAGTCCCATCAGGCCCTCCAAAGAAAGCGCCTCACGCAAGTGGGGCATTTTCTTTTTACTCATGCTTGCAGGCAAAAATAACTCCGCGATATCCTTAGTTAATGCATAGGTCGACACAAATACTGATTGCTGCTATCGGCTTGATGTGCGGCATTGTGTTCGCGCGATACTACGGTTCGGCTTGGAGTTGGCAAATGCTTGGCTGGGCAGTGCTGGCGCTTGCGGCAGCTGTCGTTATCCGCAGGAGTAGCCTCGCATATGTCCTAATCTGCTTGCTTGCGTTTGCCATAGGCATGTTGCGTCAAGACATATTTATCGCGCAGCAGCCCGCCAGGACGATTGATAGTTTGCAGTATAGCAAACACATAGTAGTCGGCACCGTAGCTAGCGAGCCCTTTCGCGACGACAAGACAAACTATGTATCTTACTTTAAGGATTTGGTAGTCGATGGAGAGCCTGTCGCAGGCGATCTTCGAGTTAAGTCGCTCGTGGCAAGTGCCAAAGAAGGCTATCGGGTCGAAGTGCAGGGCAAAGTATTGCCCAGCTTGGGCAAAGCTAGCAGTTCTGTCAGTTATGCAAAAGTATCAATACTTTCAACCCGGCAAAGCATCCTTGTCCAAGCAAAGAGCGAGTTTAGTAAGGGAGTTAGAAGAGCATTACCCGAGCCTGTCGGGAGCTTTATGCTCGGTATCCTAATAGGTGCCCGCTCGACATTACCGAAGGAGCTACAAGACACGATGGCACTCATTGGTCTGTCCCATCTCATCGCCGTATCGGGTTATAACTTAACGATAATAACCCTGGCTATTCAGGGCTTGGCCGGCAAGAAGTGGCAGTGGGCAAGCCTGGTTGGTACATTGTGGCTAATCGTTGGTTTCGTGGTCTTAACTGGTGCATCAGCGTCGATCGTACGGGCGGGGATTATGTCCACACTCTTCTTGCTCGCATCGTATTACGGCCGTAAGCTTGAGGTTCTAACGTGCTTGGCCTTGGGCATCATCATTACCCTCATGTGGAGCCCAGCATATATTTCCGACCTAAGCTGGCAGCTATCATTCTTGGCGCTTGGAGGTATCGTCCTGCTCACCCCAGTTGTACGGGCATTGATACCGCAACGGTTCGGGGCTGCAGGGGAGATAGCTGCAGTTTCTGTCGCCGCACAAATCGCCACTATGCCGCTCGTTGCCTATGTATTTGGTAGCATATCTGTCGTGGCGCCATTAGCAAATGTGATCTTCCTGCCCTTCGTGCCAATACTGATGCTACTCGGGCTCTTAGCCGGCCTAATTGGCATGCTCGCCCCAGGCGTTGCGTTCGCGGCTGCATGGCCAATTGGGGGTGTTGTGAATGCGATGCTGGATTGCATGAGGTATCTGGCCGGCTTGCCGGGCGCCGCAATCAATGGCACTACGCCCTCGGAGTTTGCCGTACTGGCGTTCTACGCTCTACTCGTCACACTGGGTCTGCTAGCGCATCGTCGTGGCTTGGGCTCGTCGGTGGCTAATGCTATAATTACAGGTAGAAAAGAAGGAACTACAGATGAGCGGACACAGTAAATGGCACTCCATTAAGCATAAAAAGGGCGCGGCAGACGCTAAGCGAGGCAAGATCTTTACCAAAGTGGCTGCGGAAATAGCCGTTGCTGCCAAGGATGGCGGTGATCCAGACATGAACTTTAAGCTTCGGCTGGCCATACAGAAGGCAAAAGCCGTGAATATGCCGTCTACCAATATAGATCGGGCCATTGCTCGCGGCAGTGGTACTGCTGGCGGGCCTGCGCTCGAAGAACTTACTTACGAAGGCTATGGACCGAGCGGCGTTGCGGTAATGGTTAGCGCGCTGACTGACAATCGCAATCGTACAGGCGCAGAAATCAAATCGGCCTTTTCTAAGTACGGCGGAAATCTAGGTGCTGTTGGGTCGGTGGGCTACTTATTCGAAAAGAAGGGCGTAGTGGTGTGCAAAGAGGGTGCTGATAAGGAGAAACTAGAACTTATTGCGATAGATGCTGGCGCGACAGACATTGATGACTCCGCAGAACAGTTGATAATCTATACCGCGCCGAACGATGTCGATAAGATGCGGGAAGCTTTGGGTGAAGACAATGTAGAGAGCGCCGATACTGAACAAATTGCATCTCAGACGATACAAGTTGATGACGAAAAGAAGGCGAGCAGTTTAATGAAGATGGTTGATATGCTCGAAGGCTTTGAGGATGTAGTCGAGGTCTCTGGTAACTATGATATCTCAGATGAGATTATGGAGAAGTTAGGCTAAGCTTTCCACTAGCTCGCGAAGCTGGTCGCGGATGGGTCGTACTCGTTCAATCGGTTTGCCTTTAGGATCTTCAATGTCTAGCACTATGGATCGAGGGTCAGACCTTAGCCATGCTGGAATATTATCATCTTCAGCTGTTACGATGATCTTATCAAATCCCGCCAGCAGCTCTTTTGTCAGTTGATTGGCAGTGTTACGGGACATGTCGAACCCAACCTCTTTCATGGCCTGGATTACCACTCGTGCTCCAGGCCTATCCCCAAGTCGTTGGTTGTCGGTGTCAACTAAAGTTCCAGCAGACTTTGCTTGGCCTGGGTGAATGTGATTATAGAACTCTTCGCCCATTTGGCTGCGGCCAATGTTGCCTCTGCAGATAAATAGTACCTTCATGTGTCGAGCTTTTCACTCCAAAAGATCTTCTCCACCTTTCGCTCGGTCTTGCCTTCGGGTGGATTGTCGCGGAACAGCCAGTCGTGCTCAGCTGGTGTCCGCTTGGATGCACTTGTACTTATTGCCCTTTCCCCGCCAACGTAAAAGCCAAGATGCGTGAAGCTACCTTCTGGACCGAAGTCTTGGGCTTCCCACGCCATGACCGCACCTGGCCTTGGCTGTGCGACCTCTTTCCAGCCACTTTCCAGCAAGTCATTGACTACGCTGTCGACCGTCATGTGGACTGACTTTGACATGCCGAACAAAGTGGTAATTGAGGAGACGAAAAAAGAGCAGGAATGAGTGCCGTCGTTTAGAACATCACGTTCGGTTCCGTGGTCTAGGGCATAGAAGTTGCGCCAAGTATTAGCCCCTACGCTATTACGAATCACGGCCATGTAGCTTTTGTATAACAGCTTAGTTATGTTCGGGTCTGCCATGCCTCAATTATACACCTGTTACAATGGGTATATGAGAATTCTTGGAGTAGACCCAGGCACTGCAACTACAGGCTTTGCTGTAATCGATATAGTCGGCCAACAGCGTAGCGTAATTGACTATGGTGTAATCAGTACACCGCCAGATCATGCCATGCCATTTCGACTCAAGACAATCTATGATGATCTAAGTGAGCTAGTGCAGCATCATTCGCCACAATGCATTGCTATTGAGCAACTGTTTTTCACAAACAATATTACAACTGGAATTTCAGTTGGTCAGGCTCGAGGGGTAGTAATGCTGGTGGGCGAGCAGCATGGCTTAGAGCTAGCAGAGTATACGCCGCTGCAAGTTAAGCAGTCTGTTACGGGTTATGGCAAGGCTACAAAAAGCCAAGTTCAGCAAATGGTTAAAACGATCTTGGGGCTCAAAGAAATACCAAAACCAGACGACGCAGCCGATGCACTTGCCATTGCGATTTGCCACGGCGCCACCCTTAAGCCGTCCGATCTGGTATAATCGGTATATGATCGCATTACTAAGGGGTATAGTTGCGCAGAAAGAGGTCGAGCACATTGTGCTGGATGTCGGCGGGGTTGGCTATGCAGTTCATACCACCCCGCAGGTTATGCACGGGCTTGCTGAGGGCCAAGAGGCAACCTTGCTCATTGCCGAGAATATAAAAGAAGATAGCTATACCCTCTATGGTTTTCTAGATAGCGAGCAGAAGAACTTATATCTGCGCTTACTAAGTGTAAATGGCGTGGGTTCAAAAGTCGCCATGGCAATTTTGGCTAGTAACGAAGCTGGAACATTGGTCGAAGCCGTCCGCGCCGGTAACGTCGTCGTTTTTTCTAGCGTGAGCGGAGTAGGCGCCAAGACTGCTCAGCGAATTGTTCTGGAGCTCAAAGGCAAGATTGATCTGAGTGGTCCTTCCGCTCAAGAAGGCGGAGATCCAGCGCATCAGGCGCTTGTTAGCTTGGGGTATTCATCGCAGCAGGCCAATGATGCCCTACGCGGTATTGATCCAAAGCTCGACACAGGCAGCAAGGTGAAGGCTGCACTGAAGGGCCTTAAGCAATGATAGAGCGAGCCGAGCCAACACAAGACCCGCGCGAAGAAGCGCTCGGGCCAGAGGAGCAGCAGCTCGAAGAGAAGCTGCGCCCCGGTAAGTTCAATGAATATGTGGGCCAAGAGCAAATTAAGTCCAGTTTAAATCTAGCCATTTCGGCATCATTAAAACGCGGGGACTCCCTTGACCACGTATTGCTTTATGGCCCACCAGGCCTCGGTAAGACAACACTAGCTCACGTAGTGGCGAACGAAATGGGCAAAACCGTGAAGGTAACGAGCGGGCCAGCGATTGAGCGCGCGGGGGATCTAGCATCAATCCTTACCAACATGGCGGAAGGCGACATTCTATTTATTGATGAGATCCATCGCTTGCCCCGTACTGTGGAGGAAATATTGTACCCTGCAATGGAAGATTACGCACTCGACATTATGTTAGGCAAGGGACCTTCAGCCCAAAGCTTGCGGCTTGATCTGCCAAAGTTCACCATCATTGGGGCGACTACTCGCTATGGTGCTCTTTCGGGGCCACTACGCGATCGTTTCGGTTTAATCCACCGCCTGGAATACTATAAGCCAGAAGAGATAACCAAGATACTTGTTCGCACCGCTCGTCTTATGGATATGGATGCTAGTACTGACGTGTTGGCCTCTATGGCTCAGCGGTCGCGTTTGACCCCTAGGATTGCAAATAGGCTGATTCGACGTGTTCGAGATTATGCCCAGGTGCATGGTAATGGCACAATAGATCTCGGCTCCCTAGAAGGCACCCTGGATCTTTTAGACATCGATGAGTTTGGTTTAGACAGGAGTGACAGAAGGATCTTGGAGACGATTATTTCGCATTATAAGGGCGGACCGGTTGGCGTAGCTGCGATCGCCGCCGCATCTGGAGAAGAAACTCAGACAATTGAAGACGTGTATGAGCCGTACCTCATTCAGATTGGTTTCTTAGAGCGAACGCATCGCGGGCGCAAAGTTACCGATAAGGCGTATACTCACTTGGGCGTGCAGCCACCGGCCGAACCTCAGTCTAAGCTTTTGTAAGTTGCCATGGTGGAGTAAACTGTAGATATGGAAAAAGACCCAGCAAAATGCACATACCCTGGCCAACCAAACGAGGAGGTGACTCAGCGAGTCTTCTATAAGTCTTTCGTTATGGTTTTACCAATCATGCTTGCTAGCGTAGTGGTCGGCGCCGTGTCTTTGTTTGGGATGTCGTACGGCGCGGCAAATCCGCAAATTGTAATTGACGAGAACTTGCCGACGATTAGTGGCTCGACCGTCGCATTCGTCAGCTTCATGGCTCTGATATTGATCGGCCTTCTAACTTTCGGTGCCCTATGGATATGGCGCAATAATCGCATCTTGGTGACGAATGAGCACATTGTGGACATTGACCAAAACACTCTTTTTCACCGCAGTGTAGCCACTTTAACACTTAGTCGCATTCAGGATGTGAGCGCTGAGGTTGACGGTCCGGCCCAGACCTTGTTGCAGTATGGTACGGTAGTGGTTCAGACCGCCGGGCAAAAGGAAAACTTCCGTTTTGACTACATTACGAACCCATACGAAGCTGAGCAATACATTCTCAGAACACACAAAGACTACATGGCTACGCACAAGATTGAGCATGATGGCCTGCGTGACGCCGAAGAAGCTGAGTCTAGCGAAAACCCTTTAGAGAAGTAGGCCCTATCGATATCTTTGATCTAAGCGGAGGCGAAAATCATCGACGGCTTTCTGCGCAGCGGCAGCCCTATCAGTATCTCCAGATCTTATAGCCCCCTCAAGCTCGGCCTCTAGCCTGCTTTCTGTCTGAGTCTCATTATCTTGGGTTGGCGCCTTGGTATCTAGCTCTTCGGCCTCAGCTATTTGTTTAGTCTGGTCTGCTGCTTTAGCATCGTGGGGTATTTCGGGTCGAGGTTCCATGGCGATCTCTAATTAGTTCGCGCTTTGTAGCTCGTATACGTCTATAGTGCCCTTTTTAATGTCTTTGTCCTTTGGATTCTCCAGGTTTGTTTGTAGTACATATGCACTAATTGGGTTGCCGCTCGTGCTGTAACGATATTGGGTCTTCGACTTAGGGTCTGTGGGGAGCGGGGGCTTAATGTACGGGGTGGCACCTTCCGCAAGGGTAACGAGCTGCGCTGGATAGCTGCCGTTCTCCTGGTAATAGCGTTCGAGCGCGTTCTTGACCTTCGACAGGTCTTGCTTACGATCTGCGTCCCGGGCATTGATTGGACCTGCGACAAGGCGGGGATAGAGCACAAAGGCCAAGAGGCTGATAATGACAATTACCAATAGTAGCTCTAAAAGGGTAAAACCGTTTTGCTGTCTAAGCTTGCTGCTGAAAGAATTCATTCCACCTCTATAGTTCTTTAGCTCATATTGTATGACTTTTATGCTTTGGGGGCAAGTTGTGAGATCTTACAAAACACACTGCTCATGCTTTACGCTTCGAAAAACAGTTTTTAGAATTGGGCAATGAAAAAATATTTGTTCCTCACTATCCTGATTATTAGTCTTAGTTCGTATCCATCCGTAGTGTTGCGGGCAAGTGCTTCAGCGCAAAGTGGCGTTGTCATGAGTGAGGTTGTAACGGGCCACACGGATAGCCTAAGTAAAGAATTTATCGAGCTATATAACAACGGAGTCGAGCCTGTTGATGTATCGGGCTGGACACTAGACTATAAGTCCGCGACAGGGAAAACCTGGTCTAAACGAGCTACAATATCCGAAGCTACCGTAATGGGCTCAAGAACGATCTTGGTCGTCAGTACCGAAGACGCCGCAGAACGCAAGCTCACTAGCGGGATGTCTCAGACTGGTGGCAACGTTCGACTTAGGGATAAGCAGGGCAATGTCGTGGATCAGCTAGCGTGGGGTGATGGTGATAGCCCAGAGTTGCAGGCCGTACTTGCTCCTGCGGTCGGGCAGGCAATTACCCGGAGTTTAGCCGAGGATCCCTCTGCACTTGTGGACACAGACAATAACTATGAAGACTTTGTACTGAGCCCTGCCCCAACACCAGGACTACTAGGAACGCCAGAAGTGGTAGAAGACGAACCTGTGCCAACTTCCGAATCCGTGGTGGACGCAAATAGGCTGTTCATTAGCGAGCTTTTGCCCGATCCAGAATCTCCTCTGAGTGATGCGCAGGATGAATACATTGAGCTCTACAATGAAGGGGATACTGCAATCAGTCTTGAGGGATGGAGTCTGCGTGACAAAACGAACCATGTTTATAGACTTACCAATCTAAGTGTCGACGCCAAGAGCTTCCTGGTACTTAAAAGCGACGAGACGAAAATTAGCCTTAACAACGATGGCGACGAAATCTTCCTTGTTGATCCAACTGGCAACATTGTCGATAACAGCCCTGATTACGGTAGCGCGAAGCCGGGTCTCGCATGGGGCTTGAGTGACGGAGGCTGGGCATGGCTGAGCGAGCCTACTCCGGGCTCCTCGAACGCTACTGCTGTTCCCCCTAAGGCCGTGGCTCAGAGTTTATCTGCGAAGAAGTCTGTGGCTAAGAAGTCAACAGCCAAGCCAAAGAAGGCAAAGGTGGCTAAAAAAGCGAAGAAAACAAGTAAGCTCGCGTCCGCACGTGCGGCTAGCTCGCGACCATATACAGAGCCTGTTATGAACAGCAATGCAGGTATTTGGTCATGGTTGCTGATCGGTCTCGGTGCGGGTACCATAGGGTATGGAATATATGCATACAAACCCGAAATTACACATACAATCCACCAGCTTAGAGCAAAGCTTAGCGATCGGTGAAAAGATTGGCTTGCACGTGCGACCAGGGCAGCTCATTGAGCTGGTGGGCGACTTGGGTGGGGGGAAGACCACGCTTACAAAAGGCATCGCCAAGGGTCTTGGTATCACTAAAACGATCACGAGCCCAACATTCAGCATACAGCGTAGCTATGAACTGTCTGACGGTGCGAGTCTCGAACACTTTGATCTTTATCGACTGGAAGGCGAAGACGCTGTTAAGCAAGAGATAGCAGAATATCTTGATGACCCTAGCGTGATAACAGTAATTGAGTGGGCTAAGCCGTTCATCGCGAGTTTAAAGCCAGATCGTCTTGTGGTTGATATGCACTGGACGGGCGACAATACTCGCGATATCACAGTGAGCGCCACTGGTAACGATAGCGCAAGGACATTAGAGGCCCTACGATGATTCTAGCAATCCGTACAGATAGCCCATTGGCAGAGCTCTATCTGGTAGGTAGCACCGGCCAGATCTTAGGGCAACATGAGTTTCAGGCTGACCGTAAGCTGGCCAGTATGCTCACTAAGGAGATTGAGAGATTCTTGTCGAGCGAGGGCGGTTTTGCAGCCTTGGAGGGCGTTGCATACTTTAGTGGCAGCGGGTCGTTTACTGGCTTACGGATTGGCGCTAGCGTTGCGAACGCATTGGGGTATAGTCTTGGCATCCCCGTCGGCAAGGTTTCAGGCAAGGACTGGATCGACATGATACCATCTGCTGTGGCAGGGGCAAAGTTGGGAGAGTACCCAGCTCCCGATTATGACCGTGAAGCGAATATTACTCGCTGAGGTTGCTTGACTGGATGCGGTCAAAAGCCTTTAATAAGTAAAGGTAGCAAATTCAGAGAAGCTTGTACGCTGCCAGGTGATTCACGACTATACAGATACAGTAATTGAGGCATCTACATATGGAACTATTATTTGTTATTGCCGCTCTAACAGTTGGTGCTGGAGCTGGCTATCAGGCGAAAGCAATTGTTGCCAAACAGAAGGGCGACAAAGCAGAGCAAAAGGCCAACCAGCTTATCGAGGATGCCAAGTCTAAAGCTAAGGAGGTTGCCTTAGCGGCAAAAGAGGAGGCACTAAAGGTCGCGCAGCAGGCAAAGGCAGAGGATGACGCACGGCGTAAGCGACTCGAAGAGCAGGAGCAGCGCGTTAGTAAACGAGAGACTATTTTGGATGGCAAAATGGAGGTGTTAGATCGTAAGACTGATACACTGGCCCAAAGCGAATCCGAGATATCGGAGATCAAAGAGGAGCTAAAGGCTATAAGAGTCAAGCAAGAGCTCAACTTGGAAAAGATTGCGAAGCTAAGTCGCGACGAGGCACGAGAAAAGCTACTCCAGATGACTGAAAAAGACATGAAGGCTGACATGGTTAGCTACATTGCCAAGAGGCAGGACGAAGCAAAAGAGAAGGCCGATGAGTACGCAAAAGAAATCTTAGCAGACGCTATGGCGCGTATGGCCACAGAGGCATCGGGGGAGCGGACTAT
The DNA here is from genome assembly GCA_052034495.1 of Patescibacteria group bacterium. Taxonomy (GTDB): domain Bacteria; phylum Patescibacteriota; class Saccharimonadia; order CAILAD01; family JADZBC01; genus CAYPSN01. The sequence goes on from JBPOIL010000001.1 coordinate 147,057, forward strand.
AACTACCGTTAAACTTCCAGATGACGACATGAAGGGTCGTATAATCGGTAAGGAAGGTCGCAATATCCAGACGATTGAGCGATTAACTGGCGTTGATGTGCTCGTAGATGAGACCCCTGGGGTGGTGGTTCTGTCGAGCTTCGACCCGATTCGCCGACAGGTTGCACGAGTAGCGATAGAGCAGCTGGTGTCAGACGGCAGAATACATCCGGCACGCATCGAAGAGGTGGTACATAAAGCTGAGAAAGAAATTGATAACGAGATCAAGAAGGCTGGCGAAGACGCCGCCCGGGAGGCAAAAGTCCTCGGCTTGCCACCTGAGATCAATAAAACAATGGGCATGCTGAAGTATCGCACCAGTTATTCCCAGAACGTTTTGCACCATAGCATAGAGATGGCCCATTTGGCCGCGATGATCGCTAGTGAGATTGGAGCTGATGCCCAGGTTGCCCGCGCAGCGGCCTACCTGCACGACCTTGGGAAGGCCGTTACGCACGAGGTCGACGGCAACCACCATCACATTACTGGCGAGATGTGTCGTAAGTACGGTATTGATGAAGCGATCTGCCATGCCGCAGAGGCACACCACGATGACATCGAGGCAACTACTCCTGAGGCAATGATCGTTCGCGCTGTTGACGGCTTGAGTGGTGGCAGACCCGGCGCTCGCGGCGATACCTTGGAGCGTTTTGCAGATCGCATGAAGGATTTGGAGAACCTGGCCAAGACGTTTCCTGGTATTCAGAAGTCGTTTGCCATGAGCGCAGGCCGTGAGATTAGAATCTTTGTAACCCCCAATGAGATTGATGACCTAAGTGCCATTAAGCTGGCTCGGGACATTGCCAACAAGATCGAGGCGACACTCAAGTATCCTGGTACAATAAAGGTTAATGTAATTCGCGAAACAAGAGCAGAGGAGTACGCTAAATGAGCCAAAGTAATGGTATGAGCAGGAAAGAAGTAGTGCAGGTCATGGCTCGTAAGACCGGCTTGACGAAGAAAACTACGGCCGAATTCCTCCATGCCTTTGAAGCTTTAGTTGTTAGCGAAATTAATGCAGGGCGAAGTCTGACATTAACTGGCTTCGGCACGTTCTTTATGGCTGAACGCAAGCCGCGCAAAGGGATAAATCCAAATACGAAAGAGTCCATGGATATACCGGGTATGCCTATGCCTCGTTTTCGCGCGGGCTCAGCGCTAAAAGCCGCAGCCCGTAATGAAGGGAAAAAGTAGGCTTGACGCGTAGAGATCAGCCGAAGGCTGTAGCGCTGCCCAAGCCAACTCGGGACTTAACAGTCGACTTGTTGCGTGGCTACTTCTTGTTCATGATCATAGTTGATCACATGGGTAGTTTCCCTTCGCTTTTCGAGCCATTCACGGGCGGCGGCAGGCTTCTGGTCTCTGCTGCTGAGGGCTTCTTTTTCCTCTCGGGTCTGCTTGTCGGTCGACTACGTGGCTGGGACGTGAAGATGGGGAATTTTGAAAAGGCCAAGAAGTGGTTACTGCACCGCGCCGGCGTACTCTATATAGTTAGCGTTACGCTGACGCTAGCATATACTTTTATTGCTTGGGCGCTGAACTATAGCCCAAGGGTAACACTAGGGGTTAGCACGGTTGGTTGGCTGGAGACCGTTTGGCAGGCGGTCACGCTGCAATATAGCTTTGGGCTGGCTGACATGTTGCCGCTCTACACCGTATACCTGCTTGCTTCAATTGCAGTCTTCAAGCTGCTTAGTAAAAATCGCTGGAAGACAGTACTCCTAATTTCTATTGGTCTTTGGATGATTCCGCTCGTTACTGCTGACTACATGCGGCCCATTGGATCGTATTTCTCAGCTCTATCCTGGCAACTACTATTCTTCGCAGGGCTTGTGCTCGGCTACTATAACCAGAACGTCTGGGACTGGTGGCTACGCTTTAAGCGTGCTACGCGCATTAAGATCTTAGCTGCATTAGCAGTATTAGCGTTTATTGGCCTAGCCTACAGTTGGGCGTTACGACTTGTCGGTGGACTTTATGACTCCAGCAAGGGCTTCATTAAGCCGGCTTTCGGTACTATCGAGCTGGGGCCGGGCCGAGTTTTGCTCTTCGCCATATGCATTATTGTGGCGTATCACGGCGTAAGGCATTTTGAGCCGAAGTTCAATCGAGCAGTTGGCTGGTTTTTTGTGCCACTAGGCCAGAACTCACTGTTTGTTTATGCTCTTCACAGTGCGTTGATCTTCCCGTTTATCGGCTTTCCAGTCAAAAGCTTGCTTCCTGCCACGGCACTCAATGCTGTGATGCTAACTACAGTGTTTTTGATAACAAAGCGCTATCAACGCTTACCTTCCAAACGTAAGTACTTATAGTTATAATTCAGCTATGGATGAGATAAAAAAAGTTGGCGAGGAAGTGGAGAAGGAGATAGCCAAGAAGACGTCTCCACGTAGATTCATTCGCTTCGTTAAGCGCCTGGGCCCCGGGCTTGTAACGGGCGCTGCGGACGACGATCCGTCGGGCATAGGTACGTACACCCAGGCAGGTGCAGCCTTCGGCTATTCACTCGCGTGGATGATGCCATTTATGCTGCCAATGATGGTTGCTATCCAGGAAATGTCCGGCCGGATTGGGCTAGTTACCGGTCGTGGCCTCGCAGCGGTCATTAAGGACCACTATAGTCGCTGGTTTTTGTATTTTGCCGTTTTCTTCCTGGTCTTTGCCAACACGGTGAATATAGGTGCCGACATTGGAGCCATGGCGGCTTCTGCCCAGCTCCTTATCGATATTCCGTTCGTCTGGTGGACACTGTTCTTTACCCTGGCGATTGTATTGCTCGAGCTCATTGTACCGTATAGAAAGTACGCTAAGATACTCAAGTGGCTCTGCCTGTCTCTTTTTGCATATATTATCACTGCCTTTATGGTTAATATGCCCTGGAAGGAAGTGTTACAAAACACTCTTATCCCAACTTTCAAACTAGAGCCGGCATTTATACTGGCAATTGTTGCGCTACTTGGAACGACGATTTCTCCCTACCTATTCTTCTGGGAGCCAAGTCAGTTGGTAGAGGAGCAGGTTGCCCACCGCTGGCGCAAAGACATTGATGGCGCGCCCTATGTTACTGAGCATCGCACCAAGGAGTTCCGCAAGGACAATGTGGCGGGTATGGCTTTTTCGCAGCTTGTGGCATTCTTCATTCTTATTACTGCAGCCGCCACACTGCACGCTGCCGGGATCTTTAACGTCAGCTCTGCAGCTGACGCCGCTAAGGCCCTCGAACCATTAGTGCAGGGCTTTCCGAATGCCGGTTTCGTAGCCAAGTTGCTGTTCGCGCTAGGCATCATTGGCACTGGTATGCTCGCCATACCGGTGTTAGCTGGATCGGCTGCCTATGCGGTCAGCGAAGCACTGGATCTTAAAGAAGGCCTGTCGCAAAAGGTTAGCAAGGCAAAGGGCTTTTATGGCGTGATCGCCGGCGCGACTTTAACGGGCCTGCTTATTAACTTTTCGGGCCTAGATCCAATCAAGGCACTCTACTACGCGGCCATTATTAATGGCGTCATGGCCGTCCCTCTAATCCTGGTCATTATTCGGATAGGTAATAATCCGAACATTATGGGGGAACACAGCAATAGCCGTTTATCCAATGCCGTCTCCATCTTTACCTTCCTTGTGATGCTGGCTGCCACCTTGGGAATGATATTTATCAAGTAATGAGGGCGGTGAGACTTATGAAGCAGTACTTGAGCCGAATTCGATACGACAAGAAGTCCCTTGCCATTCTGATCGGCTGCCTTGCAGCTACTGGCTTCTTCATATACTCCGTGTTTGCGGCAAACCCATCGTTGATTAAGGAGGTTGCGGTGACGCCCACGGGTGTAGTTCAGAACCCGGTGGCGCCATACTTGCTTCGTGATGGCGGGGCGAGCGGTCTTTTGGGTGGTAGGGTTTTGTGGACGTTCGGCGACACGATATTCTTTCGAAAGGGCGATAGCGGGGAAGATGGTTTTTCTAGTACCGCAGCCTATGCGGAGCTAAGTTCTCCAACGGTAGTCAGTGAGCCAATCGATACCAAGGGCGCCCCCGCAGCGCCCCTTTTGCAGCTATCAAACGGGGAGAAGGCATATAACCGCGCAAGCGGTGACCCGAACGAACGTTATGCACTATGGCCAGCCTCAGTAATTAGTGAGTCATCCTCAACTTCGTTGATCTTGTATCATCGACTCAAGGTTCACCCAGGTAATTTGAATTATGAGCACTTGGGTACGGGTATGGCTCGAATTAATGCCGGGGCTACCGTGGCGCAGCGGCTCACGGATGAGCTCTTCGTAGGGAAAGAAAATCAGTATTTGCACGCGCACGCAGAGCACGGCGGCTTTCTGTATTTATATAACTGCAAAAATCGCGCAGGCACACTGCTTTCAGATTGCTCCGTGGCTAGAGCCCTAAAGAGCTCTGCCCTAAATAGGGCTGCGTACCGATATTGGGATGGAAGCTCTTGGGCGGCGGATATAAATAGCACGGCCAGGGTGGTGCCTGGATCCACCTCTGGTTTTTCAGTGGCCTTTAATCCATATCTTGGCGCTTTTGTGTCGACAACCTCCACTGGGTTTTCCAAGAGCATTATCATCCGTACCGCGCCTGCGCCAGAGGGCCCGTGGAGTGAATCGATTGTTGCGCACACTGCTCCAGGTTCAATCTACGCTACTATGCAGCACCCCGAGCTGGCAACCGAAAACGGCCGCAACATTGCCGTTAGCTACTACTTGCCAGAAGAGAATTGGAAGGGCAAACTACAACTGCTGCGCATACGGTTAAACCCTAGAGACGCCAACCCGACAGCTCCCGATACATCTACCCCCGCAAATGGCGGCGGTTCAGCTGGAAGTGTTTCAGGGGCTGCAACTAGCACTCAGGCCGCCGCCGATTATGGTCAAAGCGGTGCGTCAGGTAGCGCACAAGATGAAACAGCAAATGCCGAAGCTCTTGTGGGCTCCGCTGCCGAATCCGATGAAGCGGAAGAGCCACAGCAGCCTAAGAGCTTTTGGCAGAGTATATGGAGTATTATTACTGCCCCGTGGCGCTGGTTTGTTGGCCTGTTTTAGCTTTGTTATTCTTCTTATGTTCGTGTATTATGTAAGTATGATACTAAGTCACAAGCTTACAACTTGGTCCTCATTCACTTCTTATTCATCTATGAACTGATCGAGAAGCCAGACTTAAATTTGTAAAACTTTAAAACTGCCTTCTCGGGCAGTTTTTTGTTTGTCCGAGAGCACCTTACAACGAAAAGGAGAGTGCCATGCCAATACTATTAGAGCTATACCGTTTCTGGACGGTGCAACAAGGAGCTCAAGCCGAGCTTTGCCCGGTTTGTGGCCACCCGCTCGAGCCCGGCCAGGAAGTGCTAGGGTTCGTAGATCGTTGGACTCGGGGCTACTACGTGGTCCACGAGTGGTGTGAAGCCCCGCTGCATGAATTGCTACGAAAGGAACAGGAAGATGACCGAAATCTTCAATTCGCAAGTTGACTTCAATGCGCTACTGCACGATGTGGCACGCAAGGGCTGGGCTTTCGATCCGGATTGCCTGACGCTTCCGTTTTGCCGCGAGTTGGCGGGGAGTGTTCGGGGCTTGGAGTTTAATAGGTTTAGCAAACACACCCCAAGCGTGGATGTGGAAACTGATTCCTGCATCTTCTTGAGCCCCGGCGCTCTGCCGTCGACCGTTAGCCTGCTCCACGAGAAGCTCACTCAGAAGGTCCGCATGGCAAGGTCTGCCAAGCTTCAGCACTTTCGGGTGTGGTTGCCAAACGAGGCAACCGTACAGCGGTTCACAACTCCACACGATCAGGTTTCACGCCATCAGGACTTTGGTCATGACCGAGTCTTGGTTGTGATCTTCACGATCGAAGGCTCGGGGCCATTCAGCTTGTATCCTACGCGAGATGATGAGACGCCGTACGAGGTGTGCGAGACCGCATCAGGCAGCATGGCGCTCCTATGGGCTCCTGGTTTGGACGATGACGGGCTGGTGGATCGTCGGCCGGTACACTCGGCTGATCCGGCATACGTATTGCCACGGACGACGATTGCTTTTCGCATGACGGTGGATAAGCCGTGCTAGCTCTCACCCCAAGATCCCCTGTGGCCTAGTTGCCACGGGGGATCTCGATTAGTATGCGAGCTTTAAAAACCGCGGTTAATTATGTAGGCACTTATCATGGCAATGCCTAGGGATAAATATATTCCAAAGCCAATGCCCATGAGGAATAAGAAAAGTAATGGAGCACCAGTGAAAAGCGCAATGTATCTCATAATTAACATCTTAGCATAAATGCAATGGGTGAGTGATGGGACTTGAACCCACGACCCCTGGACTACAACCGAGCGCTCTAATTTACTAGCTACGGGTGATCTTCACCTAATCTTGGTTGATAACATTAGTTACGACAAAAGTTCGTTCTTGCTCTGCGATCATGCCTGTGGCCTTTTGTCCTAGCTTTTTACCAATAAAGATTTCGCCAAGCGGCGCAGCATACGAAACGTACCCTGGCTTTTCCTTGGTTATAAGGTAACTACCAATCGTGATGGTATATTCTCGGTCTTTCTCGTCGCTGTAGGTAACTTGAGATCCAATACCAATTCGGCCTTTGGTTTTTTCTGGCTCAACCACCTTTGCTTGCAGTAAGACCTTTTTGCGTTCGCCTAGGCTTGCCGAATGTAGGGCGTGCAGGCGCATCAGCTCTTCATGCCATGAGTTGTCATGCCACGTTTCGCTTGATTGCGAGGTGCTCGTGCCTACTTCGGCTTTAATTTCTTTGAGCCTGTCTTCTATTGCTTGGACCGACTTTTTGAGATCGTCAAAGTCTTCTTGCAGGAAATCGTATTTGAGCATATTTTGCTCCTTATAAACGCAATGGGGTGAGTGATGGGACTTGAACCCACGACCCCCTGGACCACAACCAGGTGCTCTAACCAACTGAGCTACACCCACCCTATCAAAAAAGCTGAGCACCGCGTTGGTCGCCGCTTGAAGCCAAGGCTCGCCACATTGACCGCCACAAGTGCTCATCTTGATTAGGCATCGCCTCTCCAGGATGAACAATTCTGGTGTCCCCGGTAGGATTTGAACCTACGACCTACAGCTTAGAAGGCTGTTGCTCTATCCAGCTGAGCTACGGGGACTCGTCGTAGGCCTAGAATAATTTTGGAGCGGGTAGAGGGAATCAAACCCTCATCGCCTGCTTGGAAGGCAGGCATAATAATCATTATACGATACCCGCATATGGACTACGCACTATCATTATACCTGTTAGGGGCCTTAGCGCGAATACCCAATTCTAGCGTAATTTGCCGTAATTTTCAAGGCGGGCGTTGCATCGCGCGGCCTAGTAGTATTTAATGAAGTTAATAGGCAATGAGTTAGGAGAAAATAATGACGAAATTTAACATGGCTCAAGCAGGCGTAACGGCAGTAGCTACCGCTGCAGCTATGGCGCCGGCCGGCGTTGCGCGAGCAGAATACGGCTATGGCGCTGCTGCTGCCACGACTGTATTCGCTGGCTTTGGTATCTTTATACTCTTCATTGCACTCTTAGGACTGGCCGCATTCATCCTCTGGGTCGTGATGCTCATAGATGCGCTGCAGCGGACCAATTGGCAGGATGAAAGTCAAAAGACTCTTTGGATAATCATACTCGTAGTCTCGTTATTCGTTGGGCTGCACGGCTTGGCTGCAATTATTTATTACTTTGTAATTCGCAAGCAGTCGGGTGTCGGTTCTGTGCAGGCAGAGGAGGCTGTGGTTGTTGAGAGCAAGGAGCCTGCTCCTAAAGTGAAGAAAACCACCAAGAAGAAGTAACGATAGGCGTTAAGACCTAGCGCCCTTAGCCGTTATTGTGGCGTAAATCTTTGGGCTCATGGCATTAACAGTCTTTGCCCACAATTCAGGCGTCTTAAGCTCTTCTCGCCAATACTCACGGGTGAATCTCATCTGGCAAAAGTTCTTATATGCCAGTCCGTCGGTTCTCTCATCTACTTCTTTGCCTGTGAGCAGAAGGTCGCGGCTGTTTACAAAGGCCTCAATTGCCGTCTTCGGAAAGCCAGATAGCCTACCGTGCTCTGCGTCTTGTGATGATGCGGGGTAGCCACCTTTTGTAATCTTCGTCCAAACAGATGCGAGGTCGTCGGCATCTTTCTGACTATTACCAATGCATATAATTGTAACGTAGTATTGTTCATCATCTTCGGGCCATTTACGATGAATCTTCGGCAGAGTAGTAAACGGTATATTAATTCTCCTTAGCAGATTTTCGATCGCGTGAGTTCGTACGATCGAGGGGAGGGGCGTCTGTTGTTCGCATGATACAGTTTTTCCATCAACACTAACGGTAATAGCCGGCTTTAGGCCGGCTATTACAAGCAATAGTTCTGATTTGGTATTTAGCCAAAAGGGGAACTTTTCTATTGCAGCTACTTTTTCTTGAATTGTCATGATAATTCCATGGTCGGGGTGAAAGGACTCGAACCTTCGACCTCGCGGTCCCAAACCGCGCGCGCTAGCCAGCTGCGCCACACCCCGTTACGAACGAATAACGCCTATTACCTTACCAATTTTTCGCTTTAAAATCAATCTCGAGACCTGGCGGGTGGTAATTGAGTAGCGATTAGTTCCGGCCTAGGCGCTTGTCTTCGATACGGTTGTGGAAGCCTGATTTTGATAGCTCTAGTAATTTCACCTTCTTATCCGAAAGATAAATCTCAATGCCCGAATTGAGAGGCTTGCTGAAGCCATCGAAAATGACTTGGAGTGGCCGTTCATCAAGAGTTTCATTACTGGCCATAATTGATACGACTCGGTCGCCGTGCAGCACGTGCGGCCGTTGCAAACTAGAATACTGAGACGATACATGTGGGTTGTTTGGGGTCACGACGTAGGCGTGCTCGATTTCGCTATCAATAATTGGCCCACCTGTGGCCAGGGAATAGGCAGTGGAGCCAAGTGGTGTGGCGAAGATTATGCCGTCCCCTACGAAGTTTCCAGGTGAGTCGCCAATTTGTAAGCTAAACTTTGCGGCTCTCGGCCCGAACCTTTCTACTGATATGTCATTGAATGCATATCCAATGTTGCCCGTAGTGTCGCGCGCAGCGAGCAGGGGGGCGGAGATGGTGGAGTACTGCTCAGAAGCGAGGGCGGTAACGAGTTGAGGAATACTATCTGTTTCGATTGCTTGCAGAAACCCTAGTGTTCCTGCTGATATCCCAACGAACAAATCAGCGGTTTCTATATGGTCGCGGATTGCCTTGAGCAACGTACCGTCGCCACCAATAGCAAACACAACGTTTTGATTCGGTGCATAGCCTTGCTTTGCTAGCTCTGCCCGTAGGGCGGCCTCTGCTGTTTCTGCTTTTGAGGAGGGCTTAGTGGCGAAGGTGGTGTTTGTCATGAAGTTATTATAGCAAGAATGTAAGGACCCCGACTAAGCTTGAAGCTCAGGCGGGGTCAGTGAATGTTACGGAGCCATCAGGATAGACCATGATGACTTGGTTGGTGTCGCTAATCCAAGCGACGAGGGGGCGGCCAGGAAAGCCCGCTCCGCAGTCCAGCAGAACTCGCTTTGGTGAAACGTGGGGGAAGTCCCTAGCCGCGTGGCCGCTCACCACTTGCATGCCAGTCAACGAATGATTCGTCATCTTGGCAAGCTCTGGTGAGTAGACCTGTGGCGGATCGTCAGCCTCTAGCTGATTGAAGGCCTTGTCCAGTTCAGTGCGCTGCATGTGCCAGGGCACATGGGGGAGCACACCGGCGTGGGTTAGGACAATGTTACCACTTTCCGCATAGAGCGGGAGCGAGAACAGGAAATTCAGATGGCCAGCCAACTGCAATCGTTCTTCGAACAGCTGCAGAGTCTTGATTCGGCTTTTGCCCTCACTGCTCAGCCCATAGCTCCACAGCGTGTTGTCCTGCATGCGCATCCAGCGAAACAGCCAGTAATCCAGCGCCACTTCGTCACCTGCATACACCGCCAGAATCGCCTTGAGTGGCACATCCTCGTGGTTGCCACGGATGGCTAGTGCCCCGGCGGAAACAAGTTCCATCACGAGCTCTAGAGCTTCCCGAGGATTCTCGCCCCGGTCCAGGTAGTCGCCCAGCAGGACAAGTCTATGGCCACTTAGTAGCCCTCGGCTTTCCAGGTAGGTGAGCAGTCGCCGCAGCAGGGAGATCTCCCCCTGTACGTCTGGGATCACTATCAAAGGTACGTTTTTCATTTTTGCCCACCTCCTTTCGGTCGGTTGTGAGTGGGCAGCATCGTAGTATATACCTCGCTGTTTTGTATTGCAAGCCCCTGAGTTTACAGGAAGATGTTTGTAACGAGTAGGGTAATGAGGACTACCCCAAGTAGTCGCCGGAAGTTGCTGTCGCCCTCAACTACTTCTAGGTATGCCCAGGTGAATATAAAGAAAGTTGCAATCGTCTCTAAGCCTGTTTTGGTCGCTTGATCACTTACAGGTATAGATGCGAGTTTGAAAACGAGCCAACCAACAATCGGGAGGTTTGGTTTTTGGGCGAGGACGAGATTACCATCCTTGTCGCTACAAAAGTCCCTCACTTTCTTTTTGATGTTCTTTGCCTTGGTTGCCATTATTCTATTCCCTCCAATCTAAATGTTATTACCTTGCTAAGTAGTTCGTCGGGCAGGGGATTAGTGCCAGTGAATTGCAGGGTGCCTTTAGAGGTTCGGAAGGCCCCTAGCTCTGGACCGATTTTGGTCATCATGTCGTCCGAAGCAGGGAAGATGCTCATGTGGTCTTTGAATGCACCAAAGTGTAGTAGGATTTTGCCCCTATGCTTAAAGCTTGGCATCCCATAACTCATTGTAAGCTCGGCCTCAGGGGCCTGTTTAAGAACCTCTGTCTGGACTCGCTCGAATTCGCCACGTTGGTCGTTTGAAAGATCATTAATGTATTGGTCGGCTGTTGTCATCGCCATGGCCTCTTTATTGCACCTAGTATAGCAAGCCAAAAGCAAAGAAGAGACACTTTTGTGTCTCTTCTTGGAACCGGAAGACTTGCACCCACAGATGTGGCCTACTAACTAACAAATACTGCTATCAAGAACTTACTAACTCGACTGACCACATATACGCGAACAATTGTGCTGTATCACTTGGTCTTCCTGTGGCCAATATAACAAACCACAAAGCCTACCGTCAAGGTGATTTTACTTCAACTATTATTACCTAGTTTTGCGAATATCATTCCTGCGACTCGGTGTATTATTGTGGCGCATGCTACGACGGCTAGGATGCCAATAAACCCAGAAACATTCATGTTGTCTTGAAACGCGGCGTCGATTGCCCATACAAATACGAATTTAGAAAAGAACATGATCAACCAAATGGCAAAGCCAACGAAGCCTACGCCAGAATACTTTGCGGATTGCTTTAGAGACTTAACCACGTGTCTTTTGAGACCGAAGGTTAGAAAGGTTAAGACCTCGAGCAGTACTGCCGCCAAGAAGATCGTAGAAAAGCTTTTGGCATACACTATGCTCGTGTAGTCGCTGAAGAAGCCGAGCACGACGGCATAAATAAGCGTGCCAACGAACAGCTCTTGGAACTTAAGCTGTGCAGGGCTGAAATCTGACTTACTATTTGTCATGTCTGGCGAGGCAGATGCTACCTACTTAGATTGTAGCGTGTCGAGTTCTTTTTGGTGCTTGAGCATCTTTGCTGTCACGTATGTTATGAGCGAGTTAACTGCCAGGGCAGAGAGCATATATACCATGATCGCAAAGAGGGCAGATGTACTGAAGTATCCGGTAGTGTCAACGGGCTTGAGTGGGAATATGCCGCGGAAAGGCTGTAGGAATTCGGCGGCTACGTTATATACGAATTTCGTAAAGGCTACGTCTTGATTCGCGCCGAAGAGCAGGAGTACGAAGCCAAGGCCGAGGAAGGTAATGGCTAAGATCATAAAGCCGTACACGATGTAAGTAAGTGCCCGAGCCGTTTTTAAGAATAGAAGTTTAGTGTCGTTTCGCTGAGCTTGTGCTGCCATTATGAAGTCCTCTTAATTTAGGTTAAGTATAGCAGAGATGTTATTTACGTAAAACGAAAGACCGCCCGGGAGGGGCGACCTTGTCGCCTTCCCGAGCGGGTAGGGTGTCTGGGGTATCGTCTCAGACGGAGACGCTGCGCAGTATTGCGGATGCGCGCAGGACATGTTAATCGGCGTCAGCCGGCTCGCTCTCGAGGCGTGCCTCGGCCAGAACGTGCGCCAGCTCTTGTTCTCGCTGGCTGCGGCGCCACAGCGCCCAGATGCGCATGGCAGCAGCTGCCATGACCATCATGACCAGATACTCCCATCCGTTGGTGGAGGTATCGTAGTCCGCCTCGAACCGCTCATTGCGCACCCCTTGGGCCTTCTGACCCAAGAAGAGGTACGCCACTGTGAGCAGGAACAGGACCTTGTCGATCCTGATCAGCCAGCGGCTGACCCAGACGCCAAGGGCGAGGGCCCCAAGGGTCATGCCGATGAGGGTGTAGCCGTACCAGAAGCCCGAGGGGCCCTGGTACTGGCTGCTGGCGCGGGCGTTCTCCAGCTCGACCATGAACAGCGTCATGGACAAGACGAGGTTGACCATCAGGATCGTGCAGATCCGCACGAACCATCGGCCGTACGCGTCCTCGATCGGACCGAAGAGGTTCTGGTAGAACCGCATTGCGTCACCTCCAGGGTGAAGTAAGCGTAGGCTTCCCTACGGTTGGATGTCCGCCGAATTACGAACTGGGCTATAATATCACAAAAAGTACAAATTGTCAATATTTAATGACAGAAAACGACTTGTAAACAAAGAGACGCTTTCACGTCTTTCATAATGCTTATGCTTGGAGGGCCATCGTGGCGCCAATAGTAACTATTTTCCAGCGATAATCAGTAGCCAGCCTGGACGGTCGGGCCTATAGTCGGTCGCAAGTGTGATCTTGATATCCCGGAAGCCAACTTCTTGAAGCAATCTATTAATCTCGGCTTCTCTCCAGTAGCAGAAATATCGAGTTTGGCCGAGCTTACGGTTAGTCAGCTCTGTACCATCACCCTCCTTAATGCTAAGAGCAAAGAACCCATCGTCATTAAGTGCATTAAGTACCTTTTTCGCCGCTAGCCTTGCTTCTTCCGGAGTAAAATGCAACCATACTGCGTCGGCTAATATCATGTCGTATCCGGCATCCATATCGTCTGTTAAGACGTTTAAGATTTTTGCTTCATGACCTTTGCTCTTTTGGTAGTCCACGAAAGAAGAGCTAGCATCTGTTCGTTCAACTTTAAATCCTTTTGACTCAAGGTAGTCGGCGTCCTTTCCGTGACCGACGCCTACTTCTAAAATCTTTGAAGACGGATCAAGCAAGGATATGCACGTATCTAGCCAGGTTTTTATGTGTCCATCAACTTTTTGGGGCGTGCTCTCTACATAGGCTCCTACTGACTTATTGTAGGCATTAATCGTCCGTCTATTGGTGTCACTAGTTTCTGCATTCATTTTGCCAGTATAACAAAAAAGACGCCTTCACGTCCTCCATGATCCTTCTGCCTAAGTCTGTTAGTTGCGGCGTATAATATATGCTGTCAGATGGTCAATCTGGAAATTATCGTTAAATTCAGTATCGCAAGTTGCCTCGTAATCTACAGACTCCAAAGTAAACTTAGTTTTATCTAACTTGCCTAAGGCTTTATTAACTCCTGTGCTGTGGTGTGTGAAAAGCACAACTGCGTCTGAGCCATATTTGTTAAATAGGTCAGTTAGGATATTCTCCAGCACTTTAAGGCGTGGCTTCTTGTCAGGGCTTACGTGGACTGTTTTGTCTGCATGGATATTGCTAATGTAAGTCGCACTTTTTAAGCCACCTAAGAAATCTTGTATTTTATTTTCCTCTCTCGTTCTCCAGTAAGCACGTTCACCAATGAAATCCTTCTCTATAAGCCCCTGAATATCATTACCATAATTAATGCCGTGTACATAAAGGTACGGCAGATCACTCGGGGAGTTCTTGAACTCCATGACAAAGCCATTAGGATTGTTCCGTATCTTTGCTAGGTACTCTCTAACGCTACCTAAGTCTTGTACCTCGCCCCAAGGCGCTGCAGAATACGCTTCGGCACACGATTTTACTTCTTGTTCTGAGATAGCCATATATTTCATCCTAACACAAAAGACTCCTTCCGGAGTCTCTATCATAATGCTTATGCTTGGAGGGCCATCGTCGGGTCAATCGCAACTAGAATACAGGAGGGCCTACTTGCTAACTTCGCCTTTGGTTAAGTCTAGCACAATCTTGTCGCCAGTCTTCAGTATTTTTGTAGCTTGTTTTGTTCCGACAATACAGGGGAGATTGAATTCTCTAGCAACAATTGCTGCATGGGACATTATGCCGCCATGATCTGTGACTAGTGCCTTCGCATTTCGCATCAGCGGTACATAACTCGGGCTAGTTGAAGGAACGACGATTATCTTCCCATTCTCGACAACATCAGTTGGGCTGGCCACTACTACAACCTCACCATTGATAAAGTGTTTGCCGCCATTACTTGCAACAATACCGACAACTGCACTAGTAGAGGCCTTAAACTCAATATAGCGTTGCCATAGCTGATGAGCGTCGTCTTTGGAGATTGCAGATGCTTTGCCGTCTTTAAAGAACCAACCATGCTCTATATCGCCAATAGTCTGAGTAATAAGCTTTCGAGTCTGTATCATCCAGGCTTTTCGGTCGTCCATGAATTCTGCCAGCTTGCGAGCCAGAGTAAGAGTATCAACCTCATCGTTCGTAAGTTTTAGCTCATCAATTAGCTCTTTTCGCTTAGTATCAATGTCCTTTTCTTCATGCGCTTCTTTGCCAACTATCTTCAACCTTTCTGTAAAGTAATTGATGGCATCTCCCGCTACGCCATCGTAGCCATCTTGGATCCAAGGATATTTTATGGCTATTTCGGCCGGGTTTTGACTTGACGCAAGCTCTGCATCGATGCGAGCCAAGAAAGTTTGCCTATCTGGGACCGAAAAGGCTGCCCATACCTTTTGCTTTGTCTGAGGATCAAAGCGGTTTAGTTTCTTAGAAAGTGCAACCTCTGCACCGTAAAGAGAAAACTCTGCAAACTCGGTGTAATACCATGCCTCTACCATCCTTTTAGACAGCTCGTCACCAGTAGCTTCGCTTAGTTGTTGGGCTGCAGCTTTCCAGTTAGTGACGTCCTGTTCTATGCGGTTTTGCTTGGCATAGGCCTCAAATGTTTTTTCGGTAAACTCACCAAAAACCTTGGCATTGTTAAGCCAAGCCATCTTCCCGTCATCAAAGAGGGCAACTGTCTTAGGGGGATTGGGTAGACTAGGATCCGCTGCCATTTCAGTAAATAGCCTTTCAACGGCTGCAAAGAAGTCACTCATATACATAGCTTTTGCACGTGATGGGCCCCAATAGAATAGATCATTTGGCTCTCCGAGGTAGAAACCTTCTCTTGTAGTCTGTGTCGTTGTAATTGGGCGAGCCTGAACAAGCCAGATTTTATTATCTTGTGACACCCACTCTATATCTTGAGGCTTTCCGAACAGCTTCTCGACATTCACCGCCAGGCTAGACAGTTGTGATGCATCAAAGGGTGCCGTTGCTGCTTCATTCTCTCCCAAATTTACTCGCACAGGATCTGCCCGACCACTTACAAGCTCCTCACCAAGACCCTCTACATATTCAACGACGAGCTGCTTTTTGCCAGTTAGAGGATCTTTAGTAAACAGCACACCAGCATATTCGGGTTTCAACATCTCCTGAACAACAACGGCTATATTGAAGTCACCGACGTCCTTATCCTGCGCATAAGCTTTAGCTCGGTTTTTGGCGGAGTTGTGACATAGTTCAATCTTTGTGATTATGTCCTCTACCTTCGTATCAAGATATGACTCAAACTGACCCGCCCAAGAAGCACCCTCTGCGTCTTCTGCTAGAGCAGATGATCGAACAGCATAGAGTCTGTCATTACTGATCCCTTGGCTCAATAGATCCTTTGCGGCTACGGTAAGACTCCCATCATCACTAAAAGCATTGAGGCCGATAGCTAATCCGCCTGGAACCGGTAGGCCAGCCTTTAGTAAGCTTGCTAGATTGGATGCCTTGCCGCCATAGCTGCTACTGTCTTCTGCATTTTTCAGATTGATTACTGCATCCATATATCCTAACTATACCAACCAAAAAGACTCCCGCAAAGGAGTCGTCATAATGCTTATGCTTGGAGGGCCACCGTAGAAGCTTGCGCCACTAGTCTTAACAATCTATTTGAGCGTCAGAGTTTGCGGAGTTCTATTCGGCACTCGGACTATGGTTCCTCGAGCTTCTAAGTCTAGCTTTACAGCCATCAGATACCAACCAATTTTTCCATCAAACTTCTTTCCTAAGTCTGACTCCACGAGTGAACTAAGTTCAGTAAGGGTAGTTTGCCCATTGCTTCTAAGGGTTTCGAGAATAGCATCTTTCATCATTACATACCTACTCTTGAGAATATTAACTCCCTTTTTGCCATCCAAGTTTAATGTAACGATTTTTTCTTCTTCTGGGTTATCCATACACCCATCATACCAGCAATAATCGTCCTCACAAGGACCACCCATAGTTAAGAGCCGAGATAGGGATAATAGGCTACTATTTGTTAGTAACTTTGTAGACAGCACCTTCTTGGTCATAAGTAATCCATTCACCTACTGGTACTCCCATATCGAAATATCCAGACCTTTTTAGCGTACCATCAGGACGATACCATTCCCAATACCCGTCTGGCTGGCCGTCAACTGCCTTGCCCTTAGCAAATTTAGTCTTACTGTTAGCGTGATATTTGACTGTATAGCCATCTATTATCTCTGTCTTCTGGGGTTTCATATTGACTATATTATAACAAAAAGACTCCCGCAAGGGAGTCGTCACAATGCTTATACTTGGAGGGCCATCGTGGAGCTAATCTCAACTAGTCTAGCTTTTCAAAATGCTGGTAGTCTGGGCCGTCGTCCCAATTAGCGCCCCAGGTCCATCCCAGGCTGGTAAAGTAGGCCACGAGTTTACTGTCTGCAGCGATTGTCCCTGCGACATCTGGGTCATATGAGGCATCGGCCGGGTAAATTCTCTCGCCAGGGAAGTAGGGGTTCAGCTTGGGATTGATGTCGAGTGCACGACCTGTTGCATGGTTCGATAGCCTACTAGTGTTACGAACATCACGATAGTTAAATGCAGAGCTATTATTCATTCTCGTAGATAGGTCGTCATCCCACTGAAATCTAATGTCAGCTAGCGGGACGACCGATTGGACGGGGAACTTCTCGGCGAACAAGACCTCGAATGCTCCACAAATATCCTTTACAAGATCTTTGTGGGCCACTACTTGCCCAGCATGGACTAGGCCGTCAAAAGAATAGTATTGAACATTGACCAATTCTAGTTCAGACAACAGCTCCGAGGGGCAGGGTAGCTTGGGGTTTTGGCGAAGTGCTTCTTGTCGAGTAAGGGCCGAGTCGATAATCGGCTGTTGGGGTTTGTTGTCGTCCATCGTTGGCCTTATCATACCAATCAAAAAGACTCCCGCAAAGGAGTCGTCATAATGCTTATGCTTGGAGGGCCAGGTGGGATTCGAACCCACGACATGCTGCTTAAGAGGCAGCCGCTCTAACCAACTGAGCTACTGGCCCGCGTATGCGGAAGTAATACTGGTGCGCCCTGAGGGATTCGAACCCCCGGCCTTCTGATCCGAAGTCAGACGCTCTATCCAGCTGAGCTAAGGGCGCGCACCTGCCGCCCGGGGCGACTTCGAAATAGAAAAGAACCACGTTATTCTAGCACAAAAAGCTACGCACGGCTAGACCTGTTGCTAGGAGGGTAGAGTGCGTATAATAGGGCGGATGAAACACACTTTACACCGCAGCAAACTACGAGGTGGCTCGGAGGTTTTGATAATCGATGTTCCGAACTCGCCAGCACTGTACTTTTCTACGATCGTACGGGCTGGCTTGCGCTATGGTGATAAAGAGCGCTCCGAACTCCCACACTTATTAGAGCACTTGGCGTTCGAGGGAAACAAGGATTATCCAGATGGTCAGGACTTTGCGTTCGAGGTTGAGAAGCTTGGCGCTTACACGAACGCCATGACCACCGAAACCGCCATTCGTTACTACTTTGAATCGAGTATTAGTTCGCTTGATGAAGTCATCCGCCTAGCATGCTCACAGCTCAAAGAGCCGACCTTTGCACCAAAGGTGATTAAGCAAGAAAAGGCCGTAGTCACTCAGGAACTACTACGTTATAAGGATGATGACGGTGAGCGACTGTGGTTAAACAGCATGCGGCAACTCTACAAGAACGGCTACCCGAGCATTACACAGAGCATAGAGTCCCTTGATGCGATTAGCCGTAAAGATTTGTTTGATTTTTATAATCAAACCCATACGTCGGGCAATACGAAGTTCTTAATCGCCGGCGCGCTTACGGGCAGGATCAAGGAAATAACAACTTTGCTCGAAGAGAACCTAGCTGATTACAGGCAAGGCGAGCAGCTCGAGTGGCGGCCGCAAGAGCTGACATCGCGCGAGGCTCGAAGCAGGAGCTTGAGCACCAAGCTTGATTCACAGGCTCACTTTCGACTCGTATTTCATAGCGATAAGCCCGATCGATCACTGCTGCCGGCGCTTCGGATATTCAACACGATATACAACGTGGGCTCGTTCTCTCGCTGGCATCACCTGGCCCGCAAAAAGGGCTTATCGTACCACCCGTATTCTGCCTATAGCGTTGGCAAAGACTCCATGCAGTTTTTCATTACCGACCAGACTGAGCCTACTAAGGCCCTGGAGCTTTTTACTCTCGGCGTCCGCGAGCTCGCCAAGATCATGGCGGGTGACTTTAGCGAACGGGAGTTTGAGCGCGCCAAGGGTTACGTAACTGGCGACTTTGAATCCAGCTTCCAAAAGCCAAGTAGCTTTGCTGGCTGGTATGGGTCCGACTTTAGTTCTGACATTGATTTGGTTCCACCTGAGGCCTATAAGGCTGAGCTAGAGAATGTGCAGCCCGAGGACTTAAAGCGGGTGAATGATTTGCTAACTTCTGGACGCTGGGTACTAAGCTTAGTTGGGCAGGGGATTAAAGACGATGAGGGCAAGTACAGAGACGTTGTTCGTAAGTATTTAGGCTAGGAATTATACCAAACGGAAAAGCCGACACGTTACCGTGCCGGCTTGACCTTAATCGTTGCTGCTCTACGCCCCTCGCATGAGCTCCATGGGGGTGACCTTGCGAATCTTGCGAACGAGTCGCAGGACGCACACGACGCAGATCAGCGTGACGGCCGCAGCCGCGAGCATCACCGAGTCGATGGTCAGAGAGGCGTGGAAGCCGGGTGTACCCAGGTTGATCACCTGGATCAGCAGCCACCCCGCGGGGATGGCAACCAGTAGTCCGGCCAAGGTGAGGCAGGCAAGGGCCAACGACTCACTTCCCGCCAGCTGGGCTTGCGACGCGCCGATGGCGCGCAACATTCCCAGTGAAGGCAGCCGCAGGTCGAGCTGCTTGGCCACGATGACCGCCAGCCCAAGGACGCCAAGGAGCGTCACGACCAGGATGATGTTGTAGATCAGCCCGGAGACGTTGCGCTCCCAGTACTCGATGTTGCCATCGATGTACTGCCGCTTGGTCAGAAAGTCCACCTGGTCTCCCCAGCCCTTCATGAGGAACATGCCCTCGGTGCTTGGCTGGCCCACATGCGTTACGGCGATGGAGTTGTAGAGCTCCAGGCCGCCGTACAGGTCGAACATGGCCCGTTCGCTCACGAACACCATTTCCTTGCCGAATGAGCCCGTCTCTCGACTGAGTCCGACGACGCGGTATGGCTTGCCGACCAGATTCACCTCGTCGCCCAGCTTGATGCCGAGCGACTTGGCCAGATCGACGTCGATCACGGTCTCGCTGTTGGATCGCAGGTGGCGTCCGGAGCTCAGCAGGGGAGCGGTGGATCCGCCCTCGCGGTACATGCCGTAGAGCACGTCGCGGCCTTTGAGCTTGCCGAAGTACCAGGTGACACCCACGGCCTTGAAGGCGTCGCTTGCGCGAAGTTCCTTCATGAGCTCGGGGGAGACGGTGCTGCTTTCCATGGCGCTGCGGGCTCCGCCCTGCATTGCCATGTAGTCGTAGGAGTTCGTCTCGAAGTACCTGGCGGTACCGACGGTGGACTCGATGTTCGTTGCGGCGAACATCATGACCAGCGCTGCCACGAAGGCAACACCACCCACGATGACCAGCGAGGACTTCTCGCTGCCGGGTAGACCACGCTTGGAGCGGAAGGCCCGCACCCAAGCAAGTTGGAACGTAGCCTTCATGGCTCTTACCTCTTTCCACGCTTTCGCGCTTGTTGATTCAAGGGACGATTAAGGAAGACTATAATAGCAGATACGTGTTAAAATGTCAATATTAATTGACAGGTAAGGAATTGACAAATAACATAAATTGTGTTAATATCGTGTACAGTTCTAGTACCCTGACAACGAGGAAGGCATTATGAAGTCGCACAAGAAATTGGCGACCTTCGTGGCCGCCCTCATCATCGTCCTTGCAGCGCTGTACTTCCGTAACTGGCTGACCGATCAGGTCCGCACAGTTTGGAGGCAGGCGATTGCTTGGCACATCAACCCCTGGATCTACGTCGGCCTGTTGTTGGCGACATTCTTCCATTACTACAAGGGGTGGTTCGAGATTGCTCGTGGAGCAGTAAGCCGAGACAAGGCGATGCTGGCCCGAGGAATTGCATTGAATCGCTTCGTGTGGGCTATTCCGTATCTCTATGTTTTGATCTTCGGCAGTGGCTATCCCTGGTGGGTGCCTTTCGGAGTCATTTCGTGGATGACCTTCGGAGTAGTGATGTTCGTCCGCAACATCCGGAGGCCGGAGTACGTAAATCGCATGACCCATTCGTGGGGAGGGCGGCTTGCATTGCGGCTAATGAGTAAAGACCCCAACGAGAACAAGGAGGAGTGTCCATGAAGTTCTGGAGAATCCAGGGCTGGCTGTACGACGCACTCTTCGTGCTCGTGCCTCACCGCCGGCTGGTTGAAGGAGTTGCCCAGGACCTGAAGTCTGGTGAAAAGGTGCTCGACGCCGGCTGCGGAAGCGGCCGACTTGCATCTTGGAGCCAGGCTGACGTGACTGGGTTGGACTTCTCCGATAGCGTACTGCGGGTTGCCGCTACTCGCTCTCGGAAGCTTGTCCAGGCCAACCTCTGTGGAGGAGTTCCGTTTCGCGACGGTAGCTTCGACGCCGTGGTTTCGCTCAATGTGCTCTATGCAGTGCCCGACCCCAAGTCGGCGCTGGGCGAGATGGCTCGCGTGCTGAAGCCGGGCGGTAAGTTGATCCTTGCCACCCCGGTCGATTCGCGCATCTGGCCGCTCGTGACTGAGCACATTCGACTTGCCACGAAGGAGGACTGGAAGCGCACTGTGCGCAACCTGCCCCGACTTCTGGCATGGGTCGTGAACCTTTCCATCCGTGGGATCTTCGAGGACAGCACGTTCAGCTTCTTCACCGAAGCTGGGCTGCGTGAATTCGTCGAGTCCGCGGGTCTGTCCATCGTTTCCGACAAGCCCTGCTACGCGGGGCTTGATCGGCTCATCGTTGCCGAAAGGAGGTGACATGGAATTCAGAGAGATTGCCGTAAGCGAGTTGCCCCTCCAGTTGCTCTCGAGTTTCTGGAGGGAGTGGTTCGAGGCCGACCCTTGGGCGGAGCGTTTTCGTTGCCCCGTGCACAATGCCGCTGATGACTTCTCCTCGAAGGGGAGGTTCAAGGAGGCGGGTGAGTGCTCGGTGTGCGGGACCACGCTGGTGCCGTACTGGTCGCAAGACCGGATCGACGAGTACCTCCGCCAAGTCTTTGCCAAGCCGCGCTTGGTTGTCCTTGGAGGCCTGGATGACGGCGGCAACGTCGTCGCATGGGCATGGGGCTACTTGGCGGATGAGATCGAGGCTTTCGAGGACCTTCCTCGGGGTGGTCTGTATATCGACCACATCGGCTTCGATCCCAACCACGCGAAGCAGGACGTGGATGGGTTCTTGGAAGCGGGGGAACGGCTGGCGAGGGAGCTCGGGTTCACCTTCATGGTGACCCGAACTCACAAGGCCGCGACCTACGTGAAGGACGCCATCTCGCCTCATCGGTACGCATTCCTTCGGGGGTGTCCTGATGAGGAGGATCGGGAGTACTGGGCAGTGCCCCCCTGGTGAAACAGGGGGCTTGGGGCCGGCGAAAGCCGGCCCCTTCCCTTTTCATTATCTTATAATATGGTTACAATACCCCTAACGCTATGACAAAAAAATTAGACTACAGTATTGAGTTCGGACACATTTATACCAACGAAGCTTATAGTGAAGAGCATAGGCTTAGTGCAGTACGCACTTTTGATGTGATCGAGGAATTGAGGCAGGGTGGCAAGACATTCTCAATACATCTATTGATTGATGACTATAATCCAGAGGAGCACTTCCTTGATGTTGAAGGGCTACTAAAGGAATACGCACAACTTGGCGTACTACCAGACTTTACCGCCAGAGAAGCTGGCCTAGCCCCGTATAAGGACGATATGTTCGATTTAATTACGAACAACAAGATTCGCAAGAGCTACAGCAGATATATAGAGGGCCGCAACGGCAAGATACCTTGCTCGTTCATGGTCGCAACATGGTATCTCATACGTCTCGGTGCAATTGTGCAAAGGGAAGAGCACCCCATCTCCCACCCTGTTAGCAAGAGCGATCTTGTGGTCGCAGATAAGCTCATCAATGTATTGCCCGAACGTTTTATGGGTGTCGAGAACCAGGCACTAAAGATCATTGCAGGAAGTAAGCACTCAGACTTAATAGATAAGATAGATTGGATATTCTACAATTCGCAGTATAATGGTTAAGTAATGACTCTTCTTAGGTTAGCTACTTACCTATTCACAAATGTAGCTTTGCTACTGATCGCCTTTTTCGTTTACTTTAACAATCGGAAGAGTACTTCCAACCGTGTTTTTGCACTATTCTTGGTCTCTATATCCTTCTGGATTACCTCACTTGCAATTGCAGATACTTCTACCCAGATTGAGGTGGTACGTATTGCCAGTAAGGCAGCATTCGCAAGCGCTTCTATACTATTCTTCATGCTTGTTTGGCTTGCATTTGTTTTCCCCTACGAGAATAAATCTTTCAGCACTAAGACCTTCGTTGGGCTTTTGTTGCCAACATCGTTTTTCGTTCTGGTGTCGCCAACTAATTTAGCAGTACAGTCCGTAGCAATTAAGGACTTTGGTGCGGAGGTAGTAAGCGGGCCACTCTATAATGCATTCTTTATATATGCTTTCGTATACTTAACGCTGGCAGTGGTTCTGTTTCTGCGAAGCTACCGTAAGGCCACGGGAAATGCGCGCCTACAACTCAGGTTTCTGCTCTACGGGCTCGTAATATCCGCAACGATTGGCATATTTACGAATCTTGTTCTCGTGTCATTTGGCGTTTCATCACTGGGCTTTCTAGGGGCTCCTGGTGTTCTAATCCTAGCTTCAATGACGGCCTACTCGATTGTCCGGCACAAGCTATTCGATATCCGCGCCGTTGTAGCACGCGCTCTAACATACTTTTTGGTTATCGCGACAATATCGGTGGTTTACGGTTTGACGGCTTTCGTGCTTGTGGGCGGGTATATATTTAAGGATGCACAACTTAGCTTTGCCCAGCAAACATTCTACGCACTCTTGGCGGTGCTCCTGGCATTTACCTTCCAGCCCATCCGCCGCTTCTTCCAGAAGATCACTGATAAAATATTCTATCGTGATAAGTACGATGCGCAGGAACTTATAAACTCTGTAGGACGGATTCTAACTGCCGAGATTCGGTTGAGCGTTCTGACCAAGGAAGTCACTAAGGTTATTGAAGACCAGATGCGCGTGAACAAGGTGGACATCGTCGTGGTAAACGACAAGAACATTTACTACCAGGCGCGCGTATTGCGCAAGGACAGTAGTGAGTTGGAGCTAAAGGACCTGCAAGAATTGGGCAAGCCACTACTCGTGGCCGACGACATGACGTCTGGCGATCGTAAAGACATTATGGATAAGTACGGACTGCGTGTGAGCATTACCCTTCGCACCTCCGAAGAGTTTGTGGGTTACTTACTACTTGGCGAAAAGTTGAGTGGGGACATATATAACGAACAGGACCTCGCGGTACTGCGAATTATTGCCAACGAGCTGGCGGTAGCAGTGCAGAATGCTAAGGCGTATACCGAAATCCAACAATTCAATAAAACCTTGCAAGCCAAGGTCGTGGCCGCGACTCGCAAGTTGCGCAAGGCCAACGAAGACCTCAAAGAGCTTGATCAGGCTAAAGACGAATTCATATCCATGGCGTCCCACCAGTTGCGTACGCCGCTTACGACCGCCAAGGGTTACGTATCGATGATCCTGGAAGGTGACTTTGGCAAGATTCAGCCTGCTATGAAGGAACCGCTAGAGCAGGCGCTGGATAGCTCGAACCGTATGGCTGGTTTGGTAAGTGATTTACTGAACGTGAGTCGTATGGAGGCGGGTAGGTTCTTCATAGACCCAACCGATGTTGATTTGAACTCCGAAGTGCCAGCCGAAGTTGTACAGCTCAAGACGCTCGCTGAGTCCAAGAACGTGAAGCTCATTTACGATAAGCCAGCTAAGCCAGTTCCAATGATGAAGTTGGACTTGGACAAGACCAGGCAGGTAATCATGAACCTGGCTGATAACGCTGTGCACTATAGCGCTCCGCCAAATGGTGGTGGTGTGGTCCATGTTAGCCTGGCGCACGAAGGCCAGGACGTAGTTTTCAAGGTGGTGGATAACGGTATCGGTGTGCCAGAAGCCCAGCAGAAAAAGCTGTTTAAAAAGTTCTTCCGAGCCGGTAATGCTCAGAATACCCGCCCGGATGGTACAGGACTCGGACTGTACTTGGTAAAACGTGTAGTTGAGGACCAGGGCGGCGAGTTGATATTCGAGAGTAAAGAGGGCAAGGGCTCGACCTTCGGCTTTAGAATGCCAGTTAAGAACAAGATTAAGCCAAACTCAAAGGCGTCCGAAAAGCTCAATAAGGCCCAGTATTCACCGGTGCCAGGAGCAATTCAGCCCACTCAAGAAGAAAAGGACGCAGCTGCCAAGGGACAAGAAGCTGCAGATAAAGAGGCCGCCGCCAAAAATGCCAAGAAGTAACGCGGTTGCCTCAATTCAACTTGGGATGTAGACTTTAAGCAAACGGAGGGTGTACAAGGTGGTACAATATTTCGCAATTTCATTCGCGGTCTGCTTGCTGGTTTCCGGCAGCATTGCCGCGATTATGCATCGCAAAAGCGAAGAGCCAGGCCATGCACACTGGGTCGGCGCGCTCGTCTTCGCGTTCCTGGTTGCCGCAGCGCTAACTGCTTTGAACCTGGGCAGATAGTCTGGCAGATGCTAGACTAAGGTAATGGCAGAACTTACTAATCTTCATGATATCGAGGTAAAAGGAAAGCGCGTATTCCTGCGCGTAGACTTTAACGTGCCCATGGATGGTGGCAAAATTACAGATGAGCGCCGCATAGAAGCGGCGGTGCCGACTATTGAATACCTGCTTGATCAGGGTGCGGGGATAATTATTGGTAGCCACTTGGGCCGGCCAGATGGCAAGGTAGTGCAAGAGTTTAGCTTGGAGCCGATTGCCGACAAGCTAGCGGAAGTGCTAGACCGCAAGGTCGAGTTTATTGTCGAAGCTGCCGGGCAGGTAGTGTCGGCAAGAGCCGAAAAGCTCAAGCCAGGCGAAATCATTATGCTCGAGAACCTGCGCTTTTACCCCGAAGAAGAGAGTAACGGCATAGAGTTCGCGCGGGAGCTGGCAAGTCTAGCCGACGTATATGTAGATGACGCCTTTGCCGCCGTGCACCGCGCGCATGCATCGATTGTAGGCGTACCTGCGCTGTTGCCGCATGCGGCAGGGTTCCTGGTGGAAGAAGAGTTCCATACCCTTCATGGCTTGCTAGAAAAGCCAGAACATCCCTTTGTAGCTATCATTGGCGGCGCAAAAGTAGCGGATAAGTTTGAGCTTCTAGATAGCTTGCTTGGTTTGGCAGACAGCATTGTAATTGGTGGCGCGATGGCTAATACCTTTTTGCTCGCGCAGGGTAGGTCGGTTGGGGCGAGTATTTGCGAACCAGAGTTGAAGGTCAGGGTGCAGGACTTGCTCGAGAAGGCTGAAGCAAAAGGTGTGGAGATTGTTTTACCAACCGATGTAGTCGTGGCGGCCTCGATTAACAAAGGCGAACCGACCCGCACCGTGGGTGTGGATGACATTCATGATAAGGACATGGCGCTCGACTTAGGGCCAGAGACCGCCAAGAATATTGCGTCGGCGCTCGATGGAGCAAAGACAGTATTCTGGAATGGAACGCTTGGCTTTACCGAGATCGAAGCTTACGCACACACGTCTGCTGCAGTTGCAGAGGCAATCATAGATTGCGGGTCTCAGTCGATCATTGGCGGGGGAGACACCGCAGGCTTTTTGGACCAATACAGCAACCCGGCTAAATTTAGCTTTGTATCAACCGGTGGTGGCGCGGCTCTAGAATTGCTGGCTGGCAAAGAACTCCCCGGAATTAAAGCACTTCAGGCTTAGTTATTACGACAAAGAGCCCCGACCAAGAGTCGGGGCTCTTTGTCGGGGCTTGGTTTTTTTGGTCGTGCTTCAGGAGGGCTCGAGCTGAACTTCGAGCAGGAGCTCGTCGGCCACCCAGCGGGTCTCTGCCCGCCAGCGGACCCGAGTGGTGTCGGCACCCTCGCCGGCCAACTGCCGTAGCACCTGCTCGCAGAGGGGATCGATGTAGAAGGCGACGCCATCTTCTGGGATCCTCCATCCCTCGTCTATGTCGACATGGAATGGCTGCACGAGGTGCTTGATCCCGACCATTCCTGTGGACCACGTCCTGTAGGTGAAGTTCTGGATTGATCCGTCGAAGACCAAACTCACGAGCCGTACGAGGCTCTTCTTGCCAACGTCGCCCTTCACCTCCACGCCAAAGAGAGGATTTCGTTGCGTTGTCGTTGCTGACATGACACTGTCCTTCGTTCGGTTTTGGGACTGCGTTACTATAGTGGATTTTATGCTTCTGGTCAATAATTCCATTAAAGAAAAGGCCCAGCATGTGGCTGAGCATCTTTCTTGGTGATCCCGCGGGGAAGGTTGCTAGCGCGACCTTCGTGACGTGCTTGGTCAAAGCGCAAGCGAGCTAGCTTTTGACGCTGCGCGCGCCACTCCACCGGACCCAGTGGGGTTCTCATCCCCTGAAAATCAAATGCGACACCTCAAAATTGATTGAGTTGCCGCATTTGGTGATCCCGCGGGGAATCGAACCCCGATTGCCAGGATGAAAACCTGGTGTCCTAACCGTTAGACGACGGGACCTCGTCGTAAGGCGTAAATATACGCAAAATAACCATGTAATAGTAGCATCTTAGGGAGTATCTTTCAAGGAGGCTTGAAGGGAATATACCTAGAAACGAAAGAACCCACAGGATCTTTCCTGTGGGCTTGGGGCCGGGGCGGGGGTGCCGAGCCGGAGCGTGCGCTCCGTCGAACTCGGACCCCCGCCCAGCCTGCTGGTGCGGGACCAGCGACGGTGGGGCTCCCCGAGGGGAGGGAGCTCGGCCCGAAGGCCGAGGTGGGGAGCCCCGAACTTGGCCCGGTCAGGGGCGGGGTGGGTTGCCACCTGACCGGGCCGATCTTGGCGGCTTGTTCAGCCGCTCTTGACCGGTTGGCCGACGCCCACCTTGACGGTGGAGGTGTCGACCACGTCGCACTCCACCGGTTCGGTGTAGGGCAACGGGTGGTCGTCATCGACGGCCTTCACCTTCACCTGCGGACAGGTGATGGTGACGGTGTGCCCGTCTCCCTTCGTCACCTTGGTGAGTGTGACGAAGACGTCGGTGCACTCCTCCCCCCGCTCGAACTCGGCCTTGTAGCCGATGTCGTGCGAGGTCAAGTAGGCCTGGTAGCCGTTCATCACAGCCTGGGCCTCCTTGTCGCAGGCACCGTCGCTCTTGCCCTTGCGGTAGAGAGCAGTGGCGCCGAAGACGGCGAGGCAGACCAGGGCGATGACGATCACCACGACGATGGCACTGGCGAGACGGCTGCCGGCCGCCACGGGGGCCTCTTCGGGCCCGGATTCGGCGTCGGACATGCCGACCTCCTTTCCCCGAAGGGAATCATGTCACAACCAGGGTGGTCGCGAACAGTGAGAGTATATTAGCACAATGAGCGAATAATGTCAATACCTTTTAACAAGTTTTTAGTATGTGGGTTAAAGGTACATCTAGTAGTGGGTAATATTTCTTATACAGGAAAAGCCCGTCTGAGCTTCTCTTTGTGTCCGTCTTTGTTGACGAACAGAGAAGCCCAAGCGGGCTTGTTGGGTTCACCCCGCCGTGAGTAGGGCGAAGATGAGGCCTGCGAGCATGAACACCAGCAGAGCGAAGAGTGGTGCAGCTCCGATGAGCTGCTGCCTGGCCAGCGATCGTTCTGGGCAGTCTGGGAACGGTCCGTTTGGCATCTCACCTCCTTTCAGGTGAACGGAGCCACCATCGCGATGATGAGGGCTATGACGAATAGGAGTGCGCTGACGCGGAGCCAGCGCGGGAACGGGCCCTGGCGACGCTGCCAGGAAAGGTTCGGCTTGTAGCTCGACTCGTAGCGCACCGTTGGCGCACTGGAGCGGTAGGTTTTCAGCTGGCTCATGCCGGCTGCTGCCTCATGTAGACGACCGCACCCAGGAAGACCACAAGACACAAGGCCATCATGAGCATGCCTCGGTTCTTGTAGATCCATGCGATCATGACGCCACCCAGATGAGGCAAGCACCGATGATCAGGGCGATTGCCCAATACCACCAGGTCTGAGCCCAGAAGGACTTCTTGGTCGGCTGCTCCTGCTGGGCCCGAGCCCAGGGCGGAGTGCCGGTGATTCCTCTGTAGTGCGGTTCGATGTGCTCTTTGTCTTCCGGCACGGTAATCTCCCTTGCATGCGGTTGTCTATGTGGTTTTCGAGGTGCGAAACGTGGCTCAACTATAGCCCCGCGGGGTGCAAAAATCAATAACTTTGGCAAAAGCTACAAAAAAGCCTATAATAAAGCATAAGAATTAACCTGGGCGACAGATATGAAGAGGCCGACACTAATTGTGGCTAACTGGAAGATGCACTTGAAGGTGACGGAAAGCTTGGCGCTGGTAGAACGCCTCGGCAAGCATGTTATTATCCCGGAAGGTGTCGAAGTAGTATTGTGCCCTGCAATGCCCAGCGTAGCCACCCTAAAGCTCTACATGGAGGCGCATGAGCTACCATTTAAGCTCGGTGTGCAGAACGTGAACGAACGCGATGAGGGGGCAAATACTGGTGAGGTTTCGGCTGCAATGGTACGAGATTTGGCAAAGTATGCGCTTTGTGGGCACTCCGAGCGCCGCATGTATGCTGGGGAGACCAGCAAGCAGGTGGCGGCTAAAGTAGCTGCGAGCATTCGTAATAATCTACGGCCAATTCTGTGCGTGGGGGAGAACTTGCATGAGCGTGAGGCCGGGCACGGTAAGCGTAGAGTACTCGATCAATTGCGCGTTGGCTTGAGCCTAGTGCCCAAGAGCGAAGCGCATAACCTTATTATTGCCTATGAGCCCGTTTGGGCAATTAGCACAACCAAGCATGCTCGCCACGCTGACCCGCGCGACATCGAGCCAATGCTGCGATCGATTCGCCACGAGCTCGAAGAGCTGTATGGCGAAGAAGCTGGCGCACAGATTTCGATCCTATACGGCGGTAGTGTGGATGCCCATAACGCGAAAGCCTACCTTAGGCTTGATGGTTGTCATGGCCTACTCGTTGGCGGCGCGAGCCTCAATTGGTCAGAGTTTAGCTCGATAGTTCGCTTGGCCGGAGACGATGAGCCTCGACACAAGCTGGCCCACGCCGTATAATACGGGGCAATAATTCAAAATCGTAAGGAGAAATTCATGGCAAAGCTCAGTTATGGCGAAAAAGCCCCAGAAATGATTAACGTAGTAATTGAGATCCAGCGCGGCGGGCGTAATAAGTACGAAGTCAACAAAGACAGCGGCCAGCTAGTCCTTGATCGCGTTAACGCCACCATGCTAGGCTACCCAACCGACTATGGCTATGTGCCCGACACGCTCTGTGAAGACGGTGATCCCGTGGATGCGCTCGTAGTAATTGATGAGTCTGTGCCTCACGGCGTAGTAGTGCCATGCCGACCAGTCGGTGTGCTCTACATGGTTGACGGCGGTGAGAATGACGAGAAGTTAATCTGCGTTGCCGCTGATGACATTACGAAGGACCACGTGCATGAAGTAGAGGACTTGGATGCAAACTTCAAGCAGATTGTGGAGCACTACTATGCTCATTACAAGGACTGGAAGAAGGACTGGAAAGGTAGCGAGGTTAGT
The DNA here is from genome assembly GCA_052034495.1 of Patescibacteria group bacterium. GTDB lineage: Bacteria > Patescibacteriota > Saccharimonadia > CAILAD01 > JADZBC01 > CAYPSN01. The sequence goes on from JBPOIL010000001.1 coordinate 177,581, forward strand.
TTTAATGGCTGGGGTGATGCGGCTGCGGCTAAGAAGGTCATTCAAGAATCAATCGAGCGCGCCAAGTAGACCCTTTTCTTCATAAGTAATTCGAGGCTAATCAGGTTAGAAGTGCCGGTTTTAGATTGACACGTGAACACATTTTTAATACGATGTATCAGACAATATAAAAAGCAAAACTGCAGCTCACCTAAAAACTACAGGTGCAAAAACAAAAGCCCATTCACTAACGAAAGAGGCTTATTATTTTACCAAGCAGTAGACCACGAGGACTCAAGGGCGCACGCCCATCAATCCTCAAGCGCTTTTTAGGAAATCTGAAGAACCTAGTCTCTCCACGCCGACTTGTAGCCGGTGGGGCGGTTTTGGCTGTGGCGCTGCTAACAAATGCATACGCGCAGAATAACCTGTCCCTAAATAACAAAGCATACGCTGATGGTCAGCACTTGGTGAGCGTGTATGTAGATGGCAACAAGCGAGTTATTGCCACTCCAGCCTCTACAGTCGGCAAGGCTCTTGACCAAATCGGGGTAGAAGTTGGTAAGGGCGACGTCGTAGAGCCAAACTTAGAGACAGTAATCGATCAACCAATTTATAATGTAAACATTTATCGCGCCATGCCTGCTACGATCTTTGACGACGGCAAGAAGGTGCAGGTTTTGACTGGCTACCAAAGCCCACGCCAAATCATAGTAGCCGCCGGCCTTTCGAGCTATCCAGAGGACATAGTGAGCATGCAGCGCGTAGACGACTTTAATGCTGGCGGCACCGTAGGCCGACAGATCGTTATCGACCGAGCTAGGCCCGTACAAGTAATCATTGCGGGGCAGGTGTATAACTTCCGTACCCAAAAAGAGACCGTAGGGGAGCTGTTGAGCGAAAAGGGCCTTGCAGTAGGCGCGGATGATGTAATGAGCGCCAACCTTGATTCTCCGCTGAGCGCAGGTCAGCGTATCGTGGTGAACCGTTTGAGCCAGACCATTAGCCAGAGCAAAGAGGCAATACCATTTACCGTGCAGTATGAGTACGACGGCAATCAGCCAGTTGGCTATACTGCAGTTAAGCAGGACGGCCGAGCCGGGACTAAGCTTGTAAGCTTCGTAGTTGATCTAAAAGATGGCGCCGAAACTGGGCGAAGACTACTCGAAGAAAAGGTACTCGAGCCGGCAGTGGTCAAAGTGGTAGTCAAGGGGAGCAAGGTCGACCCTGTTGGCGACAACGCACTCTTGCTCTATAAGCTTCGCATGTGCGAAACAGGTGGGGACTATCGCAAGAATACTGGTAATGGCTACTATGGAGCGTATCAGTTCATGCCAAGTACCTGGAATAAGTACGGCACGGGCTACGCACTAGCCTCTGAAGCTCCTGCGGCAGTGCAGGATGCAGTCGTACTGCGTAACGCGCGGGCCAGCGCTGGTGGCTTCTGGTCGCAACACCCAGGCTGCTCGGCCAAGCTCAGCTTGCCTAAGTTCCCTTACTAGGCCGCTATGGATTTATCAGACATCAAAAACTTGCGCTTGGCGCTTAAATTGTCTGGCTTGGCAGCAAAGAAGTCGTTCGGGCAGAATTTCCTAGTTGACCGCGAGGCGTTGGCTGAAATTATAGGGGCGGCCCAGCTTACGGCAGATGACGCAGTGCTGGAAATTGGACCAGGCCTCGGCGTGCTCACTGACGAGCTTGTAAAACATGCCGGAAAGGTTGTTGCGCTCGAGGCAGATCCTGAATTGGCAGAACTATTGCAGCGACGGGCTCCAGAAAACCTCGAAGTGATTACTACTGACGCCTTACAGTACGACCTGGCCCAAATGCCCGATGGTTATAAAGTTGTGGCAAATTTGCCCTATTACATTACATCTCCATTGATTCGTTTCTTGCTCGAGGGCAGCAAGAAGCCTAGTAGCGTTACGGTGCTTGTACAAAAAGAGGTTGCCGAGCGTATAACGGCCGTTCCTGGCAACATGTCTGTGTTGGCATGCAGTGTGCAGTACTACGGCCAGCCGCAGCTGGTAGACGTTGTTCCGTCTAGTAGCTTTTTTCCTGCACCAAAGGTCGACTCCGCAATTCTGCACATTGCAGTAGCAAATGACACGGCGTTTGAGGCAGATACCAAGCAACTATTTCGATTGATAAAAGCCGGTTTTGGTGAAAAGCGGAAGATGCTCAGGAATTCTCTTGCCGGCGGACTGGCAATACCCTCTGAGTCTGCAATTGAATTAATTGCCAAGGCTGGGCTAAAGGAGACCGCCCGGGCACAGGAGCTCTCGATGCAAGACTGGGAGAGGCTATACCGTGCATTCATGGGCCTCTAGCAGGGGCTACAGGTAGCGCTTATGCTACAATAATTACATGCGTTTACGTTCGCCATTATCACGTCGCTCCAAGGGGATTATCAGCTTAATCTTGGGCTTCGCTATAGTTTTGCTCGGCGCTCACCGTTTGTATGCTCAGGGTGACTTTAAAATCGATGCAGCGCTGACCTATCAGGTGGAGAGCAGTGGTAGTACAAAGGTGCTGGAGGACTATACCGTGACTGGTAACGGTAGTAACAAGTATCTGGATAGCATTACGCTGTCGACACCAGTTGATGATGCCAGCGAAATTGAAGCGGCATACGCCGATGGTGCACCAATCCCATTTACTGTAAGCACCAAGACTTCTAACGAGCAGGGCTACCCGTACACGTACAAAGAGATCCTGCTAAAGTTCCCGCGCAAAAACACCGGTTCGGCGCCATGGAAGTTTAGCCTAAACTACAATACCGCGAAGTTGGTAGATATAAAGGGTACGGCTCGAACTCTGTATGTGCCTGCGGTAAGTCCTAGCCAGGATCAAGCAGGAAGCTATAGTGTTTATGTAACTGTACCGAGAGGTTTCGACCCGCCTCGTAGCTCGGGCGCAGTACCTACGTCTGAGGGCATCGTAAACGGCCGAGCAGTCTATAGCTTTACCCAGGCTGATTTAGCGAAGCAAGCAATCGCACTGACATTCGGCGACCAGACCGTTTACAAGGTGAACTTCAACTTCCCACTCAAAAATGACAGTCCGCTACCGCGTATAATGACGGTGACATTGCCTCCTGATACCTCGAGCCAGAAGATATACATTAACTCTCTCGAGCCACGGCCGAAGGCTACTCGCTTGGATGCCGACGGTAATGTTCTAGCTGATTATCAAGTGCCCGCCAAATCGAATATCACGGTAAAGACGGATATATCTGCAGAGGTAAAATACTTGGAATATGACTTGGCGGCAAGCGGTACGAAGTCTGACATTCCAGCGGCGCTCGTGCGTAATTACACCGGCTCGACTCGTTACTGGCAGAGTATGGATTCGGACATTATTATCAAAGCCAAGCAGGTGACTGCGGGCACAGACAAGGTATCAGACCAAGTTAAGGCAATTCACAACTCTGTGATTGAGACCCTGACCTACAATGACGCGAAGATAAAGTACAACATACGGCAAGGTGCCTCGAAGGCTCTGGATAACCCAACGAATGCCGTGTGTTTGGAATACTCAGACTTAATGATAGCCATGCTACGCGCTCAGGGAATCCCTGCCCGAATGCCTGTCGGCTATGCGTATACAGGCGACTTGAAGGCTTCGCGCGAGGTAGCTGATTCGTTGCACTCTTGGGTCGAGGCATACATTCCAAACGTCGGCTGGATAAACGTCGACCCGACTTGGGGGGAAAAGTACGATAACTTTGGCAAGAGTGATTTAGATCACTTTGCCTTCGCGATTTGGGGCCAAGATGATAGTTTGCCCGCACCAGTCATGGTAGGTGACGCCGATCAAGGTTACCAATACGAACAAACAAAGATTAGTTACGGCGGAGCACTAACGAAGCCGAAGCTCACTGCTGGCGTTGTCGCTACTCGCTGGGTCTTGCTGCCATTCGTAAGTTTGGTCCAATACGAAGTGAGTGGTCCTGACGGAGTGGCGGGAGATAACTACGAGCTCGTAATTAGCGGCGCACTAGATAAAAAGATTGATCTTGGATCGTTAGCGCCTAGTCAGCAAGTGGCTGGATTCCTGCCGTTGGTTGGGCAGTCTTTCCTGGGCACGGTGGGGCTTGAATTCAAACAAGCGGGCGCGGTGCCGGCCGCGCTTAGCAAGGTAGATGTTCAGTCTAATTATGCGCCGGCAGCGATTGTCATGACGCTTGTGATTGTTGTGATAATGATTATATTGCTAAAATGGGTTCTAAAGCGTAGACGAAGCAAGGCCGACCAGCAACCAGTCGAGACGAGAGTAGCATCAGAGCCAGCTGCAAATCAGGCACCTCGATCGCAAGAAGATATTCTAAAAGAAATAACGGAACGCACCAGAAAGCTCAAAGATGACTCAGACAAACAAGCCAAGTAAGTACTACATAACTACGTCGATTCCCTATGCAAATGCCAAGCCCCACCTTGGTCACGCGATGGAGTTTATAAATGCCGACGTTATGGCACGTTATCATCATGGGCTCGGCTCGCAGGTTCGCTTCCAAATTGGTACTGACGAGCACGGGCAGAAGTTATTCGAAGCTGCCGAGCAAGCAGGCGAGGAGGCCAAGGCCTTTGTAAACAAAATGAGTGAGACCTTTGAACATCTGGCCCACGATTTGAACATCAGCCACAATTATTTTGTTCGAACTACTGACGAAGCTCACAAGGTTGGTGCTCAGAAGCTCTGGGAGGCCTGCCGCGAAGACATCTATAAGGGCGAATATAAAGGGCTGTATTGCGTTGCATGTGAGCTTTTTTATACATCAAAAGATGCTGTTGACGATTGTTGCCCAGTCCATCCAAACCGCCAATTACAGGAGCTAGCTATTGAAAGTTATTTCCTGAAGCTTAAGGGTTATCAAGACGAGCTTATCAAGAAAATAGAAAGCGACGATTATCGAGTATTCCCGGCGCTCAGGAAGAACGAAGTCCTGAGCTTCTTGAAGAACAATGAACTCCAGGATCTATCTATATCACGACCCAAGTCACAGTTAGAGTGGGGCGTAGAAGTACCAGGGGATGCGGAGCATGTAATGTATGTTTGGTTTGACGCGTTAGCAAACTATATTACGACGATAGGCTATGGCTATGACGAGGAGGAGCTTGCAAAGTTCTGGCCAGCTGACTTGCACATTGTCGGTAAGGACATTAGTCGATTCCACGCAGTCTACTGGCCAATTATGCTCATGAGCGCAGGGCTAGAATTGCCAAAGGCACTTTATGTACACGGCTTTATTAACGCACCAGGCGGTTTGAAAATGAGTAAGAGCTTAGGCAACAGTGTGGAGCCGGCGGATGCAATAGCCAAATACGGCGTGGACGCGCTGCGTTACTATCTTCTGCGCGAGATCCCCAGCGACGGAGATGGTGAGTTTGGCTTAGAGCGACTTGGAACTGTCTATAATTCTGATCTTGCAAATGGCTTGGGTAATCTGGTTCAACGTGTTGCTAGTATGACGGTCAAATACTGCGACGGCCAGTTTACGGTAGACGATGTAGTTAGCACGGATGAAGTGGGTGATTTATTGAAAGACTGCGCCTTTGATCGTGCCTTGGATGCCATATTTGAATCAGTTCGTTCGTTGAATCAAAAGATCGAGGAATCCAAGCCTTGGGAGATGGCAAAAGAAGATTCGACAGGCGTGGCTAAATTGCTCAACGACTTGATCACAGAGATTGTATGGGTCGGGGAATGCCTAGGCCCTTTCCTGCCCGATACTGCAGAAAAGATTAAGGCGACATTCAAGGACGGCAAGGTGGACGCCTCGGTTGGTATCCTCTTCCCGAGAATTGATTGATGTTAGTAGACACTCATGCTCACGTTCACTTCGAAGACTACAAAGATGATTTGGATGTAGTATTCCAGAATGCACGCGATAACGGTGTCGGCCATATTGTTTGCGTCGGTACCGACGAGCAGGATTCGCATAGGGCGCTCGACTTCGTTAGTGATGAGTTGGTTAGTAAGCAAGCTGCTGGAGTTGCACTGTCGGCCACGATTGGGTTGCACCCCCACGAAGCCAGCCGGGGCGACGAGGCGCTTACGGCCATAGAGTTCTTGCTGCAAATCGGCGAGCCAATTGCCATCGGCGAGTGTGGCTTGGATTATTATCGCAATCTATCTACAAAGGATGAGCAAATGTATGCTCTAGAGTTTCAAATCAAGCTGGCAATGAAGCACAACCTGCCAGTGGTGTTTCATGTGCGTGATGCTTGGGACGACTTCTTTACTACCGTGCGGAAGTACCCGGACTTACGCGGCGTAATTCATAGTTTTACTGGTGGCCCCCATGAAGTTGAGCGTGCAATAGAGCTTGGTTTGTACTTCGGGCTAAACGGCATCATGACATTCACGAGCGACGAAGCGCAGCTAGAGGCTGCCAAGTTGATTCCCGCGGACAAGCTTCTGCTCGAAACTGACTGTCCGTTTTTAACGCCTGCACCACTACGGGGCAAGCGTAATGAACCTGCCAACGTGGCGTTAGTTGCTCGGTTCTTGGCCGAACTAAGAAACGAGGAATACATGGAATTGGTAGATACGACTGAGGATAATTTTAAGAATCTCTTTGCGGTATAAGTCTACAATTGAGCTCATAAATGTGGTATAGTATGCCGTTATGAAGACAAATAAGCGTATATATCTAGACTATGCAGCCTTGACCCCGCTCGACGAGCAGGTGGCGGCAGCTATGATGGAGGCACAGGGCTTGTTTGCAAACCCAAGCTCTCTGTATTACGAGGGCCGGGAGGCTCGAGTCGCGTACGAAGCTGCAAAAAAGCAGATTGGCATGGTACTTGGAGCTCGAGCAGATGAAATCGTCCTAACGTCCGGTGCGACTGAAAGTGATAATTTAGCGATCCTTGGTGCCGTGCGGCCCCATATTGCCCTCGGCGCCCATATTGTGACGATACGTACAGAACATAAATCAGTGCTCGAGCCAATTGCTCAGCTAGAGCAGGATGGCGCTAAAGTTAGCTATGTGCGCACAGATCAAGAGGGGAGAATTAGCTTAGCTGATTTGGAAAGCGCGATAGGGGATTCGACTGTATTGGTATCGATTAGCTATGCTTCGAGTGAAATTGGCACAATTCAGCCGTTGGCCAAGGTTGGGCAGCTCATTAAGAAAATCAAAAAAAATAGGGTAGAGAAGGGGAGCGCTACTCCCCTACTTCTCCACTCTGATTGTTCGGCTGTCGCAGGCCTACTCCCCCTCTCCCCTGCTCGCCTATCGATTGATCTTATGACGCTTAACTCTTCTAAATTCTACGGCCCACATGGCTCAGGCATTTTGTACGTAAAGTCGGGTAGTGGTTTGGGCCCCATGTTTTTTGGTGGTGGGCAGCAGAATGGCCTTAGACCAGGAACTGAAGATATTGCCTCAGCGATTGGCGCTGCCAAAGCCCTGGAGTTGGCGGACTCAATGCGTGCAGAGGAAGTGCATAGACTTACTTTGCTGCGCGACAAGATAATCAAAGAGCTCACTACCCTGCCGCTGGATGTTGTGCTCAACGGTAGTGTTGAGCACCGGCTGGCAAATAATATTAGTCTTAGTTTTGCAGGCTTAAACGGGGAAGATATGGTTGCGCGATTTGATGCAGCGGGGGTATCAGTATCCACTGGAGCCGCATGTTCTGCAGCCGATGAAGCGCCGAGTCATACTATTTTGGCACTCGGGCGAAGCGAGGATCAAGCACAAGGTTCGCTCAGAATTACACTTGGTAAGCAGACGACCAGTGAGGAAGCGGACGAATTTATTCGCATTGCCAAGCGCATCCTTCCTGAACTTGCTAGAATATAAATATGCGTAAATTCATCATCAGCCTAGCAGTCATATTCGGCCTCTTGGCCGTGCTTGCGAGTACGATATTTTTTGGCCTAGGCTTCTTCCTCTCTCCGCAGGACAAGCTCGAACAAGCCGATGCAATTGTAGTTGTGTCTGGCGGACAGACCACAACGCGTGCAGAGTGTGGCATTAAGCTTTTCAAGCAAGGCTATGCCCCACTCATTCTCTTTAGCGGCGGGGCACTCGACGATGGTCCTTCGAATGCTGTTGCGATGCGGCAACAGGCACTCGAGGCCGGTTTGAGCGACGATAGTATATTGCTCGAGGAGGATGCACAGAATACATATGAGAATGCCGTTAACTCCAAGCGGCTGTTGGAGCAGGCGGGTGCGAAGAAGATCATCCTTGTTACATCTCCATATCACCAGAAGAGGGCTTCCCAGACCTTCAAGAAGATACTAGGCGAGGAGTACACCGTGCTTAGCACATCTGCGGTCGACAGTAGATGGAGCAAATCAAACTGGTGGAAGAGTGGCTTTAGTTTTAACATCTCCATGAGTGAGCTCTATAAACTATTTTATATCGGGCTAACTGGCAGCTATCAGTGAGTAATACAGTTTTTGTAGGTCTATCGGGTGGGGTAGATAGCTCTGTGGCAGCAGTACTATTGCAGCAAAGTGGCCATAAAGTAGTCGGCGTCTTTATGAAGAACTGGAGTCGTGACGTGGGTGGCATGAAGTGCCCGTGGCGGGAAGACCTAGCGAGCGCCCGTAGCGTAGCTGCGCATTTAGGGATTGAGTTGAAGGTTTATGATTTTGAAGAAGAGTACTTCAAGGCCGTAGCGACATATATGATCGATACGTATCGCAGGGGCCTTACTCCAAATCCAGACATTATGTGTAATGCCGAGATTAAGTTCAAAGTCTTTGCCGAGAGGTGCTTTACTGAGGGCGCGGACATGATTGCAACCGGGCACTATGCCCGGGTGGATCATGGGCCACTGTGCCTTCGAAGGGCAGTGGATGCCAATAAGGATCAAACGTACTTTTTGTACCGCGCACCAGCCAAGAACCTGGAACGTACACTCTTCCCGCTTGGAGGTATGCAGAAATCTAAGGTGCGCGAATTAGCAGAGGAGTTTGGCCTACCTACCGCTAAACGCCCAGACTCCCAGGGCTTATGCTTTGTAGGAAATGTCCCGATGCGTACATTTCTGGGGGAGTTCATTGAGCCAAAACAAGGGGATATTCTAGACCAGGAAGGTAGAGTGATTGGCCAGCATGAAGGAGCTTACTTTTATACAATTGGCCAGCGCCAAGGCTTGGGCGTGGGCGGTGGCAAGCCGTATTACGTATATAAGATTGATGTTAATAAAAACGAGGTCCACGTGACAACCGAGCCAGGGTCCGCGGAGCTCAATAGGTCAGAGTTCGTGATTCAAGATTGTACCTGGTTCATGGAACCAAAAGAGGGCGTGGAATACGATATTCAAGTGAGATATAGGACTAAGGCCAAGCCGGGTAAATTGAAGAGATTTGATGATGGGTACAAGGCGCTCCTTAATGACCCAGAGAGGGCAATTACTCCAGGGCAGTCGGCCGTAGTGTACGAAGGGGATACCGTTCTCGGTGGTGGTGTTATAGCGTAAGTGTTATAATTTACACATGGAAACACCCCAGGATTCACCACAGGCGCAGCCGGAAGCCGAGAAGGAAAAGAAGAAGCTAAAACGCCCGCATACGTACCGGGTGTCGTGGCCAGTTGTATTTATTATCATCCTGATAGGCGTAGGCGCTTACGGGTTCTGGTCATATAGCCAAACCAGCAAACTCCAGAGCAAACTGAGCGCTAAGACCGAAGAGCTGAACAATAAGCAACAAGAGCTTAATGATATTAAGACAGATCGCGACAAGGCTGCCGATAGTTTGTTGCAAGCATCGGCGGAACAGGGTTTCCTCGTGATCAAAGGGACGCAGGTTAAGTTTCGGCCTGGTACTAGCCTCGATGACCTCTCATATGTCGTTTATGAGAATGATATTCGGTTATCAAGTTCGTCACTTATGACTTCGGCCTATGGTCCGTACTTTAAGAACCCAGACAAACAAAACGAGTATGGAATCTGTGCCCCTGCGGATGCCCCACTAGGAATTATAAGTAGCTACAAGGCTGGAGAGCAGTATAATGGCGCCGCTATTGAAGCCAATAATTTGGCCGTGAAAGCCGGTGATAATTACTATGTGCTTGAAACCCCAAATGCTCCTTGCTCGCAAGACAAGGCCACGCAAGACTTGCAGACCAAGCAAACAGCTGCGTTGAAAGAAGCCATCAAGACACTCGTCTCTACAAAATAATCGCCTTGCCCGGCGCGGTATTGTATAATAACAGGTATGAACGCATCCGAAATCCGCAATAAATACCTAGAATATTTTGAGTCTAGGGGCCACGCTATTATCCCGCGGGCCAATATAGTACCGCAGGAAGACCCGACTACACTCTTTACTGGTTCTGGCATGCAGCCATTACTACCATATTTGCTTGGTCAGCAACATCAGCAAGGCACTAGACTCGTAGATTCGCAAACGTGTTTTAGAGCAGAGGACATTGACGAAGTTGGCGATAATCGGCATACAACATTCTTTGAAATGCTTGGTAATTGGAGCCTTGGTGAATACTTTAAGGCTGAGCAGATAGGATACTTTTTCGAGTTCCTAACGGACATCGTAGGCCTTGATCCGAGTAAGCTTTATGTGACTACATTCATTGGTGACGAGCAGAATGGCATCCCTAAAGATACGGAGGCAGCAGAACTATGGAAGAAGCTTTTTGCAGCCAAAGGTATTGAGGCTGAGACTGTCGAGATCGGTTCCGAAGAAGACGGTTACGCCCGAGGCATGAAGCCAGGAGAACGGATCTTCTACTACGATGCCAAAAAGAACTGGTGGAGTCGAGCTGGGGTTCCTGCGAATATGCCGGTTGGCGAACCTGGCGGTCCAGACTCAGAGGTGTTCTATGACTTCGGGACAGGGCACAATAAGGATTTTGGTGAGCACTGTCACCCCAATTGTGATTGCGGAAAGTTTATGGAGATTGGTAACTCTGTATTCATGCAGTATATTAAGCGTGACGATGGCGGGTTTGATGAGCTGCCGCAGCGGAATGTTGATTTTGGCGGAGGGTTAGAGCGAATCGCGGCAGCTGCTGAAGGTAGTGGGGACATGTTCCGCATTAGCTTACTCTGGCCAATTATTGAACACTTAGAGAAGTTATCTGGCAAAAGCTATGATGATGAGCCTTTACCAATGCGAATCATTGCTGACCATCTGCGCGGCGCGGTGTTCTTGGCTGTCGACGGTGTCGTGCCGAGCAACACTAAGCAAGGCTACGTAATGCGCCGGTTCTTGCGCCGTGCTATTCGTCAGGGCTTGGCGCTTGGCTTGAGTGACAACTTCTTGGGGGATATCACAAAACTCATCGCCGGTCTGTACCGTGATGACTATCCAGAAATTGCCGAATACGAGGATATGATCATCCGTACGCTCATGCAAGAGGAAAAGCAATTCCGTCAAACACTGGAGCGTGGTTTGCGCGAGTTTGAAAAGCTGACGTCGGAGTCGAAGCAGCTCGATGGTAATGCAATATTTGTGCTCTCTGACACTTATGGCTTTCCTCACGAGCTGAGTCTGGAGGAAGCGCAGGTGCGTAATATTGAGCTTGCCGATAACTGGAAGGGAGAGTTTGACTCTCTGCTCGCCGAGCAAAAAGAGCGTAGTCGTACGGCAACTGCTGGACAGTTTAAGGGCGGCCTGGCCGAGCATAACGAAACGACCACGAAGTATCACACCGCTACTCACTTAATGTATCGTGCATTGCGCAATGTGCTGGGTGATCACGTAGTGCAGCGCGGTAGCAATATTACCAATGAGCGCATGCGCTTTGACTTTAGTCACCATGCCAAAATGACACCAGAAGAGATTAAGGCAGTTGAAGAAATGGTTAATGATGCTATTGCCAAAGACTACCCCGTAACCTGGGAAGAGATGAATACTACGGACGCATTCGAAGTTGGTGCACTTGGTGCTTTTGGCGACAAATATGGCGACAGCGTAAAGGTTTACACAGTGGGCGATAAAGATGGCGATTGGTATAGCAAAGAAATCTGCGGCGGCCCGCACGTAGAACATACTGGCGAGATAGGTACTTTCAAGATCAAGAAGGAAGAATCTTCCTCTGCCGGTGTCCGTAGAATTAAAGCAGCTATAGAGTAAAAGCAGACGCCCTCCCCGGAGGGAGCGCGTCGGCTCCTCCGAAGAGGGACTAGATGAGGTGTGGCGGGCACGCCTCGGGGTGGAACTGTTCGAGTTCGCGGAGCTGTTCTTGGTGATGCTTGAGGCTTGCCCGCGAGAATGGCAGAGCCAAGAAGATCATGCAGGCAGCGAAGAGGCCACCTTGCCTACCCCAGATCAGCCAACCACCCAGGACGCCGAGTGACTGCAGGCCGAACTTGACCTTGCCAGCCGACACCGCACCGGTCGGATCCTTACCCAACATCTGGGCACGAGCGCCCACCTGAAGGCCGATGTTCATGACTCGCAGCTCATGGATTACGCCCAGCGATAGGGCTGCCACCAAGATGATGCTCAGCTTTCGCTCGCGGTAAAGACCAACTGCCAGGCCGATGCCCAGCATGGCGAAGAACAGCTTGTCGGCCACGGGGTCGAGCGCTTTGCCAGCACGAGAGACCGTGTCGGTACCTCTGGCAATCTCGCCATCAATCCCATCCGTGGAGAGTACTCCACATCCGATTGCCACCCATTGCCAGCGTTGCTTGTTGGTCTTTGCCCCGACCAGCTTGATCGTGACATACACCACGGCAACTAGCCTGAAGGTTGAAATGGCATTGGGCAGCTGCCTGACCGCCCAGGGCTTGTCGCCAGGCCACGTCGAGTTGATGTAGCCCACCAATGGGGACACAACCGTTCGGAAGAAGGCTCGAGAACCTTCGGCGAGCTCGTCTGGGAGCTCGCGTAGGTTTCTTGCTACGTTCATGGCTCCTCCTGAGAGCTGGTCGAATAGGTCTAAGAACGTGCCACTACCTTACAACAGGTTTGGACTATTCTCAAGCTCAAGCAGCACAGGTCTGGCGTCGAGCATGCATAAGCGTTACAATTATGGAGTAATAAGTAGGCATTCGTGGCATTTAAGCTCCCAAAATTTAAAAGTAAGAATAGTAAGCAACCAAAAGACAAGTACTTGGTTGCGCTCGATATAGGTACTGAATACGTCAAGGCGCTTATTGGCGAAGTAAAGGCTGGTAAGGTCGAGATTATTGGCGTTGGTCGCCAGCGCCAGCGGCTGACGGATATGGCCAATGGTGCAGTAACTGACATCGCAGGGGTGGTGGAAAACTGCGACGCGGCACTTAAACGGGCCGAGCAGATGGCTGGCGTAGTTGGCAGGGACGTTGTACTAGGTATAGCAGGGGAGCTCGTAAAGGGTGGCTCTACTACTGTGAGTTATCGCAGGGCTCGCCCGAATATGCAGATAGATGAGACCGAGCTCAAAGATATAATTGAGCGCATCCAAAAAGACGCGTTCGAAAAGGTTCGCAAAGAACTGAGCTGGGAAACAGGCTATAAAGAGATCGATGTTAAGCTCGTCAACGCCGCCGTGGTAGACGTGTACATCGACGGCTATAGGGTCACCAACCCTGTCGGATTTCAGGGGCGCGATGTAACCATTCAGATATTCAATGCGTTTGCGCCGATGGTCCATTTAGGAGCCCTCCAGTCTGTGGCTCGTGATTTGGATTTAAATTTAATCAACATTGCAGCAGAGCCTTTTGCGGTGGCGAAGAGTGTGGGCGCGGATGACTCGACTGAGTTTAGCGCAATATTCATAGACATGGGCGGCGGCACCAGCGACATTGCCGTGGTGAATAATGGCGGCGTAGAGGGAACCAAGATGTTTGCGATCGCGGGGCGTAGCTTTACGAAGCGCATTGCTAGCTCGTTCGGGCTGAGCTTTGAAGAAGCCGAGAAGTTAAAACTAGATTATTCAGCAGGAAAGTTGAGCGACAAAAAGTCTGCCGAAGTAGCTAAGGCGCTCGAAGGCGACATTGACGTATGGCTGAGTGGCGTAGAGCTCTCGCTACAAGAGTTTGATCAGCTCGATCACTTGCCGGCACGCATTATGCTTTGTGGCGGTGCAAGCGCACTTCCAGAAATCAAAAAGGCCCTGAGTTCGCCCGAATGGCAAAAGAAGTTGCCATTTGCGCGTAAACCAAAGATTAGCTTCGTGAGCCCCAGCGAGGTGAGCCGCGTGGTCGATACTACCGGCAAGCTCGTAAACCAACAGGACATTACTCCAATGGGATTGGCGAATCTCGGGCTCGACATAGTAGGCAGCGAGAACCTGAGTGAAAGCATCATCCAGCGTCTGAGCCGAACTTTAAGCCTGTAAGCTTGTTTTTAGCCGAACATAAGCGCTATACTTACACTCAAGAATTATAAATTGGAGATACATTGTTATGGCTAAGAAGACTAAAATGAGTAAGTTTGAAGTAATCAGGCGGGACGTACAGTTCTTCACAATGGCTGCGGCGGTACTCGCCGGTATAGCGTGGCTTGTATCATCTGTAGTCGGCGAATCTGACGCCCTTACGAGGATTAGTGACATCTTGATTATCCTTACTGTGATTGGCGGGGTTACCATGGGCACTCTATACGCAGTAAAATCACTCAAGCTTAAGAAGTAGCCTAAGATTTCTCGCAAGGTGCTAATCGACTAGCTTTACGCTATAATAATGCTTATGAACGATGCCGAAATTATCTATCTAGAAGTTGATGCCGAGATCACCGAGGCAATCGACAAGCTAAAGAGCGCCAAAGGTGATGCAGTGAAGGTGGTAGTACCTGCACGTTCAAGCTTGCTCCAGAGTGCTGTGAACTTGAAGCTTCTTAAGAAGGCCGCAAAAGACCATAAAAAGGAACTTGCACTGGTTACTAACGATAAGACAGCTACCTACTTGGCCGGAGGTATCGGCCTGGCTGTCGCGGCGTCGCTAAAGGCTGAACCAAAAGTCCCAGAAGCTATCGAAGAGGCGATTCGCCCAGATATTGTAGAGCAAGTCCCGGAAGAGGCTGTGAGCGAGGCGTCTGGCTCCAATAAGTCTTCATCTAGTTCTAAGGGAGGTAAGGATAGTGGCTCCAAAAAACCGTCAGACGAAGGCGTGGTTAAGAAGCGCGAGGTGGGGGAAGAGGCTGCTCTAGGGGTCGAAGATTTGGCCGAGAACAAATCAAAGGCCAAGGTACCTAACTATAATGCGTTCCAAAAGAAGCTCTGGATTGGCATCGGAATCTTTATGGGTATTGTTTTGGCTGTGATCTTGGCAATTACTCTACCGACGGCAACGCTCACGGTGCTTGCTAAGGCCGATAAGCTTGGCCTGAACTCAGATTTTATAGTCGACACATCTGGTGTGGCAACCAATACTGATTCGCTCACATTTGCCGGAACCAAGCTGACGTTGCAAAAGGATCTAGCCCAGAACTTTACAGCTACGGGTAAGAAGGATGTGGGCACAAAAGCTACTGGGGGCGTGACCATATCGAATTGTTCGAAGTCGAAAGCATTCTCAATACCAGCAGGTACTGTCTTGTCTTCTCAGGGGAAGAACTTCTCACTGAATGCCGCGGTCTCAGTTCCAGGGGCTGAATTTGATAACGGGGCATGCTCACAAGCAGGTACAGCGCCGGGGAACATCACCGCCGGAGCAAATGGCGACAGTTATAACTTAGGAACTACATCTTTTACCATCGTTGGTTATGACGCTAAAGTATCGGCGAAAGGCTCAACTTCTGGCGGTACCTCGAAGACCGTCACCGTGGTTACTCAGGCCGACATTGACGGCGCTAAACAGCAGGCGATTGACGCCGCTGCGAACGAGTCTAAGGATGAGCTTCTGGCTAAGGCCGACAAGAAAGACGTGGTGTTCGAAGACACCTTTGCCACAACCACCGACTCAGTTAGCTCTAGTGTGCCAGTTGATACCGAGGCTAGTAATGGCACAGTAACGGTGAAAGCAACGTACTCTGTAGTTACTGCCAGCGAGAGCACAGTAAACCAGCTACTCGACACGCTTGCTAAGGACGCACTGCCGGATGGCGATCAGCAGTTGTACCAGAACGGGGCAGATAACGCTAAGTACACATTGCTAAGGGCAGTGAGCGATACGCGCTACCAGCTCAATGTAAGTGCCGACGCTTATTACGGCAAAAAGATAGACACAGAGCAGATTGCCAAAGATACTGCCGGTAAATCTAAGAAAGACGTGACCTCAATCGTCCAGAAAGACAACCCGAGCGTGGTGTCAACACAAGTGGATAGCACTCCATCGCTCTTCCCGAACATGCCTGCCCTCAGCAGCCACATAAAAGTCATAATAAAGGTGAGTACTGACTAGGCGTGGCTCAGCAAACCGGCCCTATTCTCGCCTTTGATTACGGTAGTAAGCGGATTGGGGTAGCTATATTCACTCCTGGCGATCGCCCGCTACCACTTACTACGGTAGATGCTAGCGCGAACGTATGGAGCCAAATTAGTCATCTCATGGGTCAGCACAGCCCGAATTTACTTATAGTTGGCTGGCCACGCGGCCTAGATGGCCAGCACACCCAGCAGACGCATCTTGCCGAAGGGTTCGCAGACGAGCTTGGATCACGCTATGATAAAAGAGTGATTATGCAGGATGAAGTGCTTTCAAGCGAAGAAGCCCAAAAGCGAATTGATCCAAAGCTGCCCGTACGTAAGCAGCGGGAAAAGATTGACGCCATAGCTGCACAGATAATACTGGAGGATTACCTACGTGAAGCAAAGTAAGCAAATAGTTTTAGCTGTAGTTGGCGGCGTGGCGGTGTTTGCCGCTCTTTTAGCAAGCCTGTGGGCCTTTGCCGTGTACGTGCCGCAGAATAGCCAAACGACAAGGTCTGTCATGGTTCAGATTCGTCCCGGGGAGTCGATTGCTGAGATCGGCCAGACGTTGCGTCAGGAAGATTTGGTTTCGTCTTCATTTATCTTTACCCTCTATGCTCGGCTGAGCGGTCAAGGTGACCGGCTTATACCAGGTACATATGCGCTCAAAGGTAGCATGAACATGCCACAGATTATCGAATACCTAGCTGGTGGGAAGGTGGCTGCCCGTAAGGTGGTTGTGCCCGAGGGCTTTACCGTGGCTAAGATATCTAGGCTGTGGAATCAAGCTGGATTTGGTGCTTCACAGGAGTTTGTGGCCGCCGCGAGTAAGCAGTACGACTATGCCTTTCTGCCAAAGCCCAATAAAGACGTGAAATACCAGGTTGAAGGATACCTTTTCCCTGCTACCTACCAGGTGAGCGTGAACGCTACGTCCGAGAGCTTTATTCGCCAGATGCTTGAAGCATTCGAGGCGCAAGCCGTACCTGTGATTAGTTCTGCGAACAACGGTCAGCTCAGTAGCCTAGCCGATGTCGTTAACCTAGCTTCAATCGTGGAGCTCGAGGCTAATGACGCTGCCAACAGAGCTAAAGTTGCCCAAGTGTTCCTGAATAGGTTGGAACAGAATATCGCCTTGCAGAGCGATGTGACAGTGAATTATGCTACTGGTAAATCAAATACCGCTGCGGCTGATATTGTATTTAAATCTCCATATAACACCTACGTAGTGAAGGCACTGCCTCCGGGGCCCATTTGCAGCCCTGGACTAGAGTCAATCAAGGCTGTTCTGAACCCAACAAAAACTGACGACATATTCTTCCTGGCAGGACGCGACGGACAGGTTTATTACGCAAAAACACTCGTAGAACACAACAAAAACATCGATCGCTACCTGAAATAGCACCTTTTACCCTTCATGTAGGCAATAACGTGACCTTGACCACCTTCTGGGAGCATGCTAGACTTACTTAGTAACTTCGCGAAGCATAAGCGGAAAGCCACTTATAGGGAGCGAACGAGCCTGCATCAGTTTGTCAGATTAGGAGTTTTAACGAAAC
The DNA here is from genome assembly GCA_052034495.1 of Patescibacteria group bacterium. Classification (GTDB taxonomy): domain Bacteria; phylum Patescibacteriota; class Saccharimonadia; order CAILAD01; family JADZBC01; genus CAYPSN01. Next base: position 195,386 of record JBPOIL010000001.1, read on the forward strand.
AAAGGTCGAACCCTCCGGTCCTGGAATTAACCAGGAGAAGGACAAACCGCAGTATTAACGCAGTACTTTCAGATATCCAACGCGTTAGAGGAGATGCTTTATTAGTAGAAAAGCACTTGGCCTAACCCTAAGAGTGCGTCACGAATCATTCGTTGGCGTGGGACAAAGCCAGACTTTTTCGAAAATAAAAACTCAGCACACTGCGGCTCAATTGAACTCAGCTGTGCAAAATAAAACTCGAATTTCCCAGGCTCAAACTGGCCTGACAGAAAAACTACAATTAGATGCCCTAAAGAAGAAGGGTAGTGAACACAAAGCTGGCTTTGCTCGTTTTGGTGTACACTTCGCAATACTGACTGCTGTTGCAAGCTTTGTTGTGGCCGGTAAATATACCCCTACCTTTGCTCAGTTGGGCGGCGACGGTGCCGCTGTCTCTGCAGTCGATCAGACTTCTGAACTAACTACTGGCGCCGCCGTGGCTAATGCTACAAACAGCGTGATTAAGGCTGACGTTGCAGAGATTGCTAATACAGCAAGCTCACAGGTTTATTTGGCGACTGCCGGCGACGGTTTCTTAGCCAAAAAGCAACCAATGCAGGCAGCCGTGCAGACCCGCGAGGTAAGTACCTATACCGTTAAGAACGGCGACACCCTGTGGAGTATTTCTTCGCAGTTCAACATCACAACCGACACAATTAAGTGGGCGAACGATCTGGACGACAACAGCGTGCTTAGACCAGGCGCGAATCTGACCATTCTGCCAGTAAACGGTGTTCTCTATACAGCTCGTGGAGGCGAGAGCCTTTCTGCCCTGGCAACCCGTTATCAGGCTAATGCTACCTTGATTGATAGCTTCAACGACCTGCAGGGCGCAGCGCCAGTCGAAGGCCAAAAGCTTATCATTCCTGACGGAGTCATCCCTCAGGTTGCCTCTGCCGGCGCCCCGTCTGCTCCAGCAGTTGCTCGAGTCGCCGCCGCCCCTGCTGCGCCTGCGTTCTCGTACCGTGGTAGCGGTAGCGGCTATACACCTGGACAATGTACATGGTACGTGGCTTCTCGACGTGCGGTGCCAGGCAACTGGGGTAACGCGATCAGCTGGTACTATAACGCTCAAGCCAGTGGTTTTGCAGTCGGTGCTGCTCCGCGTGCAGGTGCGATCGGCTGGGAGCGTAGCAACCACGTAGTGTACGTGGAGTCTGTTAACCCTGATGGCTCAGTCAACGTCTCAGAAATGAACTTTAACTACCGAGCCGGAGTACTGCACAGGCGTACAACCTCTGCCAGTCAGTTCCTCTACATCTACTAACTATAGAATTACTCAGAGTAATTACAAACACCCCTGGATCCTTCCGGGGGTGTTTGTAATTAAGGTACAATAGATAAGTGACTATTCTAGATGGACTCAATGAAGCACAGCAGGCGGCCGCTACCACAGTAGAGGGTCCGGTATTGATGTTGGCGGGGGCTGGGAGTGGCAAGACCAAGACTCTTACACATAGAATCGCTTATTTGCTTATCGAAAAGCAGGTCCCACCCACGAATATTCTGGCCGTTACATTTACCAACAAGGCTGCAGCAGAGATGCGCGAGCGCGTCTCGAAGCTCATGGGCGTTCAGCCTGAGTCTCGAACATTCTTGCCATTCCTAGGTACCTTTCACGCTGTGGCCAACAGGATTTTACGTAGAGAGGCCGCTGCGATTGGCTATCCAGGGAACTTTCTGATTTACGATACGGCTGACAGTCAAGCGGTGATTAAGCAGATTCTGCGTTCCAGGCATTTGGATGAGAAGATGTATAGTCCCGGATTGATGCTTAACCTTATTTCTTCTGCCAAGAATGAATTGATGACCCCCGTGCAGTACAAGGATATTGCATCTGGCAAGATGCAGGAAATGGCAGCAGACATTTACCCAGGCTATCAGAATGCGCTCAAAGAGGCCGGGGCAATGGACTTTGACGATATGATCATGCAGCTTGTTCGGCTACTCCGAGAGAACCCCGAAGTACTTGCTAAGTATCAGCAGCAGTTTAACTACATCATGGTAGATGAGTATCAGGACACGAACCATGCCCAGTACCAGCTCATTCGCATGCTGGCTGCGGGCCATAGTAATGTTTGCGTGGTGGGCGACGATTGGCAGAGCATTTATTCATGGCGCGGAGCCAACTATGAAAACATCCTGAATTTTGAAAAGGACTACCCGCAGGCAAAGATTGTAAAATTGGAACAGAACTATCGCTCCACCCAAACGATTCTCGATGGAGCCCATAGCGTAATTACTAAAAATACTTCCAGGAGCGACAAAAAGCTTTGGACCGACTTAGGCACTGGCGACAAAATTATCTGTGAGACGGTAGGTGACGAGCAGGCGGAAGGGAAGTTCGTTGTTGAGACGATCCAAGAGCTGCGCCGAAAAGATCCGATGCTGCGGCTCAATGATTTTGCCGTTCTATACCGCACAAATGCGCAGTCTCGTAGTTTGGAAGAATCGTTTTTGCGCTATAACGTGCCATACCAGATTATCGGCGGGGTTAGGTTCTATGAGCGCAAAGAGATTAAAGACATGCTGGCGTACCTGAGGTTCTTGTATCAGCCGGACGATCTCGTTAGCTTAGCGCGTGTAATCAATTTGCCACCGCGGGGGTTGGGAGACACGAGCTTGAACAAGTTCTTCTCGTATGTTCGGGGTAGCGGCGTGACAACCCTGGAAGTTCTTGAAAATCCCGACCAAGTTGATGGGCTGACACCACGGGCCCGCAAGAGCTTTGAACAGTTTAGTACGTTGGCGGCAAGTTTACGTGCCGATATCGAGCGGCTCAGTCTTAGTGATTTGATTGAAGCTGTGCTGCGGCGTAGTGGCTATCAGGAATGGTTGAGTGATGGTAGTGCCATTGGCGAGGACAGGTTGGAGAATCTCCAAGAGTTCATTGGCGTAGCTAAATCGTATGACCACATTGGCCTAGAGGACTTCTTGACTGAAATCACCCTAATTTCCGACGTAGACCAGTATAAAGGCGATGCAGACACGGTTACCCTCATGACCTTACATGCTGCTAAGGGGCTTGAGTTTAATACGGTATTTATGGTCGGTATGGAGGAAGGCATATTTCCTCATTCCAGGACGTTCTTTGAGCCATCAGAGCTAGAAGAAGAGCGACGGCTGTGTTACGTGGGTATGACGAGAGCCAAACAGCAGCTTTACATGCTGAGTGCTATGAGTAGGATGCTGTATGGCACAAGCCAGCATAACGTCCCCTCCAGGTTTTTAAGTGATATTCCAAGCGACCTTGTTGTGATGGGCCGATTGCAGCCACAGCACACTAGTCCGTCTGTGTTCAGTAGCTTCATGCAGCAGGATGATAGTAATGTTCCGCCGCAGATTGAGCTATCGGCAGGTGAGCGAGTAGCCCATTCAGCTTTTGGCACAGGATCGGTTGTGAGTGTGGACGGCCACGAGGCAATAGTCATGTTCGACGGGGTTGGTCGAAAGACTCTGAATTTAGAGTACGCGCCACTCAAGAAGGTTTAGGCATGAATCTTGTAGCAATACAACTGTGATGATATAATGTCAACATTATGTTTACTGACAATGTAACAATCAAAGTAGTGGCTGGTAAGGGCGGTAACGGAAAATTAAGCTTTCGTTCGCGCCACGGCCAGGCTAAAGGTGGTCCAGACGGCGGAGACGGCGGTAATGGCGCTAATGTCGTACTGAAGGCTGATAGTAATAACTCTACTCTCTCCAAGTTTCGTTCCGCTAAGCTCTGGAAGGCCGAGAACGGCGTAGACGGTGGATCGAACGAGAGACGCGGCAAGAACGCTGACGACATGGTCCTAACAGTTCTGCCAGGTACGAGCATCTACACAGACGGGGTATTGCTGGCCGACCTAGTTAATGAAGGCGATGAGACCGTCGTGGCGCATGGCGGGCGAGGCGGTTTTGGTAACGCGCACTTTACGTCATCAACTCGACAGGCACCGAGGTTCGCAGAGCTAGGTGAGCCTGGCGAGGAAAAAGAACTTCATTTAGAACTAAAGCTTGTGGCTGATGTTGGGCTGGTTGGCATGCCAAACGCAGGCAAATCGACCTTGCTGAGTGTAATTTCAAATGCTCGGCCGCAGATTGCAGACTATCCATTTACCACTTTGGTACCAAATCTCGGTGTGGTCGACATGGATGGAAAGACTTTTCTTGTTGCCGACATCCCGGGCCTCATTGAAGGTGCGGCTGAGGGCAAAGGATTGGGTGATGAATTCTTGCGCCACGTAGAGCGGACGAAGGTTTTGGTGCATATGATCGACTCGTCTAACGATGATGTGGCAGGGGCTTACAAAACAATCCAGCAAGAACTCAAAAGCTATCGCGTGGATTTGGCAGCACTACCGCAAGTGGTTGTGCTAAATAAGATCGACGCCCTGGATGAGGTAGTACTAGAGAAAAAGCGCAAAGCACTCGCTAAGGCCGCTAAGTGCCAATTGTCTGAAATCTATGCTATCTCGGCAGTTGCGAAGACAAACCTGGATGCTTTACTGCGCCACGTACTCGTTGTAATAGCAGAACAAAAATCGGCAGAGGTAGCGCAGGAAGAGGAGCGCAGCGACGAGATGCCGGTTATTCGCCTTGAGCAGACGCAAGATTTCTGGCAAGTTACGAAGAATGAGGATGGCCAGTATGAAGTTGCTGGAGCGGCCCTTGAAGGCTTTGCTCGTCGTAGTAACTTGTCTCAGTGGCAAGCCAAAGATCGACTGCTAGACATTCTGAAAAAGCGAGGTGTACTACGAGAGATCCGTAGGCAAGGTGGTGCGGAGGGAGCTAAGATTCTTATAGCCGGAAAGACGCTAGAATGGTAAGAATTAGCTACGAGGTTGCGGACACGATGATCGTGGCCGATACGCAACCAGATCTATTTTCGCCCAAAGGACTCGATATGGGCTCGCAACTCTTGCTTGAGTCTGTTGCCAAGCTGTCATATAAAAAGGCTTTAGACTGGGGCTGCGGCTGGGGTGCAATCGCTTTATGGCTCGCCAAGCATAATCCATCGGCTCAAGTCATAGCGCTCGATAGCGATATAGCCGCTGTTGCCGCGACTCGGGCTAATGCCAAGGCAGAGAAGCTCACTAATCTGGAGGTCATTCCGAGCCATGGCTACGCACAACTCGCAGCGGGTGAAGTATATGATCTCATCTGTTCGAATCCGCCCACACATCGTGGTCGCGAGGTGGTCGACAGCATGATAGCGGAGTCGTTTGATAGGCTAACCGAAGGCGGCAAGCTGCTACTGGTAGTTGAGGCTCGTATTAAGCCCTGGGTGGCCCGCGAAATGACCAAAGTATTTGGCAGTTACAAGATAGTAAAACGTGGCCCAAAGAATGTTGTACTCGCCTCCGTTAAGCAGGCACCTGTGCTATAATCCTGTTATGGTAAACGTAAAAAAAGCCGACGACTTTTTCAAAAAGGAAATTGAGACCGCAGAGGTCGAAACGAGCGCTCATTATACGTATCGCGATGGCTTCCGCTTGGGCTTAGGTTTCTTCGTGGGTTTTTTGCTCGGGTCTGTGGTGCTTACAGTGGTCGTTATGCTGCTTGGCTCGGTGCTGTAGGCTCTGACAATCTTGATTTTCCAGCATAAATAGGCCAAAATATGTTGTTGGTACAGGGCTGTAGCTCAGTTGGCCAGAAGTTTGTATAAACTTTGAGAATACACAATGTGCTAAGCGCGATACGTGCGAAATTGCAAAATGTACTTTTACCATCAGTAGATACGAGAATATGGGGCTGTAGCTCAGTTGGTAGAGCGCTTGCATGGCATGCAAGAGGTCCGCGGTTCGAACCCGCGTAGCTCCACCAGAAATTATCATGGTGTATACTTACACTAACAAGGAGAACACGTGGAAGAAATCGTACGAAAATCCAAGGAAAAAGCTAAGAGCGGGGCACGCAAGACGAAGTCTGTTGCCAAGAACCAGGCAGGTGGATTCGCGACGTTCATACGCGAGCAGGGTGTTGTTGGCTTAGCCGTCGGCTTTATTCTAGGCGCCGCAGTAGCAAAGGTAATTACATCTCTTGTGAATGATGTCATTAACCCCCTTATTGGTGGTCTCATGGGACGAGCAGAGGGCATTAAGACGGCCGTCTGGACTGTTGGGTCCGCCCAGGTCGCTATCGGTAGTTTCATAGCCACACTTATAGACTTCACGATTATTGCTGCTGTAGTGTACTTTGGGGTAAAGATTCTTCACCTCGATAAGCTCGATGTTAAGGGCGAAAAGCAGCTTGCCAAAGTCCCGCCAATTACTGCCAAACTCGGTAAGTAGCACGGCTTAACCTAAGTAATATGCTAAAATAGCTTCAAGTATATGAAGCAAATAGTAAAAAAAATCCTCGTCCGCAAATTAACCAAAAGAGTATCAACACTCTTTAGTAAGCACGACCTAAAAGTAGTCGCAGTTACCGGAACAGTTGGTAAAACCAGCACCAAAGTGGCCATAGCTACCGTACTGCAAGCCGCAGGCTACAAGGTCGGTTACTCAGAAGATAGTTACAACAGCGACATAGGATTGCCGCTTAGCGTATTTGGGCTAAAAGTTCCAGATAGGCTAGGCAATATAAGTGGTTGGCGCAAGATTCTCCACGAAATGGATCGTATGGTGGATGACTTTCCTTATGACGTGCTTGTACAGGAGGTGGCGGAAGATGACCTTGAATTGATGCTGCCTTTCATGCGGCTCATTAAGCCAAAAGTCTGCGTGGTTACAGGGGTATCATTGGCTCATACTGCAAGAATGCAGGACATCGATAAAATTACGTCTGACATAAAGACTTTAGTAGAGCCAGCCCAGGGTCTGGTTTGTAACGTTGACTTTGTAGAGTTGCGAGACGATGAGTTGAGCCCAGTAGCTACTTATGCCACACAAACTAAGGCGGATGTTTCGCTCATTACCACGAAGCGCTTGCCCACCGGCACATTATCAGCAGAAATTTCATTGTTTGGGGGGAAGGCACAGGTGAAAACTCAGCTCGTTGGTCGACATAGCATTTCGGCTTTGCTTGCCGCCGCTACTGTTGCGCACGCGCTTGGGGTTGATAACGGCCAGATCGTTAAGTCATTAAGCACGGTCTCCGCCGTGAAGGGCAGAATGAACTTGCTTCCTGCCGTGCAGGGCGCTCGGTTGATTGATGATAGCTATAATGCCGCCAGCCCTATTGGCGTATTTGCTGCTCTCGAGACTTTGAGTGAAATGCAGGGTCGCAAGATTGCAGTGCTCGGAAACATGAACGAGCTAGGGGCAAAGAGTGAGGCGGCACACCGCGAAGTAGGCGAAGCAGCTGCCAAAATTGTCGACCTACTCATTGTCATTGGCCCTGATGCAGCGAAATACTTGGCGCCAGCAGCGGTTGACGCTGGAATGGATCGCTCCTCGGTCAAAGTATTCCGCACTCCATACGAAGCCGGTCACTTTCTAAAGAAGAAGATAGGCAAGGGGGATACAGTTCTCGTAAAAGGCTCTCAAAATAATGTCTTTTCTGAAGAGGTGAGCCGTATTATCTTGGATAAATCTATTCGGCCTCAGGACGTTCTGGTTCGCCAATCTTCATTCTGGCGTCGTAAAAAGAAGAAGGCATTTGCACAGTAATATGTTGGACGAGAAATATCTTGATGTCGCCCACGTGTGGCAGTTAGACCCTGATTCGCCTATACCTGAAGACCAGCGGCGTAGAATGTGTGGGCCTGCTTCCGTAAATATGATTTTGGACTACGTATTTGTTCGGCACGGTGATTATAGTTTTGATCTGGCGCTCATCGTGGATGAGATGGAAGGCTTCGGGGGCAGGATAGTAGAATACGGGTGGAGACACTCTGCTTTAGTCAGCACCTTAAAGCATCATGGCCTTGTGTCTTGGAGGAGAAACTGGCTGGCTCCATCTCAAGACCCGAGCTACTTTATTGATAATGAGGGTTATGATGAAGTACAAGTATCCGCTTTTCTCTCGCAGCTAGAAAGCGAGAACAGCCAGCAGAGATCTTTAAGGGATCGCGCTTGGCATTGTATTAAGGGCTCACTTGACCGTGGTCTACCTGTGATAGTAAGTGTAAAACCCGGGTTCAGTGAAAACGAAATAGGTCATTTTGTGGTGGTCAGCGGATACACCGAAACTTCGGTAGAAGTTGTTGATCCGCTTCTTCCGCCCGGAGAACAAAAGAGTGTGAGTACTGAGTACTTTTGGGAGTACTTTAAGCTCCAGGCGATTTTTGTTAAAGCTAAATCTTGACTTTTTTATATTTGATTGCTAGACTATCCTCATGAAAGTTCAACAACAACTCAACCTAGCCGTTCTCTTGCTCCGCGCACCGCGGTAGGTTTTTGTTGCACGTAATTTTCCAAAAGCCGCCGCAGGGCGGCTTTTGGTTTACCGCCCTCGGCTTTTACTAAACGAACCAGATTAGGATACAATAGACGTTATGAAGAATGACACTCCAAAATACAACCCGAAAGCTATAGAGCCAAAGTGGCAGAAGATATGGGCCGAGACCAGTTTAAATAAGACGCCAGTCGAACCGAAAGATAAGTTTTACAACCTGGTGATGTTCCCATACCCATCGGGAGACCTACACATAGGTCACTGGTACAATTTCGGCCCTGCAGACACCATCGGCCGGTTTAATCGAATGCATGGTAAAGACGTGTTGCAGCCAAATGGCTACGACTCATTTGGATTGCCGGCTGAGAATGCTGCGATCAAGAAAGGCGTTCCTGCTGAAATTTGGACCGATGAAAACGTAGCGCGTTTTCGCAAGCAGTATTTCCTTCTGGGCGGGATGTATGATCTGGACAAAGAAGTTGACACATCGAAACCAGAATACTATCGGTGGACTCAATGGTTATTCCTGCGCTTGCTTAAGGCCGGCAAAGCATATCAAAAGGATGGCCTGGTAAATTGGTGCCCCAAAGACATGACTGCACTTGCCAATGAGCAGGTAATTCATGGTGAGTGCGAGCGCTGCGGCAGTAAGGTGGAGCGTAAAAAACTTAAGCAGTGGTACTTCAAAATTACAGATTACGCCGATGCCTTGCTTTATGACCTTGACCAGCTAGAGTGGCCCGAGCGAGTTAAGACAATGCAACGAAACTGGATAGGTCGTAGCGAGGGTGCCCAGGTAAGATTCTCGTTGGATGACGGCAGTAATCTGGAGGTCTATACAACTCGACCAGATACCCTATACGGTGCGACGTTCTTGGTGCTTGCTCCCGAGCACGAGCTAGTTACCGCATTAACCACCGGAGATAAGCGTGACGAGGTGGCGAAGTATGTTGAATTAGCAGGCGCCAAGACAGATGTGGACCGCTTAGAGAACAAGGACAAGACCGGCGTTTTTACGGGCTCATATGCCACTAATCCCGTCAATGGCGAGAAGCTACCAATATGGATTGCCGACTATGTGCTAATGGGCTACGGCACTGGGGCCATCATGGCTGTACCGGCTCATGATCAGCGCGACTACGAGTTTGCCAAGAAATACGGGATTGATATAAAAGAAGTTATATCAGGCGGCAATATTAGTGAAGCCGCATACTCTGGCGATGGTCAATTAGTTAATTCGGACGTGCTAAATGGCATGGACGTCACTACGGCGAAAAAAGAAATTACTACAAGGCTACAAGCTGATGGCGGTGGAGCGCCAAAGGTTCAATATAAGATCCGCGACTGGCTTATTAGTCGACAGCGCTATTGGGGTGCTCCTATCCCCGTTATTTATTGCGATGCTTGTGGGGTTGTGCCAGTTCCGGAAGACCAGCTACCAGTCGTGCTGCCGCTGAAGCAAAAGTTTGATGAGTCAGGACAGTCTCCACTGGTAAGTCACCCTGACTATATGCACACCCCGTGCCCTAGTTGCGGCGGAGACGCCAGGCGAGAGACCGACACTATGGATACGTTTGTGGACTCAAGCTGGTACTTCCTACGATATCCGAACCCAGACTACACAGACGGCCCGTTTGATCCAGAAGCAGTCAAGAAGTGGCTACCAGTTGATAACTACATGGGCGGGATTGAGCATGCTATTCTCCATCTGCTCTATGCCCGGTTCTTTACCAAGTTCTTGAAAGAAGAGGGCCTAATCGACTTCAATGAACCGTTCAAGAAGCTTATTAACCAGGGCATGATCTTGGGATCTGATGGCGACAAAATGAGTAAGCGCAAGGGTAACGTCGTTGACCCTCTAGAATATGTGGATAAATATGGTGCTGATGCGGTACGGCTTTACTTGATGTTCATGGGTCCGTACGAAGAGGGCGGCCCGTGGGATCCACGGCGGTTTGAGGGTACCTATAGGTTCATTGGTAAGGTTTGGGATTTATACCAGGGCTATGAGCCGGCTGCCGTAAAATCTGCTGACGAGACGCTGTTAGTTCGCGAGCTGCATAAGACTATTCGCAAGGTTACATCGGACTTAAAGGGCATTAAGTTCAACACCGCCATCGCTTCGATGATGGAGCTTGTAAAGGTCGCCGCAGGGATTAGGCGCGAAGGTGCTGTTTCGAGTCAGGTATGGCGAGAATTCTTGGGCCAATTCGCATTAGTCCTAGCGCCATTTATACCACATCTGGCTGAAGAGTTATGGCAGCAACTTGGGCAGGAGGAGAGCGTTCACCTGCAGGAATGGCCAGAATACGATAACGATCTGATCAAGGAGGATGAAGTCACGATCGTGGTGCAAGTGAATGGTAAGTTGCGGGGAGAGTTCCTCGCCGCCGCTGGCAGTACAAACGATGCTTTAGAAGCTGCCGCTCGGGAGCTTGCAGCGGGCAAAGGGTGGTACGAGGGTGAACCGAAAAAGATAATTGTGGTACCGAATAAACTTGTTAATATCGTAGTATAGCTAAAAGTCACGAAAGGTATTCAAGACCGTTCCAATTGAATGGAACGGTCTTGTTTGTAGGAGGGGCTCAACGTGTATCTCGCAGGTCCGCGAGACGGCGCAGAACGTGACCTCGGTTGACGAACCCTGTTTGGCGCTGAGCAACTTGAGCTGACCAGCTCATCCATGTTGCCCCTGAGATGGGGTGACTCCTGTCTAGCTGCTCGGCGATGTCCCTACATGTCCTTTCGAGGTGCTCGGGTTGATCGGCTCGCTTTGCCGTATTCAGGCGAATCCTCTTCTCGAGGAGTTCATGGGCCTGTTGTGCCTGCGAGTGGTACGGCTTTCCTTCGAAGGTCAGCGCTTTGATTGCGCTGTCCATGAGTATTTCTACTGGGTCCTTAGGCACGTCGCCTCCTTAATCCAGCTTGTCCGAGTCTCGAACACGCACACTATACGATATTTTGTTAATAATTACAACGTAGCCATTGCTAATTAGCGTAAAAAATGCTATTATCATGAGCGAAGAATATGCTAATAAACATTCTGGATTTAAGCCGAAAGCCCGAGGGGACTACCCAAACGCGCGCCGTTCACTTTGACACTGTAGAAGACGTAGATTTAGCCGAACCCGTCGAGGGTGAAGCAGAGATTACCGTTGTCCACACTAAGCTCTTTTCAGCTCACGTACAGGCAATAGCGGTGGTTAATAGGGAGTGCGATAGGTGCTTAAAGCCCTATAGGCACTCACTCAATCTCAACTTCTTTGCCGACTATGCGGATGACGAGGAGGACGGAGACTGGCCGATTGTTAAAAATCAAATTGACCTTTTGCCGCCACTGAGGGAGGAGATCTTGCTCAGAATTCCGCTTAAGAGCCTGTGTTCACCAGATTGTAAAGGCATTCTTGATAAGACAAACTAACCAATAGGAACCTTCCATGCCAGTACCAAAGAAACGTACAACCAAAGCAAGCAAAGGCCAACGCCGCAGCCACGACAGTCTGACTGCTGTTCAGCTCACGACCGAAAAAACGTCTGGAGCCGTTGTGCCACGACGCCTACAAAAAGCAGCTAAGCTTGGCTTGGCTCGCGTAAAGAAAGCATAGACCCACGTGGCATCAAATCGTCACCTCGGCCGCATCGTAGCTCTCCAAAGCCTGTATGAGCATGATTTCCGCAGCTCACTACCTGAGCTGAAGACTAATGTTGACGAGATCGTAGCGCGCAATCTCGAAATCTACGGAGAGAGTATTGAGGACAAAGATTTCGTGCATGATTTGGTGCGTGGGACTATAGAAAACCAAGACAAGGAGGACGCGCTCATAGTCCCAGCAGCGCCTGAATGGCCGATTGACCAGATTGCAAAGGTAGATCGAGCAATTCTACGCTTGGCCCTGTATGAACTTGCGATCAAGCGAGACGTACCGCCAAAGGTTGTGATCAACGAAGCCGTAGAGCTCGCCAAGTCATTTGGTGGAGACAACTCCAGTAAGTTTATTAATGGCGTACTAGGTACGATTTACCGACAAAGCGATTTTTATGAACCAGAAGAAGACAAACAAAAGCAAGCTGAGAAGCCAGCGTAAGGGCGACAGCCGCGCTAAGGCGATACCTGAGTATACTGCGGGAGGAATAGCCTACCGTACCCTCGGCGATGGCAAGATTGAGTTTCTATTAATGCAGGATCACCGCTCTCGTTGGACGATACCCAAAGGTCATGTGGAATCTGGAGAAACACTTGAACAAACTGCTCTGCGCGAAATGCAAGAGGAGACGGGGCTCGCCAAGCTTAAGATTGTCGATAAACTCGACAAGGTGCACTTCTTTTACCGCCGGGAAGGTAAGCTTATATTCATGACCACCTTTATATTCCTAATGGAGGCGCTTGACCCAGAAGAACCTTTGGTTCTCGAAGATACTGATTGGGTGCAGGATCTCAAGTGGTTTCCTGCCGATCAGGCCCGCGCTCTGATAGAATACAAAGGTACAAAACTATTGCTAGACATTAGCGTGAAGAAGTTAAGGGAAGCGGGCCTCAATGTTTGAACAAAAGAAAATCGAAGACGTGCTCGCAACGAGCTTTAAGCAGCCAGAACTTGTTAAACGCGCATTTATTCACCGTAGTTATATTAATGAGCACCCTAAGGCAGGCTTAGAACACAACGAGCGCCTCGAGTTTTTGGGCGATGCTGTGCTTGAGCTCGTGGTTACTGACCACCTTTATAGAAACTATGAAAACCCAGAGGGCGAACTAACGAGCTGGCGCAGCGCCTTGGTCAAGACGGAATCCCTAGCATCTGTAGCAGAACGCTTGGAGTTAGGACAATACCTACTGATGTCGCATGGTGAAGTTAAGAGTGGTGGTCGCGCGCGTACTGCCCTGCTAGCAAATATGATTGAAGCAATTATTGGGGCAATGTACATTGATCAGGGGTACGACGTTGCCGCCACCTTTATTAACCGAGAACTTATTGTTGGTCTGCCGGACATTCTTAAGTCTGGCGCATATATTGATGCTAAGAGTAAATTTCAGGAGATTGCTCAGGAAAGAGACGGCATCACTCCGCACTATGAGGTACTCGCAGAGGTTGGCCCGGATCACGACAAAGTATTTACTGTCGGTGTCTTTTTGGGTGCCAAGGAGTACGGCAAGGGCAATGGTGCAAGCAAGCAGGCCGGCCAGCAAGCCGCGGCAGCTGACGCCCTGAGCCGCTATAAGAAGTAGTACTTAATCACAAAAAATTACCTATTCTATTACCACCTGTGTCGAAAAGGTGGTTTTTGTGTTGCGGCATAAATCATTTCAGGTATAGACTGCGTAGAAGCACAGGAACTCAACTACCTGAGGAGGTGATCCTTGTGCCGAAACAAGTTGTATTTACCGAAGTCAGGGATGACCTCGGCCATATCGTGATCGATGTGGCCACTCCCTTCAGGTGGATTACCAAGAGGGCAAAGCTGGACTCACTCCGTCTTGAAGGCCCAAGCTTTGCGCTAGCTGATCAAGAAGCATCTTTGATCGAAGATCTCGGCGTGTGCCCCAGGGCCAGGCTTTTGGCGGAACGCTTCGAAGCCGAAGGGTGGGCTTTTGGCTGGGTTGAGATCTATTGGGATGGGCTGGAAGTCTTCCTGCATTCAGACCATCGGATCTTGCCAGAAGAAGCCTGCGACCAGCTTTGGAGAGCTATTAGGGATATCGCCGATGAAACTTGGTCTGGCAAGCAGCCGGACCGGAAAGACGTGCTGGGGCTCTTTCCTCGCTCTCTTGGTAAGACAAACGGCGTGACAAGCCATTTCTAGACCTCTCGAGTTCGCCTGGAGGGGTCTCGAGAATTGAATTATCAAATCGCCCATTTAATACTAATTGCTTGCCGCTTGTGCTTAACGGTACAATAGGTACATGCAGGTGTGCATATGTATCTGAAGAGTCTAGAATTAGCTGGATTTAAGTCATTCGGCTCTCGATCCGTGCTCGAATTTAACAAGGGCCTCGTTGCAGTGGTGGGCCCGAACGGCTCAGGAAAGAGCAACGTTGCGGACGCAATACGCTGGGTGCTGGGGGAACAAAGTACTCGCGCGCTCCGTTTGAATAAGTCAGAGGAGCTAATTTTTGCCGGCACCGACAAGAAGCCAATGGCTAGCATGGCAGAAGTATCTTTACTCCTTGATAATACTCAAGGGAAAATGCCTGTCGATGCGCCAGAGGTTGAAATTACTCGCAGGCTGTATCGGAACGGAGAGAGTGAGTATAGGCTAAACGGCAGGAAGATTCGCCTCCATGAATTACAAGATTTACTGGCAAGGGCTGGCTTTGGGCAGAACTCCTATGCCGTGATCGGCCAGGGCATGGTGGAGAAGCTTCTATTAACGTCACCTGCTGAGCGCAAAGTATTGTTCGAGGAAGCAAGCGGCACCAAACAATTCGAGTTACGCAGGGACCGGCACCTAAAGAGTCTTCAGCAAACGAATCATAATATCGCTGATCTCGAGACTCTCATAGGGGACTTAGAGCCCAAGCACGCGGCTGCGGCCCGGGATGCTCAGGCATTGGCTGCTCGGCATGAGCTAGAAGCTCAAATACGTCAGGCAAAGCAAGGCTTAATGTATAGCGATATGTCACACAAGCGGAAGCTTCTAACAGATACAGAGCAAAGCACGCAGGGCTACATGGTCGAGCTAAAGGATTTGGGGGCTCAGCTTGATTCGCTTCAGGCAGACCGAGACGCCAGGAACCACAAGGAGTCTGAACTTCAGCGACAACGTCGCTTAGCGGTCGCTACCCACACCCGTTTGACCACCAAACGTTCAGGCCTAGTGGAGAAGTTGGCCTTATTGCAGGCAGAGCGTTCGGTTCAAGGCTCTTTGAGCCCAGCAGACAATAAACAGGACAGATCGCGTATAGAACGGGAGCTTACATTTGTGGCAAAGAGTATCACTGCAGCGCAGAAGAAAGCCGATAAAGTTAGTGGTGACATTTCAGAGTATGACAAAAAGATAGAGCATATTGAGTCGACGCTTAAGGAGCTAAACAGCCTCCTTGCCTCGCACCGTCGACACCTCCAGCGTGGTCAAAAACGCGAATATCTGAATCACGCCCTCGGCCTGCTTAGTCTGCTCGCTCATAACGATAACGTAGTAACTATGAAGAAAGTAGACCGAGAGCTAGCCATCCACAAGATGCGCCGAATGATTAAGTTGGCGATTGAGGACCAGTCAGAGCTCATTGCTCAGGACATAAGTAGCTTACAAGCGAAGGTCACACGTCAGATGACGAAGCGCGAAGAGCTAGTTGAGCGGCGCAATAAAGAGATTATCCGTCTGCGCGGATTGGAGCTCGACATAGCTTCGTACCAGGATAGCAGGAAGGACAACGAGGGCCGCTTGGAGACGATCAAGCAAGAGGACCAAAAAGCCCTCCAAGCCAGTTTGTCCGGGAAGAGTGAGCACGAACGAATAGAGGCTGAATTACGCAGGGATCTAGAAGAGATTGATGCCGAGCTAATGGAGATTCAGTCGATTATGCGCGCAGAGGTGGGCTCTACGACAGGCCAGGTTGCCAGGCAAGATAAAGTGATTGAACGATTGATATCCAAAAAATCGGAAGTCTCCGTGCTGCTAAGGGAATCCAAGAGGCATTTAGAGGGCTACAGTAAAGAGTTGCAGCGGCTGGAGCAGGCTTACATTTCTTCCTACGGTAGCCTTGATGGCCCAAAGGAGGACCACAAGCCCGTGTCCGCTGATGGCGTTGCACGCTTAGAGGCGAGACTCTCTATGACTCAGCAGCTGGATGCTAATTCGGTCACATTAGCTAGTGAGATCGGTGACCGCCTAGCGAAACTGCGGGTTCAACACAACGATCTCACTACTGCTTCGAAGGATCTGGAAAAGCTTATATCTCAGCTCGACAAGGACATCCAGTCGCGCTTTGCAACAAGCTTTAAAGCTATAAACACCCAGTTTGGCCACTTCTTCCATAAGCTATTCGGCGGCGGTACAGGAAAGTTAGTTTACGAAGCTCGAGATAATGACGAGTATGGCATCGAGATTACTGCAACACCCCCAGGAAAGCGCACCCAGCAGTTGGCCATGTTGTCCGGCGGTGAGCGTTCATTGGGCGCTATCGCTTTGCTCGCAGCAATCATGGCGGTTAACCCTAGCCCATTCATGGTGCTAGATGAAGTGGACGCGGCTCTAGACGATGCAAACTCCCAGAAATTTAACCAGGTTCTACAGGAGCTGATAGCAAAGACGCAGCTCATAGTAATTACTCATAATCACGAGACAATGCAGGCCGCCCAGCAGCTAATTGGCATCACGAGCGATGCGCAGGGGGTTGCCATGGCTGTGTCTGCCCAGCTCAGTCCGACTGGTTCTATATAGGGATTGACTTTTACCCTGATTTACAGGTAGAATAGTGTGTATTGATTTTAAACCCCTGCCAGCCCTCAACCAGTGCGCAGGCTAAAACGTAAGGAAACTATGCTCGTAATTAGATTGGCCCGCGGAGGTCGCAAGAAATATCCAGTATATCGCATCGTAGCTGCCGACAAGCGTCGTGCCGCCACAGGTAAGTCTGTTGCAGTTCTGGGAACCTATAACCCACACACCAAAGAGCTGAGCTTTAAGAAAGACGACCTTGCTAAATATATTGCCAATGGCGCTCAGCCATCAGAGGCTGTGTTGCGCTTGATGCGCAAAGACGGCATCGAACTGCCTAAGTGGGCTGTGATTGTAGACAAGCACCGCAAGCCGAAAAAGGAGCCTGAAGCTGTTGAAGAAAAGCCAGTAGCTCCGACTGAGGGCGAAGCTACTGCTGAAGTGGCCGCTGAAGCTGCAGAAGCTAAGGAAGAAGCTGCTGCCGAAACTCACAACGTTGATAACGCTGAAGCTGCAGGAGCAAAAGACGATACGGCAACCACCGAAGCTGTTGCAGACGCAGCGGTAGAGACTGCTCAAGCCGAAAAAGCCGCCGAGTAGTCGCCAAGCTGCGCACTCAAGAAGCCTGCATGACAAAGCAGGCTTCTTTCGTTACAATAAAGTCATAATTGTAAGGAGTTGATGTTATGTCAGACGCGACCGAAATGGATCAAGCCTTTGTAGAATACGTGGTTAAGGCCATCGTGGATAATCCAGATAAAGTAGTAGTAACGCGCTCGGTGGATGATCGAGGGGTATTGTTGGAGCTTAGCGTGGATCCGGAAGACATGGGCAAAATTATTGGCAAGGCTGGTGCTACTGCCAAGTCGATTCGAACACTACTCCGCGTACTAGGTGCTAAGAGCGACGCTCGGTTTAATCTGAAGATTGCTGAGCCAGAGGGGTCGGAACCTCGTGAGCGCAATCACGACGATGGCGAAGCAGATAAGCAAGATCAATCTGGTCAGCCAGAGGAAGAAGATCGTACTGCAGCCATCAAGGCCAAGGCTCGCGAAGGCCTAGACGGCTTAGATGATCTAGATATATAGAAGTTTCTTGTTTTGCACAAACACTCCGCCCATATACGGGGTGTTTGACTTTGTGTGACAATTTACGCACAATAAGCATAAGAATTAATCAAGGGAAACAAACATGGATCCGATGGGAGCAATTCAGCCAACAGGAGGACAGAGTGAGCCTATGGCAGAGAAGCCGCAAGCAGATGGAGGCTTCCCGAGCATAGCTCGTGCCGAACAGGCTCAGCGGACGCAGCAGGAACTTCGCGAAATAGCAGAGTCGGGGGGCTGGTCACAAGGAGTTAGGGCAATTCCTCCAGCGGCATTCCCTGACGGGACTCTTATTGCTACTAAAAGCAGCTTGACTCCTGGACAAATAGAGAGGGTCGAGGCTCTTGAGCATAGGCGTGAAAATCCTGCCCAACTAAGCGGTACAGATGAAAGGCCGTCCCATCGAGAGCCACCACAGGTAACTGCTGTGATATCGGAGGCAACAGGGCATGCAAGGCGTGAGCATCAAGATCCAACGAGGGGCATGCTAGACTATAGAGTGGGAGAGGGCAGGCGCAGCACAGAGAAGATAGCCGCGGGAAAGAATCTCGACAGGCTAGAGGAGCCAGCCATTTCTGTTGCCCAGGGATCTCTTGACGCTAAAGTTCCATTTGGACGGCTCATGAGTGGTGGTAGTCGTGCCAAGAAACGAAACGAACGTGCGAATGCATTGTATGACTCCAGGCTGAAAACGGGCCTCGATACCACCTTCGGTCCAGACGAGGTGCTCGGTCGCGCACCATTCGAACGTCTTCTAGAAAAGAGGGACAAGGTGGGTGTAGTGCGGTGGCCTAGACGGTGGCCTAATCACAGGGATGAGCCCGTTCCTCATTGGGAGGAAATATACGATGAGGTTCATGCGGGATCTCTTAAGGAGCCATTGGGCTACAGTCTTGAGGTTGCAAGAAGAAGCCTGCAGGAGGCCATATCCTCTGCTTACGAAGAAGCTCGAGCAGGAGCAAAAACACTCTTTGAGCTGAATCCAGAACGTTTTTCCAAGATGTCGACTACAGAGTTTGTGGAGTTATTCGGTCGATACATTGCAGATCTTGACGAGCTTAGTACCATTGAAGAAGTTGAGATTGGCGATGAGTCGGCTCAGATTTTTCAGATAGAACGGATCTTGGCCGAGCTTGGCCCAGGCGCTGATGTTGGCGAGGTGCTTGCTGAACTATCCAGGCAGGCGGATATACCGCCCATGCCCCATGACCAGACATTCGAGAACTTTACTGCGAAGGTGTTGGAAGATAAAAAGCAGGCGGTTGAAGCGGCTAAGGTCAGGGCACAAAGACAGCGCGAATATATGGCCGAAAAGTATGGCGAAGACCCTCATATAGAGCGAGGCGTTAACTAACGGCTTAGCCTTGAGCGTGCTACAATAGCACGTATGAAAATCAGTATCGTTACATTATTTCCAGAGATGTTCGAAGGACCGTTTGCCCATTCCATGATGTGGAAGGCCCAGCAGAACGGTCAACTCGAACTCGAGGTTGTGAACCTTCGCGATTATGGCGATGGTGCTCGCAAAACCGTTGACGACACTCCATACGGTGGAGGGGCTGGCATGGTGCTTAAGTGCGAGCCAGTTTTTGCTTGCGTTGAGGAGATTAAAGAAAAGTCGCCAAGTGCCAGAGTACTGATGATGACCCCACGCGGGAAGAAGTACACACAGCGCGAAGCGCAGCGTCTAAGCGGCGAAGACCATCTAGTTTTACTTTGTGGCCACTACGAGGGTTTTGATGAGCGAATCCTGAGTATTGTGGACGAAGAGATTTCGATGGGAGACTTTGTTTTGACTGGGGGAGAGATTCCGGCCATGGCGATTGTGGACGGCGTAGTTCGGCTTATACCTGGCGTGCTCGGCCACGAAGATTCCGCTCACGACGAATCGTTTAGCGCTGGCTTACTAGAATACCCGCAGTACACAAGACCAGAGGAGTTCCGCGGCATGAAGGTTCCAGATGTGCTCAAGGGTGGTAACCACGCCGAGATAGCTAAATGGCGTAAAGGCCAAGCGGTGGAAAAGACCAAGCAAGCTCGTCCTGACCTCCTAGACTTCTAGCAATTATTTGACCATCATAGTGCTTATGCCTATACTAATAGGTAATAAACGAAGTATTTCTATGATAGCAGGACAACCAGAAACAGGGACTAAGCCGTCAGTAGCCCCAGCGAGCGAAAGTAATGTCTACGCTGATTTAGCTCAAATGGCAGCCTCTCAGGGCGAAGGCCCAGCGGTAGATGAAGCTCCAGAAGCTGCCGATCCCTCGATAGGTCGAGCCGAGGAAATAGGTGCGGGAATTGGCAGGAAGATCGATAACCTTGCTGAACGGGGTAGTGACGCAGTAGCCACTGGCCGCGATAAAGTTAGCGATGGCCTAGATAAAGCGGCCGACAAGGCCTACGAAGTGGCCGGAAAGATCGATGGTGGCATTAAAAGTATCAAAGAGCGAGCCAAGAACGTAAGAGAGCGGGTTAAGGATGGCGCAGAGTTGGCGGGCGAAAAACGCAAAGAAGCTGTAGCTGCAGCAAAGGATAAATCAAAGAAAGCCATGCTTATTACCATTGGCGCCAGTATAGTAGCCGGCGAGGCTATTGCGAGTGCCCCCGAAAAGGTAGCTGCTAAAGGTCGAAAAATAGGCGAAACTCTGAATCGATGGGCATCCAAAGCAATGGAAAAGATATCTGGGCGCGCCAAGAAGACTAAAGAGACAATATCAGGTGCTATCCTGGGCGCGGCAGAAAAGGTCGGAGATGTCGTTGAGTCAGGGATAGATAGGGTCGATGATAAGTTAAAAAACTGGGAGGCCAAGCTACAGGCTGCACGAAAAGAAGCAGAAGAAGCAGCCGAAAAGGCTCGCGTGGAAGCTATGACTAAGGCGTATGTTGAGGCTCGCGTAGAGGAAGCGAAGAATCAGGCTAACAAGGCTTATGATACAAAGGTTGCGGCAGCCGCCGAAGAGCGCGACGAGGCTATTGATGGAGCGATGAATACTGCAGAGCGTGAGATTGCGGGTTTAACGAGTGAACAAATAGGAGCTCGCATGGCGGATCTTGGTAAGGAGGATCTCGTTGAAGCGTCTTCTGTGCCAGCTGAGGTGCCAGCAGCAGTAACACCAGAGGCACCAGCCGAGATCCCGCCAGCCACATCAGCAGCGGGAGCAACCCCCGAAGTAATGCCAACAGCGGCTTAAGGAGATAGTATGCAAGACAAGATCGAAGACATTATTCTAAAAGAGCTTGGCAGCGAAGGCATGACAGAAGAAGCTAAGCAGGAAATGCTTGATGATATCGCCGAGAGTGTACAGAATTACTTTATTGCTTTTTGTTATCAAAAGTTAAGCGAAGAGGACAAAGATCAGCTTGAACAGCTTATCGACGCCGGGGACGAGGCTGCGCAAGATAGCTTCTTGACCGCAAAGATAGCAAACCAGTCAGAGGTAATGCAGCGAGCAGTAGACCAGGCAGTTAAGGATATTCGAGAGTCTCAAGCTGAACTCGATGCTGAGCTTAGCGACTTGGCGCCTGCTCAGTCAGCAGCTGTTCCAGTAGCTGCCCAACAGGATCAAGCTTCCGCGCCTCAGCCAGTCGTACAGTCGGCTCAAGCTCCTGTTGCTCAGCAAGTTCCAGTCCAACCACAGCAGCCGTCTCCTCCAGCTGCACTCTAGCCTAAGACAATGTTATTCTTGCCGCCTCGCTATATATTTGGTAGTATAGGTATCTATGGAAAGCGTGATATCTGTAAAAAACGTTAAGAAATCATTCGGGAAAGTTAAGGCCCTGAACGGCGTTAGTATTGAAGTCGAAAAGGGAAAGATCTACGGCTTGCTCGGGCCTAATGGCGCGGGAAAGACTACGCTCGTTCGTGCACTTGCCACACTCATAGACACTGACAGTGGCAAGATTACTATTAATGGCCTAGATCTAAGCACCAAACAAGATGAGGTGCGACGCATGATTGGGCTTGCGGGCCAGTTTGCTGCCGTTGACGAGTTTTTGACGGGGCGTGAGACTCTCATGATGGTCGCTCGCCTGTATCATGTGCCCAAAAAGGAGGCCAAGAAGCGGGCAGAAGAGCTGCTCGAGCGATTGAGCCTCATGGATGCAGCTGACCGTCCGGCTAAGACGTATTCTGGCGGCATGCGCCGTCGGCTAGACCTTGGCGCAAGCTTGGTCGGCAAGCCAGAGATCATATTTATGGACGAGCCAACGACTGGGCTTGATCCTCGTACGCGCCAGGAGCTCTGGGAGATTATTCGCGAGCTCGTTGACGAGGGCCGTACACTGCTTTTGACCACACAGTATCTAGAAGAAGCCGATGCCCTTTGCGATTACATCAGTATTATTGACCGCGGCAAGGTTGTGCAGCAGGGCACAGCCAACCAGCTGAAGGCCAGCCTGGGCCGTGACGTAGTAGAGGTGCACGTTGCGCCAGCTGATCAGGATAAGGCAATTGAGCTTATGAAGGCCCTTTCCAAATCTCAGCCAAAGATTGACGAGATGACGCGCTCCATTAGTGTGCGCGCTGCCAAGGGTACTGAGACATTACTTAAAGTTGTGGCTGCTTTCGGTGAAGCCAAGATTAAAATTCGTGACGTGTCTGTGCATAGGCCAAGCCTAGATGACGTATTCTTGGCAGTAACCGGTAAGAAGGGGAAGAAGTAATGCAGGCAGTCTTCCTTGGAATTAATGATATCTGGACGCTGACGAAGCGCAACTTGATGCGCTTTAAGCGCACTCCTCAAGTTGTGGTGTTTTCCTCGATCCAGCCAATTATGTTCTTAACGCTATTTAATTATGTTTTTGGCGGCGCTATTGGCGTGGCTACAAGCGGCCCATATATAAACTTCTTGCTACCGGGCATTATTGCCCAGTCTGCCATATTCGGCACTTTGCAGACACCTATCGCCCTGATCGAAGATCTTGATCGTGGCTCGATCGATCGCTTCCGTAGCTTGCCAATAATTCGCTCAGCAGTGCTGGCTGCGCGAACATCGAGTGATAATATGCGCACTATCTTCGTTCTGTTACTCCTATTTGGAGTGGGAATTCTGATGGGCTTTGATGCCACAGCCCCTGCGTCTCATGTTGTAGCAGCATTGGCACTCATGGCCTTCTTTAGCTACGCATTCTCTTGGATGATGGGCGCACTTGGGCTGTTCATACGCAACGCCGAGGCAATGCAGACTGCGGGCTTCCTGTTCGTATTCCCACTTACTTTTGCTAGCTCTGTATTTGTGCCGGTGCAGAGTATGCCTGAATGGCTACAGGTTTTTGCACGAAACCAGCCAGTTACACAGATTGTAAATGCCACACGTTCACTGATGTTCGGCGGGGACTTAACATCAGTGTGGATAACTATGGCCTGGGCTATCGGTATACTTGCCGTGTCAGTTCCGCTCGCTATATGGAAGTTTCGACGCACCGTTTAGTTTGATGGGCTGGAAATCAGCTAGGTTTTCAGGTAAAATATCTCATGTCTCGTGGCCTCAAGGTCACGAATGATACTGGGATGTGGCCAAGTGGTAAGGCGCCTGCTTCTGGCGCAGGAGACCGTAGGTTCGACCCCTACCATCCCAGCCAAGTATTATCTCTAGACTCGGTTGAGTCTTTTTTGTTTGGAGTAGTATATTGGCCGCGTGTTATAATGAATTCATAAATTGGGCATAGTATGAACAAAATAGAGAAGAAGATCCTCATAATGTTAGCGATGGCACAGTTCATCCTGACGCTAGATTCGACAGTAATGACGGTGTCTATTTCTACGCTCGTGGTAGATCTAAACACGACGGTGACAGGAATCCAAACTGCCATCACTTTTTACACACTTGTCATGGCCGCCTTCATGATACCGGGAGCAAAAATCGGCGACATGATAGGCCGCAAAAAGGCATTTATGCTGGGCGTAGTCATTTATGGAACAGGTTCGTTCATAACTGCAATCAGCCAAGGCCTACCATCATTATTGTTCGGCTGGTCATTACTAGAAGGCTTGGGCGCAGCGCTCATGATACCCGCTATGCTCTCGCTAATAGCTAGTAATTATCCGAGCGGACCAAAGCGCGTTAAGGCTTACGCAACGGTTGCAGCAATCGGGGCAATCGGCGCGGCAGTAGGCCCGATCGTCGGCGGACTCCTAACAACTTATGCCACGTGGCGTTTAGCATTCTTGGGCGAGGTGGCGGTAGTAATCTACATCTTGCTGAAGGGCAAAGTTATTAAGGACTCTGCCATAACAGAAAAGGTAACATCATTCGATTGGGTTGGCACTATCCTGTCTGCCAGTGGCTTGAGCGTTCTTATTCTAGGAATCTTGCAGGCTAGTAAGTACGGCCTATTCATCGCTCGACAGCCAGTCGTATACGGGGGTCAGGAGGTTATTCCTGCCGGAGGCGTGTCGCCAACAGTCCTGCTAACTATCCTCGGCTTTGGTTTGCTTGCATTCTTTGCGGCTTGGCAGAATCGTCGTAAAAAGCACAAACAAGCAGCTCTTATTGACATGAACATCTTCAAGAACAAGATTGTGCGTGCAGGCACAGGCACAATATTCTTCCAGTTGATGTTGCTTGGTGGGGTTATGTACGGCCTATCTTTATACCTACAGATGCAGTTGGGCTACAATGCTATCCAGACAGGCGTAACCATGCTCCCACTGTCTGCGGCAATCTTGCTACTCGCGAGTAGGGGCAGCATAATGGCCAGTAAGTTTTCTAGCAGGACGATTATACGCGTTGGCTTCACGTCTATGCTCCTTGGTTCCGCCTGGCTTGGCTACAAGGCCAACCAGAATCCAGACGGATTGGCATTTCTGCCAAGCTTAGTATTGTTTGGTGCTGGTATGGGGATGATTGCATCACAACTTCAAAATACCGTCCAGAACTCAGTAGATGAAAAGAGTTCTGCTGAAACATCCGGCCTAATGTCTACTTTCCAATTCTTGGGTCAAAGCTTTGGTACGGCAATCAGCGGCGTACTTATAGTTGCAACATTTATTAGTGTTGGTACGGGTCTCGTTGCGCAGAATCCAGATCTAAATTCCGCGCAAAAAGAACAGCTCACAGTAGCAATTGAGACTCAACCACAGATTTTGAGTGATGCAGATGTCGAGAAAGCCGTTGCGGAGTTACCCCCAAGCACGGCTCAGACCGTAACTGACATCAACGCCGAGACACGCCAGGCTGCTTTGAGTGGTATGTTCGTGCTCTTGAGCGTTCTGAGCCTCTTTGGATTGCTCGCAACCAAAAACCTTCCAGCTAAAGACCCGAAGGCGGCTGCCTAGGTAGAGCCCTCATTACGCTCGATTGACCCACGGGTGTATAATAGAAGGATAAGAGGAGACAAAAGATGAGAGGACCAATTGATTATATCGTTGTTGGATTTGAGGGCAACAAGTTCGATGGAAGCGTAATGCAGGCACTTGCCGACGCAATTGAACAAGGCGTTATTGGTTTAGTTGCGCTAGCGGTTGTAAGTAAGGACGCAGATGGGGCAGTGACTAAGCTCGACATTGCAGAAGCTGGCGATGATAGTATGGTGGCTTTCGTAGAGAAGTACCAGCCAAGCGACGAAGCCATCGCTAGTGATGACATAGATGAAGTTGCCGACTTAGTCGAGAATAATTGCACGGCGGGACTACTCGTAATTGAGCAGCTCTGGGCTAAGCCACTTAAGAAAGCCCTGCTCGATGCTAAGGGCGTGTTGGTTGCGGAAGGCCGTATCCATCCAGATGCAGTTAGTGAATTAGAGGGTTAAGAAAGGAGAAAATTATGCCAGGATTATTAAGAGGAATGGCTAGGACAGCTGTAGTAGCGGGTACCGCTACTCACGTTTCGAATAACGTTTCACGACGTCAGGCTAATAAATGGGCAGCTCAGGAAGCAGAGCAGCAGCCCGCAGAGGCACCGCAGGCTAGCGCGAGTGACCCGTATGCAGAGTTAGAGAAATTGGCTGGGCTGAAGGACCAAGGAGTGATTACCCAAGAAGAATTTGATGCTAAGAAGAAGCAGCTTTTAGGGCTATAGATCTAGCCTAAGGATTTAGAAAAGCCGGCCGGTGGGCCGGCTTTTCATATTCTGCTTGCCAGTTGGGTGAATCTGAGTATCATAACAAGTATGACGCATCCGCGTCCGTTCCTACTACTCCCTAAAGGGGGCACAATGAAGAATCATCGCAGTTGTTGCCCCTTGGGTAACACAGTCGTCGTTATCGTCGCTGGTACTTTTGTGGCTGACTGGTACGCCCAGTTTGTCTACGGGTCCCTCAAGCGCGCAGTCGAAACTCGCGGGTATACGGTTGTAATTCTTTCCATCCCGCGATTGGGGCTTGGGCCAATGGACGCAGCACTGGATACAATGCATGCGGTGTTGTTGCAGGATTATCCTGCGGAAAGGTTTGTGCTCATCGGGCATAGCCAAGGTGGCAGCCACATCATGGGCCTCAAGCGACGGCTGGGCAGTCGAGCCGTCAAAACCCTACAGCTTTCCGCTCCGAATCACGGCACACGCCTGGCGAACCTCGGAGGTTGGTTGAAGGCCTTCCCGGCAATTGGTAATATGGCGGCACATTCACCGTTCCTGCGAGAGCTTCGATCGATCGAGGAAATCGTGGAGGAAGTGGAGGCGATGGAAATCGTCAGCGTCATGAGCTTGTTTGACCAGCTCGTGTTGCCGTTCTTTGCATCCGTACTGAAGGGTGCAGAGAACATTGTGATTGCTCCAAAGGTTCTCCATCCTCTGCTCGTGAGGCTTGGGTTCCGCCGGAGCAATGGAGTGCAGCTAGTCGACGGAATCGCCGATCATTTGTCCATCATCTCCCATGGGGCAGTACTGCGTTTGGTTGAAAAGATGTTTGACGACCTTGAGTCCTCGAACTCGTCTGGGCATCATAGCCCCCGGTAAGAGCCTTTGGCTTGGCCTTACCGGGGGCTCTTACCGCCACCTCCTAACAGGGGTATAATAGAATTGTTAACGAGGACACCATATGCTAGGTTGGGTTGAAGATATTGAAAAGGCAACACTAGAGAACGAGAATTTTAGGGCCGCGCTTTTTACAGGTGCTCACAGTCAATTAACCGTGATGAGCGTAGAGGTGGGCGGTGAAATCGGCCTAGAGGTTCACCCGGACAATGACCAGTTCATTCGGATCGAGCAGGGCAAGGCGAAGGTAGAATTTGGCGAGAGCCAGGACAACTTAAGTGAAAGTTATGATGTAGAAGACGACTGGGCTGTGATCATACCTGCAGGTATTTGGCACAATATTACCAATACCGGCGGCGAGGCACTGAAAGTCTACTCTATCTACTCACCAGCGCACCATCCTGAGGGCACGGTACACAAAACAAAGGCTGATGCCGATGCAGCAGAGGCAGCAGAGCACGAATAGCTCTATAGCCATTACGATTCTTAATAAACGCCTTTCGGGGCGTTTATTAGCGTATGGATATGGTCTGCTTAATTAAGTACAATGGTTGAATGCTAATTTCGGATTACAGTTATATATTACCCAAGGAAAGTATTGCCCAGTACCCCCCGGCTATAAGGGGGGAGTCCAGGCTGCTTGTGCTTGAGCGGGATCAGAATGTCCTGCGGAACAAGAGGTATGCCGATCTTGCAGATTTGTTGAATTCCGGTGACGTGTTAGTTTTGAACGATACCCGCGTTATCAAGGCGAGGCTTATTGCCACTGACAGCACTGGCAAGGAAGTCGAACTTGTATTGCTAGAACGACACGGCAAGGTAGAGGACAATCATCGTCATAAGGTTCTGTATCGTGGTCACTTGAGCATTGGTGATGTTTTGCACGTTGGGCCAACTAGGCTCACCGTTGAGATGGTAGCGGATGGAGGTATCGCTACCATCAACTCTGCTCAAGACCTAGACATGCTCTCAAATACCGAAGGACTGGTTCCCTTACCGCCCTACATGAAGCGCGATGCTACTCGCGACGACGAACTACGCTATCAAACGGTATTCGCCCAGGAAAATGGTTCGGTAGCGGCACCAACTGCGTCCCTTAACATGACAGAGGGGTTATTGGCTTCACTCCGCGCCAAAGGGGTTGTGGTTTGTTCTTTGACTCTACATGTTGGTCTGGGCACATTTCTGCCAATCCGTTCGGACAGTGTTGAGGACCATACAATGCACAGCGAATACTTTGAAATACCCGCCGAAACTGTGGAGCGAATTTGTAAGGCGAAACAATCTAGCAAACGCGTCGTTGCTCTAGGTACGACTGTGGCACGGACGCTCGAGTTCGCAGGCGGCGACCTTCTGGAGACTTCAGAACCAAAGAGTTTGACCGGCGAAGCCGACATATTCATTTACCCGGGCTATGACTTTAGGGTGGTTGACGCGCTGCTTACAAACTTCCATGCTCCAAAGAGCACAGTACTCATGCTCGTCGCGGCCTTTGCGGGCTGGGATCAGCTCATGGCGGCCTACACTCACGCTCTAGACGAAGGGTATGCATTCCTTAGCTATGGCGACAGTATGCTGATAACATAGTGCCATGAAGGATTTTGGCTTTAACATACATAGCGAGTTGGAGGGTACGCTTGCACGGGCAGGGGAGATAACGACTCCGCATGGCGTTATTGAAACACCCGCGTTCATTACGGTCGGCACCAAGGCGACGGTTAAGGCCGTGGCTCCAGAACAAGTCAAGGATCTTGGCTCGCAGGCTGTCCTAGCAAATACCTACCACTTGTATCTTAAGCCTGGAAGCGACGTAGTGCGCGACATGGGTGGTTTGCACAAGTTTATGAATTGGAGCGGCCCGATCTTTACTGATTCCGGTGGGTTCCAGGTTTTTTCGCTCGGTGAGGCGTATGGCAAGGGTGTGAGCAAAGTAGCGAGCGGGGACGATAAGGTGCAGCCCGACAAGCGCCCGAGCGGCAAGAAGCTTATGAAAATTGACGACGAGGGCGTGACATTTCATTCTCACATTGATGGGAGCAAGCATCGCTTAACACCGGAAAAGTCTATGCAGATCCAGCACGATTTGGGTGCAGACATTATCTTTGCCTTTGACGAATGCACCTCGCCGCAAGCAGATTACGATTACCAGAAGCAGGCACTCGAACGCACTCATGCTTGGGCAGCCCGGAGCCTGGCAGAACATAAGACGCTCGGGTCAAGTAGTCCAGAGGGCAAGCCCCAGGCGCTGTTCGGAATTGTACAGGGAGGTCGGCACGAGGATTTGCGCAAGCACTCAGCCGAGGTGATTGGTGGTATGGATTTTGATGGCTTTGGTATCGGCGGGTCATTTAATAAAGATGATATGCCGACGGCCGTGCGCTGGGTTTGTGAAACACTACCTAAAGACAAGCCACGTCATCTGCTTGGTATTGGCGAGCCAATCGATTTATTTGAGGGGATTGAAAACGGCATCGACACCTTTGACTGCGTGAGCCCTACAAGGGTCGCGCGTAATAGCGCCGTATATACCAGGGATGGGCGAGTCAACTTAAGTAATACGAAGTATATGCGTATGGACGGACCTATTATAGAAGGCTGTGCGTGCTACACCTGCCAGAACTACAGCCTAGCATACCTCTCTCACTTGGTCCGCGCAGATGAGATGCTCTCCGCAACTTTGCTATCAATCCACAATCTGTACTTCATCACGCAATTGGTGGCGGATATCCGGGGGTCGCTTATTGACGGTAGCTTTTTTAGCCTGAAGCAGGACTTTTTGAGGGGATACTATAACGCTACTTGAGGGGTAGCTTCAGGGTGAACACGCTACCCTTCTTGGTTGAGTGTTCGAGCATGACCTCGCCATTATTCCGTTCCGCTAGACTCTGGGCGATGTACAGGCCTAATCCGGTGCCGCCAATTTCGCGCGTGAGTGAGTTGTCAAGACGAGCGAATTTTTTGAAGAGTCTTTTGCGGTCAGCGGTCTCTATGCCCGTTCCCGTGTCAGTGACACTAAGCAGCACCCACTTGCCGTGCTCCTTCAGCTCAAGGCTGACATAGCCTTTAGTTGTGTATTTAATCGCGTTGTCCGCAAGCTTGGTGATGATTTGCTTGACTTCATTAGGGTCGCCTTTGAGGTTGATCTTCTTTTCGTGCCCACTGAAGCTTAGAGCAAGCTTCTTGGCATCCGCCTTTGGTCGAACCCTGCGGATTACGTCGTCAATCACCGTTACATAATCAAACTCAGTCTTGTTCTCATAGTGCGGCGCTGTGCCATTATCAATTTCTGAGACGGTCATAATGTCAGTGAACAGCTCGGCGAGTTGTGCGGTCGAATCGTAAGCCTGTTGTACGAGGGGCTTGGTGTCCTTATCGAGCTTGGCTATATCTGGGTCTAGGGCGTTAGCAAGGTTCCCTTGAACAATAGTAAGAGGCGTTCGCATTTCGTGTGATGCAGTAACAATGAATTCATTACGTTCCTTTTCGGCAAGTTTTTGCTTAGTGATATCTTCAATAAGTAGTACACTGCCAATGCAGTCATTCCTACTACCTATAATAGGGGATATGATCAGGTGTAGCGTTCTCTTGTCTAGTAATAGTTCGGGTATATCGGCAAGTTCGCATTCTGCATGGACTCGTTCGAACTGATCCCTTACGCCAAGCTTATGGAGCACTGCCTCAACTGCTTTACCGGTCTTTGCTTTAATCTCAAAAAGTTCTTGTGCAACCTTATTGAGCTCTAGCACCTTCATGTTCTCATCAAGCATTATGAAGCCTACCGGCAAGCTGGCAATCGACGCTTCGAGCTTTGCATGTTCAGTGTATAACTGCTCAGTACGCTCTATGACTTTCTTTTCGATTTTGCGTTCTTCTTCGGCAAGCTGGGCATAGGCTCGCTTAAGATCGGATATATCGGTCATAACGAATACATAGCCAGCAAGTTTGCCTTTTTCATCCAGTATAGAACTAAGCGCTAAGTCTACGGGCGTTATATGGTGTGTGCCCTGTGCAACTGCAACAAGATTCTCGAGTTTGCGGGGGGTCTTGAGTAGAGGGTCTTCAGCTAAATATTGCTTAATACGGGCGAAATGCTGTGGCGCAAAAAAGCGATCAATCTTATTCCGCGCAGCTGATTCGCTGCTGACGCCAAAAACTTTCTCGGCGTTTGCATTTGCATACTCAAGTTCGAATTGCGGGTCCACCACAATCACCGTTTCAGCCATAGTTTCTAAGATGTTCGTGGCGATTGAAGCGGGGTTGATACTAAATAGACTATAACGGATAATGCCGTAGCACATAACAACACCCATGAGGGTAAAGAATAGACTGTCCATTGGCAAGTAGAATGGGAGGCCAAGCCAAGCGGGTAGTACGTTGGTTATTGTTGAGCCCAGGAAGGGTATGGCTATACCGATTAAAAGAAACTTTGCCTGTTTCGCTCTTTTCCCCTTGCGCTCACTTAAGTAGTACTTAGCCACTAGCCCGACAGTGATTACGGTTAAAAACTGAAACCAAATAAGGTAGAGTGGCCCTAGTGGTCCTAGTGTTATCTCATAACCCCATATTCTTTGAATCATAGTGGATGGGACACGTACAAAGAAGAAGTTGGATGCTATAGCTAGAGTCGACAATAGTGCCGTCGTCGTCACAAGGAAGAGCCAAGGTGCGGTAAGGTCCTCGGAATATTCTCTGGTATACCGAATGGCGAACATCACTATTGCAGTAAGCCCAATTAGTTCGGCTACGGGCACACCTGCGCGTACAATGAGTGCCGTATATGGGTTAGCAGAAGCAAAAGTTGCCACGTCGGTGAACGACCACATGAGGGCGCCGAGTACGAAGAGACTGATCCAGACCGCACCATTGATGGATCTTCTTCTTCTATGAATGAGGAACAGTAGGTAAACATTAGCAGCTACCGAGGCTAAAGGGATAATGATATATGGCCGCCATGTTGTCGTGAGTGGTTGCGGGACGCTGCTTGCCAGTACCCCCGCAAAGATAAAAGCAGCCATTAGTATTGAACTGAGAGATATTATCCAGGATAGAAGTCTGTTCTTATGCATAGACATCATTATACCCAATATTAGGCCTAAGCATAAGTAGTATCATTTGGCGCTTAGACCGTCTGCAGGATGCTGGCAATGTTCTCGAGCCCTCCGCCGAATACCAGTGTGAAGGCAATGAGTACAAACAGCACGATACCAAGGCTGGGCCACAGGTCCCTGAGTAAGTGCTCTGGTCTGATTTTCCCGTTGTAGCGGTGGTCTTTAACGATAGTCACTACTGAACCTAGGTTGATCAAGAGCGCTATGAGGGGGAATATCACTGCCCACAAAACCACCACTAAAGGCTGGAAAACCCACATTTCGTAAAACTGCGCTAGGCTGTCAGATTCCGGCAGGCTAAGCCGGTATAGGATGCTAATAGCTATAATGATGGCGAATGGAGTAATCAGGGCAATGCCCGTTGCCGCGTTGTGTTCGTACAGAGCTCGCACTCTACGCAGATGCCTCAATTGCGCTAAATGATACTTACTAGCTTTTTTGCGAGGATTCTTCTTATGCTTTTTCATAAGTACATTATAGGCTTTTTGTGGGATATGTCGATATCTGGATTGCTCTGGCGTAAAGGGGTCGAATGTAGAATAATAGCTATATGAAGTATTCCCAACTATTTTCTCAAACGAGCAAAAACATATCTGAGCAGGAAAAGTCACTCAATGCCCAGCTGCTTACACGAGCAGGGTTTGTAGACCAGCTTATGGCGGGAGTATATAGTTATCTGCCGCTCGGGCTTATTACGCTTCGCAAGATCGAGGGTGTTGTCCGAAAGCACATGAATGAGCTTGGATCACAAGAGGTGCTAATGCCTACCCTGCACCCTAGCTCAATCTGGAAGACTACCGGAGGCTGGGATAGCATTGATGTATTATTTAAGATTAACAGTCGCACTGGTAACGAATACGCCCTTGGCCAAAGTGAGGAAGAAGTAGTTGCTCCACTCGTACTGAGCCGCGCCCAATCATATCGCAACTTACCACTTTCTGTTTATCAGATTGGGTGGAAGTATCGAGACGAACTGAGAGCAAAGTCCGGGATTATGCGTGGCCGAGAATTCCTCATGAAGGACATGTACAGTTTTCATACGAGTCAGGAAGATTTTGAGACATATTATAAGAAGGCAAAGGATGTTTACATCGAGGTTTTCAAGGAACTTGGGTTAGAGGCAAAAGTTACGGAGGCGTCGGGTGGTAACTTTACAGATAAAGTTTCCTACGAGTTCGAGGTCCTGACTGATGCGGGCGAAGACGTAATTTACTATTGTGACAAGTGCGACTTCTGTGTCGAGGACGAGATTGCAGAGGTAAAGCCAAGCGATAGCTGCCCAAGATGCAATAAGGGTACGCTTAGTGAGGCAAAAGCGGCTGAAGTTGGTAATGTGTTCGACTTGGGCCAGAAGTTTTCTAAGGCATTTGATTTGGCGTATACCGATAATGAGGGTAAGAGGAGCCATGCGATTATGGGCTGTTACGGCATAGGGGTCAGTAGGGTTATGGGGGTAATTGCAGAAAAGCATCATGATGATAAAGGCTTGGTATGGCCTGAAAGCGTAGCGCCTTTTAAATACCACATCGTGGCATTGCCAGATGAAGCAAATATTGAGGCTGGTGCCAAGATCTACAATCAGCTAGGGGCCAACAACTGTCTATTTGACGATCGTTCAGAGGTAAGCCCGGGTGCTAAGTTTGCTGACGCTGATTTGATCGGGTGCCCGGTGCAGATTGTGATCTCTCGCAAAACCTTAGAACATGATTCGGTCGAGGTAGTAAGCCGCAGTGGCGCGTTCGAGACTTTCATGCTGCCAATTGCGGAAGTTGAAGATATTGAAAGTCGATTATCCGCCTAGGTTGCTATGCCTGAGTTTAGAGACAAAGTTTACGAAGTGGTGCGTCAAATACCGAAGGGCATGGTCATGACGTACGGTGACGTCGCCAAGGCTGCTGGTAGTCCAGGGGCAGCACGCGCGGTTGGTACGATATTGAGCCAGAACTATGACCCGAATATTCCCTGTCATCGAGTGATTCGAGCCGACGGCAAAGCGGGCGAATACAATCGTGGGCGAGAGAAAAAGCGGGACCTTTTAATAAGCGAGGGCGCTCTACATGGCTAGGCTAAAAATATTCTCTTGGAACGTAAACGGGATTAGGGCCGTGCTGCGCAAAGATGCATTCATGCCTTTTATCGAAGAAAACAGCCCAGATATCTTATGCCTGCAGGAGACCAAAGCAAGGCGTGAGCAGGTAGAGATTGACCTGCCTGACTATAGTGAACACTGGAATTCTGCGGAGCGACCAGGTTATTCTGGTACCGCTATCTTTTCAAAGACCGATCCACTGAGTGTTGTTAATGGATTGCCAGAAAAAATAATCGCCAAGTATGATATGACGGATGAGTACGGAGATCCAAATGCGGAGGGCCGGGTGATGACAACCGAGTACGAAGACTTCTACTTGGTGACAGTCTATACACCAAACGCAAAAGACGACTTGTCTCGCATTCCCCTTAGACACAAGCATTGGGATCCGGCGTTTTTGGACTACTGCCAGCAGCTGGAAAAGACCAAGCCGGTTGTGTTTTGCGGCGATTTAAACGTTGCGCATACCGAAGACGACCTAGCTCGACCAAAGCCAAACATTGGCAAGAAGGGTTTTACCGACGAAGAGCGTGGGGGCTTCCAGAACTTCATAGATGCTGGATTTGTAGATACATTGCGTTTGTTTCACCAGGGTAATGGCTTCTACACTTGGTGGTCACATTGGGGTGGTGCGCGCGTTAATAACGTCGGTTGGCGCATTGATTACTTCTTGGTCTCTGCTTCACTTAGGGACAAGGTGGTGGCTGCGAATATTCATCCAGAAGTGATGGGCTCTGACCACTGTCCGGTAAGTATCGAACTAGATATATAGGATTAAGCAAATGAGGGAGGCCCCTGCAGAAGATCGTCGGCGATCTTTAGCAGGGGCCTCATTTGTACTCGCGTCAGCCTTTCAGACGAGTCCAGATGTCGGGCATGTCCATGAGCAGCCGTTCCACCATCCCTACGAGTTCAGGTGTGCTCGTGTGGGTCGTGTCGAAGCAGTGAGCGTCCGCAGGGCAGACCATTGGGGAGTGCTCTCTCTCCTCGTCTTGACGATCTCGTTGCACGAGCTCCTCGACGGTCACGATACGGCCCTCGTGGTTGGAGCGTCGTCTGGCTCGCTCTACGTCTTCGCAGGTCAGGAAGACCTTCAGAGTGGCATTGGGAAAAACGCAACTGCCCAGGTCACGCCCTTCCAGGACGCAGTTGCTTGCTTCGCCGAAGTGGAGCTGCCATTCCCGGATGTGTTTGCGCACTCCCGGGTGCAGTGCCACGCGAGCCACAAACTCGCTTACGGAGCGGAGGTCTTGCTGACTGACCGGTTGGCCGTTCAGGGCAGTCACTTCACCTCTGTGGAAGTCATAGTGGATGGAACCTGCAATTGCCTCCATGGCCTCCTCTGAATCGACGTCTGCACCTTTCTGGCGAGCCTGTATGGCTACACCGCGATAGAGGGACCCCGTGTTCATATACGGGATATCCAGGTGATCCGCCAGTGCCTTGGCGAGGGTTGAGGTCCCGGTTGCTGCTCCGCCGTCAATGGTAATGATGATTGGGTCCACGTTCGTGGCCTTTCCGCTGGGTCGTGTAGGGTACTGTTCGCAATTCTACAATCGACCGGGCGATTGGGCAAGCATGTGCAGCTTGTAGCCCTAAGCCTTGATTGGAAAGGGTTTTTCTGATAGAATAACAACCAATTGTTTAGTATTAGTAATTAGGAAAACAACAAATGGCAAAGAAGACCGCACGCGAGTTGATTGTACTGAAGAACCCAAAGACGGGCTCCCTGTACTTTACTCGCAAGAACAAGACAAACAGCCCTGATAAGATTTCTCTAAAGAAATTCGACAAGGCGACTCGCAAGGTAGAGGTGTTCACCGAAACCAAGATGAAGCTCGGTTAATCCGAGCTTTTTTTGTACCACCTTATCTGGTATTATCCTAAGTATGAAGAAGAAACTTAGTCCAATCCTAGTAACTCTCGGCATCGTTGGCGCAATACTATTCGTGGTGTTTGCAGTCATGAACCCAAGTAATGATAGCAAGCCTGGAGATAGCACCGAAAAGCCTAAAGTGGTTGCCACAAATTCGCAAAAGGAACAAATGAAGCAAGGGAACAGTAAGGGCAACTTGGATTCCAAGGTTGTTGTAACTGAGTTTGGAGATTTCCAGTGCCCAGCATGTGCCAATGTGGAAGAGATTCTGAAGCAAAGCTTGTTCCCTAAGTACGGCGACAAAATAAAATTCGTGTTCAAGCATTTACCACTGACTGAGATCCACAAAAATGCCCTAAGTTCCTCCTATGCAGCTGAAGCCGCTGCTGTGCAGGGTAAGTTCTGGGAGATGCACGATTTGCTCTATGCCAAGCAGGCCGAGTGGAGCGAGATTGCAGATCCACAGCCTAAATATGAAGCTTATGCCTCTCAGATCGGTCTGGACGTCGCAAAGTTCAAACAGGACATGAAATCAAAAGACGTTAAGGCGATTGTCGAAAAGGATAAGAAGCTGGGCGAAGACTTGAAGATACCCGGTACACCAAGCTTCTTCGTGAACGGTGAATTCGTAGAACTAAACGCCATTACCGACTTAACCAATGCGATTGAAAAAGCTCTCGCGCAATAAGCTATTCGCAGGCCTGATCGCCGTTGTGGCGTCTCTTGGGCTTCTTGATGCCGTGCTTTTGACTCAACAACATTATACTGGCAAACTGTTACCATGCTCGGTCACAGGTGGTTGCGAGGAAGTTCTGACGAGCAAATACTCGGAGGTCTTTGGCGTACCCTTAGCACTGTTTGGTGTAATCTTCTACATCGGCATGCTAGTTATCGCGCTCTACTACTTGCAGCTTCGCAAGCTATGGCTCAAGCAACTGTTATTGCTCGGAGGGATAGTCGGCTTTATTAGCTCGCTAGGGCTCATCTACATTCAGGGAGTAGTAATCCAGGCTTGGTGCCAGTACTGCCTATTGTCCGCTCTAAGCTCTACACTGATATTTCTGTTTGCAGGGCTGTTATTTATAACCAAGGAGGATACAAAACATGACGAAGCTTAACCACA
The DNA here is from genome assembly GCA_052034495.1 of Patescibacteria group bacterium. GTDB lineage: Bacteria > Patescibacteriota > Saccharimonadia > CAILAD01 > JADZBC01 > CAYPSN01. The sequence continues at coordinate 232,343 of JBPOIL010000001.1, forward strand.
TAATCGAATTTTACGGGGAAACTTGTCCGCATTGCATTTCACTTAGGCCGATTGTCGAGGGATTGGAGAAGGAAAAGAATGTCGAAATACGCAAGCTAGAGGTTTGGAATAATGCAGAGAACAAGAAGCTCATGATGGAATACGAAGACATTATTGGAGAAGCTTGCGGTGGCTTTGCCGCCGTTCCTGCACTTGTGAATACTAAGACAAAGCAGGCATTATGTGGCATGCACGATGCCAAAGATATCGAGGCCCTTATCGATGGCGCAGACTGCACCGGCAACGTATGTAAGCCACATTCGAAGCTTTAGCGCCTAAGCCTCATTGATAGCCTGCCTACAACAGGGTACAATGTTAGCATAAGCATTGAGAACTAAAGGAGGGTAAGATGGCACTCGTACGGGTTGCTATAAACGGGTTTGGCAGGATAGGGCGCAATGCGTTTAAGTTAGCGATGGCGAATCCGGCGCTAGAAGTCGTCGCGATTAACGATCTTACGGACACTAATACCCTGGCCCATTTACTACGCCATGATAGTAGCTACGGAGAATATCATGCCGAGGTCGTTGCGGGCGAGGGCTTTCTGAGCGTTGGCGGCAAGAAGGTCCAGGTAACGGCTATTAAAGAGCCCAATAAGTTGCCTTGGGAGACACTCGATGTTGACGTGGTGATCGAGTCTACAGGCCGGTTCACGAAGCATGACGATCTAAAACTCCACTTGGCTGCTGGCGCCAAGAAGGTAGTGCTTTCGGCCCCTGAAAAGGACGATACCCATGGAGACACGTATGTGATTGGTGCTAACGAGGACCAGCTCAAGCCGGATCATAAGATTATTTCAAACGCCTCTTGTACCACAAACTGCATTGCGCCAGTTATGGCTGTGCTGGAAAAAGAACTTGGCGTAGTTAAGTCCCTCATGACTACTGTGCACTCATATACTGCTAGCCAGATGCTTCAAGACGGGCCAGCCAAAGACTTACGTGAAGCGCGTGCTGCTGCTCAGAATATTGTTCCCACCACTACCGGCGCAGCTATTGCTGCTGCACTGACCGTCCCAAGTTTGAAGGATCGCTTCGATGGATTAAGTATCCGCGTACCTTCCCCGGTTGTTTCCTTGAGCGATATTACCTTTGTGGCAAAGCGCAAAACTGACGTCGATGAAGTCAACAAGATTCTAACGCATGCTGCCGCCACAAGCCATCGGGGAATTATCTCGGTCACCCAAGACGAGCTTGTATCAGTCGATTTCAAAGGAAACCCGCACTCTGCTATCATCGATGCAAAGTTGACCAACGTTGTCGGCGGAGACTTGGTCAAAGTCGTTGCTTGGTATGACAACGAATGGGGCTACTCGAATCGGTTGGTTGAAATGGTCGAATTAGCAGGTAATTCTATAAAAAAGTAATGAAAGTCTACCTAGCCTCCGATCATGCCGGGTTTGTGAAGAAGCAGCACCTTGCAAGCAAGTTGGCTGGCAAGTTTGCTGTGGTTGATTTGGGCCCAGAGCAGTTAAACCCTGGGGATGACTACCCGGTTTTTGCAGAGCGAGTGGCTCGAGCCGTAGTTGAGGATGCAGGTTCAATGGGTGTTTTGGTGTGCGATAGCGGTCAGGGCATGGAGATCGCCGCAAATAAAGTGGATGGGGTAAGGGCGGCCGTAGCCTGGAATGAGCACATTGCTTATGAAACACGCCGAGACAATAACAGCAATGTGCTGAGTTTGCCCGCTGCCGAACTAAGTGAAGAAGAGATGCTGGGCATCGTGACCACTTGGTTGTCGACTGAGTTTTCGGAGGAAGTACGACACCAGCGTAGGATTGATGAAATTAAGGATATCGAGAGTAGTAATGGCTAAAGTCATCCCCGCGATATTGTCGTCGAACCTCCAGGACTATCAGCGGAAGATTCGTTTGGTTCGCCAGCTGACTGATCGCTATCAGCTGGACCTAGTTGACCCTGAATACGCAGACAACCCGACTCTGGGTCTGGGTGATATAGAACCGCGCCGCGACATGAATTGTGACATTCATTTAATGTCGCATCGGCCAATGGATTATGTGCAGGCAATAATTGTATTTAGGCCCCATTTGGCAATCCTCCAGTACGAGGATGCTGTTAATATCGAAGATGCACTTCGTCTCCTTCGCGAAAAGGGAATTTCTGTCGGCATTGCGCTCAACCCATCTACGCAGGTTGAGGATGTAGCTCCTGAACTTATCCATAGCGTCGACCATGTACTCGTTATGGCCTATCCGGCTGGGTTTGCAGGCCAGGCCTTGCAGCCTCGGGTGTTAAAGAGAGCACAACAGCTGCGCGAATTGGCCCCAAAGCTAGAGATTGGCCTCGACGGAGGGGTTAGTCTGGAGACGCTGCCCAAAATAGCTAAGGCAGGATTTGATGCGGTGAATACCAACTCATATTTATTCGATTGCGAAGACGTGCTGAGCAGGTATTCGGAGCTCATGGAGGTTTTGGGATGAGTAGGCTTGGCACTAAGGAGCTAGAGCTCAAAGCAAATGGCATTCGCCAGGATATTATTCAGATGCTTATTACCGCAGGGAGTGGTCATACTGCAGGGCCGCTTGGGATGGCAGATGTTCTGACGGCATTGTATTTCGATGTTTTGAAGCATGACCCAGCGAAACCCGAATGGGATGAGCGAGATCGACTTGTACTATCGAACGGCCACATCGTTCCGGTGCTGTATGCCACCATGGCAGAAGCAGGCTATTTGCAAAAGTCTGAGCTCAAGACTCTCCGAAGTTTTGGGAGCCGCTTGCAGGGCCATCCGGAGCGTCTTCGTTTGCCTGGACTAGAAACCACAAGCGGACCGCTTGGCTCTGGGCTCAGTCAGGCAGTAGGAATGGCGATCGGTCTACGTATGGATGAACGAAATGGCCAAAGGGTTTATTGCCTAACCGGTGATGGTGAGTTGAACGAAGGTAATATTTGGGAGGCGATAATGCTGGCAGGCAAACAGCACCTATCGAACCTTACCGTCATTATTGATCGAAACAATATCCAGATCGATGGTCCTACCGAGGATGTTATGCCGCTCGAGCCTCTTGCCATGAAGTGGCAGGCATTTAACTGGCACGTGATCGAGATAGATGGCCACAATATGGAAGAGATTATTGCTGCTTGCGATCAGGCCAAAGCCGTTTACGAGCGACCCACGTGTATTATTGCTCATACTATTCCTGGTAAAGGAGTTGATTTTATGGAGCATGATTTCCGGTGGCATGGTTATGATCTTGCTTCAGACCGAGTCAAGCAGCTGCGTGATTATCACGCAGCGCTCGACAAGCTACGAACGCTTAATGGCCAGATTAGGAGTGAACACGAATGATAGTTGGATCTCAGCATTTGAATAAGGACTTGTTTTCCTCAGGCGTAGAACATGCTCCAACTAGACGTGGTTTTGGAGAGGGCCTGTTGCTCGCTGGCCAGGCTGATAGTGCCGTCGTTGCGCTCTGCGCAGACTTAACCGAGTCTACGCAGATGCAGCTATTTCACAATGAGTTTCCTGATCGTTTTGTAGAGGTGGGTATTGCAGAGCAAAACCTTGTGACCGTAGCCAGCGGACTCGCTGCGGTAGGCAAAAAGCCATTCGTGAGTAGTTATGCCGCGTTCTCTCCGGGTAGGAACTGGGAGCAGATTCGCACTACGATTGCCCTCAATGATCAGCCGGTTGTGGTAGTTGGTTCGCACGCTGGGCTCTCGGTTGGTCCCGACGGCGCAACCCATCAAATGCTCGAAGACATTGCCCTCATGAGGGTGCTTCCGAACATGACGGTTGTGGTGCCTGCTGACATCCATGAGGCCCGCAAGGCCACTTTGGCCGCCGCCAAGCTCAATAAGCCAGTCTATATCCGGCTCGCACGGGAGAAAACTGCAGTGATAACAACTGAGGAATCTCCGTTCGAGGTAGGTAAGGCTCAAGTTTTACACGAGGGCGAAGACGTGACCATTATTGGCTGCGGTCCAGTCTTACACGAGGCGTTATTGGCGGCCCAAGCTCTTGCGGAAGGGGGCATCAGAGCCGAGGTGATAAATGTAGCAACCATCAAGCCTTTAGATGAAGATACTATCCTTGCAAGCGTGCGCAAGACAGGTGCCGTAGTGTCTGTCGAAGAAGGACAAGTTATCGGTGGACTTGGCGGCGCAATAGCAGAGCTCTTGGCAGAGAAATCGCCTGCCCCCTTGAGCCGGGTGGGCATCGAGGATCGCTTTGGACAGTCCGGTAAAGTCGCAGAGCTGTGGCGAGAATATGGCCTAACGGTAGACTCCATTGTTGTGTCAGCCCACGCCACCGCTAAGAGGAAAGCCCTATGAAGCTAGACGTGCTATGTGTTGGTCCTGCCTATGCGGAAATAATTTACACTACCAAGACGCTCGAAGTTGGTTTATTGCCAGATCGTTTACGCTCTATGGTCTCAAGTAGAACTTCGGTTCATGCTAACGAGACGGCATTTGGTTGCGGCGGCGGCGGATACATCGCAGCTCTCACGTGCGCTCGCCTAGGCCTTAAGGCCGATCTCGTTTCGAGTATAGGCCAAGACAGTATGGGGTGCGAGATACTGCGCAGGCTTGGCGAGGCTGGAGTTAAATCGTCGAGCGCGCGCCAGACAACACATTCGGCCACGAGCATGCAGACGCTTGTGCGCTCACCTAAAGACGATTACTTTGAGATCAGCTCACTCAATAGCAGTGTTGGCTACGGGAAGAGCCTTATCGCTTCATTGCCTACAGCCAAGTGGCTCTACCTCAGCGGTCCCTTTATCGACTTGGGCGATTTAAAGTTGTTGCTTGCGTTAGCGAAAAAGCACGATGCGAAGACAATGGTGAGACTCACAAGCCACGATTTAGTGAACGCTCGCAAAGTAATAAAACTATTAGCTAAAGTAGATATTTGTTGCTTCGATCGTGATGACGCCGAAATGCTTACTCACCAGCCTGAGACTCGAGATGCACTGCAATCGTTGAGGGCAAGCGGCCTGAAGAGTATCTTACTCCTTGATGACACGAAGGCGGCCCATGCACTCCATGACGGCTTCTATTATCAAACTGCTCAGCGCCCAAGTCTGAAGCGCATAAATGAAACCGGGATGAGTGAAGTGTTTGGCCCGGCGTTTCTTGCGAGTCACTTGCATGGCAAGAGCCTTGAATCAGCACTAGACTTCGGCTTGAGTGCCGCACGATCGGTCGCCCACTTTGTTGGCTCAGAGCCGGGTATTCCGCAGAACATACCCCATCGCTCTGGGAAAGTAAGGAAGAACTTCATATAATGACAACTGGAGGAAAGCATATGCGTTATGGGATAGATGTTCTGGCGGTGGGCGATGTAGTAACCGATGCCTTCATTCGCCTGGGTAAGCACGAAGCTGAAATTGATAAAGATAGCCAAGACCGTCACCCCTTGCTCTGCATGACGTATGGATCGAAAATACCTTTTGAAGAGGCAATAGTTATTCCTGCCGTAGGGAACAGTGCGAACGCCGCCGTGGCAAGTGCGCTCTTAGGTCTGCGAGTTGGCTTCTATAGTAACGTTGGTGACGACCAGGTAGGCAAAGACATTATTCGTGCGCTCAACAAGCAGGACATTTCAACCGAATACGTCCATATTAATCGCGGCATGAAATCAAACTATCATTATGTGCTTTGGTATGGTGCCGACAGAACTATTCTTATAAAACACGAAGACTATTCCTATTCTTGGCCAAGGATTAATCAGTATAACAAGCCTGCATGGATTTATTTGAGCTCGGTGGGGGAGAGCGCTGATCGGCTCCATGATGAGATTGCCGAATATTTGGCTAAGAATCAAGATGTTAAGCTGGCGTTCCAGCCAGGGACATTCCAGATGAAGCTTGGGACGAAGGAGCTCCAAAAACTTTATAAAGCGACACATATGTTGGCATGCAACTTGGAGGAGGCGCAGGCCATATCTGGTCTTTCGACACAGAGCGTAGCAAAACTTATGGAACGGCTGCACGAGTTTGGCCCAAAGATCGTCGTAATTACAGACGGGCCTAAAGGGTCTTTTGCGTCGGACGGTAAGCAGCTATGGTCAATGCCAATATATCCTGACCCCGCCCCACCGCTCGAGCGAACTGGAGCAGGGGATGCATATACGTCCACTTTCGCTGCTGCGCTTGCCGCTGGTAAAGATGTTCCGACGGCTATGGCTTGGGGCTCGATTAACTCAATGAGCGTTGTACAGGAGATTGGTGCTCAGGCAGGACTACTTACTCAAGATAAAATAGAAGTGTTTCTTAAGAACGCACCAAAACATTTTCATGCTAGCGTTGAGGGCAAGGCATGATTTACGATCTAGTAATAGTTGGAGCAGGACCGGCAGGCATGACAGCCGGAGTTTATGCAGCGAGAAAAAAGCTCAAGACGATTTTGCTAAGTAAAGACATAGGCGGCCAAGCGGCATGGAGTAGCGATATCGAGAACTACCTTGGGTTTAGCATGATACCCGGCGCCGACTTAGTTGCTAAGTTCGAACACCATCTCGAGAAGTTTAAGGATGACGTTGAACTTCGCATCGTGTCGGGTGGCGTTACCGGCATAAAACGGTCTGGTAAACATTTCGTCGTCGAGGCTGATGGTAAGGGAATTTCGGCCAAGGCCGTCGTGATAACAGGGGGCAAACTTCCCCGCAAGCTTGGTGTACCAGGCGAAGATGCCTACCTTAATAAGGGAGTCACATATTGTGCGTGGTGTGATGGGCCAATCTTTGCTGACAAGGAAGTCGCCGTAATCGGCGGCGGAAACGCGGCGCTTGATGCAGCTATCAATATTTCCAAAATAGTAAAACACATTTACCTCATAAATCTCACCGAGGATTTAACTGGAGACCCAGTGATGGTAGATAAGGTTAGGGATCTCCACAATGTTCGGATCATGAATAATATGGAGACGGTTTCCTTCGGCGGCAGCAAGTTTCTTGAATATATCGAAGTCCATGATGCTATGAGTGGTATCAAAAAAAAGGTGCATATCGCAGGTGCTTTTGTGGAGGTCGGGTCGGTACCGGCAACGGACTATCTGCAGGGCCACCTAGAGCTTAATAAAGCAGGTGAGATTGTGATAGATAAATACAACATGACGAGTGTTGAGGGGGTGTTTGCCGCCGGTGATATTACTGACGTGGTAGAGAAGCAAGTAATCGTAGCGGCTGGCGAAGGCGCCAAGGCTGCAATTCAGGCAAGCCAATACCTAAGCAAGTTAAAGGACTAGATTCACCGAGGTCACCGTGCTATACTATACTTGTTAAAGTAAGGGTTTAATTATGAACCGAGAAGATAGTCCTGTAATCGTTTATACTACTCCAACTTGCCATTTTTGTGGTGCAGTTAAGGAGTATCTAAAGGATAAAAAAGTAGCTTATAAAGAAGTTAACGTTCAAGCCGACCCTAAGGCTGCAGATGAGATGATCAAGAAATCTGGCCAGATGGGCGTACCAGTGATCGATATCGATGACCAGATTGTCATCGGCTTCAACAAGCCTAAACTTGATGAACTTTTGGCAACTGCATAACCATAGGCAAAGCACTAAAAACACCTAGGCTTTTTTTGCTCTATCGCCAATGCCCGTCCAAGGATGGTTTGTTATGATAGTTGCATAGGGTGAGTTTGGGTTTAGTTCCACACAGTGCAGTAGTTAGCGACACACAAATATGCCGGCTCAATGAGTCGGTTTTTTGTATGCTGTTGTTTTGACCAGATAGACTATAATGGTCTTATGACGCTATTTAACCTAAAGTCCAAATACGAGCCGAATGGTGATCAGCCGGACGCTATTGATGGTCTGTGCGATGGCCTGGAAGCCGGCATGCGTGAGCAAACCCTCCTAGGGGTAACTGGCTCGGGTAAGACTTTTACTATGGCAAACATCATCGCCAAGGCAGATCGCCCCACACTGATTTTGAGCCATAATAAAACCTTAGCCGCCCAGCTTTATGGTGAGTTCAAAGAGTTTTTTCCAGAGCATGCCGTGCACTATTTCGTTAGTTACTTCGACTATTACCAGCCAGAGGCATACATAGTCAGGAGTGATACGTATATTGAAAAAGATAGTGCGATCAATGAAGAGATCGATCGCTTACGTCACGCTGCAACAAGCTCGCTTTTGAGTCGTAGGGACGTAATTATTATCGCTTCAGTAAGTTGTATCTACGGCATTGGTAGCGTGAGTGATTATGCGGACATGACAATGCATCTCAAGGTCGGTGAACTCCGCAAGCGAGACAAAATGTTGCGCCAGCTCAACGATATTCAATATGCTCGTAATGACACGAGTTTTGAACGTGGCGTGTTTCGTGTGCGCGGCGAGAACGTAGACGTATTCCCGATTGGAGAAGAGAATGCATATCGTCTGGAGTTCTTTGGTGACTCGCTCGAGCGCATAGTGCAGATCGATCCGCTAACTGGTGAGGTCACGAAGTCTCTTAACGAGCTAAGCATTTTCCCGGCTAAGCACTATGTGACTCCGCGCGAACAACTTGAAAAGGCCATGGTTAAAATCCAAGATGAAGCCACCCAGCGTGTGGCGCACTTTAGGGCGAATGACCAGCTGATTGAGGCTCAGCGGCTCGAGAGCAGAATAAAGTACGACCTTGAAATCATGCAGCAAACGGGTTTTGTAAAAGGCATAGAGAACTATTCACGTTACTTAACGAACCGAGAGCCAGGGGATCAGCCCGCCACGTTAATGGACTATTTTCCTGATGACTACCTGATGTTCGTGGATGAGTCGCATATAACCCTGCCTCAAGTGCGCGGCATGTATAATGGCGACCGCGCGCGCAAGGAGATACTGGTCGAACATGGCTTCCGTTTGCCATCAGCATTAGATAATCGGCCACTTACTTTTACCGAGTTTGATCGCCACATAAATCAGACTATCTATGTGTCTGCCACGCCGAATGAATATGAGGTTAGTCGTTCTGGTAAAGTAGTAGAGCAAATCATTCGCCCTACAGGCTTGCTCGATCCTATTATCGAGGTGCGGCCGGTTGAACATCAAGTAGATGACTTGATAGCAGAAATCCGCAAGCGAATCGGTAAGGGTCAGCGCTCTTTGGTAACCACGCTTACCAAGCGAATGGCAGAAGACCTAACGGAATACTTGCAAGACATTGGTATTAAAGTCCAGTATTTACATAGTGATGTGGCAACTTTTGATAGGACAGACATTCTCCGGGACCTGCGGCTTGGCGTTTATGACGTCGTAGTTGGAATTAATCTCCTGCGCGAAGGATTGGATTTACCAGAGGTAAGCTTGGTCGCAATAATTGACGCCGATAAGGAAGGATTTTTGCGTAGCGAGAGTTCGCTCATTCAGACTATAGGGCGCGCTGCTCGCCACCAGGAAGGTACGGTCATTATGTATGCGGACAATATGACGGGTTCCATGGAGCGTGCCATCAAGGTTACAAGGGATCGTCGCAAAGTCCAGGAAGATTACAATGCCAAGCACGGCATTACGCCTGCGAGTATTAGCAAGGCGATTGAAGAGCGCATGCACGAGGAGCTGGAGGCAGAGAAGGCTGATGTCAAGGCGATCGACTTTGCCAAAGTGCCGAAGGACGAGTTGAAGTATCTTCAGCGCCAACTTAAGGAGCAAATGCAAATGGCTGCTGCGAACCTGCAGTTCGAAAAGGCGGCAGAGCTCCGTGATCAGCTCGGTGAAATTGACGATGTGATTCAGGGCAAGAGGATGAGCAAATGAACGCACTTAGCCCAGAGCAGGCCGGAGGAGTAGAGCGCGAACAAGTCAATCGAGCTATGGCTCCAGAGATGGCACAAGAGCTAAGCGGCATCGCTGTGGAAACGAACCGACGGGCAGAAGCTTGGACTGAATATGCTGGATATGGTGATGAATACACGCGAAGAAACGATGAGAGGGTAGCAGCTGGCACGGCGAAGATTGATAAGTTTGGGGATGGCTCTTTAACCTTGATTGCAAGTATCAATACCGAGAAGATCGATCCTGCTACGGGCGAGGCAGCCAAAGACCCCAATGCACCAGGCCTAGTGGAGGGCGGGGCAGTGGATCTGCATGATTTTAACCCCGAGTCGCGCAACCACTCTGACATTGAGTCGGCATACAATGAATATTTGGCAGCTACCTCGCCCGAAGAACGGCTTGTCGTGTTCGAAGGCGATGCTCGAGAGCAAAAGTACATAGCAGATAGGTCGACTGCGATTGGTAGCGCGAGTGAATCAGGGCTGATGCAGTTCCTGGCGGCAAGGGACGGGGTCGAAGCTGTGACCGGGGAGCCTTCCGACGCAGATATTGCATCTTTCGTCGAGTCTCGCGGTGTGAGACGGGAAGAGCTGGTTCTTGTTTTAATGATTAGAAATCTAACTCACGAAGCTTCTGCGCCTCTTCCAGAGGACATTACTATGCAGATTTACGGAGAAGCAGTCGTGAATGGGGTCGAAGGCTTTCAAGATATTCCTGACAGCGAGAAGCAGAGGATCATTCAGCAAAACCCAGAAATATTAGGTGCTCTCCGTAACCAGGCTAGGGGCTTGGCGGAGAGGCTTAATGCCGACTTGGCTGAGCTTGGCCTGCCAGAGCTTCAGCTGCGAGAAGATGGTACGATTGGCTTTAGCTCGATGGAGGATCGTGCGGTCCTTGCAAAGGCGTGGGATCCACGTTCTGAGGGCAGATTGGCAGAAATTCACACCATGATGACAGAAGCTCGCGACCACCACATCTTCACTACCGTGGCCGACGCAATCCAGGAAGGCAAGAAGCCCTTTGTGGTTTATGGCGGCTCTCACGTCATGAGCTTAGAGCCAACTTTTGAGTCATATTTCGACGACAAGCCATCCTAGGGGACTTGAAAAACGTTGCGTTTACCTGTATAGTTAATCGTTGATTTAACAAGTGAGGATAGGGCATATATGGCTGATAAAATCGTCATTAAGGGTGCTCGCGAGCACAACCTCAAAAACATAGACCTCGAAATACCCCGCGACAAACTAGTGGTAATTACGGGTCTCTCAGGCTCCGGAAAATCCTCACTTGCATTCGATACTATCTACGCCGAAGGCCAGCGCCGATATGTAGAGAGCCTTAGTGCTTATGCGCGCCAGTTCCTAGGCCTGATGGAAAAGCCAGACGTTGACCAAATAGACGGTCTAAGCCCCGCAATCTCGATTGACCAAAAATCCAGCTCACGAAACCCGCGCTCTACTGTCGCGACTGTAACAGAGATCTATGACTACCTCCGACTGCTCTTTGCTCGCATTGGCGTGCCTCACGATCCAACGACAGGCGAGGTATTAACCAAACAGACCCCCGCACAAATTGTAGATTCGGTTCGTCAATACCCTAAAGGTACAAAGATTGTAATCCTCGCCCCTATTGTGAAAGACAAAAAAGGTGAACACAGGCACTTGCTTAGCGAAATTCAGAAGGCAGGCTACTCCCGTGTGCGCCTAAACGGCACCCTCATGCCAATTGACGAAGTACCAGAACTCGATAGGCAAAAGAAGCATACCATTGAGGTGGCAGTTGACCGAATGACGCTTGACCCAGATGAACCCGGACAGCGTTTGGTTGAGTCTATTGAGCAGGCACTGCATTTGGGCGAAGGCGTAATAACTATACAGGATCATGATACTAGTGAAGAGCGCGTGTTTAGCGAGCATTACACTACGGCAGATTCCGGGTTCTCACTCCCAGAAATTGAGCCTCGACTGTTTTCATTTAACTCGCCACATGGGGCTTGTCCTAAATGCACTGGCTTGGGCTCGCTTTTGATCGTAGACCCCGACATGGTCATTCCGAATCGTCGCCTTAGCGTCGTCGAGGGCGCTATTCGTCCATGGAGCCGCACTACTTCGCGCATGACGTGGTATACCAAATTGCTCGAAGCAGTCGCAGAGAAGCACAAGTTCAAGCTTGATGTGCCGGTCGAAAAGCTGAGTACTAAAGAAATTGAGATTTTGCTGTATGGAACAGGGGACGAAGAAATTGGCGTGCGCGGGCCGGGCGGACGTACGTATAAAACAACCTTTGAAGGTATTATTCCTAATTTGGAACGCCGTTATCGTGAGAGTGATAGTGACTTTGTGAAGAAAGAGATCGAGCGATACATGACGACACAAGAGTGCCTGGAGTGTCACGGCAAGCGTCTTAAGCCTGAAGTGTTGGCCATTACCGTAAACGGTAAGTCGATTGCCGACCTTACCAGCATGTCGGTCGAAGATGCGCTAAGGACTTTCTCTGGGCTTGAGCTGAACTCGCAGGAAAAGCAAATAGCCGCGCAAATCCTTAAAGAGATTAGCGAGCGGCTTAAGTTCTTAAATGATGTTGGTCTCAATTACCTAACATTGAATCGTAGCGCTAACACCTTGGCTGGCGGTGAGGCGCAGCGTATTCGTTTGGCAACGCAGATTGGCTCCAGCCTCATGGGTGTGCTCTATATTCTTGATGAGCCATCAATTGGCCTGCATCAACGCGACAACGATAGATTGATTAGTACGCTACAGCGCTTACGAGACCTCGGCAACACGGTAATTGTAGTCGAGCATGACGAAGACACTATTCGAGCGAGTGACTTTGTAGTTGACATCGGTCCACTTGCCGGCGAGCATGGCGGTGAGGTCATAGCTATTGGCACCCCAGATGAAGTCGCTAAGAGCAAAGAGTCTTTGACGGGCCAGTACCTGAGCGGTGCTAAGAAAATCGAGGTGCCAAAACAACGCCGCAAGCCAACCGATAAGAAACTTCGGATTGTCGGTGCAACAGAAAATAACTTAAAAGACGTATCGGTCGATATTCCTCTCGGCATCATGACGGTCGTAACTGGGGTGTCTGGATCTGGCAAGTCATCACTCATAAATGATATATTGGCCCGCAAGCTAAGCCAGGAGTACCATCGAGCGCAGGAGCCAGCTGGCAAGCATCAGGAGATCCTAGGAACCGAGCACTTGGATAAAGTAATCGACATTAACCAGTCTCCGATTGGCCGTACACCGCGATCAAACCCAGCAACATATACAGGTGCCTTTACCGATATCCGCGATTTATTTGCCATGGTGCCGGAAGCCAAGATTCGTGGCTACAGCTCTGGTCGGTTTAGCTTTAATGTAAAAGGTGGCCGCTGCGAGACGTGTAAGGGCGATGGGATTATCAAGATTGAAATGCACTTCTTGCCAGACGTGTACGTAACCTGCGAAACGTGCCATGGCAAGCGCTATAACCGTGAAGCTTTAGAGATTTTATATAAGGGCAGGACTATTGCCGATGTTTTGGAGATGACCGTGGAGGATGCTTGTGATTTCTTTGGTAATATTCCAGCAGTGTATCGTAAGCTCGAGACGTTGCGCAGTGTAGGACTTGGTTATATCCGCCTAGGACAATCTGCCACCACGCTGTCGGGTGGGGAGGCGCAACGTATTAAGCTGGCGAGCGAACTTTCCAAGCGAGCCACTGGTAGAACGCTCTACATTCTAGATGAGCCAACCACCGGCTTGCACTTTGAAGACGTCAAGAAACTTCTAGAAGTGCTTAACGCACTCGTGACCATGGGGAACTCCATGCTGATCATCGAGCACAATCTGGACGTTGTTAAGTGTGCTGATTGGCTGATCGATCTAGGCCCAGAAGGCGGAAGCGGCGGCGGCATAGTCATTGCCGAAGGTACCCCGGAACAGGTTGCAAAGGTTGTTAAATCCCACACCGGCCAATATTTACAAAAGCTCCTTACGTAAGGCTATAAAGCCAAAGCAAAAACACCACTTATTTTGAGTGGTGTTTTTGTAATCCCGACCTAAATCTAGACTATGTCTAAACTTGGGTCGGGGCCGGATCCACCTAGAGCAACGCTGCTCTGGTGGATCCGGCTAGGCCGACTACTTCTTCTTGCCGTGCTTGGACGGTTCCTGGCCCTTGGGCTGGTGCATCCGTGCCCGGATCGCCCGGTCACGCGCCGCCTTCTCGGCCTTGCGCGGGTCCTTGCCCTTGCCACGGCGGCCACCGTCGCTCCCGGAGGAGCTGCGGTGGATGTTGCCGAGGTGCTTGGCCAGGCCGCGCAGCTGCCCGAGGTGGACGCTCACACCCTTGCCGGCGATGATCTTGTCGATCGCCCGCAGGCTGTCGGGTCGCAGGCTGTCCCGGCCGACGATGACGTTCAGGAAGTAGGAGTCCTCGACGAGGGGCTTGATCTGGGCGATCAGCTCCTCCTTCTCGGTCTCCTCGGCATCCTTGGCGTCCAGCCGGGCAATGACCTTCTCGAGGACCGCGTTGCGGGCCTCGATGTCCTTGCGGCTGGCCTCCTTCAGCTCGGCCACGAGGGCCTTGCGGATGTCCTCGCGGACGAAGGCCTTCCACAGCGCCGTCTGCACGGTGCCGTTGAGCCACAGTCGGTTCAGGCGCGCCAGGGCGCTCTGGGCCGACTTCTCCCGCTTCAGCTGCTCGCGCAGCTGGAAGAGGTTCCTCGCAGCGCTCGAGTGGGTGCCGAACAGGTACTTGGCCGCCTGGGCCGTCTCCGACCAGGCCAGGGCCTCGTCGACGGTCTGGAACCGCACACCGCCCGCGAGGGCGATGATGATCGCCTCCTTGGCGGTGTCGGTCGCGGTGATCGCGAGGATGGACTGGGTGTCTTCGGTGATGGCCATGGGCCCTCCAAGTGAGTCTTTTGGGGTGAATTCCGTTGGCAGACTCTTGGCCAGTACGGATAGCCGCAAAGCAGGCGTTGCTTTACAGGTATCCGCAGGTCAAGAGTCAATACATATTGACAATAAGTAGTCGGTTTTAAATGTACATTCAAAGTAGAAAAACTAGGAACGTGCCAAATATGATAGCACAGTTTGCAAATAATGTCAATACACTATGACAAAAAGTAGTTATCAAAGGGAAAGGGTCGCAGTAACGGTTGTTACTGCGACCCTTCAAGGACGCTCGATGGGCGTGGTGTTGTGCTCGGCGGCGATCTCGCGCAGGATGCGTTCTCGCTCGTGACCGCCGTTTTCTTCAGCGCTGCCGAGTGAACGTTGAACCAGGTCGGAGAAGTGTTCTATGTTCAACTTGTCCCCGAAGCGGTGCACAGCTTGATCGAAGCGAGCAGCAATGCGAGCCTGAGCATCGAGAAGCTCCCATGGTGGTTCGTCGGGCCGTTCCTCCTCTGTCGCCGACTCAGTGGATACGATTGTGAGCATCTCGCGCTGGGCCACCAGGATGTCAGATAGAACGAGGGCCAAGTGCGGAACCAGACTGTCGTGCTCACCGTGGAGGGCAAGTTGCAGCTGGAAGATAAGGGACTGTTTGGTAAGGATCTTTGCCTCCAGGGCTCGAATGGACGGGACAACTAGAGTATAGCCCAGGCGAAACAGTTATGCAATGCATATTAGAAACTAGCAATAGTTGATATAATGGATCTTATGAACCAACAGCTTAAAGACAAGCTCAAGCAGCTCCCTGCAGAGCCAGGTGTATATCTCTATAAAGATGCGAAGGGTAAAATTATCTATGTGGGAAAAGCTTCCATCTTAAAACGTAGGGTATCTTCGTATTTTCAAAAACATCACAAAGACACAAAAACACCGATACTTGTAGAGAACATAGCCGACGTCGACTGGATTGTAACGAGCTCGGAAATTGAGGCATTGTTCTTAGAATCAGAACTCGTTAAGCGTCATAAGCCCCTCTATAACGTCGAGCTGCGTGATGACAAAAACTTCCTCTATATTAAGATTACTACGCAGGAAGACTTTCCTCGTGTGAGTTATGTCCGTAGGCCACAAGACGATAAGGCGACGTACTTTGGCCCATTTGTATCCGGCGGAAGCGTTCGTTCAGCTATGCGGTATCTGCGCAGAATATTCCCTTACATCACAGACGCAGCTTGGCCCAAGGTGAGTGCATTGCAACATCAAATCGGTGTTTCACCGGCTCCAGATATAAGCTCGGCGGACTATAAAGCTAACTTACGCAAACTCACTATGATCCTTAGGGGTGATAGCATGAAGCTCATTCGAGAGATTGAGGGCGCGATGAAGAAGGCTGCTAAGGCCAAGAGGTTCGAGGAAGCAGCGAAGTTGCGCGACCAATACTTGGCATTAAAATCTCTCTCCCAGAAGAGTGTGTTCGGCAAAGAGGAGACGTTCGATTTTACGCTCGATCAGGCCCTTAATGGGCTGAGCGATCGGTTTGGGCTGAGCGGTCCCCCGGGGAGGATTGAGGCTTATGATATATCGAACTTTGCTGGCGGTGACGCCGTGAGTAGTATGATTGTTTTTACAAACGGACTGCCCGATCAGCGGGAATATCGGCACTTTAAAATGCGGACAAAAGGTCCAAATGATTTTGCTATGATGGCAGAGACAATGCGCCGACGCTTTAGCGGAAAGCATGATTGGAGGAAGCCGGACTTAATACTGATCGACGGCGGCAAAGGCCAGCTTTCGGCGGCCAGCGAGGTTTTAGAGGAGCTCGGGATTAACATAGCGCGTTTCGGTTTGGCAAAGCGCTACGAAGAGGTGGTGCGTATTAAGGACCAAGTTTCCTCTACGGCCACTATAAGGCCGCAAGAAGGTGATGAGCTATTGGAGGAGGAGGCCTTCACGACGTTAAGAATTAAACATAGCTCACCGTCGCTCCAGCTTTTGCAGCGGGTGAGGGATGAGGCACACCGTTTTGCGGTTAGCTACCACACTCATCTGAGAGACAAAAGGACCAAGACATCGCTACTTGATTCAATACCAGGGGTGGGGCCGGTTACTCGGCGAAAGTTAGTCCGTAGCTTCGGCAGTGTGAGTGGCGTGCGAGAGGCTTCCTTGGTTGAATTGGAGAAAATAGTTGGCGTAAAAGCGGGTCTAATATATGAGTCAATCCATAGTTCAGGATCTAAGCGTCACACCTGATATATGGTATAATTAATGAATGCTAAAACGCTTTCTATATAGTTGGGCGGCGAACTTTATCGGCCTCACCATAGCTGCTCAATTGTTTTCTGGGATTCAATATCAAGATAAGCTTCGAGTACTGATCGTCGCGAGTTTAATATTCGGTTTAGTTAATGCATTAATCCGACCTTTGGCGATCATACTCTCATTGCCCGCTATAATGCTTACGCTGGGGCTCTTTACACTTATAGTTAATACCGCTATGCTTTACCTGACAAGTGCTATCTATAAGCCGTTTGATATAACGTCAATCTGGTCAGCACTCGGTGCGGTCACTATAGTTTGGCTCGTGAACTATGCCGCAGTTAGTTTAATAAAGGAGGAAAAAGCATGAAGCAAATCCTACAGTACGTAACCCTAATTAGCGCGGTGCTCTTGACCGTAGTAATACTTTTGCAGAACCAAGGTGCAGGCCTAGGTGGTGCGTGGGGAGGCGAAGGAAACTTCTATAGGTCTAAGCGCGGTGCAGAGAAGGCTTTATTTTACGCTACCATCGTGATCGCTATTATCTTTGTCGGGAGCTTATTGGGCGGTCTCGTTGTTAAGTAATGTGGTCCTATATAAAGTTTAGGTGGCATAGACAGTCCCGCCGTTTACGCAAGCAATTATGGGTTGGCCGACGTTGGCTTAGCAACTATCTCGAAAGGCACGTATATGGAGCGTGGCAGAAGCTTGGCCCAATGCGGTGGATGTTTGTATCCTGGCTCGTTGTCGTTGCGGTATCTGTTTGGGGTGTAGTTGCAGGAATAGGCAGCTTGGATACATTTTTTGTCACCACGCAGCCAGTTCAAGGGGGAGTATACACCGAAGGTTTATTAGGGGAAGTTAGGATTTTGAACCCCATCCTGCCCGAGAACACTGCCACAAGCGACGTAAATAGATTGATCTTTAATGGCTTAACAAAGGTTGGCAGCGATCGCAAGATAGAGCCTGATCTGGCTGAGCGTTGGGATATCTCAGCAGATCAAAAGAGTTATACGTTCTATCTCCGTAAGGACGTAAAGTGGCACGATGGTCAACCGTTTACCGCTAAGGACGTCGCATTCACGGTAGCCGCCATACAGAACCCGGATAGCAAGTCTCCGCTGGCCTACAATTGGCAGGGCATAAAGTACGAAGTGGTGAACGAGCAGACGATTAAGTTTGTCTTGCCAAATAGCTATACAGCATTTCTATCTGCAACTACGGTAGGCATATTGCCAAGCCATTTGCTTGATTCAATCCAGCTTTCACAACTTAGGGTTAACCCTTTTAGCCAAAGACCAATTGGTACCGGCCCCTATGTGCTTGACGACTTCGGTAGCGATTTGGGACTCATTACCTTGCGTGCTAACTCGGAATATTACCGAGGACGCCCAAAGATGGACGAGGTTCACTTCGCGCTTTATACGACCCCTGCGGCACTGCTCGACGGCTATGCTCGTAAGCAGATTATGGGAATCTCTCAGCTTAATCCCAACCAGCTTCGAGCTGCAGAAAAGAATGAAAGCCTGAAGATATACGAATATAGTTTGCCGGCCTACGTAGGGCTGTTCTATAATACTAAGACGTCTTACCTCGCCAATACTTCTGTACGGCAGGCAATAACGCAGGCGATTGACCGAGATAGTATCATCGCTGGCTCACTCTCGAGCCGAGCTGTGCCGGTGTACTACCCAATACTCCCCGGCCAGGCTGGATTCAACCCAAAAGCTGTTCGCTATCAGCATGATCAGGTAGCCGCATCCAAGGTTTTACAGGCTAATAAAACGACAAAGCCATTGCGCCTGGTTACTCTTAAGTCGCCGGAGTATAGCACAGTAGCAAGGCAGATTGCTCAACAATTAGAGCTCGTTGGCGTACCAGTAGAAATCAAAGAAACCGACATCGTCAGCCTGCAGCAAAATCACGTCCGACCACGAAACTACGACTTGCTACTCTATGGTCAGAACGTAGGCATAGATTCGGATGCGTATTCGTTCTGGCACTCAAGTCAGATTGCTGACCCTGGGCTGAACATATCTAATTATAAGAGCGTTGAGGCAGATAAGTTACTAGAGGCAGCACGCTTGAGTCGTGACCCGAATACGCGAGCCGCAAAGTTTGCTTCCTTCCTGGATGTGTGGTCAAAGGATGTGCCCGCCGCACTTCTTTATAGTCCGCTGTATCTTTACGGCCAAGATGTCCGTGTGGAGGGGGCGGATGCGGGTAAGATCTCCGAGCCGAGCGATAGGTTTAATAACATCGAGACGTGGTTCATGAAGCGAGTTCGTGTTTTGAAACGTGACGCACGCTAAGTCTATACTGGGCAAGACCCTCTGTAGTACAATGCTATACGTTCGGCAATGACATAAGAGCCCCCATTTGTTATAAATGAGCCGCGGTGGTGCTGCGTGAAACGTAAATAGACGTAGACACCAGCGTGTCGGGGTGTTTTTCGTCCAGTATGACGTTAAACTGCACAGTAACTTTAATTGAGCCGCGGTGGTGGAATGGTAGACACGCTAGATTCAGGTTCTAGTGGGAGCAATCCTGTGGAGGTTCGAGTCCTCTCCGCGGTACCAGTAATTATTAAGTTCGGCTTACATAAATCCAGAGGGCCAATTATTCATGATCAAGCTATGGCACAACATGCTCAATATGCCGAAGGAAGATCGCGCTTGGCACGAGCAAGATATGGCGGAGGAACTAGAAGAGTATCGAGCCGCTCAAGGCATAATTATGAAGTGGTCTGAGTTAAGCGATGTGGTCTACACCTGTTCTCGTGCTCGGTGGAGCGGACACAGTATTAAGTTTCCAATGTCGGGCTGGCGATATGCCCTCGGGATGGTCTATATGTACCCAAAGTACACAAGCCGTTGGTTCTTTTTTCGACGAGCTGGAAGGAGGCTCGGTTCCTCCAAGCAGGTCGATGAAGTTCGTAATCCTAGGAAAGTCGCGAAACTACACTCCATTGCCAAGCGGTATGGTCTGAACGAGCTTGAGTTTCAAGCAGCCTGCGAAAAGCAGCTCACGTACTGGCCGCTGTTGCCTTAGACCTTGGTGTAGATGAAGTTATATCCCTTGTCGGTGTTGCGATCCCAGGTGTAGTAAGGGCTGAATAGATAGAATATGTTTCGATAGGCGCCGACACCCGCTCGTTGGTTTTCGAAGGTGCTGTTCTTGTTTTGCTCCGGATTGTTCGTAGTTTTGGTCAACTGGTAGCCTTCTGGGACGCCACTGGTGGGTCTAAGGCAGAAGTTTGTACCGCTCGGCAGGCTTAGGGTGAACTTGCCTTCGGCATCGGTCTTGACCGTGAATTCTTCGTAACAGGTTTGTAGAGTAATACCTTCTTTAGGCTGTCCGTCTAGGGTAACTTGGCCAGTCACGGACACATTATACGAAGCAGCTGGGATGATAGGCAGAATGTCCGGCAGGGCTAGGGGAACAGGTGTCGGGCGGGCTGCCGTAGACCAGCAGTAATACGATGCGTTCCATGGCTGCGTGCCGCGTTTAGCAAAAGTAGAGCGGAATGCCTCGTCTTGTACAGCTGGAGGGGCATCAGATGCTTTAGGGTACATGGCGGCTGTTTCGGCACTTACATTGCTGCGCCAGGTGCCAATGTCGAATTGATAAGCACCGTAGTGCGCTATTCCGTTAAAGGCCGTATATCGCGGTTGGCTATTGGGCCCACTGCCACTTTCGCAGCCTGCAATGCGCGGTCGCCAGTATTCGACGTTATCGGTATAGACGATGTAGCTGCCGGCTAGACTTCGATAAATGATGTAGAGCCCGCAGATTGCAAACAGGGCAATAAATACATAGAGAATTGGACTATGGTGTTTCGGCTTGTGATGCCTCACCAGGTGTTTGTGGTGGTGCGGGTGTTGATGCGCGTGGCGAGTTTTGTGTTTTGCTGGCATAGTATTCTCTAATTACTATCAATATATAATGCTTATGTATCAAAGTCAATTATTGGTACTCAAGCATAAGCAAAATTGGTATACTAGTAGCTATGAAGAGCGTAGTAGAGGATCTTAGTAGGCTGCTTGTTGGCGAAGTAACTTTGGACAGTGCAGCCAGGGATTATTTTTCAACCGATGGTAGTGTTTTTAAGATTACCCCGGAGCTTATCATCTATCCAAAATCGGAAAGGGATGTCGTGCTGGCTGTGCGGTATTTGGAGGCAAGGGCAAAATCTGGGAACAAGATCGACCTAACTGCTCGTGGTAAAGGCACAGATCAGGGCGGCGGTGCGCTTGGCAACGGCGCCATGCTCGTACTCCCGGCTCACATGAAGCGCATGGTTCGAATGGGGAAGCGCTCGATCACGGTAGAGCCCGGCATGATTTATCAGCACATGCAGGGTATATTAAAGAGTCACGGCCAGTGGATGCCACCTTATCCAGCTAGTATAGATTTTGCAACGATCGGTGGTGCGGTGGCTAACAACTCGGCAGGCGAGAAGACGATCAAGTATGGTGCAACACGTAACTATGTTACGGGCTTGCGGGTTGTGTTGAGTAATGGGGACGTCATAAGCACCCGCCGTCTAAATCGCAAAGAGCTCAAGGCCAAGAAGCGCCAGGACGACTTCGAAGGTCACATATACCGCGAACTGGATGCTTTGCTTACTGCCAACAAGGCGATAGTGAATAGTGCTGCTCCGCAAACCAGTAAGAATTCAGCGGGTTATAATCTTTGGGATGTTAAGGGCAAAGGCGGTAGTTTTGATTTATCCCAGTTGATTGTTGGCTCACAAGGAACTCTAGGCGTGGTGACTGAGGCTACGTTCAGGACCGAAAAATACAATTCCCATACAATCCTCCTGACTGGATTCTTCGATAGCGTTGAGAGTATGGCAGAGGCAGTCGAGAAGATCATGCCCCTAGGGCCCAGTGCCCTTGAGGTCGTGGATTATCATTTGCTTAAGTTCTTGCGAGACCATCACAATCATATTATTGATGGCTTAATACCTGACAAACTCCCGGCCGTTGCGCTGCTTGTTGAGTTCGACGACGTGAAGTCTGCAACCAGACTACGTAAGGCGAATAAGGTAGCTAAGGTCTTTAAGGTGCTTGCCTATGAGTCTGGTTATGCGACCGACCCCGAGGAGCAGGCCGCGCTATGGAAGATTCGCCGAAGCGCCGCTGCAGTTATTTGGATGTACAACGGACCTAAAAAGGCTTTACCGATTATCGAAGACGGCGCAGTGCCACTGAAGAACATGCCCGAATTTCTTAGCGAGATTTATAGAGTGTTCGAAAAATACAAAATCCAAGTTGCCGTATGGGGTCACGCCGGAAACGCGAACTTCCATTTACAGCCATTCCTGAATCTATCAAGTCTGCGTGATCGAAAGAAAGTCTTTGAGCTCATGGACGAGTTTTACAAAATTGTTATACGGCTTGAAGGGACCACGTGCGGTGAGCATAATGACGGAATTCTGCGCGGCCCTTACCTCAAGAAGCTGTATGGGGCAGAGGTTTTTGATCTGTTTAAGGACGTCAAAAATTTGTTCGATCCGCACGGCTTCCTGAACCCTGGGGTCAAGACCGGCGCTGAAAAAGAAGACGCTATGGTGCACCTGAGGCGGGAGTATTCAATGAAGCATCTACATGACTTCTTTCCGGGCTTGAGCCATGAAAAGCCCAAACCAGTTAAAAAAGAAGAGTTTTTGTAGTAAAATAGGCTTTGTCTTAATAAGACCCGAAATTGTAAACCGAAGCATAGCTGTTTGCAATTTCGAGAGGAGAAACGCGACGTAATGTCTGAAGCTTGGCTTGCCAAGCTGTTTATATGAAGTGCGCGATTCGACGAGCGGACGTGGTGGAATGGTAGACACGCTAGCTTGAGGGGCTAGTGCCCAATATATCGGGCGTGGAAGTTCGAGTCTTCTCGTCCGCACCAAGCAATTATAAGGAGGGTGGTTATGATCTCTGAGTATCACGCAAGATATCAGTCTAAGTCAGACGATGAGATTGTTAAGCGAGCTCGTGAAAAGTTCAATGAATTATCACGCGTGTTCTCGGCCGCGCCACTAGATACTACCTCAGACCCTGTACAGGTCGCCGTTATGGGCTGCGGTGATAAGCGTTATGTGGTGCATCACAAAGATATGTTCGCGCGTATTTTGGCGCGAGACGTTGACGTGATTACTTTTGATATCGAAGTGAATCATTTGGCGGGCGAAGATAATGTGGCTGAGCATGATTGTTCGACGCCTTTGCCGGGCGGGCCATACGATGTGACGTTTGGCCACGTGGTCTTGCCATTTTTGTCGCCCGATAAGCAGCTCGACATGATCTCGGCTGGCTTTAATGCACTCAAGCAGGGCGGCATTCAAATTCAGGTTCTCGATCCAATGAACTACGATGATAAGAGCGAAACATTACCTGGGCTACATAAAGTTGATTTGGACAAAATCCGACAGCAAGCAAGGAGGTTAGGCGCTCGAGTAATTGATGTAGACTTAGATATTGGCATCGCCATAGTTGCCGTTCATCCATAATTGCACGTACTTAGAAGCGAACACCCGGCCTCGCATTGAGGCCGGGTGTTTTGCGCTCGGAACGAAACGGCGCTAGGCCTCGAGGAGCTCTTTGAGGACGATTGGCAGCAGGCGTCGCTCTACCACTTTGATGCGTTCCTGGAGTGACTCCTCTGTGTCGTCTGGGAGGATTTCAACTTCTTCTTGGGCGAGGATAGGCCCCTCGTCCATCACCGCAGTGGCGATGTGGATGGTGCAGCCAGTCACCTTTGCGCCAGCTGCCAGCGCGTCGCGCACACCGTGGGCGCCCTTGAAGTTTGGTAGTAGGGCAGGGTGGTTGTTGGTGACCCTTCCTCCGAAAGCGTCGAACATGGCCTGGGTGAACACGGTCATCCAGCCGGCCATGCACACCAGGTCGACCTTGTGCTCCTGGAGCACGGCTACGACCTGTCGCGTGAAGGCATCTCTGGCCGGGTCGATTTCCTTCGAATCGGGCTCGTACTTGGCCATTGGCCAGTTCTTCCTGTCTACGACCTCCGTTGGTATGCCGTAGCGCTTAGCCTTTTCCAGGCCCAAGCACTCGCGGTCGGCCACCACAACAGCCGGCATGAGGCCAGCTTCAACGATTGCGTCGAGCAGTGTGCCGGAGCCAGATACAAGTACTCCAAATCCTTTTCGTGCCATTATGGCCTCCTTGAGTTCGTTGTTTCGAGCAAAGATAGTATAGATCGAATCGAACAATCTGTCGAACACGACTTTGATTGAAATTATTATCATTGTTGGCACATATGTTATATTAACTAGAATAATGGAGGGTGCGATATGAGCGAATTAGGGACAGACTCGTCTGTTGACAGCAATGAAACGGGAGTCGATGCTCACGAAGCTACTCCTGACACTGTAGCAAAAATACTTATAGAGGGGATAGAGGCCGATAATGAAGGGCTACGTAGTAAGCTAGCTGATATAGATGCATCATTTAGGGACGACGAGATTGCCCAGAAGGCACTCAGCGCTATCGGTGTTGCGTTAGTTGCTCTTGGCGCTGTTGGAGCGGTTGCATTTCCTCCGCTTGCGGTCGGAATGGTTGCAGCTGCTGTCGCCGGGATTGGGGTGGTCGCTACGGGTGAACATATCGGAAAAAATCTCCGACTGTATAAACATGACTCCAAGGAGCATGCAATCAGGAAATTTAATGAAAATGAGGAGGCAGCCTAGATGGTGGGAGATGAGGCGTTAGCAAAACTTAGACAGGCCCTTAGTTCTCTTGACTTGAATAAGTCTGATATAGACGAGCAAATCAGCAAGCTGGGAGAGGGTATAATGCTCGAGGTGACGCTGCAGTTGGCTAAAAATAACCCAGGGGTGACGGCAGACGGACTCAATGATCTTACTAAGTCGCTTCCAGGCGAGGAGCTAGCTCAAATAGGCCTTCAAGCTACTCGGAATGTCTTGAATCGGTACTTGGATAGAATTGAGCAAGAATATTCCGTTGAGAAGCGCTTAGCTATTGAGACGGCGATTAGTTTGTAACTTTGATACTCGCATGCGTTCTAGGCACGATTCTTAAGATTCCACCAAAGAAAAAGCCCGATCTATTTCTAGAGACGGGCACTTTCTTTGGTGGGTGATGAGGGGCTCGAACCCCCGACCTCCTCGGTGTAATCGAGGCGCTCTAGCCAACTGAGCTAATCACCCAAAACAAATCTCTGGTGCGGGTACCGGGACTCAAACCCGGGGCCTCTTCCTTGGCAAGGAAGCGCTCTATCAGCTGAGCTACACCCGCGTATTTATATGGTGGCGAGACTCGTAAGGTTGCCAAAAGCAACCTCCACAAAGTGCTTGGTAATCGCTCGAACAAGCTCGACCGTTACACTCCGCGCTTTGCTTCACCGAACCTTCGGTTCGCTCCCTGGTTAACTACCAGGGCACTACACCAAGTATGGTGCACTGCCCTGGTGGCGAGACTCGGAATCGAACCGAGGACACGAGGCTCTTCAGGCCACTGCTCTACCAACTGAGCTATCTCGCCGCGCCGTTGCCGCGTGCCAACAAGTACAGCGATAATCTTAGCAAAAAACCCGGCTTTTGGCCAGGCCTTTTACTTGAGGTACGCGCATCAGGTATAATTGGCAAAGTTATCTCACCCACGTGAGGTCTGGTGGCCGAGTGGTTAGGCAAGGGTCTGCAAAACCCTGTACAGCGGTTCGAACCCGCTCCAGACCTCCATTTTATTTGGGACTATCTCACTATGCAGCTATCTTGTCTTGTGGATCTTGCTGATCAGCAAGCGGTGTTTGCTGCTGAACTTGCCAGGCGGGATCGCCCGAT
>JBPOIL010000005.1:0-93181 GCA_052034495.1 Patescibacteria group bacterium
CTGTTGGTGGGACTTCGTCTGTTGGTGGGACTTCGTCTGTTGGTGGGACTTCGTCTGTTGGTGGGACTTCGTCTGTTGGTGGGACTTCGTCTGTTGGTGGGACTTCGTCTGTTGGTGGGACTTCAGATGAACCAGGTTTTTTATTAGTCGGTTTTTCATACTTCGGCAATCGTATGGAGTCAGTAGCGTGCTCCTCATCAAGAACTCTTAGCTGATCTGCCGTTGCAAGAGTATCGAGCGGCTCGAGCGTCTCCTCTAGCGCACTCAGCTCCCTTTTCTTCAAAGGGGTTAACCCCCTTTTACCCTCAGCCATCCGTTCACGCCTTAAAGCTTCTAGCTTATCTTTTTGAGCCACAAGCTTTTGGACTTCCGCGGGGTTATATACAACATACTCAAGTTCGCGAGCCTCGTCCCCATGCTCAGCTGCCATCAATGCCTCGCCATCGATTACCCTTGTTGCTGGTGTCTCAGGGATCGCTACAGCCGTTTCTGGGGCGCGGGGCCCAGCAGCTTTAGCTGTGTCTTCGGCATCTGGATTCCACGTCCCTGTAGGCTCATCGGGCTCTGGAGGCGAACCGGCAGCAATAGACTCTAGCTCCTCTCTCAGCTCCTCAGCCCTAGCTGTGCTACTCGTCCCACCGCCCAGAATCTCCGATTTCGGCATAAACATATATCTCACTTATCAATCTTAATTGATATTAGTATAGGTAATGAAGCCTTATAATGTCAAACTACTTATGCTTAAGACGCGAGAGGTATTAGCGCTGTTTTTTGGCTGCTCTAGCTGCAGCTCGACGAGCGGCGCGATTGCCAGCATTTGACCGACCTTCACTGCGTGATGTTCCACTTTCGTCTGGACCAATCGTTTGGGCTTGAGCAACTCCAGATGTAATAGCTGTTTCTGGCAGTGATTCTGGCATATCGCGCTGCAGGGCAACCTTGAAGATCGTAGCAGCAACCTCGCTATCAACGGCCCTTTGCAGCTGCTTAAAGAGTCTGTAGGCTTCGGACTTGTATTCAACCAGCGGATCGCGCTGAGCATAACCCCTGAGCCCTATACCGTCCCTGAGGTGCTCCATAGTTTCTAAATGGTTCAGCCAAGCATTATCAATTATCTGTAAGCTTACAATACGTTCGAGCATGCGCATACTGTCATCGCCGAACTCCTTTTCTCTTTTCGCATAAAGACTCTCAACCTGCCCCATTAAGTCCTTAACAATGCCCTGAGGCATACGAGACTCCAAGCTGTCTGCCCAATCTGAGCCAACAGGTATGACCTGTGAAGCAGCTTCGGCTACTTTGGCAAGATCAATGTCGGATGTCTTTGTGTCTGTATTCGCCGCAACGATCGCTGAGAACTCGCCCTTTATCATGTCTAGGATTTCTGCTTTTTGGCTTGCGGCATCGAGCACGCGACGGCGTCTCGCGTACATAATCTCACGATGTGAGTTCATGACGTCATCGTACTCGACCAGGTGTTTACGGATATCAAAATTGTGCCCTTCGACCTTCTTTTGAGCTGACTCAAGCGAACGGGATATCATGGCGTTCTCGATTGGCACATCGTCCGGCAAACGCAGAGTATTCATGATAGAAGCGATCTTTTCTGATCCAAAGATTCTCATTAAATCATCGTCCAGACTCACGAAGAATTGACTTGAGCCAGGATCACCCTGACGACCAGCACGACCACGAAGCTGATTATCAATACGGCGAGATTCATGACGCTCCGTACCGAGCACATGAAGCCCGCCCAGCTCGGCTACGCCGTCGCCAAGAGTAATGTCGGTACCACGTCCGGCGATGTTCGTAGCAAGTGTAACGGCACCTTTTTGACCAGCTTGAGCTACAATTGCCGCTTCGGCCTCATTGTTCTTAGCGTTCAATATCTCGTGCGGGACCTTTGCTTTTGCGAGCATACTGCTAAGGCGTTCATTCTTTTCGATACTGACGGTGCCTAGAAGAACCGGCTGCCCTAGCGCGTGACGCTCAGCTACATTGGCCACTACTGCTTCGAACTTAGCCTGTTCAGTCTTGTATATTCTGTCCGGGGCATCCTTGCGAACCATTGGGCGGTGTGTAGGGATTGTCGTTACCTCTAACTTGTAAATCTTCGAAAACTCTTCAGCCTCAGTAGCTGCCGTACCTGTCATACCCGCCAACTTACTATATAGCCGGAATAAGTTTTGAAAAGTTACTGTGGCGAGGGTCTGAGACTCCTGCTGGATGTCTAAGCCCTCCTTTGCTTCCACTGCCTGATGTAAGCCCTCGCTCCATCGGCGACCGGGCATCAAGCGCCCAGTAAACTCATCGACAATCACAATCTCGCCATCATCGGTCACTACATAATCTCTATCCCGTTTAAACAAAGCTGTTGCCTTGAGGCTTTGTTCGATCAAGTGAACATCCTCAATCCGGCCAGCCTCGTAAATGTTCTCGACTCCAAGGGACTTTTCGATTACGGCAATGCCCTCGTCGGTTAGGCTGGCGGTCTTTTGCTTCTCATCAAGCGTATAATGCTTTTCGTGCTCCAGTGTTTTGGCGATCTTCGCAAACGAGTAATATCGATCGGTCGACTTTGCCCCGGGGGCAGAGATAATCAAAGGGGTCCTGGCTTCATCAATCAATATCGAGTCGACTTCGTCCACGATTGCGTAGTGCAAGTCGCGTTGCACCATCTGTTCGAGGTCCTGCACCATATTGTCTCGCAAGTAATCAAATCCAAATTCGTTATTAGTGCCATACGTAATATCAGTCTGGTAGGCCTCTTTGCGGCTAACAGGGCGCAAATGGGCAAGCCTTTCGTCACCATGACTGTCGTCTTGGTGCCCTGGATCGTATACAAAGGCTTGGTCGTGCATAATCACACCCGTAGAAAGGCCGAGGAAGTCATAAACCTGGCCCATCCAGCCAGCGTGGAGACGAGCAAGATAGTCGTTCACGGTAATTACATGAGTGCCCTTGCCCTGCAGCGCGTTCAAGTAGACTGGAGCCGTTGCGACCAAAGTCTTTCCCTCACCAGTACGCATCTCAGCGATTTTACCCTCATGCAACACCACTCCCCCCATCAACTGAACGTCAAAATGGCGCATGCCCAACACTCTCTCGGACGCTTCGCGAACTACAGCAAAAGCCTCTGGCAGTAGGTCATCGAGCGACTTGCCAGACTGCAGCTGCTTTTTTAGCTCCGTAGTCTTTAGTTGAAGCTTCGTATCGTCCAACTTTGCTACGGCTTCAGTGTGCTTATTTACCCGGTCGACAATAGCTTTAACTCGCTTTATTTCACGAGCATTCGGGTCTCCAAAGATTTTTTTCAGTATTGGCAAACTATTCCCCTTTTTGTCTTACTTATTCGAACTCTTTAATCAAGATCTTGCTCTCGATACTCGCTCTGCTTGGCGGCCTTGCGCTCTTCTTTCTTGGCCCTATTAAACAGCTCTTTAATTCTAAAGCGGCGGACCGCGTGCTTTTCTTTATAACGGCGAATTTGTAATTTAAGCTTTTCACGAACAATGTCCACGGCGGCATGTGGGTTCATGGTGGCAGTTTCGGCTACAATTTCGTGCTCGGGCAGGTGTAGGTTCGCCTTTACCTTGTACCGATTATCCTCTTTACCAGAAGGGTCTCGAAAAATCTCAACATGCATTTGCTGAGCCTTGTGTTTGCGCGGCAGGTATTTATCAAGGCTACCTAAGCGCTTTTTCGTATAGCGAGTTAGTTCTTCGTCGATGTCGTACTTACGTCCGGTGAGCTGCAATTTGATCATAGTGTTTCTCCTCCATAATATTGTCGCAATGCCTTTGGTACACGAACGCCACCGTCTGCCTGCTGGTGGTTTTCTAAGATTGCCTTCATAATCCGGCCGAGCGCAAAAGCGGTGGCGTCATTGGTGTGGGCAAATTCCACCTGGCCGTCTTGCAGCCTTACCTTGGTAGCAAGGCTACGAGCTTGAAAGTCAGTCATATAGTCTGCCGTGTGGGTTTCGCGGTATTCGGCCTGTGCTGGCATCCAGGTGTTGATATCCATCCCCTGAGCATTGGGCTTACCGATGTCTGCCGTGCACTTCTGTAAGAGCTGATAGGGCAGTTCCAACTTCTGAACCAAATACTCCTGGATTGCCACGAGCAACTTATGCTCCTCTAGCCCTGTATCGGCTGTTGAGAATACTTCCATTTCCAATTTGTCGAACTGGTGCATTCTAAATA
Source organism: Patescibacteria group bacterium (assembly GCA_052034495.1). Taxonomy (GTDB): domain Bacteria; phylum Patescibacteriota; class Saccharimonadia; order CAILAD01; family JADZBC01; genus CAYPSN01. The sequence continues at coordinate 4,206 of JBPOIL010000005.1, forward strand.
TTCCCTCGGTGTCCTTGCCGTAACTCCCAGCCTCACGTCGAAAACTCGTAGAGTAACCAACCATGCGTATGGGCAGCTGATCCTCGGGCAATGTTTCGTTCATATACATCGTGCACAGACTATGCTCGGCACTGGCATTGAGCCAAAGTTCATCGTCCGCTAACTTGTAGGTGACCTCCTGGGCGTCAAGGCGGCCCGAAGCCTGGTAGGGTTCGGTACGGACTAAGGCTGGCGGAATGACAGGAACGAAGGCCGTTGGCTTAAGGTTTAAATTGTTCTCAGTTATAAGACGGGCAATTAGCTTTTCGTCGCCCAGGATATCGAGTGTCATTTGGATGATGGCAAACTGTAGCTTTACTAAGTTTCCCTTTAAGTAAGCAAAGCGAGCGCCGGCTACTTTAGCAGCGCGATCCTTATCTATAAAGCCTCGGGCACTACCAAGTTCGGCATCACTCTGTGGCACAAAGCCAAGATCGGGTTTTTCACCAACGGTCTTTACGATCTGATTATCATTTTCGGAACTCCCAACAGGGACTGTCGAAAGCGCCATATTTGGAACTTCTCTGAGTAGTAAACCTAAACTCGTCTCGACCTGCCCCAAATCATCATCGATACCTGCAAGTTCCTCGCGAAGTTTTTTGCCCAAGGCAATGTCTTCCGAAGATGGCGCACCCCCTTTAGAAAGCTCATTACGACGCGCACGAATCTCTTCTGTACTGGCGACTAGCTCACGGCGGCGAGCATCAAGCTCTAAAATCTGATTTACATCAACCGTGTAGCCTTTGTTCTTCGCGTTCTGCGCTACTTCCTCTGGATGCTCACGGATGTATTTGATATCTAGCATATACCCCTATTATACGCTACTTTTGTAAAGCCGTCTCGAGGTAAATTATGGTTTTATCTTTTCCAAGACCGGCAATAAAGTGGCCAAGCCGAGGCCCCGTGCGCTGATTGAAGAGTATTTCGTAGAGCAGTGTGAATGCAGCCTTGGGTGGAATGCCAGCTTGCTGTGTGCTGTCATATATCGCGGCGTGCACGACTTCTCCAGACGCATCTGTGTTCATTGCGTCAAGCTTGTCATTCAAAGTATTCAGGAATGCTTTTTCGTAATCAGTTAGCTTGCGCGCAAAAGAGCCCACGGGCTGAAGGCCAAATTTAACTTGTTCGGGTGCATAATCTGCCAACCAACGCTGGACGTAGCCAAACTCACGCTTTAAGACATCGGCTTGACTATCTGCAGCAAAAGCATGTCCTGTACGTCGCAAAAGTTCAAGTGCCTGATCGAAGTCACCTTGGGCCGCCTGATACACCGTTACAAGGTGTGAAAACGGGACCTGTGCTACTGAAGCCTTCTCGCGACTAAGCTGCGCAATTGCCCAGGCTTGACTAAACTCGTGGTCCACCCCTTCACGAATCGCCTCTTCAATTTTCGCCACTTCATCGATGAGCGTATACATTCCCATCCCAGGGTCGAAGAATAGCTGCTTTTGCGGCAAAGACTTAAAAACGAAGAAGCGTAGAATCTCAGGGGGAATGATCTTAAGTGAGTCCTGAATGGTCACAAGGTTACCCAGCGAACTAGACATCTTCTTTGTATCGCCCTTCAGATTAATCGTGTCGTAAGGTACGGGGATTGGAGCTTTACCTCCATACACCTCTTCAACGATTGCCTTACCTGTATCGTAGCTACCGCCCTTGGTAGCATGCTCACGCCCAAAGCCCTCAACGGTAACTCCAAAAATCTTCCAGCGGGCAGGCCAGTCACAGCGCCAGTCAAGTTTAACTTGCCCTTTTTTCATATCAGCTACGCGCCGAGACCCATCTGAGGCCACGTAGGATACTGTCTGGCCGCCTGCATCAAAAGATTCAAACGTAGCCGTACGCAAACTGCTATTTGTTTCATCGAGTATCTGTATTGGCTGCCAATCCTCGTCAACTGCCCGGCCGCTCACACGTTCCAAGATTAATGCAATTTGGTCGCGCTTTTGTAAGCTCTCTACGATAATATCGGCGTATCTACCTGCAATATACTCGTCTTGCGTCCACAACACTTCCATGTCAATACCCAGCAGGTCGGCAGCTTCTTTGTAGCTACTGAAATACTGATCAGCGTAACTACTGTGATTACCGTCTGGTGCCGGCACGAGGTAAACCGGCTTGCCCGCCTCTTGTTCATATTCTTCCGGCAGGTAGGGGTAACGCTTACGCAGTGCGTCATAGGCATCTACAAAATGCAGGTGTCGGACTTTCATCCCTCGAGACCTCAAGCCTTTGTAGAGGGCGTCGCCTGTAAGAATTTCTCGAGAGTGCCCAACGTGATACGGGCCCGAAGGCGTAATACCAGAGGACACAATAATCTCTTGTTGCCCACTCGTCTCTTCGGCAACCTTATTAATAACTTGGTCTAGCCAATAACGCGAATTTTGCTCCGTATCCGTCTGCGTGCTGGTGTTGTTTAGGTTTGTCATAACAATAGTATACCTTGAATCTGCGACCAGGTCAGGCCGCCAGAAAAGTCTACTTAATCTTGATAATCTTATAGGTCATAGTGCCGGCTGGAACCTCAACCTCAACTTCTTCGCCGCTTTTGCGCCCGAGTAGTGCTTGTCCAATTGGAGACTCGTTAGAGATCAGGCCTTTTGATGGATCAGCTTCAGTTGAGCCCACAATGCGAAATTCCTGGTTACCACTTTCAAGCTCAACATGCACGGTAGAGCCAATGTCGACTACACCACCGCTCGTTTTTTTGATAATCTTAGCCTGCTTTAAGATTGATTCGAGTTCAGCAATACGGCCCTCAATAAAGACTTGGCGCTCTTTTGCGTCATCCCAACCCGCGTTCTCGCTTAAGTCACCTAGCTCCTTAGCGTCTTTGAGCGACTTTGCAATCTCCTTACGGCCTTTGGTTGTAAGCTCTTCAAGTTCAGCCCTAAGCTTCTTCACGCCGTCTTCAGTTAAGTAAAATTCTCGTTTTTTATTCATAGTTAGTTACACCCCTACTTGCCTTTTTGAAATTAGTTATCGTTGTTCCGCCGCTAATGCTCGCAAAAAAGAAAAGGACTTCAGTCCTTATAGCGCGTTGGTATTTAAATGTTAATACCAAAACGTCATTCGAAAACGAGCGTTTGTTTTAATTCTCGCACGCACGTCAATATCTGTCAAGATCTCATGGGCGACCACCGAAGTACCACTTGAGAGTCTCCCTGGCGACCGGCGCTGCGTATTCAGCCCCCTCACCAGCGTATTCAATCAATACCACCATCGCAATCTCGGGGTTCTCTGCTGGAGCGTAAGCCGTGAACCACGCGTGTGGCTTTGTACGCGTGTTCTTGCCGTCCAGGCCCGCCGATGAAGTTTCGGCAGTCCCTGTCTTACCAGCTACGCTAACTGGGACCTCTGCCTTCATCCTACAACAAGCCGTGCCGCTCTGGACAACCTCGCGCATGCCTTGCTGTACGATGGCGAGATTCTTTGGGTTGATAAAGTTCGTAGCGACTACTTCTGGCTTGATTTCCCTCACTCTTTCGCCCTTCTGGTTAATAACTTCCTTGGCAAGTCTAGGCTTATAAAGAGTCCCGCCGTTCCCCACAGCCGATGTCGCAGTAACGAGCTGAAGTGGCGTTGCTTGCAAGTTGCCCTGGCCGATTGAGATATTATAAGTATCCCCGACGTACCAAGGCTCACCGGTCTGTGCCTTCTTGTCGCTTGGGTTCGGCAAGTAACCAGCCGATTCGTTGGCTAAATCAATGCCAGTCTTAGTTCCAAGCCCGAATTTTTTGTACCAGCCAAGGAGCTTATCTACGCCAAGGCCTCTAAAGTTCTCGAAGCCACCGCCCACAATGTAATAGAATATGTCAGAACTCTGTGCAATGGCCCTCACAACGTTTACCTGCCCCAACCCAGCAGCCTCCCAGCCACGGTAGGTATATGTAATAGAAGGATTGTATTTGTTAACAACATCAATCTTGCCTTCATCCTTAATACTCGTACTGGCAGTTATGATCTGTTCTTCGAGGGCTGCGATGGAAACGAACGGCTTAATCGTCGAGGCTACCGGATAACGCCCGCCCGCCACTTTGTTAAACAGGGGGTTACCTGGGTCGGCCAGAAGCTTCTGATAGTCTGCACTACTAATACCTTTTGCAAACAGGTTGTTGTCATAGCCTGGCCAGTTGACTGCCGCCAATATCTGGCCATTGCGTGGGTCCATAGCGACTGCGGCGGCTCGCTTGGCCCCAGCCCGCTCGACACTTGCTTTGAGCTCCTGAGCAAGCTTCTTCTCCAAACCCGAGTCAACGGCAAGCACAAGACTGTTGCCGGCCTCTGCAGGCACAGCAGCCAATTCGCGGATTTGCCTACCCTGGGCATCCACCTCAACTTGTTTTTTGCCATCCTTGCCCTTCAGCTCGTCTTCGTATGACTGCTCAAGGCCGCTCTTGCCAATATAGTCAGTTGGCTGATACCCGGGGTTAGCACGCCACTCCTCTGCCGAGATACGTCCGGTGTAGCCTAAAAAGTGTGCGAATGGTCCATCATCCAGATATTCCCTAGAAGGGTTAATGTCGATACTAAAACCAGTTATCTGCCGGGTCTTCTCCTCAACATTGAGCGCAGTTTCACGATCTAAGTTGCTAGCGATAAGTACGTTCTGAGTAAACACCTTACCTTTAACTTCGGCCTTGTTCTGCACCTCTGCTGGTTGTTGGCCAATCAAGCCAGCGATTGTAGCGTAAATTGCAGCCCGCTCGGCCTTATCGCGAGGCATTTGAGACGGATTCACTACAAGGTCAAAGCTAGCGAGGTTACGAGCCAAAATTTGCTTATTGCGGTCGTAGATTGCTCCGCGAGGAGCGCGAATTGTGGACTGTCGAATTCGATTGCCGTTTGCAAGTACAAGATTCTGCTGGCCGCGAGTAATTTGCACGTAAAAGAGTTGCCCTACAAGAACAAAGACAGCAATTGCCCCGGAGACTAAAAAGAACCTAAGGTAACCACCCGAGAGTGGCTGTTCGAGCTTTCCTGCCTGCTCGCTGCCACTTAAAACTGCAGCAGACCAGTCCTCGCTGTGAGCGACTTGCTGCTCATGACGCGACTGCTTGTAACCGTATGCTCTGTTATAAAAATCACCGAATATATTCACGCGCCCCCTTAGTACCTTCAACTACTAATAATACCACGTTGCCTAAGCTGAATCACGCTTATGGACAGGGCGACAATGGCACAGTTATATGCAGTCTCTAGTAGAAAAACGGACGAAAGTTCACGCCATTGCGCAATATAGCTTGGTGCGAAGAAAGCCACGTGTCCAGCTATCGAATATAGCAGCGTAAAAATAACTGTGGCGAGCAGGAGCGAGGCAGACTGCAGATTCCCCTTATCAAGCTTCCAAACAAGCTTCAGGACAAGAGCCATGAAGATATAGAACGCCATGTGGAACCCAAATTGCTGGAAGTTTAGCATGTCAAACATAAAGCCGCCTATAAAACCGATCCAGACAAGCCGACGGACGTCTATATACACACTTATAAGCACCATATAGGCTAAGAAAAAGTTTGGGACCACTCCAAGTAGGCCTTCTCCTTGCGGCCACATAATCTGCAGACAGAATGCTGCAGCCCCCCATAGAGCAGCACGGCGAGTTTTCACTACTTCTGCCCTTTTACAACAAATACGAGTTCTAGCTTGTTGAGATTGATAGCTGGCCGGAGGTTGGCAAGCTGAAAGACAGCGTTATCCGAGCTGTCAATCGACTCGACGGTACCTATGAGCAAGCCCTTTGGCACCAAGCCAGAGCCTGCAGTGACAACGCTTTCCCCTTTCTTGATCGTTTCGCCCTGAATAATCTTATCCATACTATAACCTGTGCCAATTTGCCCCGACACAATGCCGTTCGCCCTGTTGTCCTGACCGAGCGCTCGTATTCTGAAATCGACGTCACTTGCCAGAAAAACTCGGGAGCTATAATCCGAAACGTTATCGATCATTCCTACCAGCGCGCCATTCGAAACTACCGCCATACCCACTTCTACGCCGCTACTTCTACCCACATCGATAGTAAGAAACTCTCTAACGTTATCCGGGGCATATCCTGCGACCCTAGCAGGTACGAGCTGAAGTGTTTGTCGTGAGTTAAAGCCCAGCTGGCCACGTAGCAGCTCATTCTCCCTACTAACTTCACGCATGGCTGTTAACTGTCGCTTCAGATCCCGAACCTCATCTTCGAGCTGAGCGTTTTTGCTACCCAACGAGCCAAGAGAGGCCAGCGTTGCGAACTGATTCGATATCCCAGTACCAACGCCAGATATAGCGCGCCGTACTGGCAGGAACACCTGATCTGCAACAATTTCAATGGGGCGCAAAAAACCAACTGCATGCAACAGCGTCAACGAGATAGAAATTGCCACCACCAGTAAAACGGTAGCACGCAAACGATTATTAGAGGGAGGAGTATTAGCGCGGAGCTTTTTCATACTGAGTCGATACGAGTACGTCACGTAAAAGGTCAAGATCTTCGAGCACCAGGCCCGTGCCGCGCACTACTGATGTTAATGGGTCATCGGCGATATGAACTGGCATTTTTGTTTGTTGCTCCAAGAGCTTATCAAGACCCCTAAGCAGAGCGCCGCCGCCAGCCAGGTAAATACCCTTGTCCATAATGTCAGCTAAAAGCTCAGGCGGGGTTTCTTCGATAGTCTGTTTAACTGCGTCAACTATTGCTCGCACGCTCTTGGCCAAGGCAGCTCGAGCCTGATCTGAGGTGATAATTACTTCCTTAGGTAATCCAGTAATGATGTCCCTGCCGCGAATTGGGGCTTCTAAGCTTTCGCCCGTCTTGCCCGCCGAACCAATACTAATCTTTATACGCTCAGCGGTCCGCTCTCCAACCTGGAGACTGAACTCTTCTTTGGCATAACTCATAATGTCCTCGGTAAGCTCATCTCCTGCTATACGGATGGAACGAGATGCCACTATACCGCCTAAACTTATTACTGCAACCTCACTAGTGCCCCCGCCAATGTCCACTACCATACTACCCGCCGCATCATGCACCGGTAGGCCTGAGCCTATCGCTGCAGCCATAGGCTCTTCTATTAGGAAAGCCTGCCGAGCACCAGCGTTCGTAGCTGCGTCCTCAACAGCTCGCTTTTCCACCTCTGTAACCCCAGAGGGTATTCCTACGACTACGCGCGGGCGCGGGAACAGCGCGAAGCTCTCCTTGTGGACCTTTTCTATAAAGTACTTAAGCATCTGCTCAGTAATTTCGAAGTCACTTACCACGCCATCCACCAATGGGCGTGTTGCCACTATGTTTGCCGGGGTTTTGCCGACCATGCGCTTAGCTTCGTCACCAATAGCCAGAATCTGCCGAGTTTTATTGTTAATCGCTACTACAGAAGGCTCATTTATCATGATGCCCTTACCGCGCACATACACAAGTGTATTGGCGGTACCGAGGTCTATGCCAATATCATGCGAAAATTTGCCGAGAAAGTTGTTCCAAAAAGCCATCTATAACAGTGTAACAAGCCAGAGGTACCACGGGCAAGGCATCTAGGTCCAACGAACTACTGACTTAAACGAATAATATCTGCAGCGGACACCACAATCATCAGACCGATAAGAGCTACAAAACCGAGAGTATGAATAATCGCCTCGGTACGGTCGGTTATCTTAACCCCAAATCGCTGCAGAACAACCACGAGGAGTCGGCCTCCGTCTAAAGCAGGTAATGGCAGAGAATTAATAATTGCGAGTGAAAGTGAAATAGAAGCCACGAGCGCTATAACGTAAGACACTCCGTACTTGAGAACCTCGCTAAAGATTACCGTGATGCCAATTGGGCCAGTTACCGTCTGCGAAACTTCAGCTCGGGTGAATAGCCCCACAATCATGCCGCCAAACGCCCCTAAAGTAGCTAGTATCATTTGGACGATGACTACTACGCCCGCCAATGGCGCTATGTACCAGGGATACCGCTGAAGGCTCTCCGGCACAGCAGCTACGCCTAATAGAGCCTTGTCCGCAGTTTTTTGTGGCAATACAACGTCAATGGTGCGAGTCATGCCAGGCTGCGCAACTAGTATCGTCGCCGTACTCCCAGCAAGCTTGTCGACGTTACTCTTTAGTTCCTCTGGGGTACTGACATTGGCTCCATTAACCTGGATAATTCTGTCTCCGTTTTTAATGCCGGCAGTAGCAGCAACACTGCCGCTGCCCACATTTACAACCATCAACTGGCCCGAAGTAGTGGTTGGCTTAATGCCTAGGACGCTTGGAAGCTTTTGGGGCAAAAGTGGCGGCATACCAATGGCTAGCAGGGCTGTGATAAGTACATATGCAATTATCAGGTTAACCGTGACTCCGGCCAAAAGGATTTTTGACTTAACCCAAGCTCCTTGAGCGGCGAAACTATCTTTGGCAGTTGACTCACCCTGTTCACCCTTTAGCCTAACGAAGCCTCCTAGGGGCAATAAGTTAATCGTATAGAGCGTTTTGCCCTTCTGTACTCCCCACAGCTTGGGCGGGAAGCCAATACCAAACTCATCCACCTGCACCCCATTGCGACGAGCGGTTATAAAGTGCCCAAACTCGTGGGCCAACACTAAAAACGAGAAGATCAGTATTACGAATATGATCGTGAGGATCACTACTTACCGAATCTCCGCTGACGACAGGCGTAATCATCGAGAACCTTTGTTAGCTCTGCCTCGTCAAAGTCTGGCCACATGACCTCGGGGAATGATAGTTCGGCGTAGGCACTGTCCCACAGTAAAAAGTTACTGAGTCGTTGCTCTCCAGAGGTGCGAATTACCAAATCTACTGGCGGAAGATCGGCGGTGTAAAGGTGTTTCTTTATTATTTCTGCGTTGATCTTATCGCTTGGCACACCCTCTAAGGAAATCTGCTGCATGGCATGGATAATCTCGTCTTGTCCGCCGTAGTTGAGACATATATTTAGTGTGCCACCCGTATTGTTCTTGGTTTTTTCCTGTATAGCCTCTAGGCTCGATGAAATTTTCTTACTCAACCTATCCTTAGAACCTGAGACTACGATCTTAATATTGTCGGCCATCGCTTCTTTGAGCTCCACTCCAGCTAGGCGTAAGTATAAATCCATAAGGTACTGAACTTCATCGCTGGTCCTGTTCCAGTTCTCAGTCGAGAACGCGTATATGGACATATACGGGATTCCGGCCTTAAATACAGCCCTTGATATTGCCTTAGCCGCATCTCCGCCCCTTTTATGGCCTTCCAGACTAGAGAGCCCTTTATCCTTAGCCCAACGACGGTTGCCATCAGGAATAATGGCAATGTGCTTAGGAAGGGCTTTTGGTTCAGTCTCAGACATGGTAGCCTCTAGACCTCCATTATCTCTTTTTGCTTAGCAGCTAGCTCCTTTTGAGCTTCCGCCTGGTACTTCTCGATCAGCTTATTGAGTCCTTGCTCGGCTGCATAAAGATCATCTTCTGTGATCTCCTTGCTGTTCTTCTTCTTTTTCGCATCATCCATGCCTTCATGCCGTGCGCTTCGTAGCGATATATTGCATTCTTCGAGTTTGGAGTTCAACGACTTAGCCAATTCTCCTCGACGCTCTTCGGTCAGAGCAGGCACATTTAATCGAATTACGTTTCCGTCGTTTGACGGGTTCAACCCAAGGCTCTGGTTATCCCGAATAGCCTTTTCGATACTAGGCATGTTACTTTTATCCCAAGGCTGAATCATAATAGTCCGAGCATCGGGGGTAGATACGGTTGCGATCTGCTTTAAAACCATCTCTTGACCATAAACTTCTACCCTTAGTGAATCTACCAGGCCAACTTGGGCACGTGCACCACGAATATTGCCCAGTTCGTCACGAAAATAAGCTAATCCCTTTTGCATCTTTGCTTCTACGGCAGAAAGTATTGTATCCATCATCTATAATGATTATAAGACTATTCGGCGCCTAATTCCATGCGCTCATAGCGACGCACCACGATATTCTCGCCAAGTTTACCGATCAACTCCTTAAGCAGGGTTTCTATGCTACGGTCTGGATCCTTTACGAACGGCTGCTCCATTAAGCAGATGCCTGCGTAATATTTATTCATCTTACCTTCAACGATTTTCACCGCGTGCTCAGCTGGCTTACCGCTGGCAGTAACCTCTTTGGTGAATAATTCAGCTTCTTTATCGCTTACTTCGGTAGGTACGGCAGCACGGTCAAGGTAGAGCGGAGAGCTGGCGGCGATATGAATAGCCAGATCGTGCACAAAGCCCTTAAACTCCTCGGTGCGAGCAACGAAGTCGGTTTCGCAAGCAACCTCTACGAGTACGCCGATCTTGCCGCTATGCACGTATGCCTCAACCAAGCCGTTTTCAGTAGCTCGGTCGGCCTTTTTGTCGGCCTTTGCCATGCCTTTGACTCGCATAAGCTCAATCGCCTTATCCATGTCGCCATTGGCTTCTTCTAGGACCTTCTTGGCATCCATCATGCCAGCTCCGGTCATTTTGCGTAGACTTTTGATGTCATCAATACTAACTGCCACTAACTTCCTCCTCTGTCTTTACTTCTTCTTGCTTGGTCTTTGCCCCATAAAGAGCACCGCCCTGCTTTGCAGCAGCAGAAATCTTACCAGTGATTACGCTGACAGCTCGAATAGCGTCATCGTTAGCCGGGATTACATAGTCAGCCAAGTCGGGGTCTGCATTGGTGTCGGTAATCGCGATAACCGGAATGCCTAGTTTGCGAGCTTCTTTAATTGCGATTTCTTCTCGTGGCATATCAATTACAAAGATTGCGCCAGGCAACCCTTGCATTTCGCGGATTCCACCAAAGATCTTGTTGAGGTGCTCGATTTCATTACTGATATCAAGTCGTTCTTTCTTGGTCAAAGTTTCCAAGCTGCCATCAAGCTGCTGAGCCTCAAGTCGCTTAAGGCGATTAATACGCGTATTAATCGTCTCCAAGTTAGTTAGCATTCCGCCCAACCAGCGCTGAGTTACGTATGGCATGCCCGAATCCTTAGCGGCTGCTTCGATAATACCCTTAGCTTGTCGCTTGGTGCCTACGAATAGGATCTGCTTGCCCTGCTGGGTAACTGACTCTACGAAAGCTACGGCTGCCTTTAGGCCCTCTGCGGTGAGTGTTAGGTCAATAATATGAACTCCGCCACGGGCGCCGAAGATGTATTCACCCATTTTAGGGTTCCATCGGCTTGTGCGGTGGCCAAAGTGCGCACCAGATTCAAGCAATTCTTGCAGAATTGGGTCAGTTTTTGTAGTTGCCTTCGCGGCAGTTGTTTTTTCGGTCATATTTCTCCTTATGCCTTGCACCGACGTATCACTTGCGTGACAGGATGAATGTGTCGGTGTGTGAATTAATTATTACCGAATGATTCTAACAGATTTGAGGCTTGTGGTCAATCAGACAATCTGGCTAATAGGTATATTCCCAGCCTAGCTGCCAGGACTGCGTTCTACGCCAATCATCCCTAAAGGCTTCTCCCCATGTGACCTCCTTTGTAATGACTTCTAGGGCTAACTGGGTGGCCTGGTGTCCAACAATACCGATATGTCCGTCTGAGTAGAGGTCCTTGGCGTCTTCTAGAAACCGCTGCATTCGCTTTTCGACATCTTGGTAACTTTCGCCATCAGGGTAGGGGACTTTTATATATTCATGCTCGCGGTTTTTCTTAAAGTCCTTTGCGGGTGTGCCGTCGAGTGAACCATAGTTGCACTCTCGCAATCGCCAATCTAAAAATCGAGAAAACTTCTCACCAAAGAAAAGATCGGCAGAGTCCATCGCACGCTGTAGGTCTGAGCAGAATACAGCATCTAGCTCTTTGCCCTCGAGCCGCAGACCTACATCTACCGCCCGCTTAAGGCCCTCCTCGGAAAGTCTCCCATCGAGCCATCCTGTCGCTAGCCCCTGCTCGTTGTCTTCAGTGATACTGTGAACGTAATATGTGATCCTCATGCCCCTATTATAGTGTTGGGGGCAAGGAAATTCCATTACCAATGATATGCCGGAAGCCGCACGGTCCTTGGACTACTCTCGGCGCAGAGCAATGATCGGATTGATACGCGCCGCACGGCGTGCCGGCACATAAACGACTGCCAAGCCAACTACTACCATGAATACCACGACTGCAACGATTAGCGTCAGGGGTAGCGAGAATATACTAAATTCTTCGGTCAAACCTTGACGCTTAGCTAAACCGTTCAAAGCCAGATCAATCGCTCCACCGCCACCATAGGCCATCAAAATCCCTAAAACACCACCAGCGACCGACAAGATCAATGATTCCGACACGAACAGCTTCTTTATATCCGTTTCTGTCCCGCCGAGCGACACAATCAGGCCAATTTCTTGCGTCCGTTCCAGAAGAGAAATAGTCAGCGTGTTAAGCATGCCTAGTACCGCGATCAGCATACCAATACTGCCAAAGCCCGCCAGGATAAAGTTGAAGAAGGTAAAGAGCTGGTTAATTTGCTGCAGTGTATCTATTGGCGACGCTGTAGCAAAACCGAGTGCCTCGATACGCTTGCGGATGTCTGGTGCTGCGCTTTGCTGCTTTACAACTAGCTTGACCTGCTCATACTCGCCGAGGCTAAGATCCTTGAATATCTTCTGCCCAACGTACACGTCAGTTCCAGCGCCACTCTCCACCACTCCACGAATGACGAACTTCTGTACTACCGTCCTGCCTGCCTTAGTTTTGTCCCGGACATCTGGGACAACTATGCTCACTTCGATAGTCTTTCCTATCGCTTTTTGAGCAGAGCTAATATTGAGTGGCTGCAATAAGGAGTTCCCAATAACTACTTCATTCGGCCCCAGATCCTTTACGACATCACCTGCAACCCTTTGCGGCAGAACGACTTTGGCATATGCGCTGTCGATGCCATACACCACACTGTCTGTAAGGGCAGCGTCGGCGCTGATTTTCCCTGGGAAGGAATAGACCTTTGTGATGTTTAAAAACGAGCCAAAATTCCTAAACCGCTCTACTGCTCTGTCGTTAAGCTTAACGAGTGCTGGGTCAGGAGATGTGACCTCGATTGTTCGTACCGAATCCGAACTAACAACCCGCTTGGTAACTAAGTTCTGCAAGCCCATACCGAGAGACACCAAGAACACAATAGATCCGATACCAATGACCACCCCGGTAACGGTCAGCGAAGTACGGAGTTTTTTGAAGCGCAAGTTACTCAAAGCCATAGATATAAGAAAACTTAGGCGCGGTTGGCCCTTTTCCGCTTTCTTGCTTGGCAGCACTCGCTTAACCCTACTCCACATTACTGCATGCTCCTTTTCGACCCAACACCACCCGTATCAAGCCTATGGCGCATTTGACTTACGAGCCTGCTAACGTGCTCGGTGCGAACATCTTTGTCTAAACTTAAGTTACCATCCTGCATATAGTACCGCTCCCTACTTATCGCCAGGTACTCTAGGTTGTGAGTAACAAGAATAACAGTGCAACCACTTTTCTTGTGATAATCACACAGCAACTGCATTGCAGCATCGCCAGTCTTGCTATCGAGGTTTCCAGTTGGCTCATCCGCCACCAAGATTGACGGTTCAGAAACAAGGGCACGGGCCATGGCCACCCTTTGCTGCTGACCGCCCGAGAGCAACGTAGGCGCGTACCGGGCAAACTTGTCCATACCTACCAGCTTTAGCTTTTGCATGGCGGTAGCTTGCGCCTGCGCCCGGGTCTGACCAGCGAGCATCAGTGGTAATGCCACGTTTTGAATTACTGAAAGACTTTTTATCCAGTACATGGACTGGTAAATAGCGCCGAGATTCTTAGATCTATAGAGCGCCCTGGAGCGAGCTGATTCGTTATAAATCTCTTGCCCATCGATGCGCACGGATCCCTTAGTGGGAGGTTCTAGCCCCATCATGATGTTTAGCAGCGTACTCTTACCACTGCCCGAAGGCCCATACACGATAACAAAGGAATTTGGTTTAATCGCCAAGTTGATGTCATGCAATATCGGAACCTGACGGTCTTCAACTTCGAAGCTCTTTTCTACGTTTTTGAATTCTATAAGATACTGCATAATCTTTTCCTTACTTAACAAAGCTAAATATGCTTTGTAGTGTTTTAAATACGATATCGAATATACTCGCCGGGGCCTTACCTACTATCGTCGTCTGATCAAGCGACTTTGCCTGATTGCTACTGCGGTCTTTCGATAATGCCTGAACCTGATACACCTTCGACGGGGTTAGGTCGGATACGATTACCAGGTGATCAGTAACGAGCTTGGCGTCCTCGGCAGTTCTTGAAGCAAGCTCCGTCCCGAGAGATCCCTGACTAAATGCCACCTGGCTTGTTGCTGGCTCGTCAGTCTGCCAGCTCACAATTACCTGTCCGCGCGCATCAGCCCCGCTACCGCGAACTGCACTTTTAACTACCACACTACTCACCTTCGGCGGGCGAGTGTCCAGAGCAGTACGGAATGTTTGCGTCTCACTCACAGCGGCGTTCCCCTGGCCGTCGCGCGATCGAGCGACAAGTGAATATATGCTGTCGTCGGCCAGGCCCTCAATCACAATGCTGTGGTCGGTGGTTAGTTGACTGTCCAATCGCTCTAACGGCGCCTGACCCTGCGCACCATAACTCACCTCTGTCGTGGCGGGCACATTCGTGCTCCAAGTCACCCGCTGGGTGCTTGTTGGCTCACCCTCTACTGGCTCAAACCGCAGGTTACTAATACGGGGTCGAGCAGGAGTTGTGAGCGAATAGACGTTACCCTCATACTCATTGTCTTCACTGTCGTAGGTATTGAGCTTGTAGTAATACTTGGTCCCGTCCTCTAAATTCGAGAGGACTGTAGTGTACGTAGACTCTTGCACGGCAGTATTGACCTCCTGGCTACCACCAAAGCTTTCTGATTTGCCATAAAGTACCTTAACCCGCGTAGCCTCTTTTGACGTGAACTGTATCGTTGCGGTGCCCAAGCCAACTTGCTTATTGTTCACCTCCTTAATCGTCGGGGCAGGAGTCGTACTAAAGACAAACTCATCAGACGAACCAAGGTTCCCGTCCTCGTCTGTCCAGCGCGCACGAGCGTAGTACGTTGTGCCTGACGTCAGGTTGTTGATTGTTATGCTGTGGCTCGTTGTCTGTTCGGAGCTAGCCACTTCGGTTGCAAAGTAATTCCCGGTGCTTTTGCCAAACTGAATTCTGCTATCACTGTTACGATCGGTTGACCAGCTAATTGTGGCTCGTCGTGTACTCAAGTCACTTACTACGGGTTCAGAAACCAATGCCGCCGCAGACGTAAACTTACCAGTCGGTTTTTCATCGACTTTGAGTGTTAAAGCACCGCAGTTGTTAGCCGAGTCGCAGGCTTGCACCTTGTAGTAGTACTGAATTGGATCAAGACCTGTATCCACGTAGCTTGTGCCGGAGGTGCTTGCTACCTGGCTATACGTTATATCGTTCACTGATCTGAGTACCCGATACTGAGCAACGCCAGCCCCCACTTCCGTTGGCTCTTCCCAAGAAATCGCAAGCTTCCAGTTGGAGGTTGCCTTAACGCTAATGTCTGCAATGTCGGTATTCAATGGCAAGCCAGGCGCGGCTGTATTCGCTGTAAAGGTCGCGGATGCATACGTAGCGTAATTAATGTTGCCTGCTTCGTCCTTCGCGACTACATAAACTGTATTTGCGCCAGGCTGTGTTGCATAGGCCCCAGATATCAGGTTAGTCACACCAGCGGCCGTGTAGCTACAAGTATTAACCGACGGCAGTGTATTGATGGTATAGCAATATGTTAGATTAGCCGCGGAACCACCAAAGCTTGCCGGTGCCAACCAGTCAAATGCAAAGCTGTTGATGGTATTAGTGGACGGCGTCGCCGTAAGGTTCTGTGGCACCGAAGGAGAAGAGGTATTGATCTTTATCACGCCAGTAACGTACGCGCTCGACACGTTCCCCGCTGCGTCCCAGGTGCGGAAATAGATGGTATTGTTGCCGTCTTGCAAGGCGTCAAAATCGGTCGGGTCAATCGTTTGATAGCTACCGTCGTTCGCCAGCAAATCATCACTAGCCTGCGACCCGGAATGATCGTCGCCATACCAAGTCCCTCCGGCGCCAATACGGTACTGGAGGCCAACCACGCCCGACTGCGAATCGGCGGCGGCATCTCCGCTCGCCGTTGGCCATGTTATCGCTACCTGCTTGTTGGATACAAACTGCGAAGGCGTGGAGACGAAGAGTGGATTCGAAGGAGCTGTTCCGTCATAGCGAAAGCTAAACTGCTCGCTTGCAGGCACAACATTACCTGCGCCATCCACAGCCTTTATATTCAAGTAATAGGGGGATGAAGAACCCGTAAGCGGATTTGCCATGAGGCCCTCTGTGGCGAGATCGATGTTCGAAACTGGGACTGCAAATGGGCACGTACTGCTTAAGTCAATCGGGCTCGCACCAAGTAACCCTTTGGCCGTCAGGGGGTCTTCGGTGTCAGACTGACCAAGGTACAGACAGTAAGCTGCAATTGGAGACTGAGTATCGACCGCTGCATCCCAGCTAAAGTAAGGGGTAGCAGCGTTCGTCCAGCCGTTTTCTGCGACGTTATCACCGCTAGGGGACTTCTTCATAATCGTATTGGCCGCATTTTGATTAGGCGCTGTGCTATCTGCCGTAGCGGTCAACGTAGCGGAACTTATAGACGGCCGTTGATTGCCATCCCCCTGCAAGACTGCCTGCCACATTATTCCGCCTGAACCAACCTCTAGCGATGGGATATTCGTATTAACGTCTGTTATCGTACTCGCCTGGTCAAGCCCGGAGGATGTCTGCCACGCACTGCTATTCCAGTACTTCCAGCTCAGCCCGCCATCGATAGACAAACGGAACAAAACACTACCCCCGTCAGCGCTAAAACTACTCGCAAGCCCATCCCAGGTAGCAATCCCGCTGGTGTATGCTGGCTGTGCCAAACGCACTCCGACGCGATTTGTAGTATAGGGAGTTGTCGTAAAGTTAGGCCTTACAATATTACTTATGCGCACTTCGTCCAGACTACCATTGAGGACGGATTGGCCCTGGCCGCTGCCGCTCGCACCATAGTTTTGACCAACCAGTAGATTTGTCGAGGTGTCGGGTATTGAAAGTGCCGCGCTCGCAGCGCCATCGAGCACACCATCAACATATAATCTCATTGTGGCGCCATCGTACGTTGCGACAAGGTGGTGCCAGCCCGTATCGAAAGTATTAGTACCCGCCTGCAAATAGCCATTATTCCCATACGAATATACAAGCGCATCGGCATTCTGGCTGTCCCCCAGCCCAGCATATAATTTGCCTTTATACACTTGGAGAGCCCTCGTGGCCTCAATGGTGTTTGCCCAGCCAGAGTTCAGGCCGTCGCCCCCCATTTGAGTCCATGACGAACCTGAGTATTTCCAAACCTCCCCATTACCCGCAAGGGAACCGAGTCCAGCATATAGGCTACCGTTATAAGACGACAGACTCAAAGCCGCATCATAGGTGTTGGCCGACCAGCTGCCGTTAACTAAGTCGCCCCCCGCTTTCGTCCAGGAGGATCCATTGTACTCCCACACCGAAGCATCACCGACCGTCAGTGAGCCAATTGACGCATAAAGCTTACCGCCGTGCGAAACTAACGCGCTAACAAGGCCATTACCAATAACGGAAAAATTCCAGCTTGAGTTCGTACTATCCCCACCTATTTGAGTCCACGAGGAACCATTCCATTTCCAAACGTCATTGGAGCCTGCCAAACTTCCTGTTCCGCCTGCAACTATATCCCCCTTATAGATACCGAGGGCACTTATGTAGCGATACGTATTGTTCCAGCTTCCATTAAGCCCCGCCCCGCCAATTCTAGACCAGGACCCCGATTGCAGCCTCCAAACCTCGCCGTTGTTACCGGTGGAGCCAACCCCCGCATACAGAACTCCGTCTTTAGCGACCAAGGAGCTCACAGCAAGGTACACCGAATTCCAGCCTGAGTTGAGCCCATCACCACCAACTTGGGACCAAGTAGAGCCGTTCCACTTCCAAACCTCGCCGTCAGAGTTTTGACTTCCCGTTAGGCCTACATACAGCTCACCACCCATGGATGTCATGCTCGAAACAGTTGAGTATCCACTCGTCCCCCAGCCAGAATTTAGCCCGGGAGCACCAATCAGCCTCCATGACGAACCATCAAACTCATACACAGATGGGCAATTTGAGTTCGTACCAAGTCCAGCATATAACTTGCCATTAGAAGTGGTCATCGCCCGAACGGAGCTGATATTGTAACAGCCCCAGCTGCCATTAAAGTTCTGGCCACCCTCACGCGACCAAGCTGTACCGTTCCAGGAAAAGAACACGTCCCCAGTAGAAGCCTGGGTGGCATCGACATAGAGCTTAGAGTTATACCAAGCCATCGTGAAGTTGTAATAGCCAAGCGTCCAGCCGGAATTTAGCCCGTCGCCGCCAATCTGCGTCCAAGTACTTCCGTTATACCTCCATACGTCAGCGTCCCCTTGGCTCAAACTCAAGCCAGCATATATATTGGTGCCGTCTCCCGACAGGCTCGCAACCCCCTCGTAGGCGCTGGCGGTAAAGCCAATGCCGCTTGCTGCAAGCTTTGTCCATGTGCTGCCAGTGTATCTCCATACTTCTGCATGGAACGTTCCGGCCGTGGACGTCCCTAGGCCTGCATACAAACTGCCGCCTTGATAGAACATACTCATCACTTCATTAAAAGTTGATGCCGCCCAGCCGCTATTAAATCCGTCGCCGCCAATCTGACTCCAGCTAGATCCGTTCCACCTCCACACATCCGCGCCGCCAGCGCTTCCTACGATGGAGATGCCGGCGTAAAGATTTGTCCCGTCATTAGTAAGCGTCTTAACCTGCTGCGAACCAGTCCAGCCGGAGTTTAAACCGTCGCCGCCAATCTGACTCCAGCTGGATCCGTTCCACCTCCACACCTCCGCCTCATTCGTGCTAAAACCCAGCCCAGCATAGAGATTCCCGCCATAAAAACTCAGGCTATGGACGTACTCGTAGGTATTTACCGCCCAACTAGTGTTAATTGCATCGCCGCCAATTTTTGTCCAGCTTGATCCATTATATCTCCAGACTTCGGCATCACCCGCACCAGTTCCTAAACCTGCATACAGATTCGTACCGTCTGTGGCAAGCGATGACACCTCCTCGTAGGTCGAAGCTAGCCAGCTTGAGTTCACTGAGTCTCCCCCAATCTTGGCCCAAGTAGTTCCATTATACTGCCAGACTTGGGTAGGTGAGGATGTGCCAACGTACATATTTGACCCTACAACGACAGATGACTTGGCAGAACTAGGCCCAATACCCCAGCTATTATTAACCTGGTCCCCAGCTTGTTTGGTCCAGGTTGTTGAGGCGCCATTCTCGAGCTCGTACGTAGGCTTACCAGTTTCACGGTCGTAATATAGCTTGTAGCTGCCCTTGTCAATAATTGGCTGATCTGCAGACTGCGAGTTTGCACTAAAACTACTACCGAATTTAGTCCACCCTTCCAGCGTATTCGACTGGCTCAATGAGAGTGAACTAGAGTCTGCCGCCGACGCTGTAGATGTAGTGCTGTTAAATGCCAGTGCATCGTTCAGATTACCGCTTCCCCAAATTGTATTCGCCAAACTTATCGTATTATTGTTGCTTGAGCTATCGGCTAGGCTCGAGCCCGTGCCCTCATCCAGGTGATACAGCGCCATTGTGTTCGCATCGCTCGTGTAGTTCTGGGCCTTCAGCCGCACGCTATTGCCGTTGTATTCTAGGGCGTTTGCATCAGATAACGTATAGTCCGACTGACTACTGAAATCCCAAAGCTGCGTAATGTCGGATAGGGCAAAGGCCGATCGGTAGAGCATGATGTTGAGGGTAGCTGCAACCAATACAGCGGCTACTACACCATGATGAACATGTTTATGGTGCTTCCAGCCATGCCAGTTGGCATATGCAGGAACCTTTGCGCTCAAATGCCCGTGCGCCTTACCGAGCGTTGCGCTGTGCGCCCTGCGAGCGTGCATAGCCACGACTACGCTAGCCTTCTTGGCGTGATGTGGGATTTTTACATTCACCAACACAGCACGACCACGCTCTGCTGCGCGTCGCATCGTACCGGCTGCTTTATGTGCTAATTTCTTAGCGATATCACCCTCACTTTTGAGCTTATTAATAAAAGCTTATGCTAATCATTATATCCAATAGAGTGCGGCAACAGCAATACAAATTCAACGTAAATGTAAGGAGCGACTCGAGATATTTCTCAAGTCGCTCTGGGGTGGGCCCTGTTGCCTCTTCACCCCTATAGTCCAACGCACTACGCCTTTCTTAGCCGGTAGAGCAAATACTCAGCACGGAGCCTGGCAAAGACCATCAGGCCGAAAGCTCCAATATCAACGAGAAGCAAGTCCCTGAAGTGGTGCTCATCTTTATACAATGAGTCTCCGTACCTCAGCGACAAGTATGCGAGCGCCATGAGGAGTGCAAGGAGCACGGTCGTTAGTGCGATGTATATTCGAACCCATCGTTTGGCCATCTTTGCGCGGTAGAGTGTGGATGTACGGCCCATCTATTCAACTTCCTCTCATGCTAGCAACTAGGTAACTGAACAGTAAGAATTATGCCTATTTATATTATATAAACAAGAAGACCCCTTTCGGAGTCTTCGTTGATAATACTTATGCTTGGTGAACCATGCGATATCGAATTGGAACACCTTGCTGAGTGAGATGGTGGTGTGGTATCACCTAAACCCACAACCGCAGTTGTGAACTTGGGGGATGGCAGGAGCTCGGAAGCTCCTGCCTGCCAGAGTGTCGTTCTAGCAACGCTGCGCAGTATTGCTATGCGCGCAGGACATGGTTGGGTCAGGCGTCGGCGGGTGCCGGCTCCTTGTTGGTGAACTCGTCGCGCAACCGCTGCTGCTCGCCCTCCAGGAAGGTCCGGAGCTCGACCGTCAGCTCGTAGCTGTGCTCGCGAGCGGCCTCGGCCGCGGCGTATTCCTCATCCACGTACGCCAGGTAGGCAACGTCGTCCTCATCCGGCACCCAGTCGGGGTGCTCGTCCTGCCACTTGAGCTGCTTCTCGCGAAGGGCCCGCATGGTGTCGCACTCGACGGCACGCGAGAGCTCGATGGCTGCTTCACGGGTCATGCTCTCAGCCCTGACTCGGGACATCTCAGCCTCGAACCGGAGCATCTCCGGGGAGAGGCAGTCGAGCGGGAGCTCGGCCGTACCTCCGACCGTGATGAGCACACCGGGCAGCCCTCCGCCGAGCAACATTCCCAAAACTCGGTCCATTTGACCAGTACCTATCTTTCTCCCCGTCCGGGGAGACAACCTAAGGTAAGGACGCGGCCTTGCTTAGACTATCTTCCCGAGAGGAGAAAGGAACATCATAATAGCATACTTAAGCACAATAGTCAATAACTAAGGCTTCTTTAGGAGTATTATTGGGCGCGCATATGGCCAGGAAGGCGAGCCACTTGCTGGAGTGTATCGAGGCCTGAAAAGTAACACTTGAGCTGACTGTAGCTCTTCTGGTGTGGCCACAACACTCCAGTCATTGAGCCCATTTATATCTAGGCTGGAGTCAATCTCATAAAGCTTCGTCCTGGCGTATACACCTATGCCGCCTGCGACTCCAGCATAGTCGATAGGATTATTAGATATTCTACCGTCACGTACAAGCGAATCGACTGGCGCTAGAAAATACTCAGTCGCATTGGGCCTATCTAGCAACCTTTGCTCTGAACGGATAAGTGCCTCTTGGTTTTTAATCAAATCGTCCGCTTCAGGCCAACCAGCCTTTCTGATTTCTTCAATCATGTCTCGGTGGTCGGCTATACTTTGTTCTATGTCTGCCCGCCATTGCGGGTCAGTGCCAGTAAACGGCTTCTCGCCGTCGCCATGATAGCCGCTTACTACGACATCTTCAGGGTCTATACCCGCCTGTTCAAGGGTGCCGATAAGGCTCTCATATAGCTGTTGTGCATACTCTGGGTGAACTGGCTTTCCTTTATCAAATTGGCCTGGTTCGCTCGTCTTGGCTACTGAAGAAACTTCCGTGATGTCTTCTGTTCGTAGTCCAGGTTTGGGTATCGGCTCGCTCATAGAATAATGTTAGCACAAAAGAGTCCTTTCGGAGCCCTCCTTAATAATACTTATGCTTGGTGAACCTAACGAGATTCAAACACCCTACGTAGCCGAAGCTACTTAACGATCTCGAACTGTTTAAGCTTAGCCTTCGTGGCCTTCGTAACTATGCCCGACTGTAGGCTGAGTAACTCGGCATAAATTCCATTACCCTTGGCGAGTTTTGCCGGTGGACCCATCTCGATAATCTTGCCGTCTTGAATACCGATTACCACATCCACGCTCGCGATGGTACTTAGGCGGTGAGCGATAATCATCGTAGTGCGGCCCTTCATGAGGCGTTCAAGCGCCGTCTGCACTTCCCGCTCCGCCTTGCTATCAAGAGAGCTGGTAGCCTCGTCGAGGATTAAGATCGGCGCATCCTTAAGGATAGCCCGCGCTATGGCAATGCGCTGCTTCTGTCCGCCCGAGAGCTTTACGCCTCGTTCACCTATCTGGGTATCAAAGCCTTTGTCTAACTTCTGAATAAAGCCAAGTGCGTTGGCTGCCTTCGCTGCAGCCTCCAACTTCTGCCTTGACACTTTACCGCTACCATAGGCAATATTCTCCCCGACTGTGCCCGAAAATAGTGCCGGCTCCTGGAATACCACGCCGATGTTCTTACGCAAGCTCGATTGTGTTACTTCTGTGATGTCTTTACCGTCAATCATTACCCTACCGCTCTCAAGCTCATAGAAGCGCAACATAAGGTTGGCAATAGTACTCTTGCCTTCACCGCTCTGGCCGACAAGCGCAATCTTTTGGCCTGGCCCAATGTCGAAGCTAATGCCATTAAGCACCTGTTTGCCGCCAGTGTAACCAAACGATATTGCCTGGTAGGTGATCTCGCCCTTGCGTACTTTGAGCGGCTTAGCCCCAGCTTTATCGCTAATACTTGGCGTCAGCCCCATAACCTCAAAGTAATCCTTACTCCCGGCCTTGGCTTGCTGCAGGGCATCAACTATAAATGATGAGCCGAAGAGTGGCATCTGGGCCTGTGAAACTAGCTGAAGAAGTAAGGTAAACTCACCAAGCGTAATCTGGCCCTTGAATGCCTGCCAGGTAATATAGCCGTAGATCAATGCAAAAACTATATTCAGCACAAAACGCCGGGCTACATCATACTTGTGCCAAACTATCGACTGCGTCTTAGTCTGCCCTTCGATAGATTTGCGCTTACCACGATAAAAAGCAGACTCTAGCGCATCGGTCACAAAGGATTTAACCACACGGATCTGCCCAACTGATTCGACGAATCGCCCATTAGCAACGTCTAGGTCTTGGTTGATCCCCATCTGAACCTTTTGCCAATGCCTACTTGAAAGCTGTGTTATGTATATGTAGGCAGGGAAGATTATGGCCAAAAGAACTGCCACAGGCCATGAATAGTAGCTTATTAACCCTAGTGTAATAATGGTGGTCAAGAAGAACTGGGCAAAGTTATTCGCCATGGTCTTCATGAGCTCACTGATTGTCCCAATTGTTCGCTCAAGCCGAGCAGTGATCTTGCCGGTAATCTCGTTATCATAATACTCAATAGGGAGCGACATCAGGTGGTCATAGTAGCGTTGGCTCAGGAGAGTGTTGAGCTTAACAGACATCATGTCCCCCAGATAGCCATTAATGTTTGAAATCAACGTTCCTGCCACGTCGCTGAGTAAAATAAGGCAGATAATTACAATGAAGTAGCCGATTTCATAGCTGCCACCGGCACTGTTGGCCACCAAGCCATCGACGATCATCTTGACCAAGAATGGTGAGGCAAGGCCCAGGAGCGCCACGACAACTACCATCAAGGCAATTGCTAGGTAATAACGCCATAATTTCCATGAGTAACGAATAATTTTAAAGATGTCTCGCATTCACTTAGTATATCAGTCAGGTAGGCTCAAAAAAAGCGTTGACACAAAGCGCAAGCGGAGTAGAATAAAAGCAATTCGGCGTGGCAAGTTCAGCTTCACGATCTTCTCCACAAAAGCCCGAGGGGGCCGGTCTCGTACCGAAACTACCCAATCGGACTCAAGAAGTCGGTGACAACTGCTCAAACCACCCCGAACCATGTGCCGGCGCTCGTCCGGCCGCACCGTACAGGGGGCGCTGTCGGCCCGGAGAATAGACCCCACCCATCCATGGCGCCTTACCAGCGTTGATGGGCCAAAGGCCGCGTCTCTTCTCCGGGTCCTCAGCCCAAGATCTAAATTCTGGCTCCGACTGCAGGGGAAGTCGGATCTTGGCGGGTCCCTGGGAGCACTGCACCCGCTCCCAGGGACCGCGCTCGCCACTTTCACCTTGAAGGTGGCATATTTTTTTACTAAAAATTAGCTATTATTTTGGTGCCAGAAAGTGCTTTAAAGTGCTTGACAAAGTGCTTACGGTATGCTAATATAGCTCCGTTCACTTGATTTTAGATGCGCTTCGACCTGTTAGGAATTACCTTAATACGGTCGTTTTTGTTTCTAAGCCAAGTGCGCGACCGCTCGGAATCCGAGCAGAGCATTAACTAGGAAAAGGACGTAGTTTAGGAGGGTATCTACACGTAGATACACATGTATAAACACATCCAATCGCTTATAGTCGCCGTATTATTTGCAACCCAGGTGGCCAACCCGCTACAAATTCCCGCCACCGCTACAGCCGAAGCTGCCGCCAAGGCCGTAAGTAGCCCAAAAGTAACTTACAATCTAAATATCAACACAAACTCACCTCAGGCAGTAGAGCTTGTTGCCCTGAAGCCTGACTTCGATCAAGAGGTCATGGCCCCTATCAAGGCTGCTCAAGCTGCTAAGGCAGAGGCCGAAGCAAAGGCTGCCGCTGCTGCAAAGGCGGTGCAGATCACCGTTGCAAGTGCCCAGATAGACAACCAGTCGAACCGAAAAATCGGTGTAGCTACTGGTGACGTTTGGGAGCAAATGCGCCTGTGTGAAGCCGGTGGTGACTATACCCGAAACTCGGGTAACGGTTACTACGGTGCCTACCAGTACAACCTAGGTACTTGGGCCAACTACGGTGGCTATGCGTATCCACACCTAGCCCCTCCTGAAGTTCAGGACGCTAAGGCGCGTGAAACCCAAGCCGCTCGTGGCTGGAGCCCATGGCCTGCCTGCGCTCGTAAGCTTGGCTTACTCTAAGCTGACCTGCACGCAAATACCCCCTTGGAATTTCCTCGGGGGTATTTGTTTTGGCCTATTTCCTAGCTAGTCGCAAGAAACGCAGACGTTGAAACTTTCAGCATCTGCAGCCTGTACGCCCGCTAAAAAGTCATCTTGATCTTGCTCGACCGTCTCAACCTTTACGGCTTCCTGCTGATCTACGGCATTTGTTAGTTCGCTCACCCTCCACGTCCTCCTTTTGTTTATAGTGCTTATGATACTAATCATACCACCATGGGTAGTGTATGCAAGTGTTTTTTGGCGGCTATGCTTGTTTTAATTGACGAGCTTTCATGAAGAAGAATATCGCCATAGCACCACAAGCAAAGCTCACTATAATTAAAGCTTTGCCTAGATTATTCAGCAGTACAAGCGTGTCAAAAGAAAGGTTCGGCACGACACCCCTGCTATACATCAGGATGCCCGCAATCACTACAAGATCCATAACGGTCCACAATATCTGGCTCACCACAATTGGCTTGAGTTTATGAAAAAGCCCATATGACAATGAAACCACTCCAAGCATCAGGTACATCACCCAAGATAGCAAGGATACTCCCTGGGCACTTTGCTTGGTAAAGATTTCGACCACTTGCGGTGAAGCACTCACCGGCCCCACGATCGAGACCATGCCCATCATCTTATCAATTACGCGACCCTCCATAGCACGAAGGCTTGCTTGTGACTTTTTCTTTTTGACCATAAGAGTATTATAATCAAGACACAAGCCTATGTCTAAAAAGAAAACCAAGCACGACTACAAAACGATCGCCTATATCTGCCTAATTACGCAGGCGGCGCTTGTTGTAGTGGCGCTCTTTATTACGCTAGTATTCTTAGCGCCGAATGACTTTAAAGAGACCTACACAGACTACAAGGACTGCATTAATAGCCTCACCCAAGCAAATCCGTCAGCAAGCTCTGAACTCCAGGCTCAGCAATGCCCCAAGCCAGTTCTTAAATAACTATTTATTATGCAGGTGGGCCCGCACTTTATTGCGCGCCTTGTCGGTCCTTAAGAAGCTCACCCACTCCAGGCTTGGGTGAGCTCTTTTTTGAGTTACGACCTCTACGATATCACCGTTGTGGAGAACCTTGTCGAAGGTGGCAATTCTGTGGTTTACGCGTATAGTATGGGCCTGCAAGCCAATGTCTGAGTGAACAGCAAAGGCAAAATCAAGCGCGGTAGCGCCTTCTGGCAGGTCATAAATGTCCCCCTTTGGTGAGTAGGTGAATATCCTATCCGCAAATAAATCAACCTTGAGCCGCTCATAAGCCGAGCTGCCGCCCTCGAGTGAGCTAATAGCCTCTTGGAGGGTTATTACCCATTGCATGTTGCGTGGCACGCGCGCTGCCTCGCCGCGGGCATAGTTTTTGGCCAACTTCTGCTCGTTATAATGGAAGCTTGCGGCCAAGCCGCGCTCGGCATGAATGTGCATCTCCTCGGTTCGAATCTGGAATTCAACCACCTGTCCCTCGGGCGTCAGCACCGTTGTATGAAGCGACTGGTAGCCATTCGGCTTTGGCACGGAAATATAGTCCTTAATTCGAGTTGGAAGCGGTTGATATAGACTATGAAGCAAGCCGAGTGCGCGATAACAACCCTCGACGTCATCCACCAATACACGCAGGGCAATCAGGTCATATATGTCCTCGAAGTTGCCTTCAACTTTTTTAAGCTTCTTATGCAACGAATACACGCTCTTAATCCGACCTTCGAGCCGAGCGTGCAGACCGGCTTGCCTAAATACCTTCTCCACGTTCATTCGTACATTCTCCAGGTTCTTATGGGCCTGACGCACCCGCTTCTTTATGACCGTCTGAAGGTCCTTATACGCAGCGGGTTCCAAATACGAGAACGCGAGCTCTTCGATCTGCACCCTGAGCCTGCCCATCCCCATCCTGTCGGCAAGTGGAGCAAATACATCGAGTGATTCACGCGCTATCTTGCGCTGCTTTTCCTCGCTCAAGTAACGAAGTGTTTGTAGATTGTGTAGGCGATCGGCCAGCTTAATGATAACCACCCTCAAATCTTGGCCCACAGCGATGAGCAGTTTGCTCAGATTCTCGCGCGTTTCAGGGCGATATTGCTCCATGCTACGCATGCCGCTCCGCACCTTACCAACCTTTGTGACTCCGTCGACCAAAAAGGCGACATCCTCACCAAACCTGGATTCAATGTCCTCCAGGGTAGCCTTGGTGTCTTCGACTGTGTCGTGCAGAACACCTGCAATCACAGAATCGATATCAAGCTTCCAGTCGATCAATAATGATGCGACGTGCAGCGGATGGGTAATGTATGGCTCGCCGCTTTTGCGCTTTTGGCTCGCGTGGGCATCCGTAGCAAGTTCCACAGCGGCTTTGAGGCGCGTGATTTGCTCTGGGGCATAATGCTGCTCTGCTTGAGCAATGAGGGTTAGGGCTTTCATATTTAGTAGTATAGCAAAAGGAGCCTCAGTGGGCTCCTTTAGTAGTTCTTAGCGCTTCTGATTCTGTCGCTTGCGCATGTTGTGGTCCAACTCACGCTTACGGAGTCGAAGGCTCTTTGGTGTGACCTCTAGAAGCTCGTCGTTTTCGATGAAGTCGATGCATTCTTCTAAGCTGAAGACGACTGGCGGAGTTAACTGCACCACGCCATCACTCGAGCTTGAGCGCATGTTGGTAAGGTGCTTTTCCTTACATACATTGATTTCCATGTCGTCAGAACGAGCGTTCAGGCCAATAATCTGCCCGGCATACACCTTCTCCCCTGGTCCAACAAAACAGGTGCCGCGTTGCTCGACAGTCTGAAGGGCATATGGAGTTGTAGTACCGGCCTCGAAAGCAATGAGCACGCCACTACGAAGCTGCTGCATAGCAGGGCCTAGTGGCTGGTAGCCAATCATGAGGCTGTTCATAATCACGGTACCTTTTGTGTTGGTAAGTAGAATGTTACGCAAACCAAGCAAAACGCGAGTTGGCAATTCATAAACAAGTTTCGTAACACCTTTAGGGCTCGCAAACTGCTCCTTAAGCGTCGCGCGACGAGCGCCAAGTTCCATCTGTACCGCACCTACATGCTCGGCGGGGACTTCAATAATCAGCTCTTCGAGTGGCTCCATGGTCTTGCCGTCTTCTTCCTTGGTCACAACCTGTGGTCGACCTACCTCGAGCTCGAAGCCTTCTCGGCGAAGCGTTTCAATTAATACACTTAGGTGGAGCTCGCCACGGCCAGAGACCAAGAACCCAAGTCCACCGTCTTCAACACGCAAACCGATGTTTGTTTCAAGCTCTTTGTGTAGGCGCTCATCTATCTGTCGACTGGTTGTAAACTCACCCTCTAGGCCCTTAAGTGGACTTGTGTTTGGACCAATGTAGATCTTGAGTGTTGGTGCTTCTACTTCGAGTACCGGCAGTGCCTCTGGCTTTTCGGCGTCAGCGATTGTTTCGCCAATCTGCACAGCGCTAATTCCCGTGAGCTGTACGATGTCGCCAGCGATTCCACCAGGGACTTCAAACTTACTGACTCCGTGGCTCATGAATACTGCTTCCACGCGTGCCTTGGAGATTTTGCCGTCTTTTTGGCAAAGCGCAACGGTGTCTCCTGGCTTCACAGATCCGCGGTTAATGCGACCAACAGCGTACTTGCCCTTATAGGTATCGTGGGCTAAGGCTGTTACGAGCATCTGGAATGGCGCATCGAGCTCTACGTCTGGAGCAGGTACGTCACTAATAATTGCGTCGAAGATGCATTCTAGGTCCCCTCCTGCACTCGGGTCACTTGGCGCGTCCTTCCAGGCTTTTCCTTCGCGTCCAATTGCGTAGTAGACAGGATAATGAAGCTGATCTTCGTGCACGGCGAGCTCTAGGAACAGATCGGCCAGCTCTTCTTCTACTTCGGCGATTCGACTGCCTGGCTTATCAATCTTGTTAATAACAACAATTGGCTTAAGACCGCCAGCAAGTGCTTTAGTAAGTACAAACTTGGTCTGCGGCATTGGGCCTTCCTGTGCATCCACAATCAGCAAACAGCCATCGGCCATGTTGAGCGTACGCTCAACTTCGCCAGAAAAATCAGCGTGCCCCGGAGTATCAATAATGTTTACACGGTAGTCACCGTGTTGTACGGCAGTTACTTTGGCGGTAATGGTAATGCCTCGTTCTTTTTCCTGGTCGCCACTGTCCATAATGAGGTCCTGAGCCATTTCGGCTTGGTTTTCACGGAATGTCTTAGACTGTTTGAGCAATCCGTCTACTAGGGTAGTTTTACCATGGTCTACGTGGGCAATAATTGCGATGTTACGAATATTCTCTGTTTTTTGAGCAGCTTCCATATGGTGCCTTTCTGAGTGATTATGTTAGATTTGAGCAAAATAAATGCGCCTACATTGACACACAATGTGGCGCGTATCTTTCGCTCAATATTATAGCAGATTCGAGGCTAGCTGTCAGCACTAAGGCGCTTGATGACTTCTTGGACGCCCATGACGGGCTGCTCGCCAGTTTCCATGTTCTTGAGCACTACTTGCCCACTTGCCAGCTCGTCTTCGCCGATCACGATGGCATATGGCACACCAAGTCGATCCACATAGCGCATCATCTTGCTTGGCTGCGACTGCTCCATGTAGGCTTCGACTGCGATACCGGCGTTACGTAATTCGGTTGCAACTTCGAGCGCTCGTGCCGCTGCTTCAGTGGAAAGCGACAATACCACAGCTTTACTGAGCGTTCTAGCGCCAGAAGATACAATGCCAATTTCCTTGAGCTGCATGAACAGCCTCGTGAGGCCAATGGAAACGCCTACTCCAGGCAACTTGCTCTTCGTATAGAAACTAGCCAAGTCATCGTACCGACCGCCTGAGCACACGCTGCCCACGCCAGGAAAGTCATCGAGGCTCGTCTCGTACACAGTACCCGTATAGTAGTCCAAGCCGCGGGCGATCTTTAAATCAATCACGTAGTCCTCATCTGGCACACCGAGGCGGCGCATAGCAGCAATCACACCCTTAAGCTCCTCTAGCCCAGCTGTGTAGCGGGTATTCTGCGTATCTACTTGCTCGAGCTGCTCTAGCACTTCATCCACACTGCCTGCGGTGCCCAAGAACGCCAAGAGCTTCTTGGCTACCTGGTCTTCAACGCCAAGCTTAGCTAGCTCCGACACAACTGCTGCTTCGCC
This sequence comes from Patescibacteria group bacterium, assembly GCA_052034495.1. GTDB lineage: Bacteria > Patescibacteriota > Saccharimonadia > CAILAD01 > JADZBC01 > CAYPSN01. Next base: position 34,651 of record JBPOIL010000005.1, read on the forward strand.
AATCTTTTCGAGCTTATCGATTACACGTAATACTTCTGCCGAAATATGGTGCGCGCCAATGCTCTCCAGGTAACCTTGCAGGATCTTGCGGTTATTAATGCGGATCGTAAAACTACCGATGTTGAGCTTGCGGAACACACTAGATATTACCGCTGGCATTTCTGCGTCATATAGCACGCTGTTACTGCCAATTACGTCTATATCGCATTGGTAGAACTCCCTGTACCGACCAGCCTGGCTGCGCTCACCCCGCCACACCTTCTGCATTTGATATCGCTTAAATGGGAACACCAATTCGCCCTCGTGCTGCGCTACGTAGCGAGCCAGCGGCACGGTTAGGTCGAAGTGCAACGCCATGTCTTTGTCGTCTTTATCGCGAGCGATTTTGTATATCTGCTTTTCAGTTTCTCCGCCCGCTTTGGCAAGCAGGACCTCGCCGAGCTCAATAGCAGGCGTTTCTATCGGCGCATAGCCGTAGCTCTCGTATACGCCACGAATAGTATCGAACATCTTATTAAACTGGATTTGATCCTCGGGTAGTAGTTCTACAAAACCGCTGAGGATTCGTGGTGTAACGCGCGCCATGTTGGCTCCTTTAGTTTGGCTTAAGTATACCGCATGTGTTTAGACTGAACAAAGTACCTACATTGACTTTTATGGCTAAATATGCTATTATTTGCTACAGTCTCAACCTGGAGGCGCTTAGCAAGGAGGCCGCAATGAGCGGAGGAAGCGTAGCAATGCTTACACTGTCGGCGATGTGCATCATCATCGCTGGCTTCTTGGGTGCCAAGAGAGAGCGCGGCGGTGCAATCGCCCTTGGTGTGCTTGGAGCTGTGGTTCTGCTCTTCGCAATCGGGATTCACTTCACCGATCAGAGCCGAGCCGCCGAGGACGATCGAGTCACGTCAGAGATCGAAGTTCGGTACAAGGAAATCCATGTCGTCGAACTATCTGCGTGGAGCAAGACAGTTCGCTACACGCTCACCGACGAACGTAGCAAGGTCTGCGACGGTGAGCTCATCCACTACAACGGAGACTGGCTCATCCGGGACAACCCCGACTGTGCCGTGCTACCAACTGGCTAGGTGTAACCCAGGCACCACCACCCGACCCCCGAACGAAAAGGACCCCCGATTCGTTCGGGGGTCCTTTTCGTTTTAGTGGCTTTGCTCTATTCTCCTACCGACAACGTACGCCCTAGTGCCAGAACGTCATCTACGCCGCCTAAGTTCTTTACCTCATAACCAGCCCGGCGCAGAATCTGCTCTGCTGCCGTAGCCCTACCGCCACTCCTGCAATAAATTTCGAGCGTTTGGCCGGCTGCATCAGCCGGCAGTTTAGAGGCCATACCCTCAGCTAGCTCCACGTTAACAGCCCCTTCTATATGAGCTTCTTCATATTCCTCTGGCGTGCGTACATCTATTAACATACTTGTCTCCTATTCTGTCCTTAGTGCTTCAATTGGGTCAAGCTTGGCAGCCTTGCGAGATGGTAGCCATCCTGCCAAGATTGCCACGATCATCAGCGCGACCACGAGCTGCACGACCTCGAATGGCTTAAATATGAGTAGCGAGTTGCCCGTACCAAGGTCAAGCGACTTGGTAATCCAAGGGTTTAAGGCTACACCCAGTCCGACGGCCAGCAGCGAACCAACAACCCCACCGATGAATCCGATCCATGCCGCTTCGAAGCGGAACAACCTGCCGATGTCACGCTTACGCATACCGAGCGCCTTCATAAGCCCAATCTCTCGCGTACGCTGTAGCACACTAATGTACATAGTGTTCACGATGCCGAAAACCGAAGCGATAATGGCAATTGCCGCAAAGGCCGCCACAATCCCTTGTAGGATCGATATGATGCTGGTCAAGAACTCTTGGGCCTCCTTAACACTCTGTACGGCAAAGCCCTTCTCTTTAAGCTCATCCTGGGCGGCTTTGAGTGTAGCTTCGTTCTCCCCACCCTCGACCTTGGCAAAGACGTAGTTGTATTTGCGATAGTTGGCAGTTCCCTCGGTAGTAATGTCATTCAGCTCACGAGCTGTATCGGCATCGGCGTACAGGTAGAGTTCTGTGCCGGGCTGAGCAGTTGTTGGCTTCTTGGTCACAGCAGCCACCTTCAGGGTACGCTCCACGCTCGCTTGCTCACTCAATTTGGCCAAATCAGCTGGCGAACTCACGCTCGCTCCCAGACTGGCGATATCCGCTGCGCCTGCTGTGAGCGATTTAGTAACCGAGGCTGTTATGTCTTTACCAATAGCATCCTGGGCATCCTTAAAGCCGAGTGCCTTAACGTAGCCTTCGGGCAGCAGGACAGCATCCTCGCCGACCACCCCGCCTTCGCCGATGCTACCAGCCAGCAATGTGGGCTTTTGTGCAGGGCTAAAGGCCGCTAGTGACGCCACATATTTCTTCTGATCAGGGCGGGTAATGTAACGCAAATTCACGGTGATGTCTTCGCGAACGTTAACGACACCATCCACGCTCTTAATTACTGCAATGTCTTCGTCGGTAACGCGCTTAATTTGTGTGGTAGCACCAGAATTCGACACCCCGGTACCGAAGCTTGGGTCGTATTCGCGAGGGTTCGTGTTGCTACCATTGCCGCCAAAAATCGACTTGTCTTTTGCCACAATCAGCTCTGCCGGATCGAAGTTCTCGGCAATAATCTTGTTCACAAACGCCGTTGCACCATTGCTTGCTGCCAAGGTAAGAGTAAGGGCGAATGTACCTACTGCAATCGCCGCAGCGGTCAGTAAAGTACGCGCTTTTGCATTTCTTAAGTTCCGTCCGGACCGAGCTATTTGATCGCGCAAAATCACTTGGCACCTACCTTTTTCTTAGCTGGCTTCTTGGCAGTTGTTGGCTTTTTGGCCATATCCAAGCCGATGGTTTTGCTGATTTCGCCGTCTTTCATGTGTATCTGGATGCCGCATCGCTCAGCTAGCTCTGGGTCATGCGTAACGATTACTAATGTACAGCCCAGCTTTCGGTTGAGATCAAACAGAAGCTTAATAATAACGTCACCAGTGGTGCTGTCGAGGTTCCCCGTTGGCTCATCGGCAAAGATCAGCTTAGGCTTGTTTACAATAGCACGGGCTATGGCAAGTCTTTGCTTTTGGCCACCTGATAAGTTTGCAGCCAAGGAGTTGACCTTGTCGGCCAACCCAACTGCCTCGAGCGCTTCGAGTACATGCTTTCTACGATCACGTCGGCCGACCTTTGCAATCTCAAGGGGAAGCATAACATTTTGGTAGCACGTTTGGTTTGCCTCTACAAAGAACGCTTGGAATATAAAACTCATTTTATGAGACCGGAAAGTATCCATCTCCTTGGCTTTCATTTCCTGCAGGTTTTTGCCATCGATTACTACTCCGCCTTCGGTCGGGTGATCGAGTCCACTCATAATGTGCATGAGCGTAGATTTGCCCGATCCACTCTTGCCAATAATCGCGGTGGTGCTGCCCTCGGGAATATCAATGTGCACTTTATACAAGGCCGTAAAAGCGCTATCACCCTCCCCATATGTCTTACAAACATTCTTAACTTCAATCATATCAATCTACCTTATTCTTACGCCCTTGCTTGATTCTCTGTTTCGTTTTCTCATAACGCTCTTTTGCGCTATTCAGAAGACCCTTAGCCCAAGCAAACTCAGTCGCCAGGATTGCAAGACCGAGAATTACAAAAATGAAACCCGGACCGGGTAATACAAAGAAGATTATGCCAACAAGCACTACGGTGGCGCCAATTAGGCCTATCGCAAACTTCTTTGTGTGCCGAAAAGCAAAATCAATCATGAATCTATTATAACCTATCTTTGCTTAGTAATAGCTGAAGCACCTGGGTATTTGCTGAACGCTCTACAGCCCGCCGCCGCCGCCACCACCGCCGCCGCCGCCAGAGAAGCCACCACCGCCCGAGAAGCCACTCGAACCTGAGCTCGAAGGTGGACTAAAGCTGCTCGATGCGGTGTTTCCGAAGCCGTTTACGGCATGCGAAAACGCAACTGCGTTAAACGTACCGTTGCCGCTATACCAAGTTGGCGGCTGGGAATAAAGCGCAGCGAATTGTTTGGCCCATTGCTTTTCTATCCCAAAGAGCATCGCGTACGGCAAGAGCTTTTCGTATAACTTAACTAACTGGCCCTTGTCATTCGGGTTAATGCTGGCTTTCTCGGCGCCTTCCGGGCTTTGCAATATCTTGATGCGATCTGCCTCTGCCATTTGCATATATAGCTTCATGCCCTTCAGGTGCTCTAAGCTCGTAACTCCCTTTGGCGTACGGGCTGGCATGCCCCAGCCAAAAGCACACACAATCAGCCCTGCTGCCAATATGCCGCCCGTTAAAAAGAACGTAAACGGTATGAACATAAGCACCGCTGCCGGAACCACCAGCAACATGCCTCTGGAAACATAATGTTTTCGGACCTTACTAGGATCCTCAACGAAGTAGCCCGAGCCAGCCGCAAGAGTGCCTAAATCTTCCCCGAGTTTCGCAACCTGGGAATAAAGTGTTTCCGACAAGTCATCCAGCGCAACCCTTTGGCCGACTTTATGACCCTTAAAGATCATGCTGATAACTCTTCGCTCCTCCCCTCGGAGCTCAGAAAGGTCGGCTTTCACCTGCTCAATCTCGTACTTCTCCTCGCTTCCTATAAGTTTTTTGTGCTTGACCTCATAGAGCCGCAAATACCCTCGAATGCACAAATCAATCATGGCGGCCGACACTGCATTCGGGCTCATCGCCTGGTCCAAAATCGTACTCGCCAGCATTGGGTGCATAGAATCCTCAGGGGAATATTGGGCGATAATTACGCCCTTGCCTCTCGGGTCGCGGCCATGTTTGCGCCATAGCCGCATCATCACTATCAGGGCAATCAATGGTGGCACAACAAAGACCACAAAACCACCGAGCAGGAATAAAGCGATGAGCCCTGCAGGTATCTTGTAAGCCGCAAAGGTATCCTTGGTAAACGCCAACGCAAAACTAAGGTTCTCTCCTGCTAACAGGGTTCTGCTGGCAGCAACACTAATTACCGTGTCGTCGCCCGACGCACTACGGATAATCGTGCAGTCCTGCTGCTTAGACCCATAGGCGCCGGTGAAGCATTCCTGCTGTTGCTTCAGTTCCCCCGCCAAACTGTTTGGCACATGTACGCGTGCAGCAACACTGCCGAACGGCTGCCGCCACTGATCACCATTTGTGTCCCAGTACCACTCGTCATAATCGCCGTAAAAAGTCATAACATCACGCAGGGTGTAAGTTATAACGTATGTCTGTTCGCCGCGCACGTACTCGTCGCTACGAATAAGGAGTTCTAGATTGCCATTCGCGCTAACAGTGGTATAGGGCCGATCAGCACCCTGACCGTCAGTAATAGACTGCACTTGAAGATCCAAACTACGGCCTTTGTACGTTTTTGGTATCACGCGGCGTAGTCCACGGTTCTGGTCGTAATCTGGGAAGATTGGTACGAGCTTTTCAACCACCTTCACTTGTGCAACCTTTTGCTCATCGCGGGACAAGTAATAGTCTGCCTCAAAGCTCTTAAAGCTAAAGTCATCAACACCTGCCCGGGCGGGCTGTGGCAGCAGTGCAATAACAGCAGCCAGAACCAGCATACTAGCGCCAAAGACTGCCTGTACGAGCTTCTTCATACATAAATAGTACCACGGGCTATGGTAGAGCATAAGTATTTTGCCGTATACTAGACGCATGCAAAAACCATGGACGCTACAGGAAGTTCGGAATGTCTGCAAAGCGAATGGCACGGCCGACGACGCGCGGATGTGCGAGATTACGCAGGAGCTCAATGATGGGTTCAGCGTCGTTGAAAACATGAATAAGGTCGTGTCATTCTTTGGTTCTAAACAGATCAAGGAAGATGACAAGCTCTACCAAAAAGCGCAAAACCTAGCCGGCAGGCTCGTGTCGGAACAAGGTTATACCGTAGTGACGGGCGGAGGACCCGGCATAATGGAGGCTGCGAATAGAGGCGCGTTTGAAGCTGGAGGGAAATCCGTCGGCTTCACAATCGAGCTCGAAGCTCATCATCAAAAGCCGAATCAATATCTGACCGACCAAGTTGATTTTCATTATTTCTTCGCACGCAAAGTCATGCTGGCCTTCGCGGCACGGCTCTACATCGTGTTCCCTGGCGGCTTCGGCACCATGGATGAATTCTTTGAGCTCGTTACCCTAAAGCAAGAGCATAAAATACCTCAGATCCCAATCGTTTGTGTTGGCTCACACTTTTGGCGGCCTATGGAGAGGGTGCTGCGCACCACCTTCCTCGAAGACTTCGGCACAATCGTCCCAAGCGATCTAGATATATTCCAAATCATCGACGATGAAGATGATATCTTGGAGCTCGCCACCTCCCTACCTAAGCGACACACTACCTCGGCCAAATAGCTTTGCTAATAACACCGATGCTACAATAGTAGTTCATGGCATACACCCTATCACAAGACCAAGCAAAGGCGCTCGGGGCAATTGGAGCATGGTACCGCGAAAAGCAGGCACCATTCATTACCTTGGGCGGCTACGCGGGTACAGGCAAGACCACGATGATTGCCCTTCTGCGCCAAGCCCTCCACGAATACGATAAGGACACAAAAGTCGCATTCTGCGCCTACACCGGCAAGGCGTCGCAAGTCCTGCGGCAAAAACTTCGCGAGCAAAAGACCTTGCGGAGAGGAGATAACGTGTCCACGATTCACTCGCTCATATATAACAGTTCAACGAATTCCGAAGGCCACACCAGCTGGGACTTGAAAAAAGAGCTTGCCTACAACATTATCATCGTAGACGAAGCCAGCATGGTTGATGAGTACATTTGGAATGACCTGTTGAGCTTTCAGATACCCGTTTTGGCCGTAGGTGATCACGGACAGCTGCCGCCGATCAACTCGAACTTTAATCTAATGGGCGAGCCGCAGCTTAAGCTTGAACAGATCTTTCGACAAGAGGCCGAAAGCCCAATCATCCAAGTGGCCCAGCTGGCGAGGACTAATGGCGCGATACCCGTACAGGACTTTGGCCCTGGAGTAACAAAGCTCAATAAGTACGATTCCGAGACCGGCCAGGCCGTCGAGGAGATGCTCGGAGCATGGCGTGGCGACCTGATGGTGCTATGTGGCTACAATCATACTCGCGTGTCGCTCAACAAGCACATTCGATCATTACGAGATATTGAGGTTGAAGAGCCAACCGTCGGGGATGTCGTCGTTTGCTTGCGCAACATGCGAAGCGAGCACCTCTATAACGGACTCATTGGCACAATTGTAAGTATCGAACCAGCACCAGATGACGAAACCGACCAGTGGTATTGGACTGAAATCTACTTTGATAATGAAAATATGACCTTCTCTGGCTACACCCTACGCGAACAGTTCGGAGCCAAAGAGACTATCAAGCGACCGCCTAAAGCTCCTGGAGATAGCACAGGAGCGTTGTTCGACTTCGGCTACGCCCTGACGGTACATAAGGCCCAAGGGTCACAGTCCCCCCGTGTTCTGCTGTTCGAAGAGCGCTTTAGCAAGATGAGCGACGAAGACTGGAACCGCTGGCTCTACACCGCCGTGACCCGGGCCGAAACCGAGCTCACTATTATCGGCACAAGGTAATTGGCAGATCAGACCATAAGCTCTATAATCTATTCCATACCCTAATCAAGATAAAGAAGGAAACCAATAAATGGCTGACGAAACAGTAGATCAAGTAAAAACCCCCGCAACTCAGGAAAAGCCAATTGAAGACCGCAATACCCTCGAGGCGATACATCGCCTCCTGCCAGAAATTCGCGAAACGAAAGACAAGCTCAAAACTGTACGTGAGCAGCTTAAGGACGTCGAGCAGCAAAACGAAGAATATCAGCATCTCAAAGACGAGATTAGTGAGCTTACTACAAAGCGCCAGACCGCCAAGAAGCTCCTGCAAGCAGACGTTGATTACCAGAAAGTTAGTGCTGACGTTGACGATTACCGGGCAAAGCTCAAGGACCTGCAAGAGATCATGAGTCACTACCTGGTAACCTACTATAATGAGACGCAAAAAATGCAGATAAAGGACAATGAAGGCGAAACAAGGCAGGTTGTGCTAACTGCCAAAATGGGTAAGCCTGAAGCCGACCTAGAGTCCTAGACCGACCAACCTGGCGACTCCCAGTCGGGAGTTGACCAACTAGCGTAAAAGTGATACCATATTCAGGTTATGAAAGCCGGAATTCACCCAGACATCACCAAAACCAAGGTTACGTGCCTTGGCTGCAAAACCACCTTCGACACAATGTCGACCGTAGAGAAGATGGATGTTGAGTTGTGCTCAAAATGTCATCCATTCTACACTGGTAAGCAGAAGCTGATCGACACAGCAGGACGCGTCGACCGATTCCGTGCTAAACAGGAAAAAGCCAATCCTGGAAAAGTCGTCAAAAAAGCCAAGCCAAGCGAGGAAAAAGATGCTAAAGCCAAGCTTGCAGAGATTAAAGACGAGATCGTTGAATCTACCGTCGATACAGATACTACTAAGCAAGATCAGTAATTACTCATCCAAACAGCGCTCCTTTGCTATAATGGCAGAAGCGCTGTTTTGTATTTAGGAATCAACCAATGATAGACCAGTCAACCATCGACCAGCTCAATATGAGGATCAAAGAACTTAGCGAAGAGCTAAGTGATCCGGCAGTCTATGCCTCGCCACGGTCTGCCAAGCTCGTAACCGAACAGCGCGAGCTCCAAAGCAGGCTTGAGCTATTTGAGAAGGTTATCCGAACAGAACGTGAGCTCCGTGAATCACAGGACCTCCTGAACGATCCTGAGATGGCCGACCTTGCCAAAGCAGAAATCCCAGAGCTCGAGGCAACCCTAGAAAAGCTCAAATCAAAGGTTCGAGCTGCGCTCGTGCCCAAGGACCCTCATGACACCAAGGATGCCATCCTAGAAATCCGTGCTGGGGCAGGCGGCGACGAGTCGAGCCTATTTACAGGCGAGCTGGTAAGGATGTATGCCCGCTTTGCTGAACAGCATGGCCTCAAGATGTCCATCATGAATGATAACCCGGGCACATCTGGAGGGTATAAAGAATTTATAGCCGAGGTAACGGGACCAAACGCCTATGGTGTCATGAAATACGAATCCGGAGTACATAGAGTACAGCGTATTCCTGCGACCGAGTCGGCTGGGCGTATTCATACATCTACCGTTACCGTTGCCGTGCTCCCCGAGGCAGAGGAAAATGAAATTGAGATTGACCCCAACGATCTACGAGTTGATGTATATCGCTCCAGCGGCAATGGCGGCCAGAGCGTGAATACAACCGACAGCGCAGTACGACTAACTCACATCCCGACCAATACTGTAGTCACGTGCCAAGATGAAAAGTCCCAGCTCAAAAACAAGCTCAAGGCCATGAGCATACTGCGCTCCCGCCTACTTGCCGTGCAGGAAGAACAGAAACGCAAAGAACTCGGCGAGGCGAGGCTTTCCCAAATTGGTACGGGAGATAGGAGTGAAAAGATACGCACCTATAACTTCCCTCAGGACCGAGTGACCGATCATCGAATCGGCTACACCCGTCACAACCTCCCTGGATTCATGGATGGCGACATCGACGACATGCTCGAGCAGCTGCGCGAAGCAGACATCACGAAAGCCCTAGAGAGCCAACAATAAATGAAAGTCCGTGATGCGCTGCAATCGGCACAGCGGGAACTTGAAGCCGCCCAAGTAAACTCAGTTCGCCTGGATAGCGAACTACTCCTTTGCCATATACTCGACAAAGACCGCACCTGGCTCCTTGCCCACGACCAAGAAACGCTTACCGCAGAGCAGCTAAACCAATACCAAGAAATCATTCGTAAACGCTCAAACCACGCACCCGTTGTGCACCTCACTAACAAGCGTGAGTTTTACGGCATTGAACTATATATCAACGACAAGGTACTCACACCCAGGGTGGAGACAGAAAAGATGGTTGATTTTGCAATTAAGCATGCGCCAAAGAACGGAAAGCTTATCGACATCGGGACTGGCAGCGGAGCTATTGCTATTGCTATTGCGAAGCACAGGCCAGACATCGATGTATTTGCTACAGAAGTCAGCCCTGAAGCCCTAGAGGTTGCCAAGAAGAACGTGAAAGACGTCGGGCTCAGCATCCGCCTTGTGCAAGCAGACTTGTTCGATGGAGTAAACGAAAGCTTCGACGTTGTAGTTTGCAATTTGCCCTATTTGTCAGACACAGCGGACTTGATGCCGGAGGTAAAGAATGAGCCAGGAGTCGCCCTATTTGGAGGGCCAGATGGCCTTGATATATATCGCCGGTTCCTCAAGAACCTCCCGAGTCACCTTAAGCCTAATGGCTTCCTCTTCACCGAATGCGATCCGTGGCAACAAGAAGGGCTAATAGAAGAGGCTAAACGCGCGGGTCTTAAGCTTATTGAAGAAGATTACTTTATACTCGGCTTTCAGGCCAACTAGGCATTATTGGGCTGGTGCTTCAGCCAGCTTCACTTTCAGAACTTGCTCCTTGCCGTCACGCAGCAACGTTACTTTGATTGTCTCGCCAACTTCGAATTTGCCGATTGTTGATGCAAGCGAATTGTTTTCATTTAAGTCTGTGTCGTTCAAGCGAATAATGACATCTCCCGCTTGGACACCAGCCTTATCAGCCGGACTACCAGACAGTACACTACCTTCTCCAGAAATCAAAGCCCCACCGATAGCTTTGGCCAGTATATTGTTCCTTGCTGCGATATCCTGGGTAACTGCGACATAGCGCACCCCTAGATAGGCACGTGTAATCTTCCCGCTCTGGGCAACGGTCGCGATGTCCTTCTTGGCCTCATTAATCGGAATGGCAAACCCTATATTTTCAGCCCCATCCCCGGCAACAGCAGTATTAATACCGATTACTTCACCAGCGATATTCACGAGTGGCCCACCAGAATTACCTGGGTTTATGGCGGCATCGGTCTGGAAGAGATTCTGCAAACTCTCGGTGCCATTACCGCCCGTAGCCGTTATTGGTCGACTCTTGCCCGATATCACGCCCGTAGTGACTGTATTCTGGAATTGGCCCAAGGCGTTGCCGATTGCAATTACTCGCTGACCCACCTGAACCTTGGAGGAATCACCTAGTTTTGCTGCGACTAAATCCTTCGCGGCGATCTTCAGGAACGCAATGTCGTTACTTGGGTCTTTCGCGACGACCTTTGCATCACTATACTCCTTGCCGTCACTCGTTATGACCGTAAAGCTCTCGCCTCCTTCGACCACGTGTTTGTTTGTGAGGATCAAACCGTCTGACTTCAATATAATTCCTGTACCCGACGAGGCTTCCGTTTGGCTCTGGCCAAAGAAATCCACGCTGCTACTGTTGGTAGTAATACTAACGACACTCGGAGAAACCTCCTTGGCAACGCTTATGACTGCCGAGTCTTCCTTCACCAGTAAGCTCTTGCGCTCCTCTACCAGCCGCGTGGCACCACCAAGCACGCTAGACTGTAGCCAAGCCCCAAAAAAGCCTGCAACGATGCAAAGCACCACGAGGCCAAGACCCAAGTAGAACGGGCTCCTTGGCCCCTGCTTCTTTGTTTTAAGCCCCACGTTGCCACCCTTCTTTGGTAGCTTCGGTACGGCGGGGGGTACCGCTGACGACTTAGTTTCAGTTTTTATATTGTCCTGCATAGTGCTCCTTTACTACCTATTATAGCGAAAAAACTGAAGACTGCCTTAATGAGGCCTAAAACCATTTCGTAGTCAGGAAGGTCGCCACGAATATAACAATAAACACAGCCATATACTCTACTGCCAGCTGAATACGCAAAGGCTTACTGCTACGACTACGGTGAATTCCTCCTAAGCTGTATGCCAGTGCGCCGATAATAATCGCTGCCTGAGCGATGATAATATTTAGTCGAGGTAACTGATATACCAGCACCCAGTGTGAATAAGCCCACACGAGCTGGGCGCTAACCAAGCCAAAAACCGAGGCATAAAGGGTGGGCGCATCATCTGCCTTACCGACCTCGATAATCCACCACAGCGCCACATAGCCTAATACAATAAATACGAGGGGCAGCACAATGAAGCTCGGGACTCGCCAATAAGCCATGCTCAATACGGCAAAGTTGACCACGAGGCCAATTTGAATCAAGGCTATTGAACTCGAAGACCAAACCGGGAGCTGCGTGCGCAGTGTAGCCAAACTAACTACGCCAAACAGGATAGTGACGACGGCGGTATACAGCACAAAAGACGGAATGTTTATACCATATATCTGGACCAAGAGCATACTATAAAGCGAAGCGGTCGCAACAAATATGAACGGCTGCAAGGACTTCGCGATCACGACCGATCGATTACCGCCAGTGAGCAGGCGCCTCATCATAAAGAGTATTAAGCCCGCTTGAAGGAATAGCCCAACAAGCCAGTACCGGGTTAGGTAATAGAATAGAAATATTATCAATGCCTGAAATGGCAAGGAAAAAAGTATGGTTCGCTGTGTCTTTGTCATTAGTATAAATTGGTTGGCTTGTAGTCAGCTCCAATTGTAATGGTAATCTGTGGTTGCGTCGATACCTGGCCCGTAGTATTTGGCTGAGATGCGCCGGGAGAAGCTTGTGGAATAGACTTTGGCGCTACGCTCTGAGCTTTCGTTGCCTTTACCCCAAAACGTTTTTCTAAGTATCGCAAAGTGTAGGGGTTCTTGCCATTACTATAATCGACGATCTGTGTCTTTGCATACGTAGTGCGGTCTGCAGAGACGGTGCTTATAACGTTATAGCTGTAGCCCTTCAGTAAGTTTGTTGCGCTCAGGGCCAAGCCAGGTCGGGCCGTGCCGTTCTGCACCTCAATCGGTGCGTTCTCTTGCTTGATATACCCATCCACAAATATGGACTTAACAAACTTCTGAATCTGAGTATAGTTGCCTATTCCAGCAGCAGGCACAACCACGCTAGCCCCGCCAATGTTTGCTGTGCGGACCAAATTTGTACCCTTGGCCTCATCATTATCCAGGACCGCATTAACCATCTTGGTGCTATCCACCTTCTTACTTATATCGATAAGGCGCTGGATTTCCCCTATTTGTAAATCGAGGCGGATGTTATCCCCTACGGTATCAATCAGGCCAGAGAGCTTGGCCGGGTCCAGTAGCGTCTTTGCGCTAAGGGCCTTAGCCTTAAGCGCAACTAAAACCTGCTGTTGCCGCTGTGCGCGACCAAAATCATCGCCACAATTACCCTTACGGCACCTGACGTACTTGAGTGCAGTTGCTCCGTCCATTTTTTGTACGCCAGCTTTCAACTTAAAACCACATGACAGATTGGGGTTCTTCTCGCAGGGGTATTCGATGTCGTATAGTGCCTGCTTGACGTCAATGGTGACGCCGCCAACAGAATCAACCGCCTGCTTAAAGGCCGTGAAGTCCGTTCTAAAAAAATAGTGGATTGGTACGCCGAGCGCAGAACTAACTACCTTCTTTGCCATATCCGGTCCGCCGTCTTTTTTAAGCTGTTCTCCATAGGCATGCGCTGCATTGATCTTGCTATAACCAAACCCAGGTACATTCACCCATAGGTCTCTTGGGATGCCAAGCATGGCAACATCGTTCGTCTGAGGGTCAATGCTCAAGACCATCATGGTGTCACTCAGTTTTGCACCCGAATGCGTATTGTCTCCAACCCCTAACAATAAGATGTTTATGCGCCCTTCGCCCTCACCCTTCAGTTGTGACAGTTGCAGTTTACCCTTCAGCCCAGCAGCGCTAACCCCGGTGTTCCGTTGGATGACCTTACCCAGAGAAAGATAGCTTTTTGCAGCAAACGCACTGCCACCAGCGAGCAGTACGAGAGCCAGAATAATTACTGCACTACGGAACCTATGTTTACCCTTAACTTTACGGCTCTTTGGGTCGTAAATAAAAGCCGGGTCGCCACCTCCACTGTTGCGACTCGATGAAACACTCACCCCCTTTGTAGTTTTCTTCAGGCCCATTTAGGCTATTATAATGGCTCGAGACTGCTTTCGTAAAGCTTATGGCTCTTCCAATACCCCTTATGCCCAGCTATAATGATGAGCATGCAACAAGACCCGCACAACAGCACTGAGCCAGTAGCTCCTAGCCTTCACCCAGGGACCACGCCCCCTCAGCCCCAGCACAACCACGCTGTGCCGCCGGCTAGCCCTCATGCTCCTGCGGCAGCTCAAGCCGCGCCGGCGCTGGCAGACAAACCACAAACTCACCCCAAGCTTGCTCCACCCCTAAAGCCAGCTGCACAGCAAGAAGAAGACCAGACCGACGCGAGCGAAGAGGAGTTCGAAGAAGAACGAGCACCGAGCGCAATACTTGGAGTCCTAAAAACGATATTCAGCTGGATCGTTCTGCCGGGACTTATAGTTTTATTCCTGCATAGCTTCGTCTTCCAGGCCTTCTACGTTTCCGGTAGCAGTATGAACCCGGGCTTTCAAGACGGCGACTATCTTATTATCGACAAGGTTGGCTTTACCCTAACTACAATCAAAGCCGGCCTAGGCATGGACACGAGCTTAGATCTAAAGCGAGGAGACGTGCTGGTGTTCCGCTACCCAAATAGTCCTGGCACCTTCTTTATCAAGCGCCTTATAGGGCTGCCCGGCGAACGTGTGGTACTGAAGAATGGAAAGTTCACTATATATAACGATGCTAACCCCGATGGCCTAGAGCTCAACGAGCCCTACATTGACCAGTCACTAACAACTCAGGGTGAAATTGACGAGGTAGTAGAAGAAGGAAAATACTTTGTCGTTGGAGATAATAGGGCGCCGAACGGCAGCTTTGATTCACGGGAGTGGGGGCAGCTACCGAGGTTTGATATCGTAGGGGTCGCCACAGCCCGCCTCTTGCCTATTAACGAGCTCGGTCCGCTTAAGCACCCTACGTACTAGACTGAGCAGAGGTAAATTCGATGTAATCCCAGAACTGTGGCCAGGTTTTGCCTACACAGCCCGGGTCTACGAATTCGGCTTTCTGCCTTCCAGACATGGCGAGCGCCTGGACGACGCGATGATCGTGAGAGTCGACAACCCTGGCATCCAGTAAGCGCTCCATTTCAGCAATCCGGTCGCTCTCATGTTGCCTCAGGCTTGGCCAACGTCTTTCTCCTTCCCTTGCACTAATGAGCCCGAATGCCCTGGCAAAGCAATAGTCCTCTGCCTGAATTGGGGCAAAGTTCATTACCCCACTTTCTCGGTAGGATTCATATGCGCGTGCTTGTCGAGCAATTGTGCCATCCTTCCGAGGTACCCAGTCCAAACCCCTATCAATCCGTTGGCGCCAATGCTCTTTTGCTTCGAATGTCATCTCTAAATGGTATGGTAAAGCCCCGGAGGGGCATTGTACGTCCGTGAATAGTACAGCCGCACTCGCCCACTGTGATGTATGCGCATCAAGCTGAAGCAATTCGTCAATGGGCATCTCCACGACCGAGCCGTCGACCGTTAACTTTCGGCCCTGCAGAGTGCCTTCTGTCTTGAACTCCATATTCATTGAAAACTTCCAATTAGCAAACATCAGAAAGCGATACAGAGTACCTGATTCGCCCACATTTATCTCGGCACCCTTGTGCCAAGATTTTGCCGCACGCAAAAGTGCTTCGAGGTCGGTCCCAATAGACCCGGCTGGACAAGATCCCAACTCGTCAGCTATCTGACTTCTACCGTGAACAATATCTAGAACGCCCATGCGGATAAGCCAAGACTTCTCTAGCGGAATAAAGTCATCCGAACTCACACCTAACTACTCGCCGAGAATCTGATGGTATAAACGACCAAGTTCTTCGTCGGAATAGAATTCAATTACGAGCTTACCGCCCTTGGCGGTCTTGTGAACATCAACCTTGGTGCCAAGGTATTTACCCAAGTCGGCAGTGAGCTGGGCATTATACGTCTGTTTCTCTACAACCTTCTTGACGGCCTCCTTGCCTTCTTTCTTAAAGTTACGGGCCAGCTCTTCGGCTTGACGCACATTCAGTCCACCCTTAATAATCATATCCAAGAATAACAGCTGGTCTTCAGGGTCTGTTACAGCAAGGATCTGTCTGGCATGCCCTTCGGTAATGACACCGTCATTGAGCGCCTGCTTGGCCTCGTGGGGCAGATTGAGCAGCCTCATAATGTTACCCACGGTGGATACAGCCTTACCCACGCGCTGAGATATCTGCTCTAGCGTCATACTAAACTGGTCTGCCAACTTAGCGTAGGCGCTTGCCAGCTCGAGAGCATTGAGCTCACTTCGCTGAATGTTTTCTATCAAAGCGACTTCTAGCTGCTCCTGCTGCGAAAAACTTCGCACAATTGCAGGCACCGTCTTGAGACCAACTAACTTAGCGGCGCGCAATCTACGTTCACCGGCAATGAGCTGGTAAGTGCCGCCTTCGCGCACAACCACCAACGGCTGAACAATCCCGTGCTCCTTGATCGACTGGGCCAACTCTCCCAGCTGCTCATCGGAAAAGTTCGAGCGGGGCTGATTTGGGTTGGGAACGATGTCGTTAACACCTAGGTCTTCGACGCGCGCGCCCTCCTTAACCAACTCCTTCGGCATAGAAGGCGCTGCGAACTCATCGATGTCCGTAGGTATCAGACTATCCAAGCCTCGACCTAAACGGCTGCTTCCCTGATTACTTGCTGACACGTTGCATTACCTCCTTGGCTAACTTTTTATAACTCTGAGCGCCCTTTGAAAACCGATCGTATTGACTAATCGGCCGACCATGGCTTGGCGCCTCTGCTAACCTAATATTACGCGGAATTATCGTATCAAACAATGTATCTGGAAAGTGATGTTTGAGTTCCTTTTGTACCTGGGTGGCCAGGCTGGTGCGGGACGAATGCATAGTAATCACTACACCAAGCAGGGTCAGCTGTGGATTAAGACCCTGTCGAACACGCTTAACAGTAGCCAATAGTTGCCCAAGGCCTTCAAGGGCGTAGAACTCGGATTGAACGGGGATGAGTAGGTGGGTAGCCGCCACAAGGCCATTTAGAGTTAATAAGCCAAGGGATGGCGGGCAGTCAATCAGTATATAGTCGTATTCCAAATTCCCGAGAGCCTTCCGTAATTGGTATTCGCGCTGTTGTATGTTCGACAGTTCTAGCTCGGCGGCAGCCAAGACAGAGTTGGCGGGCAAAACATCCAACTTCGGTACACCGGTGGGCTGAATAGCGCTTATTGCTGGTGCGTCTTCTACCAGCACATTGTACGCGGTTGAAGGTAGCTGGTTCTTAGCTATCGCCAGCCCGCTCGAACTATTGCCCTGGGGGTCAAGATCAACTATCAGAACCTTTTGCCCTTGCTTTGCCAAATAAGCGCCCAGGTTGATACTGGTCGTGGTTTTCCCTACCCCGCCTTTTTGATTGGCTATAGCAATAATATGAGACACTTCACCCTCCTTTGTCTTACCTATTCTAGCATGCATCAACAGATACAGCCAGCCAATTTCATCGTCCCCAAGGCGTTTACAAACACTACTGAATCTGCTAAGATTGTTTATTGACTAACAAAAAACGAGGAATCATATGATTGCAGTAATTGAAGCTGGCTCAAAGCAGTACATTGTAGAAAAGGGTCAAAAGATCCAGACCGAACTTCTTGGCGACGAGAAGGCTGTTGAGTTTAAGCCACTCATGATTATTGATGGAGATAACGTACAGGTTGGCAAGCCGGTTCTAGAAAACGCCGTGGTTAAAGCCACCGTTGCCGAAGATCAAGTTAAGGGCAAAAAAGTTGTTATCTTGAAATACAAAGCCAAGAAGCGACAAAGCACCAAGACTGGTCATCGCCAAAAGTACGCCGAGCTCACTATCACTGACATCAAGGCCTAAAACATCTCCGTCCAATACTCAGGACGGTTTTTGTTTTGATGTAAAATAGCACTATGCAAGCCCTCCTTATCTCTTTTCTAGCCACAAACCTCACTCACGGCTACCTACTGCTCCGCCACCGCGGCAAGGGCAGGCCCACAATCAGCGAGCGTGCCGTTGAAGACGACCTATCGCTTTCCATATATGTCGCCGCCCACTTCATTGGCGGGCTCGCTTTCGCCGTCTTCAGCTACGGACTGTTCTACATCTACTACGATAGTGAAATCCTCTTTTCCCTAGCCATTGCAGGCATCATAACCGAGTGGCTACAAGCGGTTGTACCGGCGAGGGGCAGGTACCTGCCAGCTCACACAGCGCTCGCATACGTCATGAGCTTCTTTGTGGTTGCCATGGGGGTCGTCGCCATCTTCACACTATCACTGCCGAGCCAGGCTAGGCTTGCACTCATCATTACCGAGGCCATTATCATCGCAGGGTACCCGGTCTCTGGGGTCTTACCTTATAAATACTTTTGGACTATTCAGCTGTTCAATACGAATTTATTCTACTTGCAAATGTATCTATTACTGCTAGCTTCATAAAGAGTCGAACACATCTTCGATTGTGTCCTTGTGTAAAACTGCGGGGTGCAAATAGAAGACCGAGAGATGGTTCATGGGGCCGATGATATAGACCTTCGTCTTACCGCCTAATTGCTGGGCTGCGAGGGCGGCACCGAGCTCTACATACATTCCCTTGCCAACTGTCGCGTTACTGCTCACGAGTACATAAACATCTGCATCAAGTACTCCCTGGATGTCATTAGACGCGCGTAAACCTGACTCGGCAACATCATTCAGCTTGTCTGTAGTGCTCCCCAAAAATGCATCGGTCTTGGTCCAATCGTGAGTAACCTTGTGGCCTGAGGCAACAATCTTGCGCATCACCGCGCGAACATTCTCTATGTCATCGATTCGGCCTGAAACAAAGAAGTTCATTGGCAACTTGAAGTAGTAGGCTGGCCTGAGCGTACGGCTGACATCCAATTCATCGTGTCATTGAAACTCTGGGCCATGGTGTCGTAGTGAGTAGCCGTGGGGTAATACTTCACAGTGACCTGGCCGCCGCCCAAGCGACACAGCCGCTGTCGCAATGCCTCGGACTGGCTCGGTAACACAACGTTGTCCTTCTGGCCATGGTTAATTAGCTTAGCGGCGGGAGTAGAGATTGTTCCCGCACGATTCTTAGCGAGGTCACGAGCCAAATCACTATAGTTGCCAGACAGGTCTCCGCGCAACAATGCGCTCAAGAACGCAGGCTGATATATGGCAGCCGAGTTTTTACCCCAGTGCGGAATCACGGTGTTGATACATTGCGTGGCGATATCCGACTTAATACTCTGTTGCCACTTTGGCAGCAAATATGAGCTTAGGTCGTAATTGCTACGGTAATAGTCTTGGTACGCCGTAAGTATAAACGGCCCGAACCAATTAATGTTTGCTCCACGTGTTATGTCGGCGAGTGTCGTCTGTACGTCACTAACTGGGCCAAAGCCAACGAGACCCTTTATGTCCAGCTCAGGGGCATAATCATCGGCAATCATGTCTGCCCAGAGTGCAGCATGCCCACCCTGTGAGTAGCCAGCTACGAATATATTCTCCGCATCAATAGCCCCCTTTGTGGCGGGCAAATTCTCCAGCACGCGAATACTATCCAGCACAGCGCGGCCCTCCTGGGCACCAACCATATAATGGTGGGTTCGATCTGGGTCGCGCATCCCCTGGTAGTCAGTAATCACCACAGCGTACCCCTGAGCCGCATAAGCAGCCATTAAGGAATCATAGTTCGCCCAGTTGGCGACAGCTGGCTTCTCTAAGCTCGCAGCACACCTGTCATCTATGCCGGTAGTCCCTGGAGCGAATGCGAAGACAGGTAAATCAGAGTTCGCCGTAGTCCCTGCCGGCGTATATACGCGCGCGTACACAGGCACCTCTCGACCCTCCTCGTCTGACGACGTGTAGCGAACCACCTGTTTATTGATTCCTGCCTGGACAGGCAAGGCGTAGCCCTTATTGGCCTGCAGAATAAGTGCTTTGGTAGAATTCACATCGTAACTAACGACTGGCTCGGTGGTAATAACTTTGCCGAACTTCGGTTTTGGTTGCTCAGGGTTTACGAGACGAGTCAATAAGTCCCGAGTCTGCGGAGTACTGCCGGCCATGATGTATGCATACGTAAAATACGCGACAGCCATAAGGCCCAGGGTAATTGCTAACCAAGCAGCGAATCTCGGCCAGTTGATCTTCCGTTTCGCGCTTGCTCGACGTGGGAGTGGTGGCATGTACACAGGCTCCTTGTGGCGGGCTGTGGGTTTCTTTTTAGGATGAGACTTGTTCATAATAGTGACCTTTTCATAATATACACATCTTGGCCGCCGATAAAGCCCTTGGCTACTCGCTCCAGATTGAAGTTATGCTTTTTGTAGAACTCTGCATGATCATACGTTACAAGCTCAACACTCTTGAGGCCCTTCTGCTGCAACCAGCCTACTGACTCCATGAGTAGATCGGCCCCCAGGCCGCGACCACGATGCTCGGGCTCGACATACAGCCAAAATATATCACCACAGTCTTCGCCCGGCCGAGTCGCCCCAATAATATAGCCGACCAGGGCATCGTCACTCCACAGGCCAATCAGCATCCTATCAGGGCGCAAGCTACCTAGCGCGAGCTTGGGTGCACTGTTTTGTCGGCGTGTCTGCTCTAAGTAAGAATCACTGTAGTAACTAAAGTCTTGGTCCAGTGCAGACCTAAACAGCCTGGCTAGAGCCGGGCTGTGGTGTGGCCTAACATAGGCCAGCCGATATGGTCCATCAAGCCGCTTAGCCATGCAGCTCCACTCTGTTTTTGCCATTCGCCTTCGCAAGACTAAGCGCAGAATCTGCTCGGCCCAGCAAATCATCAACACTCACTCCCGGAGCCATGCTAGCAACACCAAATGAGGCCGTCACCTTTAATCCAGCAGCTGATCCCTGGAAGCTTAAAGCCTCTACCTTTGCGCGCAAGTCCTCGGCGATTTTTGCAGCCCTTTCTAGGTCGGCGCCCACGAGTCCAACCACGATTTCCTCTCCACCGTATCGACCAACCACATCGATGCCGCGCAAAGAAGCCCGAATAGCAGTAGCAATATCTCGCAGCACCTCATCGCCCACAGCATGACCGTACTGGTCATTTATCTGCTTGAAGTTATCAACATCCACAAAGACAACGCTGAATGATTTGATAATTAGAAACTGCCTGCGATCTGGATTTTTCAGTTGAAAATCTACCTCGCGGGTAAACGCCGTAAGCATCTGCATCAGGCCGCGACGATTCATAATACTCGTCAGCTCATCGGTATCCACCTGTTGCTCTAGTTCGGCAACACGACGTTTGAGTCGCTCTATTTGGGCTTTGTAGACTTCTTCTGACGCCATAGCTACTCTTGGTTTACTAGGTAATGCTCTACCTCGAGCGCAGCTCGGCAGCCATCGCCCGCAGCCGTGATGGCCTGTCGGTAGCGTGAATCGACTACGTCACCAGCTGCAAAAACCCCCGGAATGTCCGTTAGCACAGAGTCCTTGGCCACAATGTATCCTTTTTCGTCCAATTCCAAAGATTCTTTGAACAAACTTGTAGCTGGAGTGTGGCCAATCGCCACAAACATACCCTGACAAGCAAAGTCCCGTTCGGTTCCGTCTTTAGTATCTTTGAGCCGAACGCCCTCTACGTTGTCATTACCCAACACATCAATTACTTCGGTGTTCCATATAAATTCAATCTTAGGGTCATCCATAGCGCGCTTTTGCATAATCTTGCTAGCCCGCAACGTGTTGCGGCGGTGAACAATGTAAACCTTACTTGCAAACTTAGTAAGCGCGTGGGCTTCTTCCATAGCCACGTCGCCTCCACCCACTACTACCACTTCCTTATCGCGGAAGAAGAACGCATCACAGGTAGCGCAGGCGCTTATGCCATGGCTCATGAGCCGTTGTTCGTTCTCTAGTCCGAGCCAGTTAGCCGAAGCACCGGTGGAAATAATCACCGTCTTCGCTTGGTACTCGTACTCACCTACGTAAACCTTCTTCACTCCACCATCAAGCTCTACTTTGGTTACGAATTCACTTATTAGCTCAGTGCCAAATCGCTTGGCTTGGGCCTTCATTTCCTCCATCAGTGCCGGTCCACTAATACCGTCTTTGAAGCCTGGGAAGTTCTCAACTTCGCCTGTTAACAGCAGCTGGCCACCTGGCGTATCGCCAGCGATCATCAGTGTGCTCAGACTCGCACGTGCAGTGTAAATGGCAGCTGTATATCCCGCCGGCCCCGCTCCTATAATGATTACGTCATATACTTTATCCATCTGTATATTATACCAATCATCGCCCCACTCCGCCACGGTGCGAGTAGCGTAGTAATAATTACTAACTTCCGCAGGTAGGTGCTTCGAGGCATCCGATAATTCCCTTTTGGTGCGCTTATTGCAACGAAGTTAAAACCTTGCTTTTAAATGTCTATATAATCTAGATATGTTAAAAATTAATCCTGCACTGTGTTTTCGGCCAAAAGACCTTATTGGGTATTTGAAGCAAACTAAGGAAGAAAAGACTATTGCCGAAGAGATTGGGGCAGCTGTCACCCATCGCTTGATAATGGAAAAGGAGTTGGGCTGGAAAAACTACTTTATTTATTTTGAACCGAAAGATTCAAAGCAAGCAGAGCTACTAAAAAAGATTGGCAGCACATTAAACTACGGCGAATTAGAAGACTTCCTGGCAAAGAATGTCGCGCAAGCTACTCCAATGGACTATGCCTTCATAAACAAGGATACACAGCCAGCAGAGGTTTACCCCGTACAGCACAAACGCTATTTTCCTAAAAAGAACAGTGTAACGGCAACCGCCGATTTAATTAAGGCTCTTGAGAAGTGGAGAACGCAGTACGCAAAAACAGAAACAACACTTCTAATCCATTACAGAGGAAACTTGATGGATGTCGACCTCGAAGAGGTGATGACGTGGCTCAATGACAACAACTTCCCATTTAGGGAAGTACTGTTCCTGATTATGAATGATGGAGGCCCTACTTTTATCCAGGTATTGCCAAATAGTGGTGACGGGATGATGGGTTATCATAGCTATAGCAAAAGTGAAATGTTTGGCGATTCTTAGAGAAGCCCGTATCCACACAGCCAAACGTTAAATCTCAACTTCTTAAGGATTATCCTTACTCAGCATCTGGGATCAGTTGGGTACCCAGTTTTCTCGCAATAGTGTTCAGTTCTTCTGCTTTTGTCTTCACGATGTCACTATGATTAAGAACTACACCCATGAGTGTCAAGGCGGTCAGGCAGTTAGCTTGCTTCAAGAGGTTGAGTTGGCCAGCTTTAAGATTCTTGTTCGTAATATAAGTCAGCGAACCTGGATTCGGGTGTCCAAAATAACTTAATAGGTCATAGATATTTAAAAATGAGCTGCCACTTGCCTTGATGCGGTCTTCAATTGAAGCATTCGTCCATTTGTTAGCTTGTTTCAACTCTCTGGATTCGGCCAAAGCATCGTAATCTTTTTGGGCAACACCAATCATAATCTCCCTGAATTTCTCCATGCTTTCCACATAAGCTTTCGGATATTTGTCTGGTTTATCGTAGATGTAAAACAAATCAGCAACATTCTCCAAAGCTGTTCTTACCAGAGAACCTCCGCTTATAACACTGCCTTTATGAAGTACATCCCGAGCTGCAACAAAATAATCTAATCCCAACCTAAAAACTATTATTGCAGCCCCTTTGGGATGGTCTGCATTTATGTCAGGATTTTGTTGCTGGAATTCGTCGTATATATTTAGTATCTTATCGCTGACTTCTTTTACGATACTATCTATCTCGGGGATTATCTTTTGCATGTATTAATCATAACAGAGGTTAAAACCTATCCTTATCATAAAAAACTTCTCTGTTGGGTCGTCAGCTTTCTAACTTTTCCGTCTCGTCTCCTCTTCTTAGGAATTAGAGATGTTAAAACCCGAAATTAACAGATAAAAAAGAGCCCTTATCGGGCTCAAAAATGCGTATGGTGCAGCAAAAGAGACTCTAACCTATCACCCAGGCTGCTTTGTGTCGCCATCGCAGGTGTTCGGCGACCACAGGCCGCGCGCAGATACTTCTGCCTCAGCTTCTGCCTGATTAAAGTCCGCTTGGTATTTATATACTTGGCCTAGATAGGTGTACTCCTTGGCAAAGCCATCACGAATCATCCCCTGTGCGAAATTAGATCCGTCAGGTAAGAACACATAAGCCAATCTGCGGCCATACTTGTCCTGCTCCCCCACCTGCACATCGTACTCCAGGCGTACGGTCTTGCCGCTCAGCCGTCGCTTCGCTTCGGCGGACGCCTCGCGCCCAAAGCACTGCACAACTTTGCGCGGGTCTACAACCTCGGGTGTATCCATGCCTATCAAGCGCACCTTCTGAGTCCGGCCATCCATGCTGACTTCAACCGTATCGCCATCTACCACATTATTGACCCTATATTCACCCAAGCTAGTGGGCGCTTGATTGGCCGACGATTGCTGCTGCATGGCTAGGCCATGGTATATGCTTAAACAAGCGAACACGGCGGCCATTAGGATGCCTAGGCGCTTTTTGCGGCTCATGCGAACTCTCGCTTTTTGCGACGAATGTAGATGCTCTGAATAACGCCCACGGCGAACATGGTTACAATCATGCTCGAACCACCGGCAGAGATGAATGGAAGTGGGATGCCCGTAACCGGCATAATGCCGAGGTTCATACCGACGTTAATAAACAAATGGAACAGCAGCATGCTGGCCAAGCCTACGCCAAGCAACCCACCGAACTTATCGGCAGCGAGTTTGGTAATCCAGTAAGCGCGCAATACCAGTGCCAAAAAGGCCGTGAGGGTGAGTAGCCCGCCAAAAAAACCGAGCTTTTCGGCCAGTACCGCGAATATAAAGTCCGTCTGTTGTGAGGGTAAAAAGTTACCTTGGCTTTGAGAGCCCGAGCCAAGTCCTTGACCAAACCACCCGCCATTACCCACTGCAATGATTGCTTGGTTCACATTGTATCCAGTCGTGGCTGGATTGGCTGCGGGGTTCAAGAACGTCGTAATGCGCTGCTGCTGGTATGGCTGCAGTCGAGGAATAATGAGTGGCACCATAGCCGCGACGCTTGCCACCAAGCCAACCAGGTACTGCCAGCGCACACGAGCAGCAATTGCCATAGAAAACCAAATAGCACCGAACACCATGCCGGTGCCTAAGTCTGGCTGAGCGAGCACCAAAAGCATTGGGGCTGCCACGTAAGCGAGAGACCCTAGCCAGTACTTCCATTCGTTGATGTTGTCGTAGTGACGAGAAAAGTGCTGAGCGAGCATAATTGCTAGTATCGGTTTGGCAAACTCTGATGGCTGGAACTGGAAGAATCCAATGTCAATCCAGCGAGTTGCCCCAAGCCTGGTAGCACCTGCTAAGTCTACGTACAGCAGGGTGATAATTGAGAGGATATAGAGCACGAAGGTATAGTTGCGCAGTATACGGTAATCAAGCCGGGCAAAGAACAACATAACCATGAGACCAACACCGCCGTACAGGAACTGTCGACTCGGATCGATCTCGGTGGCTACAATTGCCGGCTTAATCCCAGAGGAATAGAGCACGGTTAAACCAATAACCAACAGCACCAATGTGCTGGCAGCTAATACTAAATCAAGTTTGCGTAAAAAGCGAAGTCCAAACATATACCCCTATTATAGGGATTCGTGCTTGCGGAGGCTAATCGTAACTTCTGCCTCTCCAACCTTGGCTAGCGTACTATGGCCTTCTACGTTTTCGGTCAGCACTGTGGCCAAGGTTTCTGCCTTGATCACGCCGCTGTGTTCAGTAATCGCCTGCACTATGTCTGTGCTTGTACTTGTAAGGCCGAGCTCTATGCGGTCATCGACATCTAAGCCCGCTTGCTTACGCGCATTCTGTACGAGACGCACCACATCACGCATAATGCCTTCGCGCTGAAGCTCTGGCGTGACGTTCGTATCGAGTTGAGGCGCGTGGGCTTCGTCGCTCAATCGGACTTCGACCTGCTTAACATTCACTTCATCACGAATGATATCGCTGTACTGGACGTCAAGCTCGGCTTTTGCGGTCACTACCAGCCTAGATAATGGTTGGCGGACTTTAATACCCGCTTCAGCTCGCAGGGCTAGGGCCTCCTTAATCGTTTCGCGCACCAAGGCCATATTTGTGATCACCGAAGTATCTGTTGTGTCAGCCGCTGGCCAGTCACTCAAGTGAACTGAAGCCGGCATGTCGGTGCCACGAACAAGCTCGCGCCATACATAGTCGCTTACGAACGGTGCCCAAGGCGCTAAAAGCTGGCAAATACGAATGAGCGCATACCACAGGGTCTCGTAAGCCATCGCCTTGTCACCATCGTCTTCGCTTTTCCAGAACCTTCTGCGCGAACGTCTGATGTACCAATTACTCATATCATCAATTAGGCTAAATACCGGGGTAATAGCGTGAGCTACCTGGTAGTTGTCTGCCTCCTTAGTCGCCTCCATAGCTGTTTCGTCAATGCGTGCCAGCATCCATTGGTCGAGTATGTTATCGCTCTGGGGTCGAGTGCCAGCCTGGGCTGGCTTCCAGCCGTCGATGTCCGCATACATAGTAAAGAAACGCTGTGAGTTAAGGAGTGTTCCGAGCACGTTGCGCTGAATGTCGCGCATGGCGTCCCTGTTGAATCGAATGTACTCGGCCGTCTCGCTCGCCTGATGGCTTGAGAGCAAGTATAGACGCAAACTATCTGCTCCTTCTTGATTGAATACTTCATCAACTGGCGGATAGTTCTGCAGACGCTTACTCAACTTTTGACCATCAGCAGCCATAATCATGCCGTTTACGATCACGTTCTTGTAGGCTGGCGCGTCAAACAAAATAGTATTTACGACATGCTGTACATAGAACCACAACCGAGTCTGGTCCAGGCCTTCGATTATAAAGTCGGCTGGGAAGGCACTATCAAAAGACTCTTTGTTCTCGAACGGATAGTGGTGCTGGGCGAGGCTCATAGTACCTGATTCAAACCAGCAGTCCAAAACCTCTTCGACTCGTTTATAAGTCTTGCCGTCGCGCTCAATCACAACGTTATCAATGATCGGCCGGTGCACGTCGCTCGTGTCCAATTCGCTATTGCCTGTTAGTTTGCGTAGTTCATCGTAGCTCTCCACTACAATATAGTCATTTTCGTCAGCAACGTTCACCCATATCGGCATTGGCGCGCCCCAGTACCGATTGCGAGAAATTGCCCAGTCCCGAGCTCCCTCTATCCATTGGCCAAAGCGGCCTGATTTAATGTGAGCTGGCGTCCAATTGATTTCCTCGGCCGTCTTCATAAGCTGATCGCGAATACTTGAAACCCGAATGAACCAACTTGAGATCGCGTAATACATAAGCGGAGTTTCACAGCGCCAGCAGAATGGATAGGTATGCTCTTTGGTCTCAGCCAAATATACCAAACCTTTTTCAGTAAGGTTTTCGATGATTATCTTGTCAGCACCCTTAAAGAACTTTCCTGTTGCCTCCGGAACACCGGCCTGCTCCGTCACCTTGCCGCTCGCATCAATAGTTTGCAAAACCGGAATGCTCTCTTGCAAGCCAAGGGTGAGGTCGTCTTCGCCGAAGGCTGGTGCCACGTGCAGTACACCAGTACCGTCCTCAATGCTTACAAAATCTGCGGGCCAAATCTTGTATAAATTGTCGGAGCCCTCCAGGCCGTCTCGCCCACTTACCTCGAAGACTGGAAGATAGCTTTTGCCAACCAAATCTTGTCCACTCACTTCTTTGATAACCGTATAGTTATCGTGGCCCAACGCTTCAAGTCGCTTCTTGGCCAATACAACTACTTTGCCCGCCGCTGGCTCATCAGTAAGCTCCACATATACGTACTGTTCAGCGGGGTTAACAGCGATCGCGGCATTGCCAGGCAAACTCCATGGCGTGGTCGTCCAGCCAAGCATATAAGCCTCTTCGCTTGCTAGCCTAAACATAACGTACAGGCTTGGATCTGGCACATTGTCTTTATAGCCATCGTTCACTTCGAAGTTGGAAAGTGGCGTCTCGCAACGCGGGCAATACGGCGTGCTCTTGTAGCCTTTATAGAGCAGGCCTTTTTTATGCACTTGAGCCAAAGCCCACCAAACACTCTCAGTATAGTTACTGTCCACCGTAGCGTAGTAATTGTCGTACTCACTCCAGCGGCCAAGCCTTTTAAGCAGGCTCTCCCACTCGCCCTTGTACTTAAAGACCGAATCATTACAGGCAGCATTGAACTTTTCGATACCCAACTCGAGAATCTGCTTTTTGCCGCTGACGCCAAATTCCTTTTCGATAGCAAACTCGACCGGCAGGCCATGACAGTCCCAGCCATTGCGCCGCGGTACATAATACCCCTGCATTGTCTTATAGCGCAGCATGGAGTCTTTAATGCTTGTCACCAACGAGTGCCCAAAGTGCGGCAAACCATTTGCAAACGGCGGGCCATCGTAAAAGCTGTATGTTGGCCCTCCCTCACGCTGAGCCAAAGACTGCTCGAACGTACCTTCTTTTAACCATAACTCTAAAACTTGTTCTTCTATTTTTGCTTGTTGGGATTTTTCGGGCTGTTGTGGCTGGCTAGTCATTGATGCTCCTCTTTTTACGCAAATACCTCTCTTGGCTACTGGAATCCGCATTTATGCGGACGGTACCATCCAGTTTCCAAGAGAGGCATCTCTATGGCGCTTAATTACAGCTTACGGGCTGATTATCCGGCAGATTCTACTAGGCTGGGCCGTTCTTTCTGCTGCTTCGTGGTTGATGGCCACTCATTTGCCCTGCTGAAAAATCAGATCGAGCAAAGTGCATCTTAAGGCTAATAATACCATGTTGCTGGCAACTAGGCAATGCATCTAGGAGATTAGCATAAGCTTTACGTGACGCCCGCCTTACAGCTACAATGGTAACAATGAAACGCGACGCGACCACCTATAAAAAGACCAAGATCATTGCCACTATCGGCCCGGCAAGCGAGCCCCACATTGAATCGCTCCTGCGCTCAGGGGTAAACGGCGTTCGGCTCAACTTCTCGCATGGTGATTACGCCACTCACAAAAAGAACCTTACCATCGCACGCAAAGCATCACGTGATCTTGAGCGCGGGCTGGCTATTATTCAGGACCTGTCCGGACCCAAAATACGCCTAGGTGAGCTGCCGGAAGGCGGCATTAAGATCGGCCGTGGAGACATGATTGGTATTAGCTATAGCGATGATTATGATTCTGAGCTTGGGATACTGCCCTCGCAGTACGACTTTGCAAATGATGTATCCACCGGTGAGCATATTTTTCTTCGTGACGGGCAGATCAAGCTCGTTGTAAAGTCGGTGCGAGGTGGCATTGTAACAGCTAAGGCCCTAAATGGCGGGGCGGTTATGAGTCATCACGGCATCAATCTGCCCGATACGAAATTCAAACGCTCCGTAATCACTCCCAAGGACCGCGAGGACATTGCTTTTGCCATACACGAAGACGTAGATTATGTTGCGCTTTCCTTCATTCAATCCGCCAGTACCATTAAAGAACTTCGCAGACTGCTTAAGCCTGCGCTGCAACCAGTCCATATTATTGCGAAGATTGAAACAAAGGCGGCCATAGAGAATATCGAAGAGATCATAGAGGCAGCTGATGCCGTCATGATCGCTCGTGGTGATTTGGGGGTTGAAATTGGCGCCGAAAACGTACCAATTGTCGGTCGACGTATTATTGAGCTGGCGCGGGCAGCACGTAAGCCGGTCATAATGGCCACGCAGATGCTCGAAAGTATGATGACCTCTACTCAACCCTCCCGGGCAGAGGCTAATGACGTCTCGACGGCAGTACTCCTGGGTGTAGACTGTGTAATGCTATCTGGGGAAACAGCAATCGGCAAGTTTCCGGTTGAAACCGTGCAAATGATGAAGCGCATTATTCTGAAGGCGGAACAATACGCCACTTCGGGGACAATTAACCTTAACTTTACGTCCTCGGATACAGGTGCTGCAGAAATAAGCACACCAATCTCGAGCAAGCCGAACTTACAAAAAATCCACGACACGACGCGCATTGTCTTTGAACAGCACCAAATCGAATCAAACCGAAAGGCAAATGATGGAGACAGAATTGCCGCTAGCGTATCACTCGCCGCCATCACCCTCGCCGAGCAAATCCCTGCCAAGCTAATCGTGGCTGAAACCCTTACCGGGCACACTGCCTACAGTATATCGAGCTTACGACCAAGTGCCCCAATTATTATGGCAAGCCCCGACAGGCATGTCTGCAATAAACTATCCATAGTCTGGGGAGGCAAGCCAACCCTCGTTCCTAAGCAGCAGGCGATTAGCGAATTAATTCTTGATGAATATAAGAAGCGCGGCAGTATACGCAAAGGCGACTATGTTGTAAGTGCTTTTGGTAAGCATCATAGCGTGGCCGGAGGGACCGATACGGTTCGAATTCTAAAAGTTGAATAAAGAATCCTTAATGAACACTTGCTTTGTTCATTTTAATCAATTATCAGCTTAGGAAAGCGGGCTATAGGCGTGCAAAAGTTCGCCGCGAGACGGGATTTTGCCCTGCCAAATCTCTACGAGGGAACCGTCCCCCTGCGCGACTATAACCGCGGGGTACGTAGTGGCGGCATAAAGTCTAGCCAAGTCCTGCCCACCCCTGGTATCAACATCAACTACCTCGGGGCTAAATTCGGCCAGATCTTCGGGCTTACTGCCCCTATATAAAAGGATAATTCTCATGCTTTGAGTATAGCATGGAGCCGGGCTTAATCGACCTTCTTTTTGGCCTCGCTTTTAAGCCTATTGAGCTCTGCCTCGAAGCTCTTAATGTCCGCGAAGCTACGGTAGACACTGGCGAAACGCACATAGGCGACGTCATCGCTTTCGCGCAACTTGTCCATGACCAGCTCTCCGATCTTACTACTCGCGATCTCATGGTCCCCGGTAGACTTAAGCTCTTGTTCTACAGCGGTAATAATACCCTCAATTTGATCTGCGGATACAGGACGCTTCTGGAAGGCGCTATAAACACCGCTCGCAAGCTTGGTGCGATCAAACAACTCGCGCTCGCCACCCTTTTTTATGATCATTAAGTGAGCGGCCTCAATGCGTTCATACGTTGTGAACCTGTGTTGGCAGCTCAAACATTCTCGACGACGACGAATTACGTTGTCCTGCTCAACCTCGCGCGATTCGAGCACTCTACTATCTTGGGACCTGCAACGTGGGCACTTCATTATCTTAACCCTCCGACGAAACTACATTTTTTTCTTTACGAAACTCGGGATATCATCATCCGTATCTTGCTCTAGCTGTACCCCTTGACGCAAGTAAGCTGGCTTATCCAGGTCATCTTCATCGCCACTGAAACCAACTGCGCGCTCAATAATGGGTTGTGCTGGTACTGCTGGCTGAGACGGCTCAACGACAGACTCTGGCTCCATTGGCTCCTCTAGGTCGAATCCGGCAATAGGATCATCCATAATTGTTCGGGGAGCTTCTGGCTCAGCCTTAACCAACGGCTCAAGATCGTCTGATTGGAAAACCGGACGTGGCTGCTCGCGAATGTAGGGTATCTCCTCTGGCTCGGGCGCAGTGTAGACCTCTTCAGCGGCGTGAACTGGCTGATTGTAGTTTGGTTGAGTACTAATGTTCTGGCTGTTACCAAAGCCGGTAAAGCCCGTGGCGTGTGATGCTGGCGAGCGAGTTGCATCAAATCCGGTAGCGACCAGAGTAACCTTGATTTCCCCTGTGGTGTTTTCATCTAGTACCGTACCCCAAATGATATTGGCTTCTGGGTCTACTGAATCATGGATGAGCTTGGCGGCCTCTTCAATCTCATGCATCCCCATATCACGACCACCGGTGAAGTTAATAAGTACGCCCTTGGCTCCCTGTATAGAGACTTCGAGTAGTGGCGAGTCCATAGCCTGCTTAACGGCTTCCACCGCCCTGTTGTCTCCTGAGCCGTGGCCAATCCCCATTAAGGCACTGCCGGCGTTGCTCATAATTGATTTAACGTCAGCGAAGTCTAGATTCACGAGACCGTTCACCGTAATGAGGTCGGAAATGCCTTGGACACCTTGCCGGAGCACGTTGTCTACGGCTCCAAAAGCATCAAGAAGTGACGTTTTACGGTCAATAATCTGTAGGATGCGGTCATTCGGAATAATAATGAGGGTATCAACCTTATCCCGTAGCTCCTCGATTGCAGCTTCGGCAATTTTACGGCGTCTGTCGCCCTCGAATGCAAAAGGCTTCGTCATGATGGCTACGGTAAGTGCGCCAATCTCTCGAGCAATTCGAGCGATCACTGGTGCTGCGCCGCTAGCAGTACCGCCGCCACATCCGCCGGTAATAAACACCATCTCGCTACCCTTCAGAGACTCAAAGATGTCTTCTTCACTCTCTTCGGCAGCGATCTTCCCTACTTCAGGGTTAGCGCCTGCGCCGAGGCCGCGAGTAGCTTCTTTGCCGATGTGTACCTTCTTAGCTGCCTGAGAATAGTGAAGAGCCTGAGCATCGGTATTAACTGCTACAAAATCGATGCCACGAATGCTTGATTGAATCATTCGGTTGAGTGCGTTGTTGCCACCGCCACCCACACCAACTACCTTGATGCGTGCGAACGTTTCAATTTCGGGGCGAATTTCTGCCATGCTGTTTGTGACTCCTTTATATAATTGCGTCGATTACTCTTAGGGAGTAATCTAGGCTTTCCCAACCTAGTGGGAGTCCTTGCCACACACATACCGCTACTCAACCGGTATAGCCAGAAGTATAACCAAATTGCGCAAGTAATGCAAATATTTTACTCGGAATTATCAGCACAAATGCTTGTTATAAATTATGTGTTCACTCACCGAAAGAATGTATACAGCAAAAGAGCCCCGGGCTTCGGGGCTCTTTTTTAAACCGAATCACAATAAATTCCGCTAAGGGAGAAAATTCTTGAAGACGCCTTTTATTTGAGACACGACGTTGCTAATAGCGGAATTGATGCCTCCATGGCCTGTTGGGGCATGATGCATGTCCTCGAGCATGAGCCCGACTGCTGCTGCATAGGCAGGGTCTTTCACTTTATCGCTTATACCGCCGAAACCGCGAGGAGATGCTACGGTTGTGTTGAGCTTAAGGACATCCTGAGCTAGCTTATCTATACCTGGAAGTTTCGCTCCACCACCAGTTAGCACTGCGCCGCCAGCCAGCATAGAGTCTTTACCGGCTTTCCTGAGCTCTGTTGCTACCATGCCGAGGATTTCTTCACATCTGGAATTAACAATCTTATCAACTTCACTCTGGCTAACCACTCCGTTGCCGCCAAAGTCCACCAAATCGATTTTTTCGTTTGGTCGGCCTTTTTCCTTGATAGCACTAGCTTTGGCTAGTTTAAGCTTCTCGGCCACATCTATATTAGTACGCAGACCATATACCAAGTCCTTTGTTATATGATTTGAGCCGACAGGCAGGATAGTAGTAAAGGCGATGCTACCTTCTTCGAATACAACGATGCCAGTGGTTTCGGCGCCGATATCTAGCAGAACTACGCCAAGCTCGAACTGACGCTTTGTCAGAACTGCCCGTGCCGCTGCCAATGGGACAAGGAGTTGGTCATCAATGGTAATCCCTGCTCGGAAAACCGCATTCGTAAGGTTCTTCATGGCCGGAGAAGCAGCGGTGATGATATGGGTGTCGATCTCGAGTCGAACGCCGTTCATACCTACTGGATCTGTTACATTCGTTTGACCATCGACCGTATAGCTCTTTGGAATAACCTGCAAGATCTGACGGTTGCTGTCCATCTGGATGGCTGCTGCGGCTTCTTCGACTCGAACTAGATCCTCACGAGAAATCTCATGATCCGCCCTACTCACCGCGATTACGCCACGCGAGTTCAGGCTTTGGACGTGAGCGCCATCTACGCTAATCGTAGCGTGCTCTATCGTAACGCCACTCATGCGCTCAGCCTCTTCTAGGGCTGCGGTAATGGAAGCTACCGTTTCCTCTACATCAGACACCGTACCGCGCCTGAGGCCCGTAGTTGGGGACACGCCAAGCCCAATAATACTCGGCTCGGCCATATCTTCCTGATGTAAACCAACTACACAAGCAACTTTGCTTGTGCCGATGTCTAATCCTACAAATGTTGATTCGTTTTTTGCCGCCATAACCCTGCCTTAATGTATCTCATTATATACATGCACACCCTGGTTGCGCAAACTATTGGTGCAATTACCTATGGTAGCGTTAGTATTTCGGCGCCAGACTCAGTAATTAAAATTGTGTGCTCACTCTGGGCCGCTAGTGAGCCGTCGTCAGTGATGCATGTCCAGCCATCATCGGCCATTACGAGGTCCTCGGTGCCAATCGACGCAATTGGCTCTAATGCGATTGTCATGCCAGCCTTAAGTGTCTGCCCGGTGCCAGCCACCCCGTCATTCCCAATCCAAGGATCCTCGTGCAGCCTATGGCCAACGCCGTGCCCGCCGAGGGTCTGCAGCACATAGAAGCCATGCTTTTGGATGGTAGAGCCAATAACCGCGCCAATGTCTCCTACACGAACACCGTCATGGAGACTGTTTATTGCCCTGCTAAGGGCCTCCTCTGTAGCTTTTATAAGCTTTTCGGCCTTTGGGTTTGTGCTAGAGCCAAGAATAAAGCTGATAGCGCTATCGGTAATCATCCCCTCGTGCTTGACGCCAAAATCAAACTTAACCAAGTCTCCGTCATGCAAAACCCTGTCTCCTGGTAGGCCGTGAACAATCTCTTCGTTAACTGAAATACATATTGAGGCAGGAAAACTATCAAAGCCAAGGAAGGCCGGCTCCACTCCTTGCTCTGCCAGCAGTTCGCGAGCAAGCACATCAATCTGCTGCGTTTTCATCCCAGGTATCGTCTTTGCCTTGAGCGCCTGCAGGGTTTGGCCTAATATCTTTCCGCCATATCGCATAGCTTCAATTTCTGCCGCTGTCTTAACTTGTGTCTTCATCTTATTGTTCCTTTATTTTGCGTTGTAATTCGGACTGAATAATATTAGGGCTAGGCTCGCCATCAATCTCTACCAAGCGATCGCTGCTGCGGTAGTAATCCAATACAGGTTCGGTTTGGTCTGCAAACACGTGAAGGCGGTTACGGATTATTGACTCGGTATCATCTCCTCGGCCACGCTGCAAAAGTCGCTTGAGGGCCGAATCCTGGCTTATTTTTAAGTAATATACGTGCAAATTCTGGGCTTCGCTTTTGCCTAATTGATTATCTAGCCACTGGGCCTGCTCTACTCGTCGCGGAAAGCCATCGAAGAGGATGTCAGATTGAGTAGGTATCTCTTGGAGCTTTTTAGCCAGTTTCGTATTGATGATGTCGTCATCCACCAAGCCACCTTTTTGCAATACTTGTGCAATATCTGTGTTCGTTTTAGCTAGCTCGCGTGCGATGTCCCCGGTCTTAACTATTACTGCCCCCAAGGCTTTGGCGAGCATATCGCATTGTGTGTCTTTACCGGCACCCGGCATACCTAGAACGATAATGTATCGCCTCATCGCGCGATCATCTCGTAAATACGCGGTCCAAAAATACAAACGCCAATCGCGAAAGCTCCAAGGGCACACACGAGCACGCCCCCAGCTGTCATGTCCTTTACGAGCTGGACTACCTGATTCCGCTCGGTAGAAATCAGGTCGAGTGTGCGCTCTATGGCGGTATTGGTAATTTCTGCAAAGAAGACTAAGATAATTGCCAAAATGACGAGTGAGAGCTGGAAGATTGAGATCTTGAAGAACCAACTTGCCACAACAGCGAGCAAGGCGAATGCCAAATGAATACGAGCATTGCGCTCGCGGCTAACGACTGCCCGAAGACCTTTAAATGCGTGCCTAAAACTACCGAGTGTTACCATTGAATATATCCCTTGCATCAACCTTAAGCTTACTTAATATAGCACTTTGCGCATGCGCGAAGCTAGTCTGCTCCGCCTGGCCAGCGTGGTCGTAGCCCAGCACGTGCATCATGCCGTGCACCGCCAATAGGAGCAGCTCCGAGCGCAAATCTTGACCGTGCTCATTGGCTTGCTTCTGCGCAACCGGAACGCACACCACCACCTCTCCCAGGGTGTCGTCTGGGGTCGGTTCGTCGTCTTCGCCCTCAAAGTAGTTAAAGCTGAGTACGTCTGTAGCGTAATCATTGCCTGCATACTGCAGGTTGAGCTGGCGTGCCGTCGGCTCATCGGTAAAGACGAGGCTAATTTTGCCGTTAAGCCCGGCGTCTGCCGCCACCTCGACCAGGTCAAGCGCCATATGCAAATCGTCTTTATTTAGAGCGGAAGGAACATCGGTTGCGAACTCTAGACTGAGCGCCATAGTTCGTTACTTATTATCGAGTTCTTCACGAACGATACGGCTTACAAGCCCGCCGTCCGCCTGGCCGTTGGTTTTTGCCAGTACTTGTCCGATTATTTGGCCCATCTGAGCGTCAGGGTTAGCAGCAACCACATCGCGTACTATTGCGCGAACTTCATCATCACTCAATTGTGCTGGTAGGTAGTGCTGGATCTCTTTGAGCTCTGCTGACTCTTCGGCGACTAGGTCGTCTCGACCGGCTTTTTCGTATGCTTCAATAGAATCACGACGCTTCTTTGCCTCTTTTTGGAGGACTTGCATCATCTCCTGAGGACTAAGCTCATGGCCAACTTCGATCTGGTAGTTCTTGAGCGCACTCTTAAGCAGCCTCAGTACCTGGAGGCGTATCTGGTCTCGTTCTCGCATGGCAGCTGCGAGGTCTTGTTCCAGCTGCTCGAGAACGTGCATTATTTGATCCCTAGAATTTCGCGAGCTTTTTGCTCTTTGCGGCGCGCCTTGCGGATTGCCACGCTACGCGCTTCGGTCTTTGAGATTGGCTTTTCGAAGTATCGCTTGCGACGAGCTTCGCCCAATACGCCAGATTGGATCACTTTCTTATTAAAGCGTCGCAATAAACTCTCTGCGGACTCTTTATCTTTGGCTGTTACTTGAATCAAACTAACTCCTTGTTTTCTACTAGCTAATAAATCAATTTCAGAAGCGATTATACGCTAAAACAGGAGCTTCTTCAAGACCCTATAGGTCGAATGTCGACCACCTCGAGCTGCAAGCTCTCAACCCCCTGCCAGACGTTTTTTGATGCCCTGTAGGCCACTTCGACGAGCTGCCCTAATTCGAGCCAAGGCCAGCGCCCAGCAGCGCTAAAGGCAATGGCGCCGAGCTGACCCACCGAAGCCTCGAAGCTCATCTGCAAATGCTTTTGATCTGCACCGACTGGGCGCATGCGCACCAATTTAAGCTTGGACGCAAATACTGGCTGAGGGTTGGCGTTGCCATACGGCTCTAAGGCCTCGAGTTGCGTCAGCAATTGGGTGTTCAAAAGCCCCCCAGCAAGTTGACAGGTAATAATGAGCTCCTTTTGCGTACTAAGTTCTGACTCGTGCTGGGCCGCATATTCATTGAGAGCCTTGCGCAAATCGGCCACCTTGCTCGTCTTGAGCGTCATGCCAGCCGCAAAAGCATGCCCGCCGTAGCGTTCTAGGTGCTGCTTTGCGCTCGTAATCGCTTCGATAATGTTAAATGTGCCGATGCTGCGCGCAGAGCCCTTAGTGGTATCGCCAAGCTCTTGCAGGATAATTGTTGGCTTGTGCCTGGCTTCGCTCACCCTACTGGCTACCAGTCCGACAATCCCATGTGACCAGTCGGGCCCTGAAAGGACCAATATGGCGTCGTCTGGATAATCTTCAGATTGCTGCATGGCCTCGGCAAACATGCGTGCTGTTTCATCTTGCCGCTCGCGGTTGAGGGTGTTGAGCCCCTCGGCCAGCTCTTTGGCCCTATCAGTGCTGGTTGTAGTTATAAGCTCCAAGGCTTTAGCTGCATGCTCTAGACGCCCTGCAGCATTAAGCCGCGGGCCGAACCGAAAGCCCAAGTCCGAGGCCTGAACGCTACTGAGCTCCACTCCACTGGCTTCGGCTAATGCCCTGAGTCCCGGCCGCGGGCTCTTACGCAGGACCGTCAGCCCAAACTGCACTAATGCGCGGTTTTCCTCCACAAGCGGCACCACATCACATACCGTACCGAGCGCTACGAGATCGAGCAACCACTTTTCACGTCCGGGCTTTACCTTGCCAGGATGCGTAGCGGCCAAGGCAACGGCAAGCTTGAATGCTACTGCCACACCAGCTAAATCCTTGAATGGATACTCGTCGCCAGGCAAGCGCGGATTTATACAGGCTATTGCAGCTTTGGGAGTTACTTCTGGTACCGTGTGATGATCAGTAACGATAATGTCGAGTCCAAACTTAGCCGCTTCTGCCACCTCGTGCGCTGCGGTAATACCGCAATCCACGCTAATGAGGAGGTCGGCGCCATCTGCCTTGAGCGCCTTTAGAGCAGCTAGATTCAAGCCATAGCCCTCTTCGAACCGGTCTGGAATGTAGGGCCTTACTTGAGCCCCAAGTTGCGAGAGCACGTCTACCAGCAGAGCAGTAGCTGTTATGCCGTCAATATCATAATCCCCATATACAACAATCTTTTGCCCATTCGCCAATGCGTGATTCATACGCTCTACAGCCAACCCCACACCACTCAAGAGCCCAGGACCATGAAGCCCGCTATAGTCTGGTGATACAAAAGTCTCTTGCTGCTCTGGCCCTACTCCCCGCTGCCGCAAGATGAGCTCACGTAGCTTGGCTGCACTAGCAACCGCTTGATCTGGTTCAGACAGAAAACGCCACGTATACGACTTGGCGTTTTCTGTTTTGACTGGTTTTGACTGAGTCGACATATCCTCAGTATAGAGGATTATGAACCTGTGCTAAACAAGCTTACCTGCTAGCGCGAGCTAAATGATAGCTACTTTCCGAGCGGGTCTTAAACCCAAGTGGCGCTTCCGTGCGATACCCCTGACGGTGGGCATACAGGAATTGCTGTGTTTGAGCCATCTTCTCGGCTTTTTGTCGGTATATGTCTTGTTTGGTGAATTGGTTTTTGATTTTTACGAGGATACTCATTGTTTATGACTTCTTCCTTGATGTTTTTAGAACCATACTCTGCAGCTCTTTAAAGAGGAGGAACTGCTGATTTACCCAGTAAACCTTGGCGTTACCCTCTTTGGCAGACTTTACGTAGCCAATCTTCTCCATACGAGCGAGTTCACGCTGAATATTGCCCGGGTCTTCGCGCAAGATCTTTGCAAGGCCACGCACGTGCACCCGATAGTCGGGATATTTACTGTAAATCGTGATGATTTTTCGTCTTGTTTTTGATGTTATGAAGAGCTTTAGCATATTGTTTTTTTATCAACTTTTTCTTTGTTTATAACTTAAATTACTTACTACTTAGTATAAATCTACAACAGTCTAAAATACAACAGTTTTTTTGAACAATTTTTGTCTTTATTGCTATGTTTCTGGGCAAAACTCCTAATAATCAGTATAATAAACGTAAGAATTATCATGACTGAAGACCCACACACACCACCGCTCTGCCCAACCTGCAAGCAGCCAATGGTTCATACTGCCGTTGGTGACGTCTGTATGGAGTGCGGGACACTGGTTAAGCACGAGCATCCTACCCCGTCACGGCCTATGCATGCCCACGCTACAGTTCATGCAACCCCAACCCTGTCGGAAGATCCATTCCCGCCCAACCCCGCTAGCGAACACACGCCAACACAGCTGCCCGGCCCTGCTCAGAGCGCCCCGGCAACACAGACAGTAACCAAGCAGGATGCTCTTCGCTTCCGACACAGGCTCAAAGCGCGCCTGAAGCGCCTAGTTGTGCCCGAACTACCAAGCAAGCTCGATGACCCAGAACTACCAAACTCACTCTCTAGCCCTGAGCTAAAAAGCCCGATCGAGCAGCCTGGCCTTGAATCGGGATTAAAACAAGCAGCCCTGCTTTCAAAACTTGATCACCCAGAACTGTCTGAACAGGACTCGACTCAGGAACCCCTAGCACCTGCGCCGTTTACTCAGGAGGAAGTTGAGGCTTCAAAGCACACCATGGCTTACGAGTTGGCCGAAGAAATAGCTGAGCGAGATACTGGGCAAACCAGCCCGGCGGAGTCAGCGAGCGGCACTACAATTAGTCCAGGCCAAGCGGAGAAAAAAACCGAATCAGAAGTCAGCACGGCTGAAGCAAAAGCTGAGCAAGCAGCCAATACCGACCCAGACCCAAAGAAGCCCAAGGGTAAACAAGCGACCCTGCTGATTGGAACTGTTCTATGCCTAGCCCTCGTAGCTGCAATTGGAATATGGATGCTCTCGCGCCAAAACAGCAACCAGGTAGTGCCGGCTGCGACGAACACTAATCAGCCGCAGGTCCCCGGCCCCCCTGAGGCGTCACCAGAGGCCACCACGCGCGACCAAAAGCGCAAAGACGACCTAAATACCATCTCGGCAGCATTAGAGGTTTACAAGCAGCAGCAGGGCACATACCCAGCTGGCGACGATATCAAGGTCATTTACCCGCTGCAGTACACCACCCCTCCCTACATCACGATAATAAACTACGACCCATCCAGCACTCCGGAGACCAAGATTAAGTACGCGTATAAGTCCGATGGCTCAACCTTCACCATAGCTGCCAAGCTAGAGGATAGCGCAGATCCTGACACTCAAGACGGCTACTATATTGTCCGTAGTAAATAGAAGCCGACACGAATCTTCAAGATCAACTTAAAAACTCACGTTGGCTCTCCTGGGCAGAAAGCCTGTACTTCTTAACTCCTCCCTATGGCATCAGCCAAACGCTTGATGCGCGTGGTGGCAATGGCTTCGAGAGACCTCACCATCTGGGCCCTCACAAACTCACCCTGTGGGGTTGGAATGCTCGCCTCCCGAACCAGCTGAGCGAACACCCCGAGGTGATAAAGAAGCCACGGGTCCGACAGCTTTGCAGCGGGGCCACCAAGCCCCAGAGTGACTCGCACCGAGTCATGCCCCCCATCCGTCCAATGCCCGGAAAAGTGTGTCTTCTTCCACACTGCGACAGCTTCATCGAGCGTCTCCGCCCACTCGGCCGTCATACTCAGCTTCGGCACCTCAACCTTCACTCGAGGCCACCCTTCGTTCCGGGTGTAGGAGGTTGAAACGAAGACGAATCCACCCTCGGGCAACTCGACTATCTGTACTCCGTTGAGATGGCAATGCATCGAATCATCTCGACCCCGAATCCTTTCCAGGTGTCCGCCGACCAGCATGCGCTTACGGACAATTACCTCTTGCTCAAACCAAGTCAATTCCTCAGTCATAACGACTCCAGTTGTCCCGCCCGCTAGGGCGTAAACGTAGGTATTCTGATTGTTAACACGCCAGTAGTCTTACCCGCGAGGATGCAAACTCCAGCATGTGCGCTCCTGCCCAGGAGATAAGGGTATTATGCCCTTAGAGTACTCACACGACAAGCAAAAGCTATTTAACCTTGTTCTTCGCTGCTTGGTCTTTTTTAGCCTTTTGCTTAAGTTTTCGATTGTTCCAAACCACCAACATTGGCGATGCATTGAATATTGAAGAAAACGTTCCAGAGATAATCCCCACCAGCAAAGCCAGCACGAAGAGTCGGATTGATTCACCGCCGAACAGCAAGAGCGCCGTTAGAGTCAAAATGACGGTAATGGAGGTATTAAGGGACCTGGCCAACGTTTCGTTCACACTCAGATTCACTACCTCGTCAAATGGCTTATTATAACGCCTTAAATTCTCACGAACGCGGTCGAACACCACGATGGTGTCATGTACGGAGAATCCGATTACCGTGAGTACTGCAGTCACGAACAAGCTATCTACCTGAACCCCAAAGAAATGACCGAGGATCGAGAAGAGACCAATCAGGAGTAATGCATCGTGAAGCATGGCAATAATTGCCGACCCACCAAAGCTCCAAGGGCTCACTGGTGGTGGCGCGTTGCGGAAAGCAAAGGCGATGTAGAGCAAGATAGCGAGTGATGCCAGGAAGATACTAATAAGCGCGTTGCGGGTGATATCCTTACTCACAGACGGCCCGACCGAGCTAAACGACACCTGGACGTAGCCGGCTTTACTTAAGTCTTGCTTAATCTTTTCATCTGACTTCTTAGCATCCTTTTCATCACTGCGGTAGCGAATGAGTAGTCCACCATTCCCCGTCGTAGTGACCGTGACGTCATCAGCACCGGCACTCACAAATATAGTGCGGACCTTTGCCTGGTCCTGGCCACCACGCAGCTCCATTTCCTGACCGCCCCGGAAATCAATGCCGAGCTTTAGGCCCCAAAGCGCGAGTGAAATCATACCTGGGATTATCATTACCAGCGAGATAGTAAACCACAGCTTACGTCGACCAACTATATTCATGATTTGCCCTCCTCTGTGTAGCCATAATTACGAGGATTCTGGCCAACTTTGGTGGTAATAAGCATGCCCATGAGGGTTCTGGATACAGTGATGGCTGTAAACATACTAATGATTACACCAAGACCTAGCGTCACGGCAAAGCCCTTAATGATCGGCACGCCAAACCAGTACAGGATCAAACATGTAATCAATGTAGATATGTTCGAATCACGGATACTGTCCCACGCGCGGCTGAAGCCCGCCTTGAGCGCAGCAGGCATTTCCTTACCATTACGCACCTCTTCCTTCATGCGCTCAAAGATCAGAATGTTAGCGTCCACCGCCATGCCCACACTCAAAATAAAGCCTGCTATACCGGCCAGAGTAAGCACAATGGGACTAAAGATAAAGAAGCCAGGCATGAAGACACTAAATTTAAAGTACGCAAGGTTAATGAGCGTATAGATGACCAAAGCGATACTAGCCACAACGCCGGCCAGACGATAGTAAGAAATCATAAAGATCATAACGGCCAAGATGCCAATTAAGCCGGCCACTAAGCTCTTGGTGATTGATTCTGAACCAAGTGTGGCCCCCACGGTGCGCTGCTCTACGAGTTTAACGGGTACTGGCAAAGCTCCGGCATTTAGCAGCACTGAGGTTTCCTGAGCTACCTTTAAGCTCTCGAAGCCTTGAAGCTGACCTCGGCCATCGGTGATTGGTGTCGAAACTGTTCCGTTAAACAGCGCCTGGCCGTCAAGCACGATCGCCAAGCGGCCGCTCTCTTTATTAATTTGCGTGGTAAGCTCGGCAAACTTCTTCGTTGCGTCCCCACCTTTCAGCTCAAAGCTTACGACCGGCTGGGC
Source organism: Patescibacteria group bacterium (assembly GCA_052034495.1). Classification (GTDB taxonomy): domain Bacteria; phylum Patescibacteriota; class Saccharimonadia; order CAILAD01; family JADZBC01; genus CAYPSN01. Next base: position 77,837 of record JBPOIL010000005.1, read on the forward strand.
GCTTTGTGGATCAAAGTCGACCGCTACGCTTGCGAGGTCCTTACCGCTGATGCCAGTCGGCACTGGAGTGGTACTCCCCGGGGGTACGCGGTAAAAGTCTAGTTGAGCAGTCTTACCGATAAGTGCAATTGCCTGGTTTACATCTGTCACACCTGGTAGCTGTACCGACACACGGTCACTGCCGCTGGTCTGGATTACTACCTCGCTCGTACCGCTTGGATTAACACGCTTATTCACTACATCAATCACGCCCGCTATAGCCTTTTGCTTCTCTTCGGCCTTAAGCTTCGAGAGGTCGGCTTGATAGGTAAGGCTCGCCCCACCCTGTAAATCGAGCCCCTGGCGCACTTTTAACGCGCCGTCCTTTATACCTAATGCAGAAAACACTCTATCCTCCCGCGGCAAAGCGATCACGGCAACAAATAGGGTCAATGCTATAATGAGATAGAATTTCGTTCTGATGTTCATGAGTGTAGTTGTTTGGTTGCGAACATATATATTCGATACTAGCCGGACTAAGGCAAAAACACAATACGACCCAAAGCTTGAACACATTAATCCAGGCCACCGAGTGCAGAAAGCCCAACATAACAACATCTTGTCATAATGAATACTAATTTTATACAATTACTATGAAAAAACTCCTCTCTATATCTGTTGTATCCTACCCCGGCAAAGCCCCGAAGCTGTTTCATTATTACGACTTAAATGATGGCAATACAATGATTGGGCAAGTAGTCAAGGTGTCATTTGGCAACAAAGAAACCCTTGGGGTGGTCATGGAAATCCCGGCGGCAGACGCAGACAGCGACCGGCCAACCGCAAATACCTTAACGATTGTTGGTAGGCTGGAGGCGAAACCGCTCCCCGCACACATTCTCAAGCTTGCCAGCTGGATGATGGAATACTATGCAGCCAGTGCTAGCTCGGTATGGCGAACCATCCTCCCCTCTGGGCTTGCCCAAGCCCCCAAGCTAAAGTCGGTAGCCAAGGACTCCGAGCACCCCGAACAAGTCATAACCTTAAACGGTGACCAAGAGCAGGCACTTGCCCGAATCCTCAAGCGCGACTATGCAGGATACCTGCTACACGGCATCACGGGCTCAGGAAAGACTGAGGTCTACATTGAGCTTATCAAGAAGATTATAGCTAAAGGCAAATCGGCCATTGTGCTCGTACCCGAAATCGCCCTCACACCACAAATGGTCGAAAGGCTTGGAGTACATTTTGGCGATCGACTTGTAGTTAGCCACTCCAAACTTACGCCCGCCCGCCGTAAAAAGATATGGCATGAGGCTTTATCGGCAGAGGAGCCGCAGGTGTATTTAGGTCCACGCTCGGCCCTGTTCCTGCCTATTCATAACCTTGGCGTAATCATCGTAGACGAAGAACATGAATCGAGCTACAAGCAGGATAATGCCCCTACTTACCAGGTAAATACCGTTGTGGCCCAGCTATCCCGCCTTACCAAGGCGCCGTTTGTGCTTGGGAGCGCAACGCCGTCGATTTATGCCCGCCATGCCGCCGAAGCCGAGCGTATAGGCTACATACAGCTCAATGATCGGGCCCTGGGCGCCGAACTACCTGGTGTAGACATTATCAAGCTCGATCCAGGGATGAGCCTAAGCCCCCAGCTGGTGAACAAAATGAAAGCTACGCTTAAGGCTGGTAAGCAGACCATCCTATTCCTAAACCGTCGTGGTAGCGCCAGTGCTATGTTGTGTGAAGACTGTGGACACATTCAAACATGCCCGCGCTGCGATACGAGTCTGACCTTCCATGCCGACTTAGCTCGCCTCCTGTGCCATTACTGCGGATTTAGCGAGCTCCCGCCCAACACCTGCCCCGACTGCAATAACCACCACATGCATTTTGTAGGCACAGGCACCAAGCGTATTGAACAAGAGGTTATGAGTCTGTTTCCAGACAGCAACATCTGCCGGCTCGATAGCGACAATGCAACCCTGGAGTATTTGACTACCGTGTACGAGCAGTTGCGTAATGGCGAGATTGATATCGTAATTGGCACTCAGATGATTGCCCGTGGGCTGGATTTGCCCAATGCCACAACAGTAGGAGTTGTTCTTACCGAGAGCATGCTTGCGATACCCGACTTCAGTTCGAGTGAACGAACGTTTGATTTGCTCACTCAGGTCGCAGGCAGGGCGGGCCGTGGTAAGCATACAGGGAGCGTGATTATTCAGACGCATTCGCCAGGCCACCCTGCGGTAACGGCCGCCGCAAAGCACGATTATGCAGCCTTTTACGACTGGGAGATCAAGAATCGCAAAACTCATGCTTACCCGCCCTTCGCATATCTGGTAAAATTATCCTATAGTCATCGTAATGCCAGTAACGCCGTAGCCGAAGCTGGCCGAATGGCACAGGAAATCCGCACGACCTACCCAGGAGTAACGGTACTCGGACCGGTTGAACGGACAGTTAAGCGCACCGCTGGCCAATACCAGCATCAAATCATTTTAAAGTCCCTGAAGAGGCAAAGCCTCGTTGAGATTGCACTCCAAGCCAAGAACGGCTGGAAGCACGATCTGGATCCAATTAACCTTTTATAGCCATGGCACGTAAACTTATCAACATACCCAATAGCGTCCTCAGAATGAAGTCAAAGAAGATTGGATTTGTCGATGGCTCAATTCGAGCTTTAGCGGAGGAGATGATCCAGACTACGCTTGATTACGACAAAGAAAGCGAAATTGGTGCTGCGCTTGCGGCGGTGCAGATTGGCGAACCTCTGCGGCTCACGGTCGTGCGCGATGATTACGAACACGGTGACGGCGAGGCATTTAGCACCTACATCAATCCCGAGATTGTTAAGGCCAGTGACGAGATGGTCGAGGACGTTGAAGGCTGCATGAGCGTTGCTGGCATATACGGCAAAGTTAAGCGTCATTTAAAGATTAAGGTGAAGGCCCAGGACGTAGACGGCAACCAGATCCGTCTGACCCTCGAGGGCTTCCCAGCGCGTGTGTTCCAGCACGAGATCGACCATATGAACGGCATTATATTCTTAGACCACGTCACGGACAGCTCTAAGCTGCTGGCAGTCGACAAAAACGGTCAACTTAAACCTATGAAGGAAATCCCTAATGATATCCAAGACGAACTCAGCCATAGTCACTAGTATTGTTTTTTTTGGGACAGGAGAAGTTAGTCTCGCAACGCTCGAGGGTATTGAGGGCAATATCCCAGTAGAAGCGGTGGTTACCAAGCCAGACTTGGTAACCAGCTCGGGGCGCAAAATTAGCCCCCAGGTAAAAGTATGGGCCGAAGAGAACGGCGTGCCCTGCTATCAGCCAGCCAACAAGGCCGAGCTTGCAGAGCTATGCAGCAAGCAAGCATTCAAGTCTCCTGTAGGTCTTGTCGTCGATTACGGAATCATCATCCCTGCGAGCGTCATCCAGGGATTCAAGCAGGGCATTCTCAACAGCCACTTCTCCCTTCTGCCTAAATGGCGCGGAGCAGACCCAATCACTTGGACAATCCTGGCCGGAGACACCACCACAGGAGTCACCGTAATGCTCGTAGATGAAGGCATGGACACGGGAGACATTCTTGCGCAAGAAGAGATCGAACTTGCGCCCGACGAAACTGTCGCAAGCCTTACTCCTAGGCTTGTGGAAATTAGCAACGACATGCTAATCAACACAATCCCAGTTTATCTTCGCGGCGAGATAAAGCCAGAGGTGCAGGACCACGAAGCGGCGTCGTATAGTAGTAAAATTAGCAAAGAAATGGGTGAACTAAAGCCAGGCGAAAAGACTGCCGTAGAACTTGAACGGCAAGTGCGAGCGTTCCAGGGTTGGCCAGGTAGCTACATTACAATCCAAGACACTCTCCTTGCGATTAAGTCGGCCAAAGCTACTAATAAAAGTGCGCCAATCGGCAAAATCAACCGCGCCGGCAAGACACTCCTGCTTGGCTGCAGGCAAGGGAGTTTGCAGATTGACTCAATCCAGCCAGCCGGCAAAAAGCCTATGGACGCACTCGGTTTTGCTAACGGCTACAAAGATCTCATCGATTAATCAAAAAGCGCCCAAACGGGCGCTTTTTGACACTCGGAGGCGAGATATTACAGGTAAGGCTTGAGCTTATCGATTACCTGGCTGGGAGTTAAGTCTGTCTTAATTATGTAGTCTCGAGCGCCAAGATCTCGGGCCTCAGTAATGGCCTGTGAGTTCATGATGTTCGTCAGAACAATTACCGGCAGATCTGGGACAACCTTGTCCTTATTAAGCTGCTTAAGAACATCAATGCCACTCATATTCGGCATCATCATGTCTAGCAAAATCATATCGGGCTTTTTGGCCTTGATCTTTTCAAGAGCCATCTTGCCGTCAACGGCTTCTTCGACCGTCAAGCCAGCCTTCGACAACTTGAGTTGATACATGTTGCGAATGAAATCGTTGTCTTCTACCAGGAGAACTGTTTTGCTCATAGTAATATGATAGACGCTTATGCTGGCGGCGTCAATCTTATTCTATGCCGTCAATCAGTTGTGATATGTGCTCTGCGTACTCGCCTGAGTCGTCAAACACTATCCTAATATGAGGCACTGTGCGAAGATCGGTGCGGGTTGCGAGGTAAGCAGCAATTGCCCCTGGCGCTGCCTTCTCCATACGGGGTTTTGCCTCTTCCTGCCCACGGCCCACCATACCAACATACACTCGTGCGTTCTTAAGGTCTGGGCTTACGTCCACCTTGGTAACGGAAGTGGCAAGGCCTGGAACAACGAACTCTTGGTTCAGGACAGTAGCGGCATATTGCTGCAAAAGTGCTGCCACTTTTTCGAGCCGGCGTGACATTAGAGTTTGCGAGCCTTTTCTTCTATTCGGTAGAACACGAGTTCGTCACCAAGCTCAAGCGCGTCGGTAGTATCAAGCGATATTCCACACTCATCACCCTCGTTGGCCTCACGGGCTATCTGCTTTTCCTTTTGTAAGTTTGAAACCTTACCGGCACCGACCTCTTCGCCTTTACGTAAAATGCGGGCAGTCATGCCTGACTGTAGTTGACCACTAGTCACCCGTCCTCCGGTAATGATCTGGGTTTTTGTTGTCTTGAAGATCCCTAATATCTCGAGGCGAGCGAGTTCAATCTCGATGATCTCTGGCGGGAGTAAGCTCGAAAGCCAATCACGAATATCATCAAGCAACTCATAGATCACTTTGTATAGGTGGAAATCCACCTTGCTACGCTTGGCTAGCTGGTTTACTGCGGCCTTAATACTAACATTAAAGCCAAGGATGATCGCATTACCAGCATCGGCTGCGTTAACGTCGCTCTCTGAGATGTCACCCACTCCAGACGAAACTACTTTGACGCGGACTTCTTCATTGCCAATCTGGTTCAAGCTATCAATCAACGACTCGAGTGACCCCTGTACGTCAGCCTTTACCAGTACTGCCAGCTCTTTTACCTGACCATCGACTACAGCCCTGTTAAGATCTTGGGAGGTAACCGTCTTCGTGTTGGTAAGGCTCTTGATGCTCTGCTTGCGAGCCTGCTTTGCAACCCAGTCCTTGGCTACCTTCTCGGAAGAAACTACTTCGAACCACTCGCCAAAGTTCGGTACTTCGCGAATACCGGAAACAACTACTGGCATAGCAGGAGTAGCTTCTTTGAGCTTACGCCCACGATAGTCTTCTAAGCTACGTACCTTGCCATATGTAGTACCTACGACCAAACTGTCTCCCGTGCGCAACGTACCCTTCTGGATCAAAAGTGTTACTACCGGGCCGCGACCTGTTTCAAGATGGGATTCAATAACCACGCCGCTTGCCGCGCCAGTAAAAATAGCCTTTTGGTCGGCGATATCAGCTACAAGCAAGACAACGTCCAGAAGCTTCGTGATACCATCGTGCGTCTTAGCAGAGACCTCTACGCATGGCACGTCTCCGCCCCAGTCATCAGCCAGAATACCAATCTCGCTCAGCTCCTGCTTAACGCGGTTCACGTCGGCATCAGCTTTATCCATCTTGTTAATTGCAACCACGATCGCCACACCGGCATCCTTGGCATGATTAATGGCTTCTTTGGTTTGAGGCTTAACACCGTCATCCCCGGCCACTACAATAATTGCAACGTCGGTCATACGAGCACCGTGAGCGCGAATAGCCGAGAAGGCTTCGTGTCCTGGGGTATCAAGGAAGGTAATTCTACGATCGTTCTTCGTCACCTGGTAAGCGCCGATATGCTGAGTGATGCCACCGGCCTCAGAAGAAGCTACATCGCTCTCACGGATAGCGTCCAATAGGGACGTCTTGCCGTGGTCAACGTGCCCCATTACAGCCACGATCGGCGGGCGCACCTCCTCGTCTGATTTTTCTTCAGTTTGCTCAAGCGATTGGCTAGGACGAGCCTCGGCTTCCTTTGGCTCTGGAACAATGTCAAAACCAAGCTCTCCGGCGATGATCGAGGCAGTGTCGAAATCAATATTTTCATTCACGGTGGCCATTACGCCATTCTTCATAAGTTCACCCACTACTTGAGCAACGCCCAAGCCGAGCCGCTGCGCAAAATCGCTTACCGCCACTACTTCTGGAATCTCAATCTGCTTCTTGTCGTCTTGCTCCATCTATGTCCTCTTGTCTTTCTTCTGCGTGATTCTCACTTTAGTGTGGATTTGCGTGCTACAACCGCTGCGACAACTGTAGTGCCCTCGGCCTGGCAAAGTCCTGGTGCTATCAAGGGTAAGTCCGTCAGGTGCGATCACCCACCGCTCCAGCTCGGCCTTGGGCTTCTTCGCCCGGCAGACTCGACATGTCCTTAACGGAGTATGGCGAGTCTCGGCCACGGCTTAATCCTCTTTAGCGCTAGATTTAGCGGCTTTGGCTTTGAGGCTTAAAGACAGCTTGTGTTGAGCCTCGTCAATACCGATGATAGTGAACTGCTTCGTCTCGCCTAGCTCAACGTGGCTAGCAGGATCTGCTACGTGTTCATCTGCGAGCTCAGAGATATGCACGAGGGCTTCGATTACCGGAGTAACCTGCACGAACGCGCCAAATGGCGTTATGCGGGTAATCTTACCGTCTACCTTATCGCCGACTTTGTACTGAGCAATCTCTTTAACCCATGGGTCTGGCGTAAGCTGCTTCATAGAAAGCGAGAGCTTTTCCTGATCAATCGAGATGATCAGGGCCTCAACCTCTTGGCCAACCTTTACGTACTTAGAAGGATTGTCCACGCGGTCCCAAGCGATCTCAGAGATATGAACAAGACCTTCGATGCCCTCAACATTCACGAAGATACCAAAGTCCACTACGCCAGTCACGACGCCCTTGACCTTATCGCCAGCCTTGAAGTTAGCAATCTTGCTTTCAGTGAATTCACGCTGAGCTGCCTTTTCAGACACGATCAGCTTGTTCTGCTTACGGTCCAAGTCAAGGATACGAACCATCAACGTGCGGCTTACGATGCTGTTTAGTCGGTGTAGGATCTCGTCTTTATCAGCACCAGTTACGCGCGGGTAGTTCTCGGCAGACAGTTGAGAAACAGGCAGAAAACCTCGGATGCCTTCGATTTCGATAAGGAGCCCGCCCTTGTTGGCATCGAACGGAATGATTCCAAAGACTTCGCCTTCTTTAAATCGCTCTTCGAGCAATTCCCAGCCCTTTTCTTTGGCAACTTTCTTGAGACTCAGAATGGCGTAGCCTTCTGGTGCCTCTGGCTCTAGAACTGAAACGCTTAGCACATCACCCTCTTTGATTGACCCGGCGCCCTGTTCAAGCTCGCGACCCATAACTACACCAGTACCGTACATGCCGAGATCAAGCCACACTTCGTGCTTTTCGGCAGTAACAACTGTTCCTTCTACAAGTTCGCCTTGGGTTAAGTTTTTGATTTCATGAGTGGCTAAAAGATCAGCCATGATTTGGTTGTTTGTTGACACTATATTCTCCTTTACCAGACATTTGGATTTACGCGAACGCGCAGAGCCTGGCTTTGACCGATTTACAGCCAAATTTCCTAAGAATTATACCTTAAATATGGGAGAGTGTAAAGACAGGGAGTACTGCAGTCTACGCAGCCATTAGCCGCGTGCGACGTGCAAGGCGCCCAAGAGCCGATAACACCAGAACAGCCAGTACGAAGCTTAGAGAGCCCGATGCGCCGGTAGTAGGGATCTGGGTTACCTCTGGACCGACTGTCGGAGTACTTGCAGATGCCGACGAAGAAGTTGGCTGGGGGTTCGGCTTAGGGGCTGGCTCTAGACTCTCCGCCGGAAGTGTCTGAGTGGCCTGCTGGCTTTGGTCCTTCTGATCCTCCCGCTTCTGCTCACTTTGCTTCTGCACCTCCTCTACTCTTGCCTGTTCCTTGGACTGCTCCTGCTTAGCACGTTGAGCGTTCCCATACATAAACGTTGCGACCACAATAAATACAATAAGTAGCGCTGCCGCTATAAACCTAATGACTGGTGAACGATTCATACACTTCCTCCCCTTTGCCGCTAGTGTACTGCCAGGAGAATACTTATGCAAGTACCCTGAAAGATTTGTAGGCTTGAGGTATATTGACTTTCTAACATTAAGATGATACTATGTATAAAAGGTCGTGGGCTTGCTCGGGATTGTGGTACATTTTACCCTTTCCTGGGCAAACTCATGGCCTTTGTAGCTTGCAGCCCCGTAACCCTTGGCGCATAATAGCTACAAGTGGAGGGTGAGCATGGATATTATTCGTAGTTATCCAAACTACAGCTTTGTGTCATCTGGCTACTTCGCATTTGACGCAAGCGAAGAGCTAGTTCATTATGACGAAAGCGAGCTGGGATCGAACGAAGGCAGGCTATCCTTACTCCACGAGATTAGCCATGCAGAACTTGGGCATTTTACCTTCACCAACGACTTCGAACTACTCGTCATGGAAGCACAGGCCTGGCACCTCACGAAACGCCTATGCAACGAGCATGGCGTGAGAATCAACGATATCTATATCCAATCCTGTATCGATACCTATGATCATTGGCTCAGTACGCGATCATCATGCCCCCATTGCAAGAACTTCTGCCTACCTGGCACAAAAGACCCTCACAACTTTCGCTGCTTTCTATGCGGCTGCAAATGGCAAGCGAGTTCCAACCCGCACGATGCCATCACCCTTACCGTTCTAGGCTAACTCTGTCATACCAAAAAAGGACCCGAAGGTCCTTTTTTGGTATAGACTACCTGATTAAGCGGTCTTTTTCTTTTTGCTCAAGCCGCCCTTACGACCAGCTTCACGAGCGAGTTCAGGGTTGGCAGCAAATCCACCATTACGGCTTTTCTGGCCACCTTTGCGACCTATTTCACGATAGAATTCACTGCCGTAACGCTTCTTATTAGTCTCAGCAGCCAATACGCCGCCTTTTTGTGTTCCTGCCATTGTTTTCTCCTTCTTGTTACAGTTGGAGTTTGAACAAAGGTTAACCCTACCAATAACGCTTCATTAAACTCAAGGTTATTATAACTACGTTATTCTAGCAGCTTATGCTTATAAAGTCAATACCTTTTGTGCTTGCTTTTCTACTTAGCGAATGGCGAACTAATGAGATTATAGATCTTCTGCCAGAAAGTCAGGCTGTTCTTCACGCTCAGGACATAGCTATACTCTTCAAGCTTCTCGCCGCCCTGATAGGATACGATGGTAAGCACGTAGCGACCGTTCTTAAGCCGAGTGGTGTCTAGGGTATAGGCATATGGAGACTTCTTGACCGTCGCCTTGAGCTTACCGTTGAGGTAGTAGCGCATTTCATTAGCCCCTTCGGCAAGAGCATCTTCTGGCGGGAGAATCTTAAGCTTGCCACCATACGATCGAGCTGCCGCTTCGCTATCAACCCCAGATTCGGTAGTCGTCTTTTCTTCGATAATCTTGTCGATCTCTTCTTCGCTCGCGCCAGACAAGTCATCGAGCTCTACTTCGCCCAAGCTCGGTAGTGCATCTGTACCGCCGTCGAGCGAACCATCGTCAGGGATAACGAAGCTGTAGTCAGGCCCCGGTGAGTCAGGATTTTCCGCTGGTGGCTCATAAGTCGGTGGCTCAGGTGGTTCTGGCGGCTCTGGTGGCTGAGGTGGATTCACAACGACGGGGGGCTGGGTAGTATTCCAGCCAGGCCTCATATAATTTAAAACCTTAACACTCAGGGCTTTATTGAACGTTTTAGGCTCGTTTTGCGACAAGAATGCCACGACAACGTTGGCCGCAGATTCGGAGATAAAGCGTTGCTTCCAGTATGCGACACCCGCAGCGTCAGCGTTCCTTCCCAGTGCGCGCGTATACAGCGCCTGAGCTTTTTGCTCGGGTGTGTAGCCATTAAATCTGGCCTTATCGGTAGCGCCTGCACCGGCGTACATAGAAGCCGCAGATGCACCAACGCCTTTAGCGCTTATCTGCTCAGACCAATACTTGTACCCTCCTCCAGTAGCAATGCCCGCGGCAGTCTTGGTTCCATCAGGGGATCGGTCGTACATTGCCATAAATAACCTGGTGGCCCACCCTTCGGCACTGTCCCTATAGCAAGCATATCCGGCTTCATTATTAACGCTTGCAGGGCAATTCGGGCTTAATCTAGCGGGTCCGGAGGCAAAGGTAGTAAGAACATAGTAGCCAACAACCGAAAGCACCCCTACGAGGGCAATGAGGGTTGGTAAATTAAACCTATTCCTCGCGAGCAAAGGGGTCTTTTTGATGGTCTTCTTCTTTTTTGTTTGCTTTGTGGCCATATGCTTAGTTCTTGCCTACAGCATAACCTTTTTCCTATTGCGCGTCAATATGAGACAATACTTCTATGAATAAAAATGTCGTACTCGTTCTCGTAAATATACGTTCTGGCCACAATGTGGGCTCACTCATGCGCACAGCAGATGGCCTAGGGGTTAAAAATATCTACTTATGCGGCATTACCCCACATCCACGCGTTCACGCCGACCCCAGGCCGGAGCACGTAATTCATTCCAATACTAAGGAAATTGCCAAAACTGCCCTCGGCGCAGAACGTACAGTTCCGTACGAATATCACGAGAACGCCGAGGTCCTTCTGGAATCTTTTCGGACTGATGGATTCAGGATCTTCTGTATAGAAAACAACGTGCCCAACACGGAAGACATTGGCCATGTAGAAGCAGCAGATAAGACTGCGCTCGTCCTTGGTAGTGAAACAGCTGGCCTTGCACCCGAACACCTATCCTTAGCTGATCGGATTATTGAAATCCCTATGAAGGGCAGCAAGAACTCACTAAATGTCAGTGTCGCCGGAGGAATCGCCCTCTATGCGCTAACTCGGGGTCAGAATTAGCCTTATTTGCCGTTCGTAGAATAATGCCAAGGTTCGCTTGGGAGGTTATAGAAGCCAAAACGCCCAGCATTTGAGCGAATCCAGTTCTGACATGTAGCTCCAGAGTAATTGAACTTCTTGCCATTGCAGGCAAAGTCGATGGCAAGCCCCCATTGGTGCATAGAGCGCCCTACGGGCGCCGCAGGGTAGCCCCTGCGCACTAGCTCTGTTTGCATCGCTTGCGTCCTATAGCTACCGTAACCACCACCAAGTTCATCAGCCGCGCCTATGTCTATCCCTGCCTCGCGGCGAGCCGCCTGGCGCATTGCCTTAAACTTACCAGCCGCTGCCTTGTTAAGATTAACGTTGCTGCCATCAATGCGCCGCTCAACCAAAACGTCCCCCACTCCGCCCGCAGAACCAACTTTGCAAAGAGGTGTGGTGCTGCCACCTAAAGGGTACTGCGTACATTCTTTACCCTGCGATCTCTGAACAGCTTCAACAAATGCCTTACATTCCGCAACGTTTAAGCCATTACCACACGGACTCGATTCAGGGCGGTAGCTGCTTGGTAGCGAAGCTAGGCTATCCGTAACGCTTGGCCGAAGCTTGGTCGCGACCGCAGCAGAAGACGTAAATGCCGCTATGGTTTTAGCCGACTTATTGCGTTTTAAATAACTTAGCCAGAATTCTTTGCCTTTAGCATCGGGCTGCCGCGAAAGCAGATTTTTATATAGTCTATCTATTTTCCCACTATTCGAAAGCTCCCAATAACCGTTCTTAGCCTCTGGAGTCGCCAGTAATGCGCTTGCAAACTCTGTTGCCGGAGCCTTACGCAAACCAATGTATTTTTCGGACCACTTTCTATATGATGCCTGGTTCGCAGCGATATCACGGGCAAATACCGCACGGTATATCTTAGCTGTCATTGCCTCTGCGCTCTTGTCCAGGCAGGCGGTCTTCTTTTCTTGGTTAGTGGCACCCTTAGCCCCCATATATGCCTTAGGCTGCGTGCAGTCAAGCCGCGAATATGGCTTGGTACTAGCGTTTGTTAGCATTACGTACAGCACGCCAACCAAGGCCAGCGCACCCGCGGCCAGCAGGGCGGATGGCAGGCCGAACTTTCGCGAACTCTTCTGTGCTACCAGGCCAGATGTCCTAGTTCTCGGCTTAGGAACGGATGTTTTTTGTTTTTGTTTAGGTTTTGGCATTATTATCGGTCCTTATGCCTTTGGATGGTGCGAATGAGAGTCTTTCGACTTCTTATCTTCGGGGTGGAACTGATCACCTGGCTGGTGTGCAGAAGCGGCCTGAGCACTCTCCTGAGCTCCAGATGCTACACTCTTAGACCTAGCGTGGCCAAATACTCCACTAGTATATGCAAGCAGCATGAGTGCGGCTAAGGCAAGTGGTATCATGAGGAATCCTAGGGCACCAGTTTGCGGCAGTGTATCGATAATCGTCTGTGTTAGTGGCTTATCAACTGGGATCTCCACGGTATTGCCGTATATATTAATCATCTTGTAGTCGTACGATCCAGGAGAGCTGGCTTTTGGAGCTAAGTTCGGGATCGGGCTCTTGACCTTAATTTTGAACATTCGAACATCCGTTTTGCCAGCATCTATGTCCGCCTTCCACTTCAGGGTTCCGTCCGCAAGAGTCCCACCGCCATTATCTGCAACATCAGCGTACTCCAGAACATCCTTAAGGTCTTCTACAATCTCGTAACCGACGAGCTTTTTAGCCCCCAAATTCTTGGTGTTCAGGGTGTATTGTATCTCATCACCGGCCTTTGCTACATTTTTGCCATCTGCAGGCAACGGCTTACCGTCGCTACCCTTGCGATTTAGGAAGATAGCGGATTTAGACTTCTCTACCCCTTCGGTAGTATGGCAAACTTCATCATAACCCCATACACCGAATGGTGATGGTCGGCTATCGGCGATAATCGCCAAATTACATACTTTAAGAGCTGGGTTCTGAGCCTGCTTGATGCGGAACTTGATCGTGAAGCCTACGCTCTCTCGTGGCTTGAGCACTTTCAGGGTATAGCCCCAATACTTGTAGCCTTGGCTCGGTTTAGCGACTACCTTCTCAGCAATCTCTGAATCTGGGACTACTGTGTTCCCGCGCTTAAGTGGGCCTATTTCGACGAACTCGTACCATCCGTTATCCTGAACCCCATCCCATATTGCTGCATTAAGTGAGTTTGCAACTCCGGTGTTACTACCAACTACATTATAAGTAATTACGTCCCCGACTTTAACCGGCCTTCCGGCAGGAATATCCGAGTTCTTCTCGACCTTTAGAATCGGTGTGCCTAGATTGTGGCAAATATCTGCCGACTTCGCGGGTAGAGTCTGCCCCTGCACCCACGTAACGTATGCGGTGTTGCAGAACCCACTTTTAACATCTGCGTTTACCTTTACTTTCAACGTAATTCGAATTTCGGATCCTGGGGCTAAGCCGTAGTTAGCCCATCGGTAAACAGTACGATTATTTTCAACTTTTGTTTCCAGTGGTAGAGCGTTCTTGGTATCGACTGTGGAGCTCACATAAGTTGTGCCAATGGGTAGCCTATCTGCTACGACTACATATGCGTTTGTATTACCCGTACTTTTGGCAATCAATTGATACGTTACAACGTCATTTGGCTTTACTGTTGCTCCGTTTGCCGGGCTAACTGCCTGCTTCACTATTGTAGCGCTCGGGTTAGCCTGGAAAGGCCGTAGGCTAGGTATAACCAGGTTGCCACATTCGGCATGGATGATAAACTCGCGACCATCCTTTGTTTTACCCTTTAGGACCGGCTGAGTCTGTGTAGTACCCGCCTTCCAGGCGTACTTAACTGGCTTAGAGTAGAACGTAGCCCCGCCAACTGTCAATGGAGTAGTGCCCGGCTTCCCATAATTCGTGCGGCCGAATGAATACCAGTTAGCATAGCCCGACGTTGTGGGGTTAATCCCGGGTATAAGCTGTGATGCCCGTATTTCCGCATCTGTAATGCCGAAATATGCAAAGAGCTGCTTGGCGCCCTTGTTTTCTGGTGCCGTGCTATTAAGTTTGAGGATTGTTTGATCTTGTGCTGCCTTTGTATTGGCAGTACTAAAGCCACCACGAAGTACGTCGTTAGGATCAGTCGGTGGGGACGAAGCAAAGCTTCGCAAGATTATCACTACGCCAAACAGCGCGAATAGAGCTATAAACGGAGCTACGAACCATTTACTGCGCTTGCGTGGCGCCTTGAGTAGGGTGTTACTATTAGCTGAATGTTTTTTGTTTGGCATATGAATCCCCTTAGTAAATATTATCCTTATGGTTAATCATAGGTTAGCATAAGGACAATGTCAAACCTGAGAACACAAAAAGACCACGCTTTCGCGTGGTCCTAATGATAAAATCCGGCACTGTGCTACTTTCCCCTTGCGAGTATCATCGCCGCTGAGGAGCTTAACTTCTGTGTTCGGGATGGGAACAGGTGTGGCCTCCTCGCTAAAAGCACCGGCCCAGCCGCCCAACATATTGAGGGCGATAAGGTCGATCCTTTAGATCGAGATTTTATCTTTGTTTGGATAATACATGCAGGTATATCTTTTTGATACCTACAAATTGTCAGTCAATCTGTTGCAAACGGTTCTTGCATATCTTTACTGTAAGCTTTTGACGGCCACAATAGAGAAAAGCAAGATGTTAAAAAGTCTATCGGCTATTAGTACACCTCGGCTAAACACATTACTGTGCGTACACCTAGTGCCTATCAACGTCATCGTCTATAACGAGCCTAATGGGGAAATCTAATCTTGAAGGAGGCTTCGCGCTTATATGCTTTCAGCGCTTATCCCGTCCGAACATAGCTACCCAGCAATGCCGCTGGCGCGACAACTGGTACACCAGAGGTTCGTTCACTCCGGTCCTCTCGTACTAGGAGCAACTCTTCTCAAATTTCCTAACGCCCACACCAGATAGGGACCGAACTGTCTCACGACGTTCTGAACCCAGCTCGCGTACCCCTTTAATTGGCGAACAGCCAAACCCTTGGGAGGTGCTTCCCCCCCAGGATGGGACGAGCCGACATC
>JBPOIL010000011.1:0-3732 GCA_052034495.1 Patescibacteria group bacterium
TCCTAATTTTTCGGGAGTTTATTTAGAAGACTATACTTATATAACAGAAATAATTCCAATTGGAGTTGATGAAACTTTAATGAAAGTTTATTTTTATTCTCATGATGACAATATTAATCCAATAAATATAGATTCTGTTCTAAATGTTTGGGAAAAAACAATTTTAGAAGATAAAGAATTATGTTATTTACATCAAATTGGAAATAGTAATCCTTTTGCTAAATCAAAAATAACAATAAATAGCAAAGATAAATTAGTTAAATTATTTTTATTGGAATATAAACAAAAAATGGAAAATATATAAGAAGAGGAAAACAATGTCAATATTTCAAACATATTTAGAAAATTCTGGAAGTAATACAATAGAAAGATTATTAAAGGAAAATAAATAAAATGTCAAAATTTAAAGAATATTTAGAAAAAACAACAAAAGAAAATCAAGGTCTTAAAAATACCAAAATAAAAGGTGGAGATGAAGTAGTTAATGAGGAAGAAAATTTAGTTGAATATCAATGTGATTTAAGTGGTGGAGATTATGTAGAAATTTATTTACCTGAAAATACTACTGAATCTGAAATTAGAAATAAAGCAATTGAAGAAGCCTCTAATAATTTAAAATTAGAAGAATATAGAAAAAGACCTATTAAAAATAGACAATGAAATTCTCTCAATTATTAGAAGATTTAGGTGTTCCAATTTCAACCGCTTCATTTGCTGGATGGAGTACCAATCCAAATGGAAATGGTTTCGATATGACTCCATTTCTTAGTGAAAAATTTAAAAAGCGAAGGAAGAAATCTAAAGGTAGATCAGACACCTCAATTCTCTTTGGATTAAATAGAAGAAATTATGCCAATGTAATTGGAACTACTGAAAATTATTACAATAAGGAAATAAATAAAATACTATGAACACATTTAAAGAATATTTGGAAAGTCAAACCAATTCTAATTTCAAAAAAAAACTAAAAGAATTAGAGAATTGGTATAATGATAATTTTAAGGAAATAGAAAAATTAAAATTAACAACAAAAATAGAAAATCTTATTCCAACTACTTTTGATTTAGATAAAACTATTAAAAAAACTATTGGTGGATTAAAAGCTCAAGAGACTAAAAAAACAAAAGAATTAGAAGAAACTAAAAAACAGGAAATGGAAAAGAAAAGGTGGTTAGCCAACAAAGAATATAACTACTTTATTGAAGTAGCCTCAAGAATATTTTTTAAACATAGATATAGTAGAGTTCCATCAACTGATTTAAATTTTGTTTTAGATAGTTTAAAAATAAATAAAACAATAGATCAAATTAAAACAGAAAATAATCTGAGGGATTCTGGTCAAGTTAGAGATTTTATTCAAGAGAAATATTTAAAAGATGCTGTAAAAAATAAAAAATATAAAGTTCTTGCAAAAATTCTTGTAACTTTAAATCCTCAATTTAAAAAAGGATTCCCTATTTATGGAGTTAATTTATTAAATGAATACAAATAAATTTAAAGAATATTTGGAAGAAACAAAAGAAGAATCAATAGTTTATAAAATTCAAGATATTAAAACTAAATTCTTTTATACTGGAATTGATATAGCTAGATGGAATAGAGATAAATATAATCCTAAAGATACTAATGATAAATTATATAGAGAAATATTTCAACCTAAATCAGGTAAACTTTATTTAATGCTTTCTCCTATTAAAAAAAGAATAGAAGAAATTAAAAACAGATATGGAATAGATTGTCAAATAGTAAAATTTAAATTAGTTCAGGTTTAAAATGAAATTCTCACAATATTTTGAAAATGATTATGATGGATATGGCAATGTAAATAAAGCTATACAAAACATAAAATATAAATTTCAATATTTTTTTCAATATAATCCAGATACAAAAACAAATGGTTGGAAACTTTCAATTCAAGGGAAAAATGAAGATGATATTAAATTTTTACTTTTAAAACTTTATGATTATTTGATGGAGAATAGAATTTCTTTTAAGTTTGCTACTTTAAAACTTTTAAAAGATAAAGATGCCGGTGAACAAAAAAATAAAATTATTACAATCTATTGTTCTAAAGATATTAAAATTTTAGATTTAGCTAAGGAGGTTGCTAAAAGAATTAAAGGTTATAATGGATTTAAGGGAATTAAGCCAACAGGATACACTTATTTTAAACAAGGGATTTATTATAGAAATGATACAGATAAAAGCGGAAATTATATATTACCTAAATAATTAAAATCACATTAAAAACCCTAAAGCCTATAAAATATAATATAATTATAGGAACAACAATGGGAAAAAAATTCACAAAAAGAACTTTCACCACTCAAGAAATCTCTGATATTGTAGAAAAGAATAAAGGTTTAAAATCTAGAAATAGAAAAGTAATTCAGGAAAATAAATCTTTCTTAGATTCAGCTAATTCATTTCAAGATGAAGTATTTGAAGAATCAGATTTTCTTCCAAAGAAAAAAGTAAATGAAAAACATAGAGAAGCTATAATAGATTCAATCTTCAATGAAGAAGATATTAGCTTCTCTAATGCTTTTAAAACTCCTCAAAATAAAATTGAATCAGATCCTATTATAGATAAAGCTTTTAATGACCCAGATTTAAAAGTTTTTAAGGAAAAACCAAAAGGATTATTTTTATCTAAAATAATTCCATTTCTTGATTCTCATATTTCTTCTTTTATTGAAGCTAGATTAAATACTGTTTTTAATTACATTGATTCAAAGCTTAAAAAAGTCTATGAAGATATTTCTTCTATTGCAATTCCTAATAAAAATATGATTCCAATGGGAGGAATTTTCATTGATAGAACTTCAGGACAAATATCAAATCCAGGAAGCTCTGAAATTGGAAATCCGAACATAATAATTCTTAATGATGGAATTCAATTAGATACTAAAGTTAATTCATTAAATTTTATAGGAGTAGGAGTTAAAGTGTATACTGATTCAAATGGAAATATAAATATCTTTATTCCTCCAACTCTTTTATCACCATATTTTAATTCAGGTGCCGCAACTATCGCTCCGGAAAATACAGTCCTAAGAAATATTTCATTTCCAAATTCAGAAGGAACTCCATTTAAAAGAGGTTCAATTGTTGGAAAATTTCAAACTATAAACAATTCAATTATTTCCTATACAACTATAAATCCTTTTAGTGTTCTAAATAATACATCAACAACTTTAACTCTAAGAGTTTTAGATGCTGATTTAACTACAGTAATTGAAGAAATGGTTTTAACTTTAACTGGAAGCTTAGATACTGGAATTGTTA
This sequence comes from Patescibacteria group bacterium, assembly GCA_052034495.1. Lineage (GTDB taxonomy): Bacteria > Patescibacteriota > Saccharimonadia > CAILAD01 > JADZBC01 > CAYPSN01. Next base: position 3,289 of record JBPOIL010000011.1, read on the forward strand.
ATGGATTAAGAATTCAAACAATTAGTTTCATAAATGAAGCAAATAAATATTCTTCGATAGCTTCATTTTATATAGATTTAAATACAGTTCTTTCTGGAAACTCAGGAAGAGTTAAAATTGAAATAATTCACGATAATCTCACAGATGGAATTTATTCATTTACTCAAGATTTATTTTATGATTCTCAAAATTTATTAGGTTCTATTGGTTCTATTTCAATCTCTCAAAATACTCCAAATATAAAATATTTATCTGGAATAGCTTATTATGATTTAGGAAGCTCATTTAACTTAAATATTTCAAATATTTCAAATCACAATTCTGATTCATATCCTGATACTCAATTAAGAATATCAAGTCCCAATTTAGGAATTCCAAATAAAGATTATAATGGTTCAATTGATTTTATTGGATTTGATACTTTCTTTGATAATTCAAATAATT
>JBPOIL010000004.1:0-15491 GCA_052034495.1 Patescibacteria group bacterium
GAAATCTCAAAAATGCAAAGGCTTTTTCTGGCGGGGCGCAGCACGGCTTGCCGTGCTAGACGGCGGGGCTTGGTTCAGCACTTCGTGCTAAAATAGGTTCTAGCGTAGGAGTAAAACTCTACCAAAAGTCTGATGATTACATTAGTAGTCAGCAGGCTTTTGTATTTAGGGCGGATGAGAACCGCAGGTTCGGTGGAGTGTCCGCCAGCTGGCGGAGCGCAGCGTCAAAAGCAAGTTCGCTTGCGCTTTGACCAAGCACGCCACGGAGGTTGCGCTAGCAACCTACCCTCCTGGGATTAATGGGCACAAATGAAAATGCGGCTCGCACATTTCTGTGCAAACCGCTTGTGGGGTGTGAGCCTCCTGGCTCCAGAGACACCCCGCCGCACTCACGTATCTCGTCGGAGTCGATGCTCCATCTCGTCCGTGACCCCTTCGGCTTGCTGTCGCTCTGTGACGACGGCAAGTTCGGGTGCCTCAGACCTTCCGTCCAGGACTTCTGGAAGTGAGACCGGCGAGTACATGATCATCCACTCGCCATTGATCCGCACTACTGAGGCCAGCCAGAGAGTGTCCGGCCGCTCGAAGAGTTGCACCAGGAGCTTGGTGCGCCTCGGCATCATGATGCTCTGGGCCTCAGCCCCACGCGTCCGGACGTTGATCACGTGATCACCGCCGAACAGAGGGAGGGTGTCGAACAAGCACTCGTCGTCCGTTCCCTGCCCGTAGATCCGCCCCACCTCCGTCGAGGAGGTAAGGAAGGTAGCTGCTTCTGAAACCATCTCAAGAACCCTTTCATCGTTTCTGGAAGTCATTCGCTCACCCACTGGGTGATGCCACATCATACCACTAAGTATTGCATTTGTAAAGGTTTAGTGGTATGGTATGTAAGTTCCAAAGGCGAATCGATGGAAGCTATAGCCGCAGAGTAGAAGGAGAATCCATTGGCCGACACCAGTCAGCCTGTCCGCGTCTCGTCAACTCAGGACCTGTGCCTCCGGTCTTGCCCTCACATCCGTGCGGCAAGTAACCAGGTCTGGCGCGAGACTGAGTTCGCAGAGCCCAACGAGAGGGATCGTGCCTGGGCACGGACCGAGGGGCCATTCCAGGCTCAGATGACCGGCTGTCCGGGACCTTCGGGCAAGCCAGGCTTCAAGAAGCTGCCCTACCGGCTCAAGTGGCTCCGCGCCATGCTCGGGATGTCCACCCACAAGCTGGTGCCCGTCACCCGCTACGAGTGCGGCAAAGACAACTAGTCCGCATGGACCGTCTGCTGGAGCGTCATCCCAGCATTACCCAAGTTCATAATCAAAGTATTGTGAGTTTAGGTGATAAGTTCCAAGTCTCAATTATGTGGTGTACCAAAAGTCTGATGATTACATTAGTAGTCAGCAGGCTTTTGTATTTAGGGCGGTGAGAACCGCAGGTTCGGTGGAGTGGCGCGCGCAGCGTCAATGCCAAGTTCGCTTGCGCTTTGACCAAGCACGTCACGGAGGTTGCGCTAGCAACCTACCCTCCTGAGATTAATGGGTACAAATGAAAATGCGGCTCGCACATTTCTGTGCAAACCGCGCTTGGGGTGTGAGCCTCTTGGCTCCAGAGACACCCCGCCTCTTGTTGGCCTTGAAGCATCAGGCCTCGGCCCAGGCTCCGGGGAACTTGGGGTCGAAGCGAACGGCCACCAGCTTGGTCTTGCCGGGGAACATGCGCTCCAGGAACTCCTCGACCTCGACGTTGAGGAGGCGCCGCACGTCCTGGGTGATGTCCCAGATGCGGTCATCGAGGTTGGCCATGCGATCGGGCCATGCGTAGGTGCTGATCCGGACCTGGATGGGGGTCCAGATGTCGCTGCCGTCCTCGGGCTTGTACGGACGGAGCAGCAGGCCGACGTTGCCGTCGGGATCGGCGGCGTACCGCGTCATGACCTCCGGCTCACCTTCCTCGGGCGGCTTGATGCAGTCCATGCCACGCGCGACCACCCCCTTGACGTCCCGCTTGAAGCGGAGACGGTTGGTGATGTCGTCGAGCATGCCTTCGGGATAATCCACTTCCACGTCGGGCATTGTAGCCCCTTCCTGTGATGTTCAACTGCTTCGGTTGAGAGCAGGGGTACATATTACCATAATCTATTGCTTTTGTAAAGGTTTCGTGGTATTATATGCGTTGTTCATGCCGCCACAACCCGTGGTAGCTACGCACCCAAGAAAGGCGGCATCGTGCCCCACCCCATCAGCAAGCTCAAGACGCGGCTCTCGACCATCCCCACCGACAGCAGGCGCTACCGGTTCGTCAACTTCTTCTGGGAGGATCCCGAGAAGATCGAAGGAGCGAAGGCCTGCAAGTTCTACTGGATCATGATTCCGGCTTCGGCCATCGGGTCAGTGATCCTTGGCATCATCATGCTCCTCTTCTGGATCCTGGTCGTGCCAATCGCATGGTTCCTCGGCTACACACCTACCCCCGAGACAACGAAGAAGAAAGACAAGCTGCCGTCACACATCCCGACGGACAAGATGCTCCTTCCGAAGGGCTACAGCCCGCGCACGGGCGAGTACCGGAAGCACAACCCCTGGTACTACGTACTCCCCTTCGTCGGCGTTGGCGTCATCGTGGCCGGGCTTTCCAACGGCATGCTGTGGGAAGCCTTCCTTGCGATCGGCAACTTCTTGCAGGCCGCCTGGCCGTACTTCCTCGGGATAGCGGTGATCATCGGAGCCTGCTGGATCATCGGGGTCCTCTACAAGAAGCGGCAGTTCCGCTTCAGTGCCTGGTGGAACAAGGCCTGCCCGCCCCTCGTGGTGGTGCAGGTCGAGGACAAGGAGCAGGCTCAGGCCTGAGCAACAACTGCGTATCGTGAATGAGATCCTCGATACACCAAGCAGGGCAAGCTGATCTCGAGCCCCACGGCAACGTGGGGCTCATTTCGTATAACGAGCCGAACTGAGCTCGTAAGATTTCCAAATCTCAATCACGTGATGTACCATTGACTTTTTATTACACTTATGCTATTATAGTCTAGTTCTAACGTTCGGGTGCTAGCTTCTTCAAGCTTGTCCCATCCCTACCCTAAGGAGGCGCCGTGAGGCGTATCTTGATTCTAATGCTGATCATTCTCTTCGGAGCATCGATCGGCTCACCCGCTTCTGCGGCGTCAAGCGAAGGCTCCCCGTCGACAACAACGACACAGGCCTTCACGACGACCGCGCCGCCAACCAAGTCAGAATGCGTGCCCAAGGCCCTAGTCCCGACCGAGCTACCAGGTGACCCACGAGGGCCGGTGCCCGGCACCGAACAGTGGAAGCCCTGCCCGCCTGCGAGCAGCTCCTCTTGGCTGCAGCCGGTGACACCGGCACCACCACCGGTCGAGGTAAAGGACATGCACGAAGCAGTCGTACTGCTCCGCATGATCTTCATCGCGATTCTCTTCGTCGGCTACATGATCTTTAGGACCCTACTGGAGATGAAGAAGACCGGAGGAAAGACCTCTGACGAGGAATCGACTTCGGCTGATAGCTGAACCCATGTCCTGCACGCATCAATGTGCAGCGTTGCCAGTCGAGACCTGGCATTACCCAAGTTCATAATCCAGCATTGTGAGTTTAGGTGATAATTAAAGTCTCGTAGAGATAACATACTAGCCCTTGTAATCATCTTAATTTCATGCTATAAATACACAAGTTCCTGCACATGGTGCCTATGGCGCCCCAAACACTGAGGAGGCCTGAATGGCCAAAGCAAAATGGGGTACCTATAAGTACCCGGCCCGGTTCGGTTGGATGTACGAGTTCCGGAGAAAGAGCAAAAAGGGCCACCCGGAAGAAGTAGAGGTCAGCAACATCTACACGGCGATCTTCTTCCTGGCCTTCGCCGTGTTCGTGACGATCGGCGTCATCAACTTCATCAACGGATAATTCGCCCGCTCACTAAGGAGAGGTATGAGATGAAAGCTTTTTCGCACTATCAAGGCGCGAAGTCACCTGCTAGTCGTACCCGAGCTGGAGAGTCTGGCGAGATCAGCCTCGCTCGCATCGGCGGCATGATCATCGGCATCTGGCTTGGCACACTCGTGGTGGCCCTCATCAAAGAGGCCGTAAAGCGAAGCCAACACCACGACACGGTCGTGACCTGCATCCAGTACGCCAACGGCGTCATCGCTTGCGGCCACTAGCCGGCAGGCGGCGGGGTGTGGCGCAGGGCCCACCCCAGAACGACTTAGAAATATCTAGGTCGTTTTTTCGTTTACTTTGTACTTAAGCTTGAAATATTTGCGTGTTCATTTAATAATACCCTCCATGCATCGTGCGATCCGCGCACGAGCAGGAACCCCTAGGGGGAACGTTGAAAGCAATCGGAACAGTAGTCTCGCTCGGCCTCACGGCCGCAGTGGGCGCAGTCAGCCTGGCATTCGCCAGCGAGCGCAAGCATGCCGAAGCGGCACGACCAAAGGAGGTCAAGTACCAGGGAGGGCCTCACTTCCTGGACCAGGTGCTCGGGGCTGCCTTCGTGCTCACCCCGGTCGGCCTGACGTGGCTCATCACTCGTCCGCTGAGGAGGAGCCGATGATCCGCAATGGGCTGAAGTACGTGGGGGCAATTGGCCTGGGTGCCGCCATCGGCATCACCTCGGTCAAGGCAGCCGGGTGGGCCCTGGTCCACGGGTGGGATGCAGTCATGAACCCGAGTGCAACGAGGCGCCGATGACACAGCCATACCCAGGCAAAGACCCGAACTTCACGCAGGCGTGGTGGGATCTGGTCTGCTCGGCTCCCGGCAAGATCGAGCGAGCCAGGGCAAAGACCAAGGCCATTCGTGAAGGGCGCGTACCGCCAAGCCGATACGACTACAGGGATGTCCTGACCAGGGCAGGGCTCGATGGTGCTGCGGAGTACAAGGCCAAACGCGATCAGGCTGAGGGCAGAACCCCGCTGGGTGAGCCAGGAAGCTGGCGTGATGAAGCCTGAAACACGCTCACAGCGGCTCGCCTACCGGATTGGCCGATTCATCGGCCTGATCATTGGAGCCCTGCTCCGAACCATCGACACCTGAAGCGCGGGATTACGGCATTGGACCGGTCCCGCAAACCAAAAGCCCCGAGATTACTCGGGGCTTCAGTATTTTCTAAACCTTCTTACTAGTGCCCGAAAGTGTGAATCTGGTGAACGGTCTTATAATCATGGATGTCTTCATCGGCGAACCAGAGCTTGATCTCATGAGTAGCCTCTTCAGCATTCCCCGAAGCGTGCACCAAGTTGCGCAAGGATTTGTTGTTACTATCCCCCCAGTTGTAGTTCTCATGCGCAAAGTCACCACGAATTGTTCCTGGTGCTGCGCCAAGTGGCTCAGTAGTTCCTGCAATCTTACGCACAGCGGCAATCACTCCAACACCTTCAAGCACAAATGCCAATACCGGCCCTTCTGACATGTAAGCAGTTGCTTCGTCAAAAACCTTCTGGCTCACGCGCTCTGCCAGACCATCGTAGTGTGCATCGGCGTGCTCTTTACTCACGTTCATGAGCTTCATGCCAATCACCTTCATACCGGCGTCTTCGAATCGCTGAATAATCCTACCAATGAGTCCTCGAGCTACGCCATCTGGCTTAACAATAACTAACGTTCTTTCCATCCTATAGTTCTCCTTTTGTATCAAGTTGTTATTGTAGCAGCTTTGCGCCCACTCTGGCCACGGTGCCGGTAGCCATGCAGTGCAATCATTAGAATACTTAAATCAGCCGGAGTAATCCCCTGCACTTTACCAGCCTGCGCCAGGGTTGTTGGCTGAATCTCCTCGAGCCGTTTGCGCGCCTCATTACGCAGTCCCCGTACCTGTTCGTAGCCAAAACCATCCGGGATAGGCTGACCCGCCTTGTCGCGCAACCTGTCCGCCTCACGCTGCTGGCGCTCAAAGTAGCCATGATATTTGGCCTCGAGCTCAACTGCATCTATTAAACCAGTTGGAATATCTAGATTGTGCTCCCTTACTAGGTCGGGGAGCTTTACCTCTGGCCTTGCGAGCAGCTCGTAGAGCGACATTTTGCCATGATCCTGACGAACCCTAACCTGTTGTAACTCCTTCAGGGCATTTTGTATACCCGCCCGCTTTGCCGTCACTCTTTTGTACGACGCTTCGCTCGCCAAGCCTAGTTCATAGCCAAGCTTAGTCAGGCGCACATCGGCATTATCGTTGCGCAGCAGCAAGCGATATTCGGCGCGGCTCGTGAACATTCTATATGGCTCCACGTGTGTTTTGGTCGTTAAATCCTCAATCAAAACGCCAATGTAAGCCTGCGTTCTGTCCAGTGTAAATTCTGGCTTGCCGAGTGCCTTTTGGGCAGCGTTTATACCTGATATCAGCCCTTGGGCGGCGGCTTCTTCGTAGCCCGTGGTGCCATTCATTTGGCCAGCAAAATACAAACCTTGAACAACTTTTGTTTCCAATGTTAGCTTCAGTTGATGGGGCAAAAAATAATCGTATACAACCGCATAGCCATGGGCTAAAAACTGTGCGCGTTCTAGCCCGGGCACACTGTGGATAATTTCTTCTTGGACTTCCTCGGGAAAAGCCAATGACCCACCCTGTATGTACATACGGTTACCGTCTGGACCGTCCGAACGACCTTCTGGCTCTATAAAGAGTGGGTGGCGCTCCTTATCTGGAAAGTTCGCCACCTTCAGATCAAGCGATGGGCAACTCCTGGGAGCACGCTCGTTGATCATGCCTGAGAACACTGGGGACTTTTTAAGGTTATCCATAATAATCTTGTGAGTTTCGGGCGTGGTGTAGGTAAGGTAGCAAGGCTCTTGGCTCTCTAGCGGCAAGACCTCCCTATCTGGATAGCTGAAGCTAACAGGACCCGCCGTACCTGGAGCCAGCTCCATCTTACCGTAATCAATGCTATCGCGGGCAATCCTAGGCGGTGTGCCGGTCTTGAGCCTACCGTGTTTAAGCCCTAGCTTGACCAACGACTCTGTGAGTCCCCCGACCGAGTCTTCGTCGATTCGCCCACCTTTGCGCACCACTCTGTCCCCCACCACAATCTCGCCGTTTAGGAACGTGCCAGCGCAAATAATAACTGACTTTGTACCGATTACACCACGGTTCTTAGTAATTACCCCTGTCATTCGACCGCCTTTAGCCTCTACACCACTCACCTCGTCTTCTATCAACTCAAGGCCGTCTGTAGCTCGTAAAACAGCTAGCATATTGTCGTTGTAGCCTGGCTTGTCTATCTGCGCCCTGTAAGCCCGCACAGCTGGTCCTTTGGACGTATTAAGCTCCTTTAGCTGTATGGCGCTCGCGTCCACCACATCGGCCATAATGCCGCCCAGGGCGCCGATTTCGCGGACTAAGTGGCCCTTGCCTGGTCCACCTACGGAAGGGTTGCACGGCAAAGTTGCCACTTTGGTAAGCGTAGTGGTAATGAGCGCGGTGCGAGCACCAAGCTTAGCAGCGGCAACAGCGGCCTCGCAACCAGCATGTCCAGCCCCTACTACAATCACGTCATATTCAATTGTGCTTTTAGCTTTGGTAGTCATACAAATCGAGGCTAATTATACCTGAAAACTGTCACTTTGTCAGCTTGCGGTTGCACCCAAAACAGCTTAAGCTAAGAGTATGTTTAGTGACTACATGGGTGACTTTTTAGAATACTTAGAGGTCGAGCGTGGGCGCAGCCTCAAGACGATCGAAAACTATTCCCATTACCTAAACCGCTTCGACGAGTTCGCGGGCGAGATTAAAGTTGATAAAATAACCCTCGACACCATCAGTAAATGGCGCCAATGGCTGAACCGCTACGTCACCGACGATGGCCGCAGCATTAGCCGCACTACGCAAAACTACCACCTAATTGCTATGCGCAGCTTCCTGCGCTACCTGGTAAAGCGGGATATCACGAGTCTCAGCCCAGACAAAATTGAACTTGCCGTGGCCAAGCGGCCGCAAGTGAGCTTCCTGGACAAAGACGAAGTGCACAGGCTCATGGAGGCCGTGAAGCCTGACACTCAAACTGGTAAGCGTGATCGTGCCATCCTGGCCCTCCTATTCTCCACCGGTCTGCGCGTGTCCGAACTCGTCGCACTTAACCGCGATAGCATCAACTTGGACCGTGGTGAATTCAGCGTACGCGGCAAGGGCCAAAAGGATCGGCCGGTGTACCTAAGTGACTCGGCCACCGCGATACTTGCCGAATACCTACAAGACCGCAAGGACGACTTCGACCCGCTCTTCATCCACTTTAGCGGCAGCAAAAGCGAGCTCGAAGGCGGCGAGTACACTCGCCTAACTACTCGTAGCATTCAGCGCATTGTAGAAAAGTACTCTAAGCTAGCAGGTATTACCAAGCACGTTACTCCTCACACCTTGCGTCATAGCTTTGCCACGGACTTACTTATGAACGGTGCTGACATCCGCAGCGTACAGGGGCTGCTGGGTCACTCCAACATCTCGACTACGCAAGTTTATACCCATATTACCGACCCCCACCTGAAGGACGTGCATAAAAAATTCCATTCAGATAATAGCTAGAGGGTTATTCGGGAGGTGGGTTCTCGCAATTTGCGTCATTCGTACCATTGCCACCATTCACCCCATTATAATCACTCCCTACTATGAGTGTCTTACAGATATTCTTGCCCGAAAACAGCACGTTCCCGTCTAAATGGCTATAGGCCAATGTAGGATCAAGCGTTTTAGTAGCTACGACCCGTCTATATAGGTTGTTAGCCCGGGCAGTAACATCGATGGTGGCATATGGCAGCGGAATCGTAATAACCTTACCAGTACTGTCAAAAAACTTGATGCGTACCTTGGTGCCGTTGTAGCGTGGCGTGATCTTAAAGACCAGGTTGCTGAATGAACCTTGACCTGTCGCTGATGTTAGATTGATGCGGCTGGAAGTTCTGCAATAATACCCCTCTTCTGGTTCACCACAAGCAGTCTGGATTGTAGTACCATTACTGCCACCGGGTTTCGTTAAGTACTTCCTGAGCGGAAGACCAAAATCCCCATCAGCAGCATTCGGGACAGTATTACCACTGCTCTTTTGCCACGCTACAAAAGTAGTCTCGATTGCAGCAGGGACATCCCCCTCGCCCTCAAAAGTGGTTGGCCAACCGGCCCCCGCATAATAGTCCGTCCAATTAACCGGCAGGCTGCCGTCGGATTCTACATGCCAATCTATAGACATACTGGCAGGTGCTGGTGAGACGTCATCGAGCTGAAGTCGGAATGTCTTGTCCTTATCCAGCACCGCCTCTGCGCTGTCGCCCCTCCCTTTTGTAACTGTGTAGCAAGTAATGGCGAGGTTGTCCGCAGCGCCGCCGAGGCTCTGGTTTTTGCACGTATCGTTAAAGGCTGTGCTACCAGCGACCACGATTTCGTTTGCCTTCTGCTCCACAAACGACTCTGCCGCACTTAGCGCGCGGTTAGACTGCTCCGTGTTACTTGCTTGGCGCAATTCACGCACGGACAGCGTGGTAAGTCCACCGACTACGCCTAATAGTAAAAGGGCTAGAACTACGGTAACTAAAAGTGAAGCTCCGCCAGCCTGAGTATTTAGTCGGTTTTTCATACTCCTTATGCTAGCAGATAATTGCCGGGCTGTTAACGCCATGCTACAGCCCTCCCCTTAGGAAGTATGTAGACTGCAACTCATAAGCATTGCTAAATTGCCTAGCACGAGGCGAAGACTCGCTCCCCCTCTGAACCCCAATGAGCACCCTTACAGAACCAGCATCGGCATCGGATTGTTGTAGCTTGGTAGGCTCAAACGCGTTCACGTTTAGGAGCACCCCTGAGTCGCCAGCAATTGCCGTAGGCGCAGCAGCGAACGTGGCACAATCAACACCCGGCGCTAGATCTTGTTGCTTCAGTTCAGAGCTGCCGCTGAGCCTATAGTAAGCTGTGTTGCCGCTAGGCAGACCCTCTAAGCATAGCCAAGTTCCGGACCCAGCAGTGCTCGTTGTGGCGCCCTTGGCCACGCGAATATCACCCGCTAACTGCTCCATAGCCCTTCGGACCTGCTGTTGATTGTCCCTGCTTACATTGGCCTGATTATATATCGCCACCGCGTTTAGAAAGCCAGATACAGCTACAATCAGCATAATACTAAAGCCTGCCATGGCGAAGATGAGCTCAATGAGTGTGAAGCCTTTTCTGTCATTACAGCGCATCTTCATTACTTGTTCTCCGAGAGTGTTACAAGCTGCGTTGTCTTATTGGTCACGCTTGAACCGAGCGTCTTCCAGGTAACGGTAACCTCAATATCTGTCGACGTAGGCGTACTGGCCCTTGTGGATAGCCAGATTGTCGCACCGGGGAGTGGCGTATCAAGCTCGTCTCCACCTTTTTTTTCCAGCTTCAATTCCCAAAACGGCTTATTGTCAGGGTCATTCAAGCCAGAAATTTCCATATGATAAAAAGTTCCCGGGGCTGGAACGGTATCCCTAAAATCAACCCATTCCGAGGCTTGCTTATAAGACCTTAGTGCCTCCACCTGTTCTGTGGCTATGGCGGCAGCCTGCGCCCGTTCACCGGCAGCACGAGATGTTCGCCAGGCTGTAATTGCACCACTTGTTACCACGGTGAGTATGGTCGCCAAGATAGCCAAAGCAAATATAACCTCGATCAAAGTGTCGCCGCGCCTATTCTTCAGGCTCACTGCTTCAACTCCATAGTGCCTGTTGCAGTATTGATTTCAATTTTTGCCGTATAGCCAGTGTTACTCCTGCCCACATAAGTCAACGTAACCTTGCTATCCTGTGGCTGCGCATATGACGCTACAGTGCCTACTCCTGATGCTGGTGACGGATCCGCCACGCCATAATTGGGAAAGAAATAAGGCAATACGTTACCTGAGTTAGCGCCCCCACCAGTAAAGACTAATGTGCCTTTGGAATAAGTTACTACGTTTCCGCCAGCATTGGGCACGACCTCTATACTTTTGAGAGCCACAGAGCCTGGGTAAGCGCTTCTGCTAGCAGGAGCGAGCTCTGTAAGTGCGTCGGTACCTGTCGTACGTAGCGCAAAGTACTTTCGAGAGTCAATCCCTACAGTATCTGGCCCCGAGCCCTGAAAGGCAAAGGACCCAGCAGGCACCTCGTCTTCCTTAGTAGCGAAGCCGACCCCTTTACCGAATAGTTCATTACCTGGCTGAACCCCAACAGCCTGCCCACTGGCTGCTTCGTTCTGTACCTGCCGGAGGTCATTGAGCACTTGCTTCATGCCGTCATCGAAGCTAGAGCGACCACCACTGGATATGCCGCTGATAGCCAAGGTGATCATAAAGCCGGCAATGGCGATAACGAGTATCACTTCTACTAATCCAATGCCCTGTGGCTGACGATTCAAAATGAGATTTTTTAGCCTGTACATAAATGCTTTCCAATTGGATATATTATACCACTTATGCTAGGGAGTATTCGCTACAAACCAAGGTAAAAATTCATAATTACCTGGCCGAAGAACAAGCCAATAAAGGCGCCTAGAATTAAGAACGGGCCGAGCGGCACCGCGTCGTGGCGCGTCTTCTTTTTGTTTAGTAACAGCCCAATTGCCACTACCGCAGCGATGTTAAAGGCGAAAAATATCCCCACCAAAAGTTGTTCTAAGCTGAGGAGTAAGCCCATAGCAAATGCCAATCGTATATCGCCATCCCCGAGCCATTTTCCAGATGAGACGAGCCAAAGTGTTGTAAAGAATAACGCGAATACCGTCGCTGCTATTAGCCTAGGGATTAGTACACTTTGATCAAATATTATACTCAATACGATAACGTTTATGATCCCCAGAACTATAAGCGGAATCATGAACCGGTCTGGCAGTATCATCCAGCGCAAATCGTACACCGCAGCGGCGATGAGTAGGCTTGCAGCGGCAAGCCAAATACATAAACTAAATACAGCTTGCGGAGAGTCTACTCCAATCGCGAAGTAAAGCGTAGCGAAGACAGCCCCCGTGAGTAATTCGACCAACGGGTATTGCGGGCTTATCTTCGCTCCACAGCCCCTGCACCGGCCCTTCTGGACCGCGTAGCTCAGCACAGGGATGAGTTCGTACCATGCGAGCCCTTTATGACACTTAGGACACTCAGAGCGGCCTGTTACAAAGCTTTCACCACTCTTGGTACGAAGTATGAGTACATTGAGGAAACTGCCCACCAACAGCCCTAGAAGGGCAAAAAGTACAACTGTCATGGTCTATAAGTGTACATACCAGATTCAAGTGGCGTCATCAGATAGTAAGTCTGGCTAGGTTGATCTACAATCACCCACATATTACCCGTAAATGTAGCAAAGCTTACCCCCCTTGCTTCGGCTTCATTCGCGCCATATATTATCCGATAGGCGGAACCGGACTTCGGATCCTTGAATTTACTAGAATCAATATAGCCTGACTCAGCGCTCGTAACACTGCTTATGTCTGAGCTAGTTGGCAACGCGCCATTGCGGTTAGCAGACCACTGCTCTATGGCTGTTGCGAGCTTCTGCGTATCTGCCCTCCTGGTAGTATCTCTGGCGCTGCGTTGTGCACCACTAACTGCAATGAAGACTGCTGCAGTAATAAGAGAGGCAATCCCTAACACCATAATAATCTCAACCAGAGTAAAGCCTTTTTGGAAACGTTTCATATGTCTACTCTAGTATAATTCTTATGTTTCTGCAATCTAAAAGCGCCCAAGTGGGCGCTTTTAGATTCTGTAGCATGGAGAGCTTAGTTTGAACGGCAGACTACTTTATTTGCAGTTTCGGACCAATATGCCACGGCTACCTTAGTTGAGGTACCAGTGCCCGAACCTGGGGTGTATACACCAGTAGATGAGCAAGAACCCCCTACACTATACACAAATGTAGTGGTGTTTGTAGGCGCGGTAGAGCTTAGAGTCGGTATAACCCCTGTGCCACTTGTAATGTCCTTTAGATAGCTTGGGTATTTTGGTGGTGCACCGGCAGCCGTATCAATAGCAGTCCCTATAGTCGCAACCCCATTATTATCACCGAGGTAGTTACTAAAAGCAGCGACGACTTTTCCTGCAGCATCTTGGCTTGCGTTATCTCGCTGGCTACGCTGCGCGCCACCAACTGCTAAAAATACAATTACTAGAATCAGAGCGGCAATTGCCAAAACGATCACGATCTCGATTAATGTGAAACCTTTTTTCTTAAGAGCTAACATTTATACCTTCTCCTTTGTAATATTTCCTAAAGTTCTTATGCTTAGATTAGTTGATTTGACCACCACAGTCAAGTACTACTTGGTCTGGACCGTATCGGCAGGGTTCGTATCGATGCCCCCACCAACCAAGCTATAAACAGGCAGTAAAATGGCAGCGATCATAAAGAACACAAGGCCACCCAGCACGATCATCATAACTGGCTCGATGATGGTCGAAAGGTTCTTCACCGTCTGATCCACCTCGTCCTCGTAAAAACTCGCTACCTTATCCAGCATGTCACCCAGCGTACCAGAGTCCTCCCCAATGCGAATCATCTGCGGCACGAGGGGTAAAATATATTTATGATTGCTTAGTGTCATAGAAAGAGCCTTGCCACCCTTAACTTGCTGGGCAGCGCCATCAATGATGTCCTTAATTATCACGTTGTTTACCGATTCGGCTGTGATGTCGAGTGCTTCGAGCATCGGCACCCCACTAGCGACCAATGAACCTAGCGTGCGCGTAAAACGCGCCATGTAGACCTTTTGGAACAGCTTACCAAATATTGGCGCAGTAAGCTTAACCTTGTCCAGCAGGCGATGGCCACTCTTGGACTGGATGTACGCCCTGGCTCCAAACACCAGCGCAACAATTATCAGGATGGTTAGCCACCAGTAGTTGATGGTGAACTGCGAAATACCTAGCAATATGCTGGTATAAATTGGTAGCGTCTTGCCAAGGTCGGCATACAGGCCAGTAATCTGCGGCAAAACAGAAACAAGCATGTAGCCCAATACTAGGATAATAACGCCGAGTACAAGGAGCGGGTAAATAAGCGCGCCACGGATTTTAGAGGCAATGGCTAGCTCCTTTTCCTGCTGGCTGGCTAGGCGCTCTAGGGCGACGTCCAGAGTACCAGACGTTTCCCCTGCCTTCACAAGGCTCACATAGGTGTGGTTAAACACATCTGGGAATCTACCGAATGATTCGGCCAAGCTTGTGCCGCCTTCGACCGAAGCAACGACCTTTTGCAGAATCGATTTAAACTTATCGCTACTTACCTGGTCAACTGCAGTAGCGAGTGCCTGCGTAATTGGCAGGCCGGCCTTAATAAGTGTCGATAGCTGACGAGTAAATATTACTCTATCCCTTGCCTTGACCTTCTCCACCCCAGAAAAATCTATACCAAGCACCTTACCGTTTTTAGCAGGCACTATTTTAACGGGGACTAAATCCTTTTGCATGAGCAGATCAGCGGCAGCTGATTCATTATCTGCCTGAATATTGCCTTTGATTATTGAGCCGCTCGACTGATCCCGGGCCGTGTAGAGGTAATCTATCATGGCTAACCCCTCATGAGCCGTTCTAGCTCAACTGGATCGACTGCATAATTACGCGCTTCCTCGTACGATATCTTGCCCGAGCGTACAAGAGATATAAGCGTACGGTCCATAGTCTGCATACCATACTCTGCGCCAGTCTGGATAGCTGCGTCTAGTTGGTGTGTCTTGGCGTCTCGGATAATATTACGGACCGCAGAAGTCGCTACCATAATCTCAGCAGCCGCCACGCGTCCGCCCCCTACCATTGGGATTAAACGCTGAGCCACGATTGCCTGCAATATGCCCGCCAACTGCACGCGCACCTGCTGCTGCTGGTAGGGCGGAAAAACATCGATGATACGATCAATGGTTTGTGCGGCGCTGTTGGTGTGTAACGTGGCTAATACTAAGTGCCCCGTTTCGGCGATGGTAATGGCAGCAGCGATGGTTTCAAGATCGCGCATTTCACCAATAAGCACTACATCCGGGTCCTCACGCAGGGCTGACCTTAGGGCCGGAGCAAACCCGTTGGTGTCGAAGTGGACTTCGCGCTGGACTACAATAGACTTTTTATGATGGTGCTCGTATTCTATCGGATCTTCAATGGTAACAATGTGGAGGGATTTGTTGGTATTAATTTGGTCGACCATAGCGGCCAGGGTGGTTGATTTTCCAGATCCTGTAGGGCCGGTGACGAGCATGAGCCCACGTGGGAAGTCGGTAAACTTACTAACGATCTGGGGCATACCCAACTCTTCTAGGGTGCGTATTTTTGTTGGAATAAGACGCAAGGCAACAGCTACATTCCCCTTTTCGTGGAAGGCATTTACACGGAATCGAGCCTTATTACCAAAGGCGAACGAAAAGTCTAATTCACGATCCTTAACCAAGAGCTTCTTCTGGTCCTCATCTAGTAAGGAATATGCGAGCAATTCAACGTCTGCTCTCGTCAGAGGCTTACCCCCAGAAACTGGCTGTAGAGCCCCGTCTACACGAAGCATAGGCGCCAAACCAACTTG
>JBPOIL010000016.1:0-16311 GCA_052034495.1 Patescibacteria group bacterium
ATTATTTAGAAAAGGTTTTGGTCTGATATATTAGAAATGATGATAATAAATATCATCTTACGAAAACTCGTAAGGGTTGAAAGTAAATTTTGAAATAGAAGATTAAGATTAAATCCCATGAAATGCAGCGAACCTACAAATTATAGTTGCAAAATATGTTGATAGTGCGAAAGCACTCTGGTCGCAAGACTGGACTGGCAGCAATTAAATAGAATTGTTAGATTCTAACAACTTGATATTTGGATTGCATCAATATGAACAAAAGCGTATTGATTATGAAATCATCAAAAGGTTTCAATTGTGCGAATCTTATGAGGGTGGTGATAAGATTAGATTTGATTTGGTTTTCATTTTAGTAGAAACTTTTCCAATTTTGTAAAAGATTGGAACTTCAATTGGAAGTTGATTTTATATATGTATTGGGGATTACATGTATTTTTATTATACAATTGAAATTTGGAAGTGCAGCACGGAGAAGGTGTAACCCCATTGGAGGGGTCGGTCAGAGGTTGAAGTCCTTTCGCTTCCACTAAATGTTCACAGAATCTAATGAGGAATTAGATTTGATATATCATATGGTTTTGATATGTTGGTGAATTTTTGATAAGGTGTTACCCGCAAGGCGGGACTGCTTTGCAGTATCGTCTAAATTTGAATTGTATTAAACACGGTTCGGATCAGGTAGGATGGCTGCTTTCATCGGCAGTTGATATAGGTTCGAATCCTGTTAACATCACAAAAAGTGTTCCATCACTTTAAAAAAATGGTTGGCGTGTAGCTCAGTTTGGTTTAGAGCGTCCCCCTTGTGGATTCTGGAATACGTTTACACAAACTGGAGGGTCGGAGGTTCAAATCCTTTCATGTCAGCAATCGGTTATTGTACATTGATGTGAGAACGTCAACTCAATATCCATAGTTGTCAGTGTGGTTAATAATGTATTCATAAAACTAAATAACCATAAAACCAATTAGAAAGTCTATACATTAGCGGATGCATATGATATAGACAGTTAACTAAGAAATGTTCTTTACATGATGATATTTGTGCGCCTTCGGCACAATTTCCATAAAGTAGTGATACTATAAAGTGAAGCTGAAAATGTAAAAGTTTAGGTTTTGCGCTGATGATTCCGAAAGGTTTTATCAGTGGACAGAAAGGATCGAATATACCCACGTAGTGGGACTATCGCAAGATAGTATCAGGTCTATGGATGAACCCAAGGGAAAACCTTCTGAGGGTGAAAGTAGATTTGATTCAGGCTTAGTCAGCTTGAATTGAGTAGCAATACAATAAGAATATTTGATATATCAGACAAAATGACTTCCAATCGGATTGTTTGATAAAAAGAGTTTAAGATTTCCTATGTGATGTCCAATCCACATACTAACTTCAGCATCGGTGGAAACGCAGGTGTTGTTGGACAGTTAGTGTGTTAGAAACAATAGGAGTTCGGTTAAGAGCCAATTAGATGATTAATGAGTAGCATGGGAGTGTGAAAGTAGTTAGGTGTGTATTGGGTTCTATCCAAAAGGTAGAAAGATACAAAGTGTAACCACATCTGATATATTGACTATTTTACATTAAAAACTTCAAACGTTTATTTTGAAAAATTAAAAAAGCAAAAGCGTTACACACTGCACATTGCAAGTTGTCCTATCCATCTGTAATATGATGGCGATATTAGTACCGCAAGGAAAGTATTGAATAGTAACTGAATGTAACTTGATCGTAAGAGGGGTCGCACCTTCTGAATTCCGCAAGAAGCGATAGAGAGAAAAGGTGAAATTATTTAATGTGTAGTTAACAAATGGTGGTAATCCACTGACAATGATCGGTACTTGTGGAAACATAAGTGGAAATAGTAATGTCCATAGTTACTTAAAGACGGTTAAACCATAGCTTTATTCTCAAGCTTATTTTTATCTTCTACCCACAAAAGGGTAAAACTTAATATATCAAACATGTTTCAATAACTGTCTTGATATCTAAATAAAAGTGGAATTGTTCATAAAGAATGATTCCACTTTTTTGTTTTATTAAATTTTAATTATATATTATATCTATTTCTCATTGAATTGTAATTAATGGATATTTCATTGTTTGTTAATGACCTATTGTAAATTTTAATTACACCCATACTACATAGATTATATTCACCACCAGCACCATTATGTATATTAATTGTATTAGATGTGAAATTATTAGTGAAATTAATTCCACTATTCATTAATATTCCATTTAAATATCCATGTCCAACCGAACTCTCACGTTTAAATATAACATTGTTCCAACTATTTAAACTTAATGTACCACATGGATATATATTCCAAGTGGGACTATAAAAATATACTGCACCTGAAGCTATATCAGCCTTTAATGCAAATGTATTTTGTGTTGGTATTGATATGAAATGTGTATAGCCAGCAAAACTCTTTGGGTAAATCCAAAAATCTAATGTGAAATCAGATGTGCCAAAAATAAAATCATTACTCGTAAAATTACCATAATCATTTGTCCCCATTTCAATCCCAACTATATTATTAAGATTGTTTGTTTCTGTTACACATGTCCCATTTAATGTTGTATCATTATTATATAAACTTAAATCCACCCATGTGCTACTACCACCTATATAACTCTTAGGATTCATTGGATCTAATATTAATATTAAACTATTATCTATTATTGGTCGTATACCATTCATGCTTTTATATATTAAAATATTTTTATATATTAAAATATTTTTATTTTAATGATAACCATCTTATTATATCTTATTATATATTTGATATTGTTTATTCAAAACTTTTTGATATATTTGCACTACAATAATTAATCGTTCTTTATTTATGGTCGGATGGTGGAATTGGTAGACACGCAGGACTTAAAATCCTGTGCTCTTAAAAAGCGTGTGGGTTCGATTCCCACTCCGACTACATTTTATCAAACGTGTGTTTTACCAAGCAATTGGTGAACTCTTTGTAACAACAAAGGTTAGATCCCACACACGCCCCTGATAAAAGGATCTTTAGCTCAGTTGGTCCAGAGCAGGAGTCTCATAAACTTCAGGTCGCAGGTTCGATCCCTGCAAGATCCACAAACTTTCCTTGGCTTGGTAGTTTGTATTTTTCATTTTAAAGGGATGCTACCCAATTGTAGCATCCCTTATAATATTTTTACTTTTAATATAACTTTCTATTTCTTCAATTGTATTTTGTGGATAATGATGTTCTCTATGACAGTTAGCACATAATAATATACACTTCTTTGATTCTAATATAGAATCTTCAAATGGTCTGCTTGATATATTTCTATTGTTTAATTGAAATTTTTTAGTCCTATCATCTATGTGATGAAATTCTAACGCTGCTAGATTTTTATTATAACCACAATTTAAACATTTACTATCAAATAACTTTATTAATTCTAATTTTCTTTCATATCCCCTAAATTTTTGGTAGTAATAATCATTGTGTTTATTATATTTACTTGAACTTCTTTTACATTTATTTGAACAATATAACTTTTTATTTCCAGATAATATATCATCACATATCACACAATGTAATATATTAACAGTGTTTAATATAGATGTGTTGTGTTTACCAAATGGTGAACATTCAAAACAATATCTTCTATTTTTTAAATTTCTTCTCTTACCTTCTACTAATATAGTGGCAGGTATATTATTATCACAGTTTACACATTTTTTCATATATTATATATATAAATATTAGCTTAGTCCCTTTTAAGCTAAACAATTTGTATATATCATATCTTTTTGATATATTTATTATATGTTAGAAAAAAAAGAAGATTTTATTAATTATATAAATATTAATAATAATTTTGGGTTTGTTTTAGTAATGTATGATGTTGATTATATTAAACATCATAAAATGTCCAAGGATAATAAAAATCGTATGTATGATATGTATTATCATGTTGAAAAATATAATGATAATGATTATAATACAATACCAAATGCAAAACTAAATGAACTTATTATTACTTTTAATGATACTAATAAACCTGTAATTTGGTGTAAACGTTCAATTAATTATAAAATTAATAAAAAGAATTTTATTAAAATTAATATTGACTATGGTAAAAATTTATATTTTAATTTGAAAAATATTACACACATAGATGATAATATATTAGTAATGAGACATGATGTTATTATTAATCTTAATCCCAAAATTAGTAAATTACTAAATGATAATTGTATTATACATAGTCATTGTAGAAACATTAAACTAAAAAATATTATATGAAGTTCGTTAAAACAGACCCAATTAAAGACTTGCCACAAGATCGGAATGATCTGTATGCCGTTATAAAAAATAATATTGATATTAATATATTAGTGATATATCATATTGACTATATTAAACAATTTAAGATATCAAAGATGTATAAAAATCTTTTATATGATATGTATTATCATCCAGATAAATTTGAAGATACTACACGTCAGGAAACATACAATAAGGAGTATCCACAGTTTATTACACATTATGATAATTTACATTCAGTAGAATATAATATACCTATGATATATTATTGTAAAACTGCTGCTAACAAACCTCTGTTAATGTGTAATATATTTAAACATAATATAGATTATAATATGGATGGTTTAGTATGTATTAATGAACACTACTACTTTAATATAAATAATATTATACACATTGATACTAACTATATTATGTTTAAAGATCGTTCTAAGGATGGTACTAAGTTAAATACTAATCAAACAATATATCAAAATGCTTCAGTTATTATTAACCATTGTAGAAAAGCTAAACTAAATTTATTGTGTGATGAGTGATACTTACTATCCTTCGAACATCTAACTAATTGTAAGGTGGATTATATAATATATCATAAGGATTATGTTTCCTAAATATATTAAAACATATTAACATTATAATAGGTGTTCTGATATAGTTAAACACATTAGGAATAGGAAGCTGATGGAACTATGCTCTGGATGAGATGGTGTCCGACCAATAGGCGAAGCTTTGATATACTGCAAAGCAGTCCCGCCTTGTGGGTATTATCAGTATAGGTGTATATGATACCACCATAGGTATATGATGGGTGGGCATACCCAAAACTTGCACTTTATGTTCCAGACCCCATTTCCATGTCGACTCCATGCCATACCCCAAAATAAATAATGATATAATTGAGATTTGGATATCCAAATTTGACCCTGTAAAATAAAAAATGACCTCTAAATGACCTTGTAAAAATAATTTTATTTTGCGCACAATAATAACTATTGGTTAATTTGGATATCCAAATTCTTCACTAATTCTTTTAATTTATATTCTCTATATTTATAATTGAATTGTATTAGAATCACCAAACAAACGATTTATACCAAAATTCAGTATAACTTGATATTACATCTAATATAGAATCTTTTTTAAGATATATTATTTTATTAAAAGTTGATATATCAAAATAGTCATTTAAATCTGGAGCACTAATTATTATAATATCATCATTTATTATAACATGATATAAATTTTGATCATCTTTATATTTAAAAAAAGAGTTTATTTTATCCAAGTTCATTTAGTAATTCTTTTAATTTATATTCTCTGAATTTAATATTAAAATCATTCAATAATTCTTCGCTATGGAAATGATATTCATTATCAGTATATTTTATTTTAACACAATCTCCAATAAGTTCATCATTATAATATATCACATCTAATATAGAATTTTTTTTAAGATATACTTTGTGTGAAGATAATATGTATATGGTTCTAATATATCGGCACATTTTACATTTTGAAAGATGTTATGTATTTTAGTGACTTCTGGAAAAGTGTGTAAGATCATGATACTACATTATTAATATATTATAAATACAAATTATTTAATTTAAATTCTCTAAAAGCAGGTATTATTATATTAGCAATTTTATTTACACGATTTATATTATTATTAGAGGCGTACATATTAATAAATTCGGCAATAGAATTTTCTTTGATATATATTATAGAATCTGAGATAGCGAAATTATAGTCTGTATATTTATTACCTCTTGCAATGGATGAATAGTGTTCATCATCAAAGAACCAGAAATTTTCTGAAATTGTATTAGGGTCAAAGTCTAATAATTTAAAAGAATTGACACATTTACAATTAGTATCGAAAGTTGCTTCATAATATTTCATATAATTTATATATTTTGAAACAAATTCCAAAATTTGCGACCTTATCTCAAGAGGGTGGTTTGGATATCCAAATTATAAATTTAATTGGTTTAGTTTATAATTTATTTTTTATTACGAACACCAATCCAATCAGCGAAAGAACCATCAAACCAGTCAGCATCTAAATATTCCTGATATCTTTGTTTAGATTTATGATTTTTATTTTTAGGTGGTTTATTATTAAAGGTATCTAAATACACGACTTCTGAAGTTGGGTGGCAAGGTAAAGGTGTTTTATCTTTTTTATCATAGAATGTTACACCGATATAATTTCCCATATCTTTGGTAATTACACCTTTTTCGTTATTGACAGTAACTTCTCTGAACATATCAGCAGGTACTTTATAATAATTTTTTATATATTCAAATTCCATAAAAATTATTTTTTAATATTGGTTATAGCGGTATTATATTTTTGTTTTATATTATATCTAAATTTGGCATATATTAGAACGCATAATAACATGAGTCCTATTGTTAATATATCTATATTGAATATTGATATAGAAGTAATTAATACAGCAATTAGAGATAATGTTCCGTTTATTTTTTCTTGTTTATATGTTTTAGTAAGATATTGGATTCCAATATCAATATGTTCTTGATTTTTTTCCATTTTTTATTTTATTAAAGAGTTTAATTTATCTTGTCTAATTTGATATATCAATTGATTAATATCATTTAAAAATATAATATATTGATTCCTAAGATTCGGATACTCTTTAGAACTAGAATCATACTCAACATCAATAATAAGTTTTGGGTTTTCTATATTTAATTTTCCACTTAGGCTCATACTATATATTTTTTCATTTTCAATTTTATGGAAACCAGTTAAACTTATATATGCAGAACTAACATCTGATAAAACAGATTTATCAATTTCAATTATTTCTTTATAATTAGTTATAAGTATTTTCATCTATAATTTACAATTGTTTTATACAACATATCAAGTTTAGTTTCATTTAGTGGATAAGCAGCATCTAACATTTCCAAAATAACACGATAATGTGCTTTTTGTTTAATTGTTACAGGTTTATTTAGTGTATTAATTTCTCCTTTTAAATAAACTAGATATGATTTCAAATCATGTTTTTGCTTGTCATTTAATATATCATCAATATTTTGTCTAAGTTTAACAAGTTCGTCTTTATTTAATTTTTCCAGTTTCTTCATATAACAACTAATATATTATATTAGAATGACAATTGCAAATAAAAATTCGAAATGTGCGACCCGACCTCAAGATAGTGGTTTGGATATCCATATTTATTATATATTATTACATAAAATATCCAATTTTTTCTGACGAATTTTAGATAGCATATAATTTAATTTTTCATCAGATTTGAGAGAATCAGTTAAATTATCTAATAATGTTATATAACTTTCAAGTAACAACAAATCTTCATCTAATATAGCACATACCACAATTGCATTAATATAATGATGAATTACTATCCTATCTAGATCAAAATTGTCACGCATTTCTAAAAAAGATTTTAAATCTAACATATTATATATTTCATACAATTCAACAAAAGGTTTAATAAGTTGGTTTAAATCTCGTATATAATTTAAATTTGATGGCAATTTACAATTCGCAATTATAATATTTACATTTTTTTTAATAGATAAATATCCAATTGCACTTACACATATTGTAAGATCAAGAAGTTTCATTTTTTTTACACATGAAAAATTTTTATATATGTTATCATTGTATATAATTTCACTATCTATAAAATATAGTGTTTGTAGTATATTTTGAATTACAGTTTCTTTTTCAGTTTCCATTTTTAAATATTTTCTAGAAGATTTTTTAATTTCCTATTTCTGACAATATTTTGCAATTGATTAAAGACATCATTAGATAAATATTCACAAATACTTTCACCATCATAAAAGGTTAATTTATAATGATTGTTAGGTATACTATTAATATCAGCCAATTGTCTGGAATTGATTGTACAACGACCATTACCAAGATAAAAATCAAAAGGATCATCATAAGATAGGAAATATGTATAATTATTGTTCATTTATTAATTGCTTTAATTTATTGTTTCGAATAATTGCTTTTAGTTTATTAAATATATTAGGTGATATATATCGTTCAAATATTTCACCATCAATAAAAGTGAACTTACAATAAAGTATGTTCAAATTGGGCAGATCACTATCAAAATTATGTTTTATATCAATTAATCTATTAGTATTAATTATACATTTGGTATTATTATAAAATTCATCACCATCTACATTAAAGTCAAATG
Organism: Patescibacteria group bacterium; assembly: GCA_052034495.1. GTDB lineage: Bacteria > Patescibacteriota > Saccharimonadia > CAILAD01 > JADZBC01 > CAYPSN01. The sequence continues at coordinate 8,520 of JBPOIL010000016.1, forward strand.
ATTTATCCACAACATCAATCCAAGATGTATTATTTTTTGATGTATAAGTGCAATAGTTAAGATTCATCTTTTAATATGTATTTAATTTTATTTTCTCTTAATAATGAATTAAAAATATTTAAGTCGGCTATATTAATTTGTAATAATATATCATTTTGATGATTTGATATAATTAAGTTAAACTGATTATTATTACCAAAGCACATTACATCAACACCTATTATTAATATATCATCACGATTAATATTTATTTTATATGCATAATAATTATTAAAATGATAGTTAATGTGTGAACTATATTTATTTAGGTTTATATCATAAAAATATTTTTCTGTTGTTTTAAACTTTATAATAGTATTTTCATCTGTGTTTTTGTAAATAAAATCTGATATAGTATTTAATATTACAGCAGAATCTATATCACAAGTAGTAAATAACATAGCATTATAACTATTCATTTAATAATTTTTGGGCTTTTTAACTTCAATTTTTTTATCACAATGAGGGCATATAATATAGTACCAAATATCAGAGCCACCACCATAGTCGTGATATACAGCAGATTTAACTTCATTTGGATAATAAGATATAACAGCACCACAATCATTGTGTTTAATTTTAAGTTCTGGTGGATCAATTTTAATTATTTTAGGCATATACTTTTATTTTTTATTCATGTTCTGATATATCAAAATTATTTTTATATAACCAAAGGACAACTTTGGTATTATTAAAAGGTAGAATACATCTATCATCAAACTCATTGATATATTTTATACCGATAATAGGATCACCACCAAATGTTATTTGTTGTTTACCATTTTCCACAACAACATCGTGTATAATTGATATAAAATTATTTTTATATTTTGGATAAACAAATGATAATATATCAATTGCTTCTTCAGTTGTAAGTTCTTTTATATTTTTCATAAAAACGAATTTATAATTTTATTTTTAATTTCTTCCAAATCTTTTTCACTGACAATTCAACAACTTTTGATTCTTCTTTTTTCGGATTAGAACCACAGAAAGCACAAACAGAATTTTCCATATTATAAATATACGAATAAAAATGATAATTTCAAATATTTATCAATTGTTTTAATTTAAAATCTCTATTAATAAAATTTATTGTTGTAATAGGTATTTCAAACATTAGGTTAAGTACTTCAATTGTAACACAATCACCAAAATTATCAAAATAATTAATAGAATAAAAAGATGAATCTGTATATGTAAAAGGCAATTGGATATTTAAATCCAGATAACACTTAGCAGCATAAATAGCTTCATCATCAGTTTTACCACAAGTAAATATAATTCCATTAGATTCAATATCAGATGCTTTAGCATTAGCTATAAAATATATTATAGCCATATTAACATTAGAATCGTATATCATTTCAATATTATATTTAATTTATTTTGTCTAATGATATATTGTAATGTATCATAAGGTACAGTAATAGATAAATTTAAAAATTCAAAAGTAATTTCTTTGATAGTTGGTTTTCCACCATTAAATATAAGATTTATATGATGTTTTATTATATTTTCTTCTAAATTTGTGTTAGATTTAGAAATTATGATACCATATTTTTTAATAATTTCCACCTCATTATTGCTTATGAATTTAGTTAAATGTTTTATAATAAGTTCAACTTCCTTTTTAGATATTGTATTATTAAGTTCTTGTATTGTCATATAAGTTGTTTTAATTTTTCTTTTCTTATGAGATATTCTAATATATTATCAGGTAGACTCAGACCTGCTTTTTCAACAGCGTATTGATTATTTATATCAATAATCAAGTAAGTTATTCTAAAATCTGGAAATGTATTATCATATAGAAAACTAAAGCCGTAATTTTTAATATTTAATGTGGCAGATACACCACGTGTGAGTGAATCTGCTAATTTTTCAATTTGTTCAGATGTAAAATCTACTTGAATTCTATCTAAATCTATTTTATCATTGATATATACTATTAAATATATTTTTTCCATTAAACCGAATATAGCAAATTTAAATCACAATAGCAAATCGGATAAAAATAGGGATATATATCATTTTAATATATAAAGTATGTATAATTTTGGTAGTAGGAATAATCCAGTATTAGATAGTAGTTTAATATTATATTTAGACAGTTTAAATCCAAAAAGCGTTCCATTAGAACCAACTGTTAATTTGTTATATGTAGGAATGACGATGTCACCAAATTGGACAATACAACAATTAGGTGGTGGAACAATATCAAGAAGTGTTATAATACCTAATTATAAATATAGAATAACAAGTGAAACATTAAACTCAGATGCTTTCCGAATGAATTTACCACTTGATGTGTTAATTATAAACCAACCATATAGGTTCTCATATAAATGGACAATAGTATCTGGTACTGGTACTTTTTCAATGATTGATTGGAATGATACTTCTGTTTTACACAGAGAGAATATAAACTATGGAACATATTCGTTTTCATCACTTCGTGGTTACAACCCACCACTTGGTTCTTATGATAGTACATATCGGTTTATAGATTTCAATATGAGTGATAATATGGTTGTAGATATATGGGATATACAATTAGAGAGGAAAACATATTCTACACCTTTTGTAGCAGGTAGTAGGGGGTGGAATGATTTAAGTGGTAATGGTAATCACATGTCATTAACAGGTTCGTTGGTATATGACCCAATTAATGGTTTTAGTGGATGGGGAACAATGAGTAAATTTTATAAAGATAATTTTCCATCAAATTTGAAAACATCACAATCTGGAAATGGATATACAACATTAGTATGGGCAAAAATGTCAACAGCTAGTAGTTGGAGTAAAATAATAGGTAATTCTGATGCATCAAATTACATAGATTTATATGCACAATCTGGTACTGGTAATTATTATCAAGAGGATGGTTCTAAATTGTTTTACAATGATGCAATCGGTGTAGATAAAGGTGTATTTAATATAACAGATGGTGTGTGGCGAATGTATGGTTCTACAAATTCAAATGGTGGATCATCTGTAAATCCAACATCATCCTTTCAAATAGGTAATAGTGAAACATGGTCAACAGTTGGTAATATATCAGTAATATATCTTTACAATAGAATATTAGACATTGATGAAATAAAGAGTATTTTTAACCATCAAAGAGAAAGATTTGGTTATTAATAAATGGGATATAGTTTAATGGAAAACATATTAGTATGGAAGTTCATATCTTCTCACCTACCTTGTAGTTTAAGTAAAACACTAATAGTTGCCGATTTCGAGATCGTGTTATCCCACTACTTCTAATTTTCTATTAGTATTTGTTGTTGGTTAATACAAGTAATTTTTGTATATTGCATGTTGATGGAAAAATTAGTATTAAATAATAATTTTATTAGAGTTATTGACGATATAGTAAGATGGAAAGATATTTATATTATATATTATATGTCATTAGAAGAATTTGAAAAAAAAATATGATATGGAAAGGTATATCATACTCAGGGATGCTTATATAAACAAATATAATATATCAGAATTTATAATAACTGATACAGAGGTTGCTATAAATTTTAACACAATTGTAATTTTTTATCTCTGATATGATCGGTGTAATCTATATCATTATTTAAATTAGTTAATAGTGTATATGGGTTTTTTTTATCTATTATTAATGTAATTTCTTCTTAATTACTTAAATCACATACTTGTATCACACTCATTAAAATTTCTTCAAATGTTAATACCTCCAAACAATTATTTTTTGGAATTGTTTCGGTACTTTTACCAATGCGTATATTTATTTTATATGTCATTTAACTTGTTTATAATATTCATCAATCTCTTTTACAAGTTCATCACTTATTTCAATTTCTTTTGAATTTGTATTAAAATGTTTTTTTACAGTTGGTATAATTTTATTTAATAGATTTAAATAATCTTTTGATTCTGCATAATTTTTCTGAAGAAATTCAAGATATTGTTTTTCAGTTAAGTCGCATATTCTATATCTATTATACCACAAAGCATAATCATCAACACAATCTTTCCATGTATCAAAATATGCATGATTTAATTCAGTTCCTTTATTTTTTGTAGCCCTCAATGTTGATTTTTTCATACCTAATAGGTTGTGATTATTTTTCCAAACAGGTGATGTAAAATGTGCAGATTCAATTAGAGATTGTGAATATACAATCCAAGGGTATTTAATATTTAATTGTTCTAAATACTCTCTGAATTTTTTTGGTGTAAAAGAGTTGTTTTCAATTTCGTTTGCTCTAAGCAATATGATTTTCTCTTCGGTATTTGTTAACATATTAATGTTAGATGTTTCCTTACTATAATAACCAACAGAGAACATTATAGCATTGATTATTATTAATGATATGAGCAAAAAAGGTGTTATGTTTTTGAATTGCATATCTTTTCCGATGATGTATGTTTTTTTTATCATACCACAAATATATGGATTGTTTTTAATATATACAAGTCAGATAATAATTTCCTACTGCAATAAAATTTTCAATTTTTCATCTCTTTTTCTATATTCGATATAATTTAATATATTTTTATCTTCAACTAAAAAATGGGATGTCATTCTAATTGTTTCATCTTCATAATAAAAACCATTAAAAGATATTTTACAATTTGTTAAAAAAGAAAAACCACCAAATTCTATATCATATACATTATATATGTTTATATAATATTTATCATCTATTTTATAGAAATCTGGATCTTGTAAAAAAATATCAATTTGAAATAAAAATTGAAACTTAAATATATTATATAATTTATGTATAAATTTTTTTATAAATTTTGGATATTGATATATTTTATAATCAAAATGATAATTATCATAATAATTAGTTGTTTCTACTTTTTTGTTTTTATAAAAAACTGTTATATATTTTACTTCTGAATTATAACATATCCAATTTATATTTTCTTTTATTAACATGAATATGACGTTTTAAGATATTTACCATTTTTCAATGGGTATAAACAATATCCACTGTAACTATCTTCACCATCACATCTTTGCCACACGTAATAATGATCAATTTTTCTAATTTCATCACATGTGTTTTTCATATATAATAATTTATCGGTGTCATCTACAATTCTTGCATGTTGATATGAATTGTAACCACTCCTTTTTTCATCTGTTAAAACAATATCAACAATGCCCAATATTTCCCAACTATCATTATATTCAGATAAACTATTAAATAAACCTGAAACATTTATCAAACCTTTTAACGTTCTTCTATATTCATTTTTATATTTTATATCTTGTTTATAATATTCATTCATTGATATATAATAACCCAGCATAGTAGGATCTATTAAATATTCTGGTTTTTGTTCACCAAGATTCCATATAACACCTTCGCCATCATATTTTTTATTATATAATTCACAATGAAGCATTGTCATTGGCAATCCTTTATCTTTTTTAAGAACTGTTTTAACATTACCAATCCACTGTCCTTTTTTAATTTTTTGCCCAACTTTAAGTGTAGATTTAGGTGTTATTTCACCATATAGTAAAATAAAATTATCATATACTATTTGAACAGCATATGTATCATTCCACCAAGGAGAATTTGCAATAGCACCTGTGAATGGATGTATCTTATGAACGACACCATCTACTTCAGAATAAACTCTATCATTTTCCTCACAATACAAATCTATTCCAGTGTGTATATCATATTTTCTTGTAGCACCAAACATTCCTTGTTTATTACTATCATAATTAGGCACTGTGAATTTTTTTAATGGTGTTTTCATGTAAACTTTATAGTTTTAAATTTTTCTTCAAATTTATCTCTCAGGTGATTTGTTAAAAGAGGTTGTATAATATCTTTATGTTCTTTAAACATATTTTGTATAAAATTAGCAGACATTTTTGATATCAATTCTATACCTATGGGTATCCTATTAACATCATATTCAGTATCTACTATTGATATTATATAATTCATTTTTTTAATCTTTTAAATGTCCATTAAAATTTTTAAATTCTTCTATACCAGTTATTTTTCGTTCTTTCTTTTTATTGGCTTTTAGCGATGCTTCATATTCTATTTTTTGTTTAATATCTTTTAAAGCCTGATATATTGTATCAAATTTATGATCACTTATAGCATGTGTTTCTATTGTACTAATTTGTAAAAATAATATTCGTATATCAGTAGCTTTTAAATAGTAAATACCTTCTTTCCCAATTTCAAAAAAGTATAAACCGTTTTTTGTATATAAAGGTTTTTGGTTAGGTATGAAAAGAATAGATATTAATGAATACACTATTGTAAAAGGTATTGTAATTATTAACCACAATGGAGAATACACAAATATACTAGTAATTAAACTAGCTAATATAACAATAAGACAATATGAAGCTAATGGTTGTAAAAATATTTTTTTAAGCATAATTTGGTTTATTAGAGTTCAGTTAAAAGTATCATTTCTTTATCCCACGCACCTAAAATTTGATAATACAAACCGAATGGACTTTGTACTAATAAAATAGGATCACGTTGGTCATATTTATCTTTAAAATCTTTTACTTCGGCAATTACATAAAAGATTGGTTTTTTACCACATAATTTCACAGTTTCTTTTTCATATGCTTTCATTATACTAATTGCAATATCTGGAAACTCAGGAATAAATATATCACTTGGTTTGAATGCAAGGTCATATTTATTTAAAAGTTGTTGTATATTTTTACGAGATGTATTTTGAAATTGATTGTAAAAAGCACTATGTTGTTCCCATTTTTTTCTATTCTCCAATCGTTCTAAAATACCCATTGTTTCATTTTTAGAATAAGAGTTATCTTTTATCAATGAAACTTTATCTTTTAATATCTGAATTTTAGCATCTAAATCTTCTAAACTAAACGGTGATACTTCATGTTCTAATTCATCTACTACATCAATTGGTTTAATTATTTTTTTAGTTTCTTTATCTTCAATTGGTGAATCAGTAATTAAATATGGTTGTGTACCACCAATACTAATACTATCAACAACCAATTCGTTAATACTACCTGACATTGTTATACCACTCCTTGATGTTGATATAGAACCATTATATCTTTCCAATCCGCTATCATAACCACTTTCAAAATTATATAAATATTTTTTTTCATGTAAACCAGTATCAGACGAATTGGTTAAAACAAAAGAATTATTTGTTGGTACTGTTTTGATTAATTCTTTAATAGTGCTTGCTAAATATTCGGTATATTTAATATCATCTTTGGATAAATATATATTTAGGATTTTTATCCTTTTTATTAAAGAATTTTTTAAACATTTTTTAATTGTATAAATTTAACAACATATTCAAATACCTTTTCAATATCTACCAAAACCACAAAAGTTTCAATACCATTATATGCATACCAACTATCACTTTCTTTTTCGGGTCTTTCTGATTCAAGAATTTTTTTAACAACACTCATTATAGAATCCCATGATTTTTCATAATATAATAAATCATATTGTTTTAAATATAATTTTATTTTCTTATCTTTATCAATCATATTGTGAAAATCACCATGTTTTATTTCTCTGTCTAAATTTGGAAATTCATAATTTCCTATTAATCTATTACCATCTTCTATTGTTTCTTGTGTCATGTTACAAATATATAAAAATAATATTAATAAACAAATAGTAATTTATTCCAATAACATATTAATTTTATAATTTCTTTCAAATGATAGAAAATCGGATTCAGTGAATTCAAACGAACAATTATCTATATC
>JBPOIL010000003.1:0-83389 GCA_052034495.1 Patescibacteria group bacterium
CAGAGTTCGAGAAAACTAGGCTAATCCGCAACTTAAAGGTTAAGTTGGCTCTGCATAACAAGAGAGTGGTACGGATATAATGGGTGTAAGCCGTTCCAGACCACTTTGCCCTCAGGTTAGATAGGGAAAGGGACTAGAAACAAAAAACAGACCAATTGGTCTGTTTTTTAATGCTTGACTATATCTCCAACAGGTTGAAAAATGCTGGTAACCATTCGGGTCACCTTTGGTGTCCATCTTGGCTGGGGCGGAGGGATTCGAACCCCCGAATGCCGGCACCAAAAGCCGGTGCCTTACCACTTGGCGACGCCCCAGTATCGAACGAGAATAACAGAACAATCTTAGCCCAAAAAGGGGATATTTTCAACCTGGCGGATGAGTATTGGAGCAATTAATAAGGTATAATGAGCTCATGCAAAAGAAACAATTAGTATTTGACCTAGAATTTGTAACAGAAAGGTTTGAAGACCTCGACGAGGCTACTCAGAAGGATTTGGCCAAGCGCTTGCCCGACAAAGAGCTTGATCCAGTGGGCTACGCCAAGGAATTCGACGAGATGGAGCGCCGTATGAGCTTCTCGCCGCTGCTGAGTCGCATTATTGCGATCGGTGTGTACGACCCGGCCGAGGAAAAGGGCGCTGTGTATTACGACGCTGGTGACACGAACCCAGAAGACACCGAGATTGATGGCGTTAAGTATGCCGCTATGACCGAAGCTGAAATGCTTGTAAAGTTCTGGGCTTTGGCTGACATTACCGATGAGTTCATTAGCTTCTTTGGCCGCCGTAGTGACGCACCATACCTGGCGATTCGTTCGGCCATTAACGGCATTAAGCCGAGTAAAGACTTAATTAGCAATCGCTACAACTCATCGCACCAATCTGGCGCGATCCACTATGACCTCGCCGAGATGCTGAGCTTTTACGGCACGGCGATGTATAAAGGTAGTCTGGACGCGTGGTGTAGGGCATTTAAGATAACGAGCCCGAAGTCAGAGACCATGAGTGGGGCAGAGGTGCCGCAAGCATACCGTGACGGACGTTACTTTGAGATTGCTAAGTACAACATGGACGACGTTAAGGCGACTGCTAAGCTCTACGACTACTGGCAGCGCTACGTAAAAATGTAGATTGAACTAAAGGAGGAATATATATGCTACAAGTTGGAGATAAAGTACCGAGCTATAAGCTACAGGATCAGGACGGTAATGAGCATACTGAGTCAGGCCTAAAGGGGGAGACGACCCTTGTTTATTTTTATCCAAAAGATAACACCCCAGGCTGTACAGCCCAGGCTTGCCAGCTGCGCGATAATCTAGAGGACCTAAAAAAAGACGGAGTCGAAGTGGTAGGCGTGAGCGCGGACACCGTAAAGAGTCACCGTGGCTTTGCTGATAAGTTTAAGCTGCCTTTTACAATCCTCGCTGACACCGAAAAGGCCATGACGCAGGCGTTTGGAGCGTTTGGCGAAAAGAGCATGTTTGGCAAGAAGTATATGGGTATTACCCGCTCAAGCTTCTTGATTGGTCCTGACGCGACCGTGCTTGCAGTATGGCCAAAGGTTAAGCCGCTGCATCAGGTGCAAGACGTGCGTGATTGGCTTGCTGCTAACAAATAGTCGATGATCTGGCTGCTTATAGCCCTCGCGCTTTTGAGCGGTTTTTTGTACGCGGTGTTCTTCGGTGCCCCGTATGTGCCGGCCTTTAAGCAAGACTTTGATGAGCTGTTCGAACTCTCGGGTGTTGGTAAAGGTGCAAAATTTATTGATCTAGGGAGCGGTGACGGCAAGGTCTTGCTGGCCGCCGCTCAGCGTGGAGCAGACGCGACGGGTTATGAAATTAACCCAGTGCTGTGGCTGCTTACCAAGTGGCGGCTGCGTAAGTTTCGAGGCCATGCTCGGGTGAAGCTTGGTTCGATGTGGCGAGCCGATATAGCAAGTGCTGACGTCGTGTATATGTACTTACACACCAAATGGATGGATAAGATGGAGCGGAAGCTAAAGGACGAACTGCGGCCAGGCGCCAAAGTAGTGTCTTACGTCTTCACATTCTCTGGCCTCAAGCAGATTGCCAAGACCCGCAATGCGCAGGTTTATGAACTTTGACCGCCGCGTAGGTAGCCGGTACAATATATAGTAAGAAAAGGAGGCCCATGAGTTATACATTTACCCCCAAAGAAGTGCAGCCGCTGAAGTACAAGAGCGTGCCTGGAATCAGTGAGCGACAGCTGGCCGAGCACCACGACGTGCTCTATGCGGGCTACGTTAAGAAGTACAACGAGATTATGGAAAAGCTTGATGGTGTTGACCTAAGTACCACTAACGCTACGTACTCAGAGCTGCGCGAGCTCATGGTGGAGAAGGCATTTGCCCTTAATGGCGCCAAGCTACATGAGCTGTACTTTGCGAACCTTACTGATACCCCAATTGAGGCGAGCGGCAAGGCAAAGGACATCCTGGCCAAGCAATGGGGGGGCTTCGAGGCATGGCAGGACCAGTTCGCTGCACTCGGCGTGGCCTCTCGCGGCTGGGTCGTATTGGCTTACGATTACGCTCTTGGACGATTTGATAATTACATCTTAGACGCTCATAATCAGGGTAGTATTGTCGATACAGAGATTGCCCTGGTGATGGACGTGTATGAGCATGCTTACTTCCTTGATTACGGCACAGCTCGCAAAGACTACATTACAAAGTTCATGGCAGCGATTGATTGGGCAGAAGTAAATAAGCGCGTGGCGCATCACGAAGTTTAATAAGAAGGAGAAATATATGTTGAAATTAAACCAACCAGCACCAGAATTTAAACAGCCAGCTTACCTAGCAGGCAAGGACTTTACCGAAGTCTCGCTAAGTGAGCAGAAAGGCAAGTGGGTAGTGCTGTTCTTTTACCCGCGGGACTTTACCTTTGTGTGTCCTACTGAAATCCGCGGCTTTGCAAAGGCAGAAAAGGAATTTGCCGATATCGATGCAGTAATTCTAGCTGCTTCAACTGATAGCGTGCATTCGCACAAGGCTTGGTTTGAGCGCGACCTCAAGGAAGTGAAGTTCCCAATCCTGGCCGACACAGCGCACACTCTCGCGCGCGATTACGAAGTATTGAACGAATCTGATGGTACTGCCGAGCGCGGCACGTTCATTATCGACCCCGAAGGTAACCTGCGCTATATCGTAGTGTCAGACGGCAACGTAGGGAGAAGCGTAGAAGAAACTCTGCGCGTAGTTAAAGCTTTGCAGACTGGCGGACTCTGCCCAATTGATTGGGAACCTGGCGACGCAAACTTGAAGGGATAGGCTAGAGCATGCCACCTATTGACCCACTAGAACTAAATAACCCAGGACCCATACCACAGCCAATGCCGGTTGAGGGCCAGACTTCAGCTTCGATTGCCAAACTCAAGAAGATAAAGTTCATGCTGATAGGCGTGAGCATCGTGGCGGTCATCCTGCTGGTTACTACGCTTGTATTCGCTTCTGGTGCCTCTACGACCACGGCAGCGCTGGATGCTAAATACGCAGCTGGCTTAGAAGACGGCAAGGCGGAGCAGAAGAAGATCGACGTTGCTGAGTACAATAAGGCAACCGTTAGTAGCACTCGTACCTACACCGCTCCAGTAGTACACGGCAGTTTCGAAATTACCTACCCGAAAGCATGGAATCTGTCGGTCGACACAAGTTCATCAGTGCCAGTCGATGGCTTAGTTGACCCAGCTTACGTGAACCTGGCGTCTCCCGAGCACGCCTTAAAGTTCGCGTTGCAAGACAAGTCGTTTGAGAGCTCCAAGAAAGATTATGATGACTTTGTGAAGAAGGGCGCTAAGCGCACAGAGGTAACTGTGTCGGGCATTAAGGGCTACCAATACGTCGGCAAGATTAACGAAGACGCCAAGCAGGCTGTTGGTACTGTTACGATTGTGCCATTGCGTGACAAGACTATGCTGTTGCAGACCGACAGTAACGAGCTCTACGCTGATTCTTATCGGCAGATGGTAGAGACCGCGAAACTCATTCCCTAGGGTCAAAGATCGCGCTATAGCTCTTGTGCTTGCCTGCGTTGCAGAAACAACGTAGCTTAGAGATATGAATCAGAGGGTGAGTAAGTGGCATGTAAATTCGACGGCTTCGTATGGGGCATTCTTGCATTGGACGTCTCACTATTTACAGAGTCCACTCCTCGCCGTATCCGGCTATTTGGAAATGCTTGATGACAAGGGATATTCCAGGCACCGCACAAATATACTGACCGATGCTAAGATTGCTGCACGAAGATCCCAGGATATTCTAATAAGTCTTGTATTGCTACACAAGCAGCTTGATGGTGGTGGAAAGCCAGCCGCAGCAACAGTAGAAAAGCTGTTGGCGAGAGTATCGAGTGAATCGGGCATTAAGTTAAAGCCTCAGCGTAGCCGGGTGCTGCCGATGGCATGCATTGATGAGTCGGCTGCAGCTGACGCGATCTCGCTACTCCTGCGCGCGCTCAACGAACCAATAGGCCGTAAATCAATTACTACCAGGTACCGCCAGAAGGGGGATGAGCTTGTGGTTCATTTGGGCCTGCCAAAGGCACGCCGTGAGCATACAAGCCTACTAAAGGCACTATCTGTAGTCCCAGCTGAGCGTTATCCGCTTGTTGCCGGAGAGCATACTTTGCTCGCGGCTGCATACGTAGTGCTCAGGAAGTCGGGTATTCGCATGGTGATTCGCCCCCGTAAACTCGGGAGTCTGGATATATACCTGCATATTCCCGTCATGCAACAACTAACTCTAGTTGATATCACTCCTGATCTCGGTTAAGCTAAGGAGGACAGGAGGGTACACGTGACGAAGAAAAAAACTGTCCTCATGATTGAGGACGATGAGCTACTTGCCAAGATGTATGGCTTAAAGCTAGAGATGGCAGGCTATGATGTGTTGCTCGCTCATAACGCCCGTGATGCGCAGGCCATTGCGCAAGCGAACACCCCTGACGTGGTTTTGCTCGACATATTACTGCCAAAGGTGAATGGGCTAACAGTGCTGAAAGATTTGCGCAAGAGCCCCAAGACAATGCACTGCCCAGTAATTATCCTTACAAACCTAACTGGGTCAGAGGTAGATATGGATGAAGAAGTTGCTGATGCGCTCGGTGTGGTGGCGTACCTGGTTAAGTCGAAAGTAACTCCCGAGCGAGTTCTTCGAGAAGTTGCCGCTGCTGTTGGCAAGTAGGGGGTAATCATGTCGTACTACAAAACTCAGGGAGTCTTACTTCGGAGGCACAACCTCGGCGAAGCTGATCGTATCCTAACCTTGCTGACGCCCGACCAGGGCAAGATTAAGGTGGTGGCCAAAGGAGTACGTAAGGGGAGAAGCAAGATGGCTGGCCACTTGGAGCCATTTGTAGTGGTTGATCTGCATATTGCCAAGGGCAGGAACTTAGACATTATTACTTCTGCTCGGGGGCAGCGCTATTACAACCCAGCCCACTCTCAGCTAGAACAGCTGGCCTTAGCACATTTGTTGCTGGAAATTTGCGACAAAGTACTAACCGAGCAGCAGCCACAGCCCGAGGCGTACGCCCTGCTTTTAGAAGCGCTGGGAGCGATGGAGTTGGGCGTTGACCCGAATCTAGTCCGGCACTACTTTTATGTGCGATTACTCGATTCACTTGGTCATCGCCCAGAGATCCATAATGAGCTCGATAGGCAGGAGTATTATTTACTCCTGCAGTCCGGCCTGCTTAGCGATAACCGCACTGGTGAGGATTCTGCCGCTGTGTCGGTCGACACGGTTAAGCTATGGCGACTTATGTATGCCAACCCACTCGAGCAAGTGGCCCGCGTTACTACCGCTAGTGAGCTGGCACGTAAAGCCCAGGCCAGCATAGAGAGATTTTACGACTACCAGTTTGGGGTGCGGTTCCGCTCTGAGCAGATTCTAGGCTGACCATCCGTAGTCTTTAAGGTATAATATGATTCATGAGTGAAAACAACCCAACCCTATCAATGGAAGAATTAGTTAGTTATGCTAAGCGACGCGGATTCGTGTTTCAGGCGAGCGAGATTTACGGTGGAATCGCCGGGTTTTACGATTATGGCCCATACGGGGTTGAGCTTAAAAATAACTTGAAGCGTGCGTGGTGGGAGGCGATGGTCAATGCCAACTCGAACATTGTGGGCTTGGACAGCGCAATTATCCAAAATGCAAAAGTATGGGAAGCCAGTGGTCACACTGATCGTTTTAGTGACCCAATGGTCGATTGTAAGGCTTGTAAGAAGCGCTTTAGAGCCGATAAGCTTGTAGACATCGACAGCACAGACCACGAGGAGCTACTAGCCGGCCTTAAGGGCCTAAAGTGTCCTAACTGTGGGGCAGAGGACTGGACCGACCCACGAGAGTTTAACTTACTTATGGAAACCTCGCTAGGTGCAGTGGAAGGCGACAAGGCAACTGCCTACTTGCGCGGCGAAACTTGCCAAGGCATTTATACGAACTTTGCCAACGTAGTTGATACAGCACGCAAGAAGCTACCATTTGGTATTGCCCAAATTGGTAAGGCCTTCCGCAACGAGATTACCCCGGGAGACTTCTTATTCCGCCAGCGCGAGTTCGAGCAGATGGAAATGCAGATGTTTGTACTGCCAGATCAGGCTGCCGAGATCTACGCGGACTGGAAGGAGCGCCGCATGGCCTGGCACCAGCGTTACTTTAATAAGGTCAAGCTGCGTTTCCGTGAGCACGGGCCTAATGAGCGCGCTCACTACGCCAAAGAGGCTTGGGACATTGAGTACGATTATCCATTTGGCTTTAAGGAAGTGGAAGGCATCCATAACCGAGGCGATTGGGACTTGTCGCGCCATAGCAAGTTTTCTGGCAAGGAGCTAACATACTTTGACGAAGCCAAGGGCGAACATGTAACTCCATGGGTGGTTGAAACCTCAGTTGGTGCAGACCGATTGTTCATGCAAGCATTGCTTGATGCTTACGATGAAGAAGAAGTAAACGGCGAAAAGCGGGTTGTAATGCGCTTTCATAAAGACCTTGCACCAGTTAAGGTTGCCATACTGCCACTGAGCAAAAAGCCAGAACTCAGCGGCTTAGCACAGGAAGTGTACGCATCGCTCGGCGGTAAATACAGCCTAGAATATGATGAAACCCAGTCGATTGGTCGCCGCTACCGACGCCAGGACGAGATCGGAACGCCATACTGCGTAACAGTAGACTTTGATAGCTTAGAAGACAAGGCAGTAACGGTTCGTGATCGAGACACTATGGCGCAAGAACGAATTGCCATTGCAGAGTTGCCTGCATACATTAAGGCCAAGCTAGAAGATTAGGCCTAGTGCCGTAAGATGCCCCTATGGCGATAATTGTACCCGAAGAATCATTTGACCAGCCTTTATTCCAGAGGCTAGCAAAGCGTGGGGCGATCCTGGTACCTCAGGGCGTAGCGAGGTCGCAAGATATGCGTCCTGCAAGGATAGGCCTGCTTAATCTTATGCCGGCAGCAGTTATGGGCCGAACCGAGGAGCAGTGGCTATCATACATGAGCCATACAGTGCTACAGATCGAACCTGTACTCCTCAAGTTTGATAGTGATGTCCGAGATCACGAGGCTTCAAGTCGAAGGCGCAATCTCGCTCGCTATACGAATTATTCCGAAGCACTGGCCGAAGGCCTAGATGGGATGATAGTCACGGGCGATAATCTCGAGGTCACAGACAAGTCTCAGCCATCGCAGCTACTAGAATTTGGGGACATTTCGTATTCTCAGCAGCTCGCAGGGGTGATAAGGTCGGCGCAGTCGAACGTTTTCTCCACAATATATTCTTGTTTAGCGAGCCATTTTGCCCTTAATCAGATTTATGGCCTTGAGCGTTCAATTTCTTTAAACAAGGTAATGGGCGTGTATCAACATCGCGTGTGCGAGCATACTGGTATGGCCACAAACATGAACGATTATATAGTCTCGCCACATTCCAGGTGGGGGGATATACCGACCGCGGAGTTACAAGGGGCGGGCTTGAAGATCTTAGCAGATAGCAATGAAGCTGGCTGGCTATTGGCACAAAGTAGTAATCAGGCCGGGGGGAATGATTACTTTATCCAGGGCCACCCAGAGTATGACCGGCTTGATTTGGACGGAGAGTATAGGCGAGACAAAGGAAAATTCGGCATTCCAAAGGGCTATTATGCTGAAGACAATCCTTTTAATAGCCCGATTTTAAGTTGGGCCACCGACGCTCGCGCTCTTTATGCCAATTGGGTTGACGAAATCTATGCGCACTTCTCAATGTCAGGTGAATAGGGTGCTATTCCTAGTATAGAAATGAATATAGGCTTTAGTTAGGTAAAACGAATGAGAGCCCCGGATGGAGCATTGGGCTCGCATTCGGGGCTCTTGGTATTGAGCCCTGTGGCTCGGAGCGGGTCAGGTGGCGCGAGTTCCGAGGAAGGTGATCTTGTCGTCTTCCAGCACGGGCTTCATGCCTCCGAGGCAGACCGCCTTGATGGAGGAACCCATCATCTCGGAGATCATCTGGTCGTAGTACCACTCGGCGCCCGAAAAGGCGATCACGAGGCCTCCAGGGAGAACGGCACTGCCACCCCACTTGGTGTCCCCCTCGTTGTAGAGGTAGGGGTAGAGCTGCTGCACCATGTGGCTGGGGAGGCCAGTCCGCCATGAGATGAAGGCCTTGGAGGCCGCCACCCGGTCGTAGGGGTGCTCCCACCCAGAACGCTCACCGAACTCCCAGCTCTTGAGCACCACCTCGTCCCAGAAGAACTTGAGCGCCTCTTCATCCCCGGCGGCGATCCTCTTCTCGAGGCTTGCGTACTCCCTGGTGTAGGGAACGTTGGGGTTGAGGACGATGAGCTCGCCATCGGTCCGCTTGAACGCTCCGAGGTCCAGCACGGGCTTGATCAGCGTGAGTGCACTCTCGCACGTTCCGGCCGTGAGTCCGGTGAACATAACATGTCTCGATTCTGTGAGCTTCTTGCCACGAGTCCTTCGTAGCCAAGGTCCGCCAATGCGAATTCAGCTATAGTAACATAATAATTTTAACAAGTCAATAATCCCTATGCTTAGATCTTGAGCGTAACGCCTACAATAATACCAATGGCTGCAGCAATGCCGCCTACAATGAGCACTTCAACTCCACTGCGTATGGGCTTTTTGCCCGTAACTTTGCCCTTTATAAGTCCGAGCAGGAATAGTCCAGTAAGGGCTGCTGCAACGCTAGCTACGAGGGCAGTTGTGCCAGATAGCAAGATGATAGGGATCAGGGGTACGAGGCCAGCCAGGCCGTAGGACACGAGCATAATAAACCCACCGATGATCGGGTTGGCCTTGTCGGTCTTATCGAGGTCATGGGTGGTTTCTTCGCTTAGGAACTCACCAGCCGCCATACTTACAGCTTCTACGGCCACGCCTACCACGCCTGCCAGGATAACGAACTTAGCGTCTTGCGTGCCCACAGCGACACCGGCAATCAGCCCAGTAGTGGATACCAGGCTGTCTTCTATACCGAAGAATGAGCTGCGTACATAGTCTCTGTCGAGTCGGTGGCGGGTTTTCATGATCTGATTATACCCCGACAGGAGAGCATAGGTGAAATTGTATAAATTACTTGTTCATGGCCTGTTCGGTATAATGACGTTTATGCTTACACAATAGGTCAAAAAGGGCTATGCGAAACCGAATAAATTCGGCCCAAAGTATTTACAGTGGGTGGAGCGGCGGCGTATAATGAGTCCAGTGGGTAAGAGTGGGTAAGAGAAAAAGACAAAACACATGGACTTCTTTCAACGCAAACTAGACGATAAAAACCGGTTAACCATACCGAAGGAGTTGCATGAGGAATTCGGAAGTGATGTCGTAATTACCCAAGGATTTAAAAACTACCTGCACCTTTACCCGAAAACGGTTTGGAACAACGAAATGGAATCAGCTCTGCAAGGGGACATCCTCGATGAGCGTATAGCTGATTTAAACGTTAAGTTTCGCACCGGAAAGATTGTAGCAGCTCTGGACAGCAAGCAGGGCAGAGTTACTTTAGAGGCTCACCACCTGGCTTATGCAGGCATCAAACGCGAAGTAGTCGCGGTTCGTGCCGGCAAATACTGGCGCATTAGCGCAGCCTAAGCTAGGTGATGGGTTTCTAGCCAACTAGAAGCAGTACTTTTACAAAAACAAATACAAAAATCAAAGTTAGCTACTCGGCAGTCAGTAGGCGAAGTATGGGGAGCGCCTTAATCCCGCCCCAAGTACCACAAAAACTCCACCTCACAAACACTTTTCAAGGACTTATCATCATTCGTGACAAGTCCTTGCCACACGAGCTGGCATTACCTCGCCAGCTCATTACTCGAACAAAAACAAAAACAAAAATAGACAACTGGCTGCTGAATAGGTAACCTTGACAATATGGAACGACACATACCAGTATTATGCGATAAGGTAGTGGAGGTACTTAAACCAGAACCAGGTGAGGTCTTTATAGATTTGACTGCCGGGTTCGGTGGACACAGTACCAAACTGCTTGAACGCGTAGGACAGCATGGCAAGGGCATTATGCTCGACCAAGACCCAGAGGCCATTACGGCTTTACAGGAACGATTTGAGGGTAAACCCAACGTGCAGATCGTGAAGGCAAACTTCGCAGGTATAGACGAGCTAGATTTGCCCAAAGCGGACATGATCTTGGCAGATATCGGGGTTTCCTCGGTGCAGCTAGATCGTTCGGAGCGGGGATTTAGTTTCTCGCACGATGGCCCACTTGATATGCGCATGGACACCACAACTGGTGAAACCGCAGCAGATTTAGTAGCTGATTTAAGCGAGGCAGACCTAGCTGACGTCATTTACCAATACGGCGAAGAGCGCCAGAGTCGTCGGATAGCCAAAGCAATAGTGGAAGCGAGGAAGGTGAGCACTATTGATTCGACCGAGCAGCTTGCTTCGATAATCGAGGCGGCGATCGGTCGGCACGGCAAGCACCACCCAGCCACCAAGACATTTCAGGCCCTGCGTATAGCAGTCAATGATGAACTCGGTGCGCTGGAAAGGATGTTGCCTCGGGCTACTCGGCAGCTTAAACCAGGCGGTCGATTGGCGATCATAACCTTTCACTCACTCGAAGACAGAGTTGTGAAGAACTACTTCCGTAGTCTGGTTAAGCCACTTAAGAACGATATGGGCCACGATGTGTCAGTTCCAGAGTTTAGATTAGTTACCAAAAAGCCGATTTCAGGCTTGGATGAAAAAGATTTCAATCCGCGTGCCAGGAGCGCTAAGCTTCGGGCCGTAGAGCACATAAAATAAACAAAAACAAAAAGGAGGCATACCTATGTCAGTACAAGTCAAAGGTCACAGCCGAGCTGTTAAGCTCAAAGTTCGAATCGTTAAGTAAATTCTTAACACCCAACAAAAACAAAAACAAAAACAAAAATTCTTAAAACAAAAGGAGAAACGATGTCTACTGCTACAGTTGCCATGCGCCGAAACCAGAACTTTACACGAAACCAGACTCAGATCAAATCTGGTCCTCTGACAATCGCACTTATGTTGATTAGCTTGGTGATTTTGCTATCATTACTATATCTGTCGCAGGTAACGAAGACATCGACATTTAACTACAAGCTGTCTCAGCTTTCACAGAGCAAGCAGGAACTGCAGGCTAAGAAGGAAAAACTTCAGGTCGATGCAGCTCGCCTGCAGTCAATCTCGGCAGCTCGTCAGTCGGCCGTTGCAAAGTCAATGGTAGCAGTTGATAAGGTAACGTACGCAGACCAAGTAAGATAGGGGGGTATTTGGGATTCACGCGCGAAATACAGGCCAAAAGACGCCTGAACATAATCACAGCCGCAATGGGGCTGTGTTTTGTGGTTATCGTGGGCCGCTTGTTCCAGGTGCAGGTAGTACTCGGTCAGGAATACGAAGCTAAGGCCACATCGCAGCAGTCGCGTAAGTTTCAGATACCGGCATCCCGCGGTCAGGTATATCTGGACGAGAATGGCGAGCTCTATCCAGTTGCGTTAAATCAAAAGTTGAATTTATTGTATGTCGATCCGAAGTTTATTACGCAGCCCGAAAAGGCAGCTAAGGAGCTGGCAGGGGTCACGGGGCTTGATGGAGGCAAGCTTAAGCAGCAGCTGACCTTTAAGAAGTCGCGCTACGTCGAGCTCAAGCAGCGGGTGGGTAGTGATGAAGCGGCAAAGATCCGAGCACTAAAGATACCAGGCGTAGTGTTGCGGCCCGAAGATTATCGATATTATCCTGAAGGCAGCCTGTTTTCCCACATACTGGGCTACGTGAACAGCGATGGCGAAGGTCAGTATGGACTGGAGCAATATTTGGACACAGACCTAACGGGCCGCAACGGGCTTCTAAAGGCCGCCACGGACAGTATGGGCGTTCCGATAGTCAGTAACGAGAATACCATTGTGGAGCCTAAGAACGGCCAGGACGTGGTTCTAACGATAGACAGAAGCATCCAGGCTGTAGCGAGCGAGGCACTTGTAAAAGCGGTGCAGGAAAACCGTGCCGAATCAGGCAGCATTATTGTAATGGACCCACAGACCGGTGCGGTGAAGGCACTCGTGAACTACCCAGATTATGACCCCAATAATTATGGAGCTGTGAAAGGCACCGATTATGGGGTGTTCCGTAATCGTGCAGTTACAGACCTATTTGAGCCTGGATCTGGGTTTAAGGTTATTACCATGGCATCTGCGCTTGATGCTGGCAAGGTTGATCCAGACACAACCTATAACGATACCGGGGAGGTTGTGGTGAGTGGTAAGACTATCCGTAACTCTGAAAACAAAAAGTACGGTGTGCAGAGTATGTACGATGTCATACAAAAATCCCTCAATACCGGCATGGTATTTGTCCTCAAAAAGTTTGGTTCAGACCCAAACAAGGTGACTCGTGCAGGTAAAGACGTGCTATATGGCTATATCCAGAAGTTTGGTTTTGGGGTCCGTACCGGCATCGAACAGTCCGGCGAGGCAGCAGCTACGGTCAAGCCCCCTTCAACCTACGACATTGACTACGCGAATATGACCTTTGGTCAGGGTATTGCCGTTACGAGTATTCAGCTTGTGCAAGCAGTAGGGGCGATTGCAAATGGAGGTAAGCTGTACCAGCCGTACCTTGTGGATGGCGTGGTGCAGAAGAGTGGTGAGGTTCGCAAGAACCAGCCAAAGCTTATTAATTCGCAGGTTGTAAGCTCTCAAGCTGCTGCACAAACGGCGTCGATGATGACCCGCGTAGTAGAAAAGGGCTCTGGCTGGGCCACTAAGATGCCGGGTTATAGCATTGCTGGCAAGACAGGCACGGCCCAGGTGCCTAAGGCGGATGGAACGGGCTATGAAGAGGTGAAGAATATTGGTAGCTTCGTTGGCTTCGCGCCCGTTGAGGACCCCAAGTTCGTTATGCTGGTTCGTATTGATTATCCAAAGGTTGAGGGCTTTGCCGAAAAGACGGCGGTACCGGCATTCGCCACCGTGGCAAAGGCTTTGATGAAGTATTACCAAATACCGCCCAAGGGCAGCCAATAACAATAATATGGTAAAATAAGGCACAGATATGACAGAAACACTTAGTATTACGTTCGATCAATTATCACAAGTTTTGCTTCAGGCATTTTTGGGCTTCGCTGTGGCGATGGCCCTTACGCCCGTGTACACACACTTCGCTTACAAGTATAAGTGGTGGAAAAAGGCTCGCACGCATTCGTCGACTAGTGGCGAGGCAACGCCTATCGTACACAGCCTGCAGGCAGCAAAGCATGCTCGCGACTTTCCTACCATGGCGGGCATAATCGCCATTGCGGCTGTAGTTCTCGTGACGGTTACCTTAAACTTTAGCCGTAATCAGACGTGGTTACCCCTGTTTGCGTTTGTGTGTGCTGGAATCGTCGGCCTAGTCGACGACTACATTAATGTCCGTGGCTCAAAGAACTTAGCAGGTGGTTTGCAGTCTCGACTGAAGTTCTTCTTGATCCTTGGCATTGCCACTGCCGGCGCTCTATACTTCTACTTCAAGCTCGGTTACAACTTGATCCACGTGCCTGCGGTAGGCGACTTTAGTATCGGCTGGCTGTATATTCCACTATTTATTATTGTCGTCATATCAACAGCTAACGCTGTGAACATTACCGACGGACTTGATGGCTTGGCGGGTGGCTTGCTGAGCCTATCGTTTGGAGCTTTTGCTGTTATCGCCATCGCTCAGGGCAACTATGGCATTGCTGGATTTTGCGCAGCTGTAGTCGGAGCAATGCTGTCCTACACTTGGTTTAATATATTCCCAGCAAGATTCCTGATGGGGGACAGTGGCGCGTTCGCCCTGGGTACAGCTCTCGGCGTCGTAGCGATGCTGACGAACTCGGTGTTTGTTCTGCCGATTATTGGCGCAGTATTCGTTGCAGAAGCAGGCTCTAGTTCTATCCAGATCTTGTCGAAGAAGATTCGTAAGAAGAAGATTTTTCTCTCCGCCCCTGTGCACCATCACCTGCAGGCAATCGGTTGGCCTGAAACTAAGGTTACTATGCGATTCTGGGTAATTGGTGCAGTCTGTGCTGTTGCCGGTATGCTCATTGGCTTAGTAGCAGGCGGTTAGTCGTGCGCAGGAGGGAAAGAGCTCAGCCAGCTCAAAAAGCGACGGATCAGCGCGCTCATCAACCGGACTATTTGCTCACGGTGATTGTTATGGCGCTTGTAGCAATCGGCATGATTATGCTCTACGCCACAGGCTCCATCGTTAAATTGTCGATCACAGGCGGCATTAACGGCAAGAACACCTTCTTTACCACGCAGCTTATCAGCTTTATCCTAGGCATTGTTGTCTGGTACATAGTATCCAAAATACGTTATGATTTCTGGCGCAAATATTCGCTCTACTTATTTCTAGGCTCATTCTTCCTAATGTTATTAGTACTCGTGCCCGGTTTGGCGCCGCCAACAAACGGAGCATCGCGATGGCTTAGGCTTGGCGGGCTAAGTGTGCAACCAGTTGAGTTCTTTAAGCTGGGTTTAATTCTGTATTTAGCGACTTGGCTCGAGAAGAATAAGGGTTCGCTCGGTAGCTTTATGAGTGGGCTTATGCCGTTTCTGCTTATACTCGGGTCATCGGCGTTTTTAGCAGTGTTTGTACAGCGTGATATGGGGAGTGGCATGGTGCTCTTTACCGCTGGGATGAGCGTGCTCTTCATGTCCAGCATGCCACTTTGGCTCTATGGTAGTGCCTTTGGAGTCTTCGCCGCTGGCGGGGCACTTATGATCATGACCCAGCCCTACCGACTTGCCCGTGTTATGACATTTTTCAATCACAAGGAAGATGTGAGCGCGAGCGGATATCACATCAATCAGGCCTTAATTGCGCTCGGTTCGGGTGGTATACTAGGTAAGGGATTAGGCAACGGCCTGCAGTCCTATGGTTATCTGCCAGAGTCTACAAATGACTCGATATTTGCCATATTAGGCGAACAATTTGGCTTATGGGGCACATCTATTGTGGTGGGGCTCTTCGCCCTGCTGGTGTACCGGGGTCTTTCGATCGTGCGTCGAGCTCCAGATGACTTCTCGCGCTTAGTAGCGGTAGGCATAACGGCGTGGTTCGGCTTCCAGGCGATTATTAACATCGCTGCGATGCTCAATTTAATCCCTCTAACTGGGATTCCATTGCCGTTCATTAGCTACGGGGGCACAAGCATGCTGGCGTCACTCGTAGCAATTGGGATACTGCAGAACATTTCAAAATACACTGTAAAGGAGGCCACTGATGCGCATCGTGGTGTCGGGGGGCGGAACGGCGGGGCATATTTCGCCGATTCTAGCAGTCCTCGAAGAGTTAAAACGACTCGATAAAAACTTAGAAGTTCTATTCATTGGCTCTGGTGGGCCAATGGAGCAAAAGATCCTTGCCGGGGCTGGTATTGAGTACGTGCGTATTCCGGCAGGCAAGTTTCGTCGCTATGGCCGAAAGTTCTATGAAGCAGCAATAGACGCCCGCACAAACTGGAAGAACTTCAAGGACTTCTTTAAGTTCAACGGCGGGGTATTCAGAGCGTATCAGCTGGTTCGCAAATACAAGCCTGACGTGGTGTTTGTGAAAGGGAGTTATGTTGGTCTGCCGGTAGGGCTTGCTGCAAAATGGCTTAAAATCCCCCTAGTACTCCACGATTCCGATACTGTGCTTGGTATGACAAATAAGATCTTATCTAAGAGCGCTAAAACGGTGGCAACTGGGTTCCCAATAGAGTTTTATAGAGAATACGGCCTCAAGAACCTCGTCTTTACTGGGAATCCTTTGCGCCGGAGCGCCATTGAGGGCAGCAAGCAAGAGGCCCGGCTTCACTTCGAGATACAAGAACAAAAACCGAACGTACTCATCTTTGGGGGCTCGCTCGGCGCTCAAAATGTAAACCACACCGTATTTGATCATATGGAGCAGTTTGCACGGCGATATAACGTTGTCCATGTAGTAGGGGAGGCGGAGATCGAGAGGGCGCGGTTTTTGGCAAGTAAATTGCCAAAGGAGCTGGAGGCTTCTTATAGGCCGTATAGCTTTTTAAAGCAAGAAATGGGCTTGGCATATAGTTTGGCAGATATCGTGGTTTCTAGGGGCGGCGCGAATAGCCTGGCCGAGCTTATGCACTGGGCAAAGCCGGCGATCGTTGTTCCGCTTCCAACGGCTGCGAATAATGAGCAAACAAAGAATGCCCAGTATTTAGCCCGAGCTGGCGCAGTCAGAGTTTTGCCGGAAAAAGACCTAACTGGCATGCGGCTACTCAATGAAATAGAAAAGTTATTTGCCGCTCCAAAGGATATGCGGTATCTGTCTACGACTATCCATAAATACGCCAAGCCGGATGCAGCCAAGGAGCTAGCAGAGATTATCTTTTCGTCAGGGCAGAAGAACTAGTATGAGACCGGGAGGGAGAAAAGTTTCTGTTGGGTCTTCGTCTGCATATAGAACGAATTACCAGGCTCCAAAAAAGCAGATCCACGTTGGAAGTTTGTGGCGACCGATACTTGTTGCCATAGGCTTAGTATTTGTGTCCTACGTAGTATTATTCTCGCCGTTGTTTAGAGTGCGCGCCGTTGCCGTCCAGGGTAACACGAAGCTGACGAGTAGCCAGGTAGGCGATCAGGTTATGCAGATACTCCGCGGTTCGTTTCTGGGTGATAACGCACTGTTTGTGAACGGGGTAGAGCTGGAAAAGGCGATCAAGCAGCGTAATTATCAGATTGAGCAGGTGAGGGTGGAGCGTAGCCTACTTGGAGGACTTCGCGTCACTATCAGGGAGCAGCAGGCGACATTACAGTGGAGGAGTGGTAGTTCGGTATTTGTTCTGAGTGGGAATGGAGTGGCGTACGCAGAGTTAGGGAAGGTGGATGGCAAGCTCCCGGCGGTAGAGGATAGTACGAATTTACCCGTCAAAACAGGTCAAAAAATCGTTCCAAGTAGCTTTGTCAGTTTTATTGTAAAAATTAAGCCACAGCTTGAAGCCGCAGGAATCAAGGCAGAAGCGATCAGCGTATCCGAAACCACCACAGAGGTGTCAGTTAAGACCAATAGGGGCTTCATAATGAAGCTTGATACTACCAGGAGTCTCGAAAGCCAAGTCTCTGATTACAGGGCTATAGCGGCTAAAAAGATCGCACCTAGGGAGTATATTGATCTTAGAATCGCCGGTAAAGTTTTTTACAAATAGCCCCAAATTACTATAAGTAAGTTCGGTTTTTGTTTAAGCTGTTTTTGCTAGTCTTTGGCGATCGTAGGGATGACTTGTGGTTGGAGAGTTTAGGGGCATTAAGCGCGCAAAAAATACAAAATTTTGAAATGAGTTATATACGGCAATAAATGATGTTATTTGACTTTAGCATGCTATTCGTCGCAAAAGGTACATTGTGCGACATAACGCTTTATGACATTGAGCTGGGTGTTTATACCTCTCGTTTTAACCTACATATAGGTTAAAACGTTATTACCGGTTAGTCTCTACTATTGGCTGCCGTCGTGCTAGATGTCTCGCGCCCACTTGAGTCCTGTCTTGGCCCATGCGCCGGTAATGCCCCTCCAGCGCTTACATGTGAAGGCTAATGAATGCAGCGTCCTATGCGTGCTGTTTATTTACTAGGGCGTGGAATAAGCCACGCACGGGTAACTTAAACGAGGCAGCTGTATAGGTTCGAGAGGCTTGGTGCATCAATAACTATTGGAACGAGACAGGGAAGTCACTGTGCTTATCTGTTTAGCGACGTGGCCTGCCACCGCCACCGCTTCTGCCTTTGCCACCACCGTGGCCGCCTGAGGACCGTTGGCCTCCATTGTTATTCCCGCTTCCCCTACTTCTGTTCTGCTGTCCTCCACCCTGCTTCACCTGGGTGCTGTAGGACTTTGGCTCGACACCCTCGATGTTCGGTTTTTGTTGGTTAAAGGTTGGAATATGGGGTTCTGCCTTGGAGTCCGTTGGTTCGTTCGGTTTTTCTTCACCACCACCCATGCCCCACCATTCAGCTACAATACGCTCTACTTCTGCTCGCGGAGAGCTGTAATGTTCATGACTACGGGCAACGATTTCTTTGGTATGGTCATGGGCTGGTTTCGGCATCATGAGGGTTTTGGCCGAGAATGGCATGGAAGTCTCTCCATCAATGCTCATAGTGACGTATATCTGCTGCAAACCAAGGTTCACGAGGTCTAGTGGCTCAAATGCTGGCTCGAAGTACTTGGCCAAGTAGCCTGCATCTTCACTCCCTACGCGGAAGCTTACCATGGAGCCAACGTTACCGAATACAGCGTCTTTGACCTCATCGGGCATCTGGGCGATATACTGGTTTGCTACGGTTAGATATAAGCCGTACTTACGTGCTTCAGACAGAATGACTGCGAAAGATTCGGTGGCGAAGTTCTGGAATTCGTCTACGTAAAGGTAGAATGGACGTCGATCATCGATGTTTTCAATGTTAGCCCGGCTCATGGCGGCTAGCTGGATTTTGGTAATTAATAGTGCACCTAGGATGCTGGCGTTATCTTCGCCAAGTCGCCCACGCGATAGATCTACAATCAGGATCTTGCCTTCGTCCATCATCTGGCGGATGTCAAAGCTTGACCGGGTTTGGCCAAGGACGTTACGAATGAGCGGGTTCGCAGTAAAGGCACCAACCTTGTTTAGAACCGGAGCGACTGCTTCGGAGGCGAACTTGTCGTTCCATGCTGCAAATTCGTTCACCCAGAAGGCTCTAACTACCGGGTCTGACACATTGCTAATGACATATTTACGATATACTTTGTCGGTCAACATACGGGTAATACCTAGCATAGTAGCATCTGGGGTCTCTAAGAGTGCCAAAAGCGTAAAGCGCAAGATGTGCTCTAAGCGAGGGCCCCATGAGTCGGCGAACATCTTCTTAAGTACGCCCACGATTTCAGAAGCAATGGACGCCCGCATGTTCGGGTCACTGTTCTCCATCGGGTTGAAGGCAATGGGATGTTCCAGGTCAGCTGGGTTAAAGTACACAACCTGATCCATGCGTTGTTTTGGAACGTGCCTAAGCATGTCTTGGGCAAAGTCGCCGTGTGGATCGACTATTGCAAAGCCTTGATTCTGATATATGTCGGATAGTACTAAAAGCTCAAGTAAAAATGACTTACCAGATCCACTTTTACCAATAACGTAGAAGTGTCGCTTGCGGTCGGTTCGTTTGATACCGAACTTAATATCGCCCTGACGGAATGTGGTGGTGCCGATGAGGCTCAGCTCGTTTGATGGAGTGTTGTGGAGGGTTGGTAAATTAGTTGGTGGCTCGCCTACTTTTGTTGATGTCCAAGCAATGTTTGGCGTTTCTACAGAAATATGTGGTAAGTGGTATAAACTGGCAAGCTCTTCGATGTTTAGGATAAAGCCCGATTCGTGGAAATAGCGCGATTGGTATTCTGCAAAGGCGTCTGGCCCAGTCTTAATAGGCGCGCTCGAAAAGCCGTTTAGGTTTACCGTATTGAACTGTTTAAATCCGCCCACAAGCGCTTGTACCCGCTGCTTGGCAGCTGCTGTGTTGCCACCCAGGTAGGCGATGCGGATCTTCACCTCGTAGCCGAGTTTCTGCGCCTTTGTTTCTACTGCGGCATTAATCGTGCTTTGGCCGGTACTCAGTTCCTTCTTGCCATCTTTTTTCTCCTCTTTTTTAGGAGGTTCGTGCGGGCCTATAAATGCGGCATGAAAGAACGCCCCTATCCACTGGGCTGGGATCATGATGATTTTTTGCTGCCATCCGTCCATTAACTTGGCTGGCTTACCCTTGGTGATCTCGTCAATGTACTGGATAGAGCGTTTATGCCAACTATCATCAACCGGTCGAATTAAGAATTGCAGCCATAGCTCCTCTTGCTGACTGAGCTTGGTTAGAGCAGTCGTGATGCCTGCCAGCGGGTCAACTTCGAAGCTCGGGAAGGTTTTGATTGGGAATACGTCGCTTTTGTCCAAGACAACTTCAGCCGTATGGACTTCCCTGCCCTGCAGATCCTTTTGTGCATAGTCATGTGTAATGTCTTGAATCTGTACGGTCGGATACTGGGCGTAAACTTGGCTCTCAACGTAATCCTTGAGGTGGCTTGGTACCCAAATATAAAAGTTAATAACGTTTTCTTCGGAAGCAATTTCGAAGCTAATATGCTCTTGGATTACTTCACCTGAGTCGGTCTCTACAGACGGCCGCAATATCCCATGCAAGCTGGCGAATAGCTGCTCGGCTGAGAGTTCCTTTTTTTCATTATTCTTCGGAACAATGATCTGTAGAATCGCGTGTTCGGTCTGCTCAACCACCGAGATTATCTTCTTGGTCTTAAGTATCTTCCAGCCTAAATAAGCGGCAATCAGAACCCAGCCCCAGTACT
The DNA here is from genome assembly GCA_052034495.1 of Patescibacteria group bacterium. Lineage (GTDB taxonomy): Bacteria > Patescibacteriota > Saccharimonadia > CAILAD01 > JADZBC01 > CAYPSN01. Next base: position 20,879 of record JBPOIL010000003.1, read on the forward strand.
GGAACAAAACAATGCCGATAAATGAAAAGATAGCACCCAGGGTCGTTGCAAAGATGTCCATAGACAGATGTTAGGCCTTTTTAAGCTGGTAGGTTGCCTTGGCAACTCGTTCGAACTGCGGTTTTTCCTGCAGATTGAGAGCGATAGTCGTAACTTTGACTTGTCGACGCGCGAGAACGCGGCGTACGATTTCGTCTTTTGTTAGAGGCGACTCTTCTTTAAGAATCCCTTCTATGATATCAGCTACCGTACCTGCTTGGTAGCCCCATTCCGCTAATGCATAAATGCCGCGGCCGATCAGTACAAAGCGTTTATCTTTGATGAGTTCGTTGTGTACAGCTTGGGTAGTTACCTTCTTAGGATTCGCCTGAACTTGATCTAGTTTCGCAGCGATGTCAGAAAAGTGCATTGGTCGACCGTTCTTTTTGAGTACCAAATAGACTTTATCACGGATACTCTTTGGATTGACTTCTGGCCAGTGGCTTAAGCCCCAGTTTTCTTCTAGCTCTGCCATCTTGGCAGATGCATGGGCAATTTCCATAAGTGAGTCGGCCTTATGCGGGCCATCAATCTTGCCTGCAATACGCTCGAATCTACCTGGCTTACCAAGTTCTTTGGTTGTGCTAAGGATGAGTTGATGTAGCTCTTTTACATCCTCCTCGCTATACACTTCGGCATTCACGACAAGACTATCGAGCAAGTCGTTCTTATCGAGGTAGTAGAACTTCGGGTTGGTACGGATAATAAAACTAAGTTCGGCAGCTAGTTCCTGGTCAGTTAGGCGACCGACTACTTGTTCAAAGCGAATTACGCCACCCTTTTTGTCGATTATAGCAATAAGTGTGTTCGAGAAATCAGTATTAATCTCGTTTTCTTGGCGAATACGGGCAAGGGCTGCCTTTTCAATCTGTCGGACGCGCTCACGAGTAATACCAAGCTGCTGGCCAATTTGTTCGAGCGTCTGCGGTTTATTGCCAAGCACACCGTGGCGCTTCGTCAGAACTTCGCGATCACGATCCTTGCGCAGGACTTCGAGCGAGGCTTCGATCATAGTCCTGAGGTCTTCTAGGTTGTATTGAATGTTGTTAGTTTTATCCATAAAAATAAAATCACCCTCACCGTTATAGTTAGGTATGGGCTGCTCAATAAGGAGTCAAGCCTCATACGACATAAGCAATTATACTATATGAGCCCTATTAAGTCAACACAAAACATTGTCTAATATTTTGGAGGCAACTGACGCTAACAGCTACTTTTTACGGCGCGGGCGGGCTTTTTTATTGGGGGCTTCGGCAATAATCTGTTTGGCTTGCTCGAGGGTAATGTTTGCTGGGTCTGTATTCTTGGGCGGCTTAGCATTCTTTTTACCATCCGTTACATATACCCCGTAGCGACCGTTGATGATGTCGATGCCTTCTTTCTCAAAACGCTGAATATACTTTGCTGCTTCAGCCTTTTGCTTTTCGACAATAAGTTCGCGGGCGCGATCTAGGGTTATGTCGAATGGACTCTCGGGCTTAATTGAAACGAAGAGTTTGCCAATCTTTACATACGGACCGAACGGTCCGATGTTCGCGAGGATTTCTTGGCCATCGCTCGTTTGGCCGACCGTGCGGGGTAGCTTAAACATTTCGAGGGCTTCATCCAACGTAACTTCCTCGAGCCTCTTGCCTTCAGGCATTGGTGCAAAGGTAGGCTTATTCTCCTTGTCTTCAGTACTGCCCATCTGTAGCATCGGCCCGTATTTACCGAACCGAGCCAGGATTGGTTTGCCGTTTTTAGGGTGTACACCTATCTCTCGCGCTTGCGCCACGGCAGAACGGTCAATTCCCCCAGATGCCGCAATCAGAGCGTGAAACGGCTTATAGAAGTGCGTGAGCATATCATTGCGGGCCAGTTTGCCTTCAGCGATGTCGTCAAATTCCTTCTCGACGTCAGCAGTAAAGCCATAATCAACGACTTTCTCGAAGTAATCAGTCAGGAAGTCACTAATCAGTTCTCCACTTGGCGTCGGCACGAGTTTGCCCTTGTCGGAGCCGGTCTTTTCTTCAATAACTTCCCGCTCCAACTTTTTATCTGCCAAATTGAGCACAATCACTTCGCGCGGCGTTCCTTCGCCCTCGCCTTTTATGGCATAACCACGGGCCTGGACGGTGGAAATTATCGTGGCATAGGTGGATGGTCGGCCAATCCCAAGCTCTTCGAGCTTCTTGACTAAGCTACCTTCGCTGTATCTGGCAGGTGGTCGGGCAAATATTTGCTTGGCTTGGGCGCTTTGCATCTCGAGCACCTGGTCAGCTTCGAGCGGAGGCAGGATGTCAGGGTCTTTCTTGCTGCCGCCATATACCTTCATAAACCCATCGAATATCACAACTTCACCCTTTGCCTCGAAGCTCTCTTTGCTGCTCGATATAGTAATCACAGCCGTAGTGCGTTCGAGTTCTGCCGGCGCCATCTGACTCGCAAGTGTACGTCGGCGAATCAAATCGTAGAGCTTTTGGTCGTAAGCGTTTGCACTCGCCTTCTCCGCCCGTACATCTGTGGGACGGATCGCCTCGTGAGCTTCTTGGGCGCTCGCCGACTTGGTTTTAAACGTGCGCAAATTATGATACTTGTCGCCAAACTCACTCTTTATATAGTTAGTAATTTGGCCAAGTGCTTGCTTGCTTAGGTTTACCGAATCAGTACGCATGTAGGTAATCTTACCTTCCTGGTAGAGCTTTTGGGCAGCCGACATGGTCGCTTTGGCGCTAAAGCCCAGTCTGCTATTGGCATCCTGCTGCAAGGTACTGGTAGTGTAGGGCGCTCCAGGGTTGCGTTTGCTCGGGCTGGTCGTAACTTTCGACACGCTAAAGTTGGCATCGAGCAGGCTCTTTAGGAACGCTTCGGCTTCTGCTTCGCTGGCGAAGCGTTTAGGTAGCTCGGCTTTAAATGCTTGACCGTCATGAATGAATTCAGCAGTAATTTTAAACTCCGATGAACCTTCGAAGGCTCGGATTTCGCGTTCACGCTCTACAAGTAAACGTACTGCCGGGGACTGCACGCGCCCAGCCGATTTTCCTCCTGGTACCTTTTGCCACACTACTGGTGAGAGCTCAAAGCCTACTATGCGATCCAGAATCTGCCTGGCCTGCTGGGCTTCTACTAGGCTCATATCGACCGTGCGAGGCTCTTTTACTGCTTCACTAATGGCGTCTTGGGTGATTTCGTGGAATACAATGCGCTTTGTGTTTTTGGGGTCAAGCCCAAGTACCTCGCACAAATGCCAGGCAATAGCCTCTCCTTCGCGGTCTTCATCGGTAGCCAGCCAGACGGTATCGGTTGCTTTCACTGCTCGCTTTAGCTCGGTGATCACCTTTTTCTTCTCAGGATCGACCTCGTAGACTGTCTTAAAACCATTGTCTACATCAATCGTTTTGCTGCCATCCTTAGTCTTTTTGGCAATTGAGCGAATATGGCCAATACTCGATAATACCTGGAAATCTTTGCCCAGGTACTTTTCTATGGTCTTTGCCTTTGCGGGGCTCTCTACGATAACGAGGTTTTTGCTCATGTCTTTGTAATGCTAATGCTTATAGGTTTGCTTTGCAAGTTAATATAGTTTGCCGACTTGAATGTTGGCTTAAAGTCACAATCAGAGACTATACAGAGTAGGCTTGGCATTGTCAAAGAGACATATAGTGTCCAAATGTATTGACATTATCTATCAATTATTGTATCATTCTGCTCAGTCCATGACCTATTGTCTATCTCGAAGGAGAAGCCATGGAAGACCGAGATACCAGAATTGCGCGTCAAGCGCACGAAGCTGCCATCCGTTTGGCAGCAGAAGCATTCGTTGCCCTGGCAGCCGGCAAGGTTCCGCCAAGCTTGGAGTTCTCGGCGGACATCTTGTTCGTCGCCGACCTGGGGCTGAGCGACAAGCCCAGCCGCTTGTTGGCCGAGCAGGGCATCGAACTCGTCGGCGACCTGGTTCGCCACAGCGAGGACGACCTCCTCGTCATCATCGGCTTTGGGGAGAAGTCGCTCGATGAGGTGAGGGCCAGGCTCGCCGAGCACGAGCTCACCCTGAAGGGCTCTGAGCTGCCTGCTCCGACTCCGGTGCAGAACCTGCGCTTCAGTGCTGTTGTGCTTCGGCGCTTCGCCAGGGGAACGTTCAGGCTCGACGGTACGTACGTCCCCATCGAGACGGTCGAACAGCTCGTTCGGCTGTGCGCCGATGACCTCCTCACGATCCCCGGTTTCGGCCAGGCCTACCTCAGGCAGGTCGAACAGGTACTTGCCCGCCACGGCAAGTCCCTGCGCCAGTAGGTGGCACCTTCGCTTCAGGCGGACGATTCGATCGCTCCTCCTGGGGCGATCTTTCGTTTAAGAGGTCAAAACCCACTGGCCAGCGCCGATGTTCCGAACCTTGCCAGTTATTTCCATTAGGCTCAGCATGCCGGCGATCTTTTCGGCAGGAATGTCACTCTTTTCTATTAGGTCGTGCGTAGTATGGCTACCCGCATCTATGAGCTCCATGAGTCGCGCCTCTTCTGCAGAATCTGCCCTTCGCTTCTTTGGCTTTACTAACGTGCTTTGTAGGCCGAGTTCGGACAGTATATCTACTGCGTCTAGTACTGGCTTGGCGCCACATTTGAGTAAGTTATTTGGCCCCGCTGAGCGCGGGCTCGTGACGTTGCCAGGTACAGCCATGACCATGCGGTTCTCCTGCAGGGCGAAGTTGGCTGTAATAAGCGATCCGCTACTGGCGTTGGCTTCTGTAATGACGGTAGCAAGGCTGAGTCCGGCAATTATCCTGTTGCGAGCCGGAAAGTTTTGCTTAAACGGTGTGGTGCCTTCGGGGTATTCACTTATAACGCCGCCGCCAGAAGCCACTATCGCTTTGAATAAGTGGAAGTTTGACCTGGGCGAAGGTGCGTCTAGGCCGCTCGCTAGAACCGCCACAGTCGCACCGCAAGCATCAAGCGCAGCCTGATGAGCAATTGCGTCTACCCCGAGTGCCATACCGCTTACTATGCATATACCTGCACGGGCTAGATCGTAGGCCAGCCGGTACGTTATTTGCTTGCCGTAGTCTGTAATTGCCCTACTCCCCACTATAGCTACCATTGGCAGATCAGGTACGTTGCCGACTACATATAGCTCCTTGGGCGGAGCCGCAATATCGCGCAAAAGAGCAGGATATTTGTTGCTATTGTATCGTATATATTGCATAGGATTATCCATGATCTAACCTGTTAAGCATAAATAGTATAAAACTATCCCTGTAAAAAGTGTTGACAAAAGCACTAAGGTATGTTAGTATACGTAGGCTCTTATAAAGCCATGTAAAAACGGCTCAAACGAGAGTGCACCTCACACAAAACTCACCTCATTATTGAAGTGAGTAATCTGCTCTCGAGGCTAAACCTAAAACTCACCCTCCTTTAGGTTCTCGGAGCAGATTACTCCCTTTAATTGCCACGGTCTACTTATTACTATAGCGACTGCAAAATCCCAAACTTCGGGGGCATTAGAGGGTGTTAAAACGGACTCGACTCCTTTATTGAAGCGAGTCTTTTTTAATTCTAAAGTGTTCGCTTTTTGATTGCTAGTCTAGAAGGCAATTTTTGGTTAATCTTCCAAAACTGAGCGCGAAAGATGTTCAGCTCCATCAGTAATAATCTCTGTAAGGATGTCGGTTGCTTCGGTGGCGATGGCTGGCAAATGTTTCTGCTCATAGGCACTGAACTTTTGCAGGACATAATCGCGCGCATCAGTCTGCCCTCGCTCGCTCCCCGCTATGCCGACTCGCAGGCGAACAAAGTCTTTCCCGACCGTCTCAATGATTGAACCGAGGCCGTTTTGCCCACCGCTACTACCCCCTATCCGCACACGCACCTTACCAAAGGTCAAATCCAGGTCATCCGAAACAACTACAACCTCCTCAAGTGGCACTTTGTAATACTGCATTAAGGCCATAACTGCCTTGCCGCTCCGATTCATATAGGTATCTGGTTTAGCCAATATGACCTTATCTGCGCCAATGAGTGCCGTTGTGGTGTGAGCGAAGAACTTTGTTTGGTGCTGCCAGTTGGCATCGTGCCGATTGGCTAGCTCGTCAACTACCACGAAGCCGGCGTTGTGCCGTGTTTTTTCATATTCACTACCTACGTTGCCGAGCCCAACTACGAGCTTCATCGCTCCTCCTTGCGCTTGTGTTTGAACACGATCTTGATTGGCGTGCCATCAAACTCTCCTGCTTCACGCAAGACGTTTTCCAGGTAGCGCGGGTAGGAAAACTGGATCATATCGGGGTGTGTTGCAAAGATCGTAAACTCAGGTGGTTTTGTGCCTGTTTGGGTAATATAATTGAGCTTAGGGTGGGTGTTTTTAAGTCCTACCGGTGGCTGTTTTGCAGTGGCTTGACTAAGGAGTTTGTTGAGCTTGGGTGTCGAGATCTGTGTGCTTGAGCTGGCATCAATTTTTACAATAAGTTCGTAGAGCTTATCCAGGTTGAGGCCCGTTTCGGCAGAGGTAAATATGAGTGGCGCCCACCATACAAACTGGTACTGCGCACTAATGTAGTTAGCCATGCGCTGCATGGTATTGTCTTCTTTGTCCTCGACTGCGTCCCATTTACTGACGACAAGTACAAGCCCTTTACCGGCTTCTTTTACCAGACCGGCAATGTTTTGGTCTTGCGACACGCTGTTCTCATTGGCATCAATCAGAACCAGACAAACGTCCGCCCAAGCAATGGCCTTTTTGGTTCGTAAACTCGAAAAGAATTCGATGCCACGACCAATCTTACCGGCTCTACGTAAGCCTGCCGTATCGGCGAATACCAGCTCTTTGTCACCATGCGCTATGCTGCCGTAGTTAATGTCTCGCGTGGTGCCGCTAATGTCAGAAACCAGGGCCTTCGGCGTGCCAATGACTTTGTTGAGTAAACTTGATTTGCCTACGTTTGGTCGACCCAAGATCGCTACCTTAATGGTATTCTCGTCCTGAGAAATGGTGCTTACATCGGCGGTCTCGAGTTTGCCCGTAATTGCATCGAGCAAGTCTCCGCTACCCTGCCCGCTGATTGCCGCGAGCGGCATAATGTCATTAATACCCAGGCGCTCGTAGTGATCAGCCAGGCCGCCGCGGTGCGTTTGGTCTACCTTGTTTACAGCCAGAATAGCTGGCTTCTGGCTCTTAAGGATCTCCTGGGCGACCTTCCGGTCATGCGCGTCAATTGGAACGGTGCCGTCTACGAGCATGACTACCACATCTGCTAATGCGATTGCTTCATCGATTTTGTCCTGCGCTCTACGTACGAGCTCGTCATCGCTCTTGGCGAGTCCGGCGCTATCAAGCAAGCGGAAGTGCCTGCCCTGCCACTCTACGTCGCCCTCTACGAGGTCGCGGGTAGTGCCGGCCAGGTCTGCTACGATAGCCTGATTGGTGTTTGTTAGTCGGTTGAACAACGTTGATTTACCAACGTTTGGCTGGCCGATGATGAGTACGGTTGGTTGTTTGTCTTGTGTCATGTGGTTATTCCCAGCGATATGTGGCGTAGGCAGTGTTTAGGAGCGTTCTGGTCTGGCCAAAACGATCATTGCTGCCGAGCATCACGCCTATTATCTCACGTCCGTCGCGTCGTGTCAGGCTTAGCAAGCATTGCCCAGCTTCTAGCGTGTAGCCAGTCTTGGTCCCAATCACGCCATTTCGGCCAAGCAATTGGTTAGTAGTGGCAAGATTATAGGTCTTTCCGGCGAGTGTTTTTACTGCCACTCTGGGCTGACTGGTGGCCTGGCGGAAGAAGTTGCTACGGAGCGCGATGGTAGCGAGGACTGTTAGATCCTGGGCAGTTGAATACGAACCTTGCTGACTAAGGCCGGTGGCATCGGTATAGCGCGTGTCTTTTAGGCCCCACTGAAGGGCTTGGTCGTTCATTTTATCTACAAAGGCCTGTTCGCTGCCGCTATCCCAAATAGCTAGCGCTACGGCCATGTCGTTAGCCGAGTATGTAAGCATGGCGGTCATAGCCTCTGAGAGGGTGAACTGCTCACCTGGCTGGACGTTCATGACCTGACTGCCTGGGGGTTGCTGCGGCAGTGCGGGGATAGTTATCGTCTCGTCTAGACTGTGGTTCTGTAGTAATACCACGGCCGCCATGACCTTGGTGATTGATGCAATAGGCAGTCGGCTCGAAGTGTTCTTTTCGTAGAGTACCTTGGTGGAGTCAACGTCATAGAGCATGGCGGCTTTGTTGTCTTGCGACAGCGCAATTGTACTATCTGCTACTGGTATCGCAGCGTAGGTGGCACCCAGGCTTTTTGTGCGTGGCGCCACGGTTTCTCTGGTCTCGGCAGCTCTTTGATTAACCGTGCTGTACGCAGCATCAAGCGTTGCCGAAGCCGGCATTGCACCTTGTAAGGCGACTAGGAGCGCAGCGACGAGACTAAGCATCCACAATCTCACTTGGCTTAATAAAGCGGTGAGCACCCGATTTGAGTACCCCAAGATCTAATCGGCCAATCTTGGTACGCTCAAGCATTTTTACTTTATACCCGAGGGCCTCAAACGTTCGGCGGATCTGTCGGTTGCGGCCTTCACTTAGAGTCACCCGGAGTAGTTGCGGCTTAATGCGCGATACGCTTTCGAACTTGCTTATCCCGTCATAGAGCTTGATTCCTTCGAGGAGTTTTGCTTGATCAGACTGCTGAATGGCCTTATCTACAAATACCATGTAAGTTTTTAGCTTACCTTGCGACGGGTGTGATATGGCTTGAATAAACGCACCATCGGATGACAGCACCATGAGCCCTTGACTTTCTTTATCGAGTCGACCAGCGATTTTTAAGCCGGCAAAGCTAAGCGGCAGAAGATCAAAGATCGTCTTTTGGCGATCTGTTTGCGTCCGGTGTGTACACACATAGCCCACCGGCTTATTGAATGCCAAGTATACGTTCTCGCGCTTTTGCCCGGATCGGCCGAAGAGTGTAATGACGTCCTCGGCTCCCACCTGTGTTGCTAGCTTCGTGGTTACCGTACCATTAACACTTACTGCCCCTTGGGTAATCAGTTCGTCAGCCTTGCGCCTAGATGAAACCAGGCCTAGTTCTACAAGCTGTTTGTTGAGTCGAGTACTCATTGTTTGAGCTCCTTTAAATCTTTTACACCTGCTTGGAGCAGGAAGTCTTTGGTTGTTTCGTAGTAAGTTAGCTTAATTGGGTCATTTGGCTTGGTAATGCTACGCACAAGCCCAAGTGAGGCTAAGTTGCGAAGTGTTTGGTCGCTACTTACGCCGCGTATGTCATCGATATCTTGCTTGGTGCACGGTCCTGAATGGGCGACGATTGCTAGCACCTCAAGCATAGGCTGGCTTAATTGTTGTTTCTGTTCTGGCAGAAAGCCTTCTACCTCTGCGGAGACCGCGCTGTCCACCACTAGGGCGTAGACGTCCTTGTGCGAAAACACGGATACACCGCTATCTTTGAGCCATGCCTCTAGTTTTGCTACTTCGGACTTGGTCGCCTCGCTATCTAGGTGCAGAAAGTCTGATAGCTCACTGAGCTTTACGCCGCTTGGCTGGGCGAATAATAGGGCGTGCAGTTTGGCCGTAGTTGGGTTCATGCGCTTGCCCCAGGGTAAATCATAAGTACCTTATCTGATGAATATTCAATTCGGGCACGGTTAACTTTTGCTAGTTCTAAAATGGCTAAAAAGCTTAGTACCGCTTCGTGCTGGTTTTTACTCACCGCAATAAGCCGATCGAGCGAGAGTTGCCTGGCTTCTTGAAGTTGGTTAACGACCTGGCGCAGCACAGCGTCGAGCGACAACGGCTTTGTGCGGACGGTATGCCGTGCGGAGTTCTTCTGAGATTTGCGTTCATTGACGTGTTCCCAGGCACTTCTGATCAAGCTTTTTGAAATGTCAAAGCCCTGTTTGCTACCGGCCCGCAGTTTAACACGTTTTGGCGGTCGGAGTAGGAATGGCGTGCGGGTGCGTTCTGCTAGTGCTGCAGCGAGGCCTCGATAATGCTGATAGCGCTCTAATCGACCTGCCAAGTCTTCTTCATTCGCATCTTCCTCTGCTGCCTGTGCTACCGGTAATACACGCCGACTTTTGGTCAGCAATAGCTGAGTCGCAATTGCAAGGAAGTGATTGACCTCATCTGGCTCCAGCTCTATCGATCGAATATGCACAATGTAGCTTTGCGTGACTTGGCTTACTGCTACGTCGCGTATATCGAGCTTTTCACGCTCCACTAACTGGAGTAATAGATCGAGCGGCCCCTCGAAATTTTCTAGAAGTACCGTGTAATCTTGCATGTCCGCCCTACTCCAGCTTACGTTTTCTGTGGTCGTGATTGGATGCCTAGTTCACGCAGTTGTTCGGGGTTTGGTCCTGCCGGAGCCCCGAGCATCAAGTCTCGCATGTCTCCAGTCTTTGGGAAGGCAATAACATCTCGAATGGAAGATTCCTTCATCAGTACCATAATCAATCGGTCGAGTCCTGGAGCAAAACCTCCGTGTGGCGGAGCGCCGTAGGTAAAGGCTTTCATGAATGCACCAAAGCGCTCGTTCGTTTCGTCTTCACTCAGCCCCATCAGGCCAAAGACTTTGCGCTGCAATGCTGGGTCGTGGATACGCAGACTGCCAGATGAAATTTCGAAGCCATTGAGCACCAGGTCGTAGCAGTAAGCACGGACCTTGAGCCAGTCCTCAGGATTATCACTTTCAAGTAAGTGCAGGTCTTCATCTCGCGGGCGCGCAAATGGGTTATGGGCAAAGGTGATCTTGCCGGTGCTATCGCGTTCGAACATCGGGAAGTCAGTAATCCAAGCAAACGCTAGTTCGTCATCGTCTTTTTTGTCTTTGCGCAGGTCGGGCTTGTCGCTCTGGTACTTGGCCATTGCTTCGTCGTAAGTTAGGCGTTGGAAGCTTTCCGGAATCTTCTTGTCAGGCAACAGTTCGCTAATGACCTCGCGGAACATGTTCTCGTTTAGCTCCAGTATGTCCTCTTGGTCTACAAAGCTCATTTCCATATCTAGCTGGGTAAATTCTGGCTGGCGGTCTTGGCGTAAGTCTTCATCGCGGAAACATCGAGCAATTTGGTAGTAGCGCTCATAACCGGCAACCATGAGGAGCTGTTTAAACTGCTGCGGAGCTTGCGGCAGAGCATAAAAGTTCCCCTGGCTGAGTCGTGAGGGCACGATGAAGTCGCGAGCTCCTTCAGGGCTGCTTTTGGCTAGGATTGGTGTTTCAATTTCTATAAAGCCACGTGAATCCAGGTAGTCACGCAAAGCCTTTATAAAACGATGGCGGAATTTGATGTTGCGCTGCATGCGCTCGCTACGCAGGTCAAGATAGCGGTACTGCATACGGACTTCTTCGCCAGCCGGAGCATGTGTATCGTGGATCTCGAACGGCGGCGTTTGGGCTTGGTTGATTACCGTAATTTTGTCGGCACCGAGCTCTATTGTGCCTGTTGCCATATCGGGATTGACCATTCGTTCGGGGCGTTGCTTGACTAAGCCTTCGATCTGCACGACCGACTCGGGCTTAATGCGCTCGGCTAAGTCGCCGTCAGAGTCACTAAACTGGTATACGACTTGTACGGTCGCGCTAACATCGCGCACGTCCAAAAAGATAAGCTTACCGTGGTCACGGCGTACGCTTACCCAACCTTTAATAACAACTTGTTGATCAACCGAGTCGACCAACTCGGCAATTCGAGTTCGTTTCATGATCTTATTATACCAATCTTATCTTCTGCTGCCCAGCAGGCAGGGCTTGCTACTATTGCGGAGGCGCTGGAGGCACGACACCTGGCTGTGGGGCTGGGGCTGGTTGACCCGGGCCACCTACAATTGGTTTGCCAGCCGGAGCATTACCGCCGCCGTGCGCCAAGACTTCAGCTATGGTGCCAACTACTTCTTCTAGGGTTACTTGGGACTTCACTAGGTATCTGTCTACGCCAAGCTTTTCGCCTCGAGCATGATCTTCTGGAGAGCTCAGAGCCGTCATCATAATCACCTTTACTGCAGCAGTTTCTGGTGTGGAGCGAATAATGTCGAGTACGTCAAAGCCAGATATGCGGGGCATCATTACGTCGAGCAATACGAGGTCTGGCATTTCCTTCACAGCCATAGCGAGCGCTTCCTCGCCATTAGCAGCGGTTACAATTGTGTAGGCCTCTGCTTGCAGGCGTGCTGAATAAACATCCCTAAGCGCTACGTCATCTTCTACCAGTAATATTTTAGCCACGTTCGTTTTCCCTCTCTATAGTGCTATTGTAGTCTGCTCTAGCTGGCGAGGCAAGCTTCTTATCCTTGGCTAGAGGCATGCTAAACGAAAACGTACTGCCTCTGCCCGGCGTGCTGCGGACCTGCATCTTGCCGCCGTAGTGCTCTACCAGATTGCGACTAATGTAGAGGCCGAGGCCGGTGCCGCCAATTTCGCGCGTCATAGTACTGTTAACTCTGTAGAACTTCTCGAACAAATGGCGTTGGTCTTCTGGGCTAATGCCAATCCCGGTGTCAGTCACGTGTACCGTGACTTTGTCTTCGCCGGTTTCAAGCCTTACCTCAACCCCTCCGTGCATGGTGTACTTTAGGCCGTTATCAATCAGGTTGCTGAGCACTTCTTGGATTCGATCCCGATCGGCCTCTACCATGGCTAGTGGTGCCACCGTCTTTATTCCGACCAAGTTGCTCGCGGTATTGTAGGTTAGTTTTAATTTCTTTTGCTCGGCCATCATGCTCAAGTTGTCGACTGTTTCTTTGGTCAATTCACTCAAGCTGAAGTCAGTAATGTGGTCGTTAAGCCTACGATCTTCCAGCTTAGTCACGCTGAGCAAGTCACGGAATAGTTTGCCTAAATGCAGCGCTGCCTGATGGGCTTTTTCTATGTAGTCCTTGGCCCTTGAGTCTACTTGGGCAAGCTTTGGATTAGTGGCCATAGATAGATAGCCCTCCACGGCCGCTACGGGTGTACGCATTTCGTGCGAGGCTGTGGATACAAATTCGTTACGCTCGCGCTGTAGGGCCTTCTGCTCGCTAATGTCATGCATGATGCCAATCGCGCCATTTATGTTGCCGTTCCCGTCCATCGTTGGGGCTATAGCGATCGAAAACTCAATCTTCTGTTCATTGCCGTCGAGCATATAGTAGTCATTAACGCTCGTTTTCTTGTTGGCCTCAAAGGCCTTCAGGAACGGATCATTCTTACTGGTAACCTCTTTGTCTTTGCCATCTTTGAGTTGGAATACGTTGTTGTAGTAGATGCCAAGTGCGCTGTGTTTATCCCAGCCAGTGAGCTCTTCGGCGGCCTTGTTAAAGACTACAATTTGTAAGCTTTGGTTCACGCCTACGACGGCGTCGGCAATCTCTTCCATCATGAGCTCGGTCTTGTTCTGCTCACCTTCTAATTGTCCACTTAGGTTTTCGGCCTTTTCACGGTTACGGGTAACTTGTTCGGCTTGTTGCGCGATCACATAAGCCACCGACATAGCTAGCAGTGTCGCGACTAGCTCGGGCCAATCACCCACGTAGTTCTTGCCGCTGGCGAAGCTAATTCCGCCAAGGAGCAGATAGTAGGCTATGCCTACGCTGATCGTTATGTCTACCGCCATGATCCCCGATATACCACTCGCCATCATGAGTACGAGCCAGAACAAGTAGTAGCCAGATTCAATGCCGCCTTCTAGGTAGGCCATAATGAGAATACTGATGGCAAGCGGGGCTACCAGCAGGAGCAAGGCAATTTCTGGCTTCTTGTTGCTCATTTTTTTGAGGCCCAAGAGCGCGTACATGAGTCCCAAGATGTAGAGCGGGGCAATTACGAAGCTAATAATGAGCTGGTGATCTGGCAGGAGCCCAAAGGCGCTTCCAACGGCAATAGCCAACAATGCCCCCGCTTGAACACCGGCAGCTCCATAGCTCACCAAGCGTTCATATTTTGATAACGAATTTGTTATCTCTGCCACCCAGGTTTCCTATCTACATAATTAACTCAATTATAGCATAAGCGTTTGAACTTAGGCCTGACTAGGCATTGTGTTGTTCAATGGTGAAAACATGAGCTTGGTCGGCGTGAGATTCTGGTGAGAGCAGAAGTAGCTCGGAGTTGCCAAAGTGGAACTGCTGCAGGACTTGCTTCCAGTCGAGATTATAGTATGAAGCATATATCATCTTTCCGAAGTCGCCGTGCGTTACGAGTAATATAGGGCCGTCATTATGCATGCTTTTAAGCTCAGCAAGGTACTTGTGTGCTCGATCGAGTAAGTCTGGAAAGGTTTCGGCTCCTTCGGGTTCCAGGAAGTATGTTATGAGTTCGGCTTTGAGTATTTTTGGAGCACAGAGCTCCTCTACTCTACTTGCCTCCACTCCGGTCATTATCCCGAAGTCTCGCTCTATAAGTAATGGCTCGACGACTGGTTTCGGACCATGAATAGCATCACAAATAATTTCAGCAGTTTGTTTGGCTCTAGAAAGTGGCGAGGTATAGATCCGGTCAAAGCTTAGCTTGGCGTTTTTTATCTCACCAGCAACTTCCTCGGCTTGCTCTACTCCCTTTTGGGTAAGAGGTTCGTCGCGGTGGCCATTCAGTATGCCATTGGCGTTATCTACGTTCTGCCCATGGCGGGCTATGTATATCTTTAGCATCCACTCATTATAGCAAAACCTCAATAATGACTAAACGAAAGAAGCGACTCGCGAATCTTTCGATTCGTAAGTCGCCTTAGTCATATGGGGTGGAGCCGTTGTGCTCCACCCCGCCCTTCGCGCTAGTGAAACGCGGGACCCAGGTCTTCACCTGTGGCGTTGTCGATGATGTGCGGGGCAACGTTGGCCGTCCCGAACACCGCACCGCAGCAGTTGCAGCCGTAGGCGGCTGGGGAGTCGTCCCAAAGGTCCTTGCCTCCGCATCGCTTGCATCGACCGGTGAAGTCCCCAACAGGCTCTCCTGCGGGGTTGTGTAGCTCCATCAACCGAGCAAGCTCTCCATCATCCATGATCGGGTCACTCACTTTGCACCTCCGTGCTTGTTCGAATGCCTAGGCCCACTCTTCGAAGTCTGCCAGACTGCGAATCGGCGTCGCGTCTGTCGTCAGGCTTGCCTCCCGAAAGCCGAGGCCGCTGTATGCCCCGACCAGGTAGAACTCGTCCGAATCATCGTCGTGCACCAGCAGGATGCCGTCGACGGTGATTGCCGTCTGCGAGCAGAGCTGAAAAGCTTGGCTTGCCCTCTCTCCAAAGAGGCTTGCAGCCTTCTCGGTTGTCGCACGAAGGTCATCTTGGCTTACTCTTGGGTACTTCACTTTGCCCCTCCCGGGCTCGTTGAATGGAACGACAATATTATGCATTGTTATATTCTATAAGTCAATAGCCAACTCTACCCTGTCCCCAGGCACGAAACTAGGCTATACTAAGGTGATGCAAAAAACTGAGCAAGGTCCACAAAAGGACCCTAATTTTAAGAAGCTGCCGATGACTGTGCTCACCGGCTTTTTAGGCGCGGGCAAAACCACGCTGCTCAACTACATCCTTACTAACAACCAAGGCCTTAACATCGGCGTGGTGGTAAACGACTATGGCGACATTAACGTTGATTCCGACCTCATTGCCGACAAAACTGACGCTAAGCTGGAGCTCACCAACGGCTGCATTTGCTGCAGTTTAGAAACGCTCGATTTGCAAGAAGCGATTGGTCAGTTTGCCTACCAAGGTAGCCCGATCGACTACATCATTATCGAAGCGAGTGGCTTAGCAGAGCCTAAGGACCTGGCCCTAACGCTCAAAGACACCATCGGCCAACGTGTGTACCTCGATAGCATCGTTACGGTGCTTGATGCCGAGAACTTAGAAAAGAACGCCCAAGAGCACGGTACGGCGAGCGAGCAGATCGAGTTCTGCGACTTTGTGATTATTAATAAGGTCGACTTGGTGCCAACAGCTAAGGTTAAGGACATCCGTTCGTTAATCGCCAGCATTAACCCTAAGGCCCGCATATTGGAAGCTACTAAGGGCGAAGTCGAGATCCACTTACTGCTCGACCAAGATGTATTTGCTAAGCGCGAGCCAAAGTCTGAAGATGACCACGAAGAGCACACAGATCACGCCGATCACGTGCATTCCCATTACCAAACGTTCAGTTTCACGAGCGACAAGCCACTCCACCCAATGAGGTTCCAAGAGTTTGTGAACAAGCAGATTCCAACGAGTATTTACCGCGCCAAAGGCTTCGTTGATTTGGGCACCAAGGGCCACGAGCGCAAATACATCTTCCAATTGGTTGGTACACGAGCCGAAATTACCTGGGGCAACTGGGGCGGCGACGCGCCACAAACACGCCTCGTATTCATTGGTCAGGATGCCGATCAAGCAAAGATCATGGACGCATTGCAGAAGTGCGTGGACGAAGCACCCGACGAGCCACTTGATGGCATCGAAGTTCAGCTGCCCAAGAAGGCCAGCTAAGGTTAATATATGTTATTAAGCCTCGACGTCGAATCCAAACACATGGGCAACAAGCAGTTGTTGGGCGAATGCAGCATTGCCGTTAATGAGCGCGAGCGCATTGCCCTCATCGGTCGCAATGGTGTTGGTAAGTCCACCCTATTCCACTTGCTCGACGAAAGCGACAACGAATTTATTGGCACCCGGAATGCCAAAAAGGGCCTGCGCCTCATCTCTACCCGCCAAGAGCACCACGACATCGATGGCGAATCAGCCGTATCATACATCCTCTCCGAGCTGCCGCACTATAGCGAGCTCAAGCACATTATGGAAACTTACCCAGCCACCATGGGCGACGACATGGCCAAGATCGAAGAGTACTCCCATGCGCTCGAAAAGTTCGCCGAACTCAACTTTTATAGCGTCGAAGACAAAATCATTTCCGAACTCGAGCGTTACCAAATCTCTGCCGATCTAGCCAATGGCCCACTCGGGCACTTGTCCGGTGGCCAGAAGCGCTTTGTAGAGTTGGTTAAAATCACCGAGGCTGATGCCGACGTGGTGCTGATTGATGAGCCGACCAACCACATGGACTACGTGGCCAAAGAGCAGTTCATTCGCTGGCTCAAAAACTATGACCGTAGTGTAGTGCTTATCTCTCACGATCGCGACGTACTTAAGTATGTCGATAAAATCATCGAGCTTAAAGACAAGAAGCTCTTTACCTACCCTGGCAACTACGATGCCTACTTGGCGCAGAACAGCACCTCCACCCTGACCGGCATTGATCAGTACGAGGTAGCTCAGCGCACCCTAGAGAAGCTGCACGCCCAGATTGTTTCGGCCCGGGCTAAGAAGGCCTCGAGCTCAAAGAACCCCAACCCATTCGTTCCAATGGAACGCCGCCTTATGAAGCAGTACGCCGAGCTTAAGGCCAATGTAGAAAAGCCATCATTCTGGATCGATCAAGACTCGGTAAGTGATATGAGCGGTAAGCTAGCCGAAAAGTATGATCGCTATAAGACCAAGAATATTTCGCTCGAAAGCGGTAAGGCCGACGCCAAGCAGGCCGAACTAACGCGTTTGCTCGACGTCCAGAACGTTTCGCTCGGCTACAGCGACCCACTATTTAAAGATATTACCTTTTTAATGGGCTCGGGCGAGCGTGTGCAGATCCGTGGCCGTAACGGAGCTGGTAAATCTACCCTGCTAAAAACCATTATTGCCACTACCCGGGGCGAAAAGCTCCCCGCCACCAGTTACGACGGTTTTATTGAATCCGACCATCGCTTGCGCCTTGGCGTGTACGAGCAGGAGATCGAAGCCGAGTATATGGAGGTGCCGCTGGGCGATGCTGTACTGCAGGTATACCACAAGTTGGGCATCGAAATTAACCACGAAAAGGTCGCGCGGATACTAAGCCAATACTTGTTCCACCCCACGGGCGATGCCCGGCTCATGATCAATCAGCTGTCTGGTGGGCAAAAAGCTCGCTTCCAGTTGATCCGCATGTTCGCGCACGAACCAAACATATTGATCCTCGATGAGCCGACCAACCATTTAGATCTCCCTTCTATCGAAGAGCTCGAGAAGTACTTAGTTAATTATCACGGCGCTATTTTATACGTATCGCACGATAGCTACTTTACAGACAAGCTCGGTGGCAAAACGATTCAAATCGGCCGCGACTAGAAGAGATAATTACTGTGCTGCAGTAGGTGGATGAGGCTCGAGCAGCGATGCCCTTACCTCACCCACCCACCGACGGTCTTGCCAATTGGCACTCGAACCAGCGAGCAGATTCTGCCCTTTCAAGCGTGGCTGCTTCTAAGCCAGGCTACTGGATGTCTTGGCGCCCTTCGACAAGAAGAGTGTTCATGGTTCCGATCGGCCCGGATGGCCACGACGTAAGCCTCGTTGTTACCGCTATCAGCTGGCAACGAGATTGGTGTGTGCTTGTTTCCCCAGTCGACAAGGAGCTACCGATCACACCTACGGCTGCTTGGTGGACGTTCCACCGGTGTTACCGCAAGCGGTTACTGCAATATTGTAGCATAGGATCAAGAGCTTGTTTGAATAATAACGTTGGTGGCACTCGATGGTGCGTGAATGCACACCATCGAGGCCGGTTGGCCTACTTGCTGTCCTCGTCTGGGACGTCGGGGGCGGGTGCCCAGACGATGATCACGTGGTCCGTGCAGTGCCTGCTGGTGACCACGTCGAGGGCCGCCGGTGCGGCACGCCAGGCGACCCTGTAGCCGTCCTGCACGAGCATCTGCTCCACGAAGTCCTGCTCGCCCGAGGACAGGCGCACAGTCACTGTGACCTTGTGATCCGGGTCCTGAGCGGCGATGATCTCCTGCCGGATGGCGTCGGTGATCTTGGCGAACTCCAGCTCCAGGCTGTTGGGCTCGTGGGCGGCCAGCCAGCGCGCGCGGTAGGCGCTTGGCAGGTCGGACGCGAAGTAGCTGAGTCGAGCGTCGCTGGGCACCTCGCGCAGAGCGGATGCCATGTCTTCCGCGAGGTTCACACCCCCTGCTTCTCTCACCAGCTGCTGCCAGGCTTCGTTGCTCTCCCACACTGGGGCTTCGTCATCGTGCATGTGCACACTCCTTGATCGGTTGTAGGCCAAACCCCATTATGCCTTGCTGCGAATAGGCCCGCAAGCATGATCTTTGTAGCTCTCCCCCGTGACATTCGAATATCCTGGACGTGGTTCGGAGTACTCAGAACAGAACGCTCGAGGATTGTCTGAGTCTGGCCCCAGGCGAGTCCCGTAGAGCACTTCTGTTTGAGTACGGAGAAGCACCGCCAAGAGATGAGCCCCATGTCGCAAATACTTTTGACTACTTTTGGTATGTTCAAAAGTAGTAGGTATTGATTGTTTAGATTAAGTTACTTGTTCTTTTGAAAGGGCCAAAAGAACCTAAAGCCCTTCCGGCCATTGTCCTCGCATCAAGTGGTTCATTCAAGAAGAAATATATGGATTGATCTGCGGGGTTCGCTTGGATGCCAAGCTCTGCAATCCTCACTCATCCTTATATTCTTCTTTCACTCACGTCTTAAGCTGCGGGTGGCCGGGGCGGCAGTAAAGGCTTATTCCCCAGCGATGGCGTGCTTACCAAGCCGTAGCGGCGACTTCCATACACTACCATTCTCTGGCTCACCGAGTAGCCGTTGTGGCCGAACCAAGCAGCGGATAATTGCAACGATCTGCACCACGTTCATAATGTAGAACACGAAATACATTGCCGGCACGTACAAGCTCAGGCTGGCTTTGCGTTTGGCGCTAATATGCTCGTCCGACCAAAGGGTGATCAGAATAATGCCCGAGATCGCCATGTAGGCGCCGAATAGTAGCCCGAAGGACAGCTGAGAAACTGACAGCGCCACCAGGTATAGCACGATGAGTGGTTCAATTATGAGGAGTATTTCTGCCAGGAACGCCATCGGCAGGCGGTAAAACGTTAGCATCTTACTGTATTGATTTGAACGCGCGAATGTAAGCCGCCGGAACTTAATGAGGTTCTGCAAGCTGCCAAGCTTCCAGCGATAGCGCTGGCTCATAAGAGCCCTGAAGCTTTGTACGCCTTCCGTCATGGCCAAGATGTCGGCACCGTAAACAATGCGGTGGTTCTTGTTGCCGAGCGCAGCTATCTTAAGGCTCAAGCTAATGTCTTCGGTGGCCGAATCAGTGTCGTAATGACCCACGCGCGACATCACGCTACGGCGAAAAGTCGACGCCACCCCGCCGACAATAAATTCGCTATTAGTAATTGAATAAAACTTTTTGGACCGGTAGCCAATCATATGCTCAAAGCGCTGCAGTAGGCCGAGCACGCTGGCTTGGTGCAGAATGCGCACGTTGGCGGCTACACCCGCAACTTTAGGGTCGTCAAAGTAGCGCACCGCGCGGGAAATGGCATGGCGGTCAATGAACGAATCGGCGTCTAGCGTCATGACCAGTTCCCCGCGCGCGTAGCGGCGCAATGCTGAATTGAGCGCACGCGCCTTCCCGACGTTTTTATGTTTGCTGACCAGCTGGAAACTTCGGGTAGGGTGCTTGGCTATGTAGGCCTCTACAATCTTGCGCGTATCGTCGGTCGAGGCATCGTTTACAATAACCACTTGGGTTTTGCGATAGGTATTTACCCGAATCGATTCCAGACAACGCACAATGGTTAGTGCTTCATTATGGGCAGGTACCAAGACTGTTACGAGTGGTACGGCACGGTGCTTGCGGCGTTTGCCGCCACTATGCTGCTTCATAGCCCGCACGTCGTATATATTCGCACCGACCAAATAAAAGCCATAGTGTAGCATGCTGATAATACTTAGCGTCACAAACAAATAGAATACAACTACGCCGATACTCACTCCTCTACCCTCGTCAGCTTAAATGATACGAGCAGTCGGTTCTGATCCCATGTCCCCGAACATGTCTGCACGGTCAGGATGGGTGGCCCTGTGTAATAAAACAAGCGGTCATCATAGGGGTTGGTCTCGTAACGCGAGCTCATGGTGTATACGAACCGATGGCCGCCTTCACCCAGCAGAATGAATTCATCGCCCTCGGCGAGTTCGCTCAGTCGGCCAAACACTGCCGGGTAGTTGTGTGCGTAAATAAATGTGTTACCTTCTTTATTGTTGGCGCGCGGCGTAATGGTCGCCCACTGCGCACGCGTGTTGCTCAGGTTCCAAGTTTTTGATACGGGGTTATAGAATCCCTCATCGATTTCCAAGAACAAATTCAGCTTTGGCACATATAAGCCAACTGGCCGCTCGGCTACTTTGTAGGTAACTGCGCCGGAGGATTTTGTTGCTGCGGTTGGCGCAGCGGCAGGCTTGGGTTGACGTGGGCTGAAGAGCTGGCTGTCTGCCTGGGCAGATAACACGAACCCGCCACCCAGGATCAGTGCTATGCCAATGGTAAGAATCAATATACGTTTCATGATAATTCCTGCTAGAGCCCTCCACTCTAGTCCGGCTTACTTGTAAGCCTTGTGTGCCATACTGCGCCAAACTGTGCTGGCTACAATGGCAGTGCCGACTGCGATGCTAACGGCCGCTAGGGCGTCGATCATCCACAGTGCACCGGTATTTGGTAGAACGATTGCTGCTGTGGTTGTAGCTGCTGCAACTGCACCAGCGCCACCACTTGTGCCACCGCCCCCACCACCCATACCTCCGTACATGGTGACCTCCTTCGGGCATTAAAAAAGAGGGCAATTGCGCGACCATTTACCACCTAAGTGACAAATGAATCAGGCAATTCACCCTCTGATATCCATAATACGCCCTACTTGCTATCAAGTAAACAACATTGTATAACTGCTTATGCTTCAGGCTAGGTTATGGCTTTGCGAACCAGCGTACGGAATCAATGTGGCCACTTGTTCCGCTGTTGCCAGCTACGATCATTTGCCAGCTTGCCTTGGCAACGGCCGCGCTCGTCGGCGTGTAGTCAAAGCTATAGTCTCCGCTGTAGGTCTGCCCTATGCTGGCCTTGTACTGGCCACTTATCCAGTTGCCCGCTGCGTCGTATTCGTCGATGTAGAAGCCCACTACCCCGCTCGTAATTGCCTCAACTGATAACCACTGTTTAATCTGGTATGTTTTTGTAGCTTCCAAACGAACGACTGGCGAGAATAGATGGCTATTGGCCGCGGTCGCTGTAAAGGCCATTGCTGACTGGTTGGGCTGACCGCCTAGCGTTGCGATAACTGCCGATATGCTCGACGGGCTGCCTGTGCGCCAGCCATCACTCAGTCCGCCCTCGAAGCCGCCATTTGGCATTATGTTTACCGGTTCTGGAGTTGGTTCGGGCACAGGCGGTGGGGTAACTTCTCGACCCTGGCTGATCCACTGGACGTTATCTATGAATGCCTTCGCGCCAGAGTTGGCAGTGACAAACACTTGCAAGCGAGCCTGAGCTACTGCAATCGAGGTTGGTACGTATTCAAAGTTGAGGTTCTCTACAAACACGCTGTTTTCGCCGCGCTTATATTGACCACTAATCCAGTTGCCGGCCGCGTCGTATTCATCGATGTAGAAGCCGACTTCCCCACTGGCAATCCGTACTACGTTCAAGAAGCTCTTAATTACGTAGGCCTGCCCGGCCTGGATATCGACTTTGGGCGCAAACAAATGCTTGTTGGTGGTACCACTATTTATCTCGGTTGATTGTGCAGCATTCGGATAGCTCCCCTTGTTTTGGGTATTCGGCTTAATGAGTGCTGGTGCGTCAGTTGTCCAGCCAGCTCCAAGCCCACTCGTGAAGTCGCCATTCGGTAGTAAGTTTTGCCCACTCGCCAACCCGCGACTCACGGTCGTGGACGCTACCCCTTGTGCTGCCGCATAGGCCGCAATTGCCTCTAGGTCGGCACTGCTGTATTGAAAGTCGTTCGGATCAGCGCTTGGCGTGGGGCTAATGTCGTGGAAGGCCAAGATCAGCCACAGATTATTAGCCTTGGCGTGGTCGATGTAGCTCTTTACTTGATCAACCGACACCCCGGCCTGGACTTGCTGCACATAGAGCAAGTAGTCGTTGTATGGGAAGCTATTGTAGCCGGTGTCGGCAAAGCCGCGGTGCGATGAGTAGCTGCGTGCTACGGCTGCAACTACGTTATTGTTGTAATCGCCGTACGGTGAGCAGTAGGCATCGGCCGTAATGCCGCGGCTGGTTAGGGCGTTCTTGCTATTAATGAGTTCTTGGCTTACCTTGGCGGCCGTAAGCGTAGTCATAGCCTTGTGCGTTACAGTATGGCTACCGACTTCCCAGCCGTATTGGTCTTGCAAAGCTTTAATCTGTGTCCAGTTCATAAACCCAAAGCTTTTTTCGACCGGGCATTGTTTGGTCGGGGTGCCCACGCAGCTTGTTATAGGATAGCTGGTACCAACCAAGCCGTACTTGGCGAGCGTCGGTGCGGCTATAGCAAAGGTGCTTCTAAACCCGTCGTCGAAGGTAAAGCTGACCTGGGCGCTCGCCTGCGTCGCAGCATGTGCGCTCGGAGCAGCTACACTTAATACCGCCACCCAGGCCAGGCTGATTATGATTTGTGCGAATCGCTTTTTCATTTTGTTTACACGCGTCGTTTATCCCGGCGCTTCCTTATGACCTAATTATCAAACTGGATCTGCCATACTGCAAGCTTGAGTGGATTGCTGCAGAATAAAAACTTTAAAACAGAAGAAGCCCACGGGGTCGGACCAATTGGTCTTCTTCCGTGGGCTTGATGCTCAGTGCCCACTGTTGGCGTCACGCCATGTACTCGGCGAGCACGCGCTCGTGCTCCCGGCGGTAGTACTCATCGCTGCCTGGGGCAACCATGAGACTCCCGGGTGAACGCCAGATCTCCCTGGCGGTCAGGCCGATCACGATCGGAGATGCGAACCCTGCGTAGAAGCAGAGCGTGATCATCCAGCCGAAGGGCCAGACGTCACTCCGCATCTGCGCGAGCACCTGCTGGCACTCCTCCATCCCGAAGCGAACGACGGGGTTCAGGGTACCGATGGCGATGGCGACGGTGCCGATGGTCAGGTACGCCCAGCGCCAGATGTGGCGGGACTTGTTGCTGGCCAGGGCGCCGAGGATCATCCGGGCCCCGACGATCCCGACCGCGACTGCGGCGAGGAAGAGGGCGATGAACACGCCATCCTGGACCTTGCTGGAAACTTCTTGGACTGCGAGCATTCCTGCTCCTCCTGCGTGTTGTGTGAGTGGGTCAATGAACTCAGCACATATTAACATGCTTATGCTAAATTGTCAAGCCAATGATTGCTACATCTCTTTACCCTAAATTTTCGAGAATTGCCATGCAGTCTACACATCGTCAAAATGTCGAATACCGACAAAGCGGTAGTTACGGTAGAACTTTTTGAAAAACTTTCGGGCTACACTGTGAATCTTATCGCTGTACTTATCAACCACTTCTAGCTTTGCCTCGTTCATAACCATTCGTTTGCGCGCGTTTCGTCGCATGGCTTTCATGAATGTCGGGTACAGGCTATTGTCCCGCGCTGCATACTGCCATATGAGTTTATGATTATAGCGCCCACTTTCGTTGTCGTATCGTATTTGTGCCTCATGGGCATACTCTGCAGGAACCCCAAGCGCTTGTAAGCATATTTCCAGCCGATTCTCGATGAATGTAATGATGTCCGGCGACCCTTTTGTGCGGGGATCATCCGGTGCAACGTTTGATTGCCAGGCGGTGTCTGCCCCCATTTGCGCTGAGTAGCAATACTGCAATAAGAGTAGATAGTACGTGCCTTCTTCTGCCAGTATCGCGCAGTCGCTGTCGCTCAGCGCATGCTGGTGGTCTATGCGACGTATGTAGTTAGTCCCGGCTTGCGTTACCCCTTCTTCCTCGAGCAACTTTCTGAACGCTGGCGGTATATCGGTTTTGTTGCGTGGTAAGAACATTGCAAGGTCTACAAAGAACCCTACTACGTCGAGGATGGATATCGGCTGTTTTTGGCTCGTGTCACCGGGTTTTACTATGTGTGCCATATGTTCATTCTATTCTGCCGAACGCCGGCTGGGCGGGTAGTGGCACGAGTCTATGTATTTTAAGTTTGCGAACTATCATTTAACTCACTGAACTTAGCGGCCATTGTGTCATTGTCTCGGGTGAGCTTCTTGACGGTTAGCTCGTCGGCTTTGTTATTCGCCAAGCGCAAGTTGTCTTCTGATCGCAGCAGGTTCTCTTTGGTCTTTTGGAGCTGCACAATCGATTTGTCGATGCTCTCAATGGCGGTTTTGAACTTTTCTGAAGCCAAACGGTAGTTTCTGCCAAATGAATCGCGGAAGTCATTGAGTTGGGCTTCGAAGTTCGTTACGTCTATGTACTGCGCCTTTACGAGTGCGAGCTCGGACTTATACTGCAGCGAATTCAGCGCGGCGTTACGCAAGAGTGTAATCATCGGTATGAAGAACTGCGGGCGAATCACGTACATCTTGGGGTGCCGGTGCGAAACGTCTACAATTCCCGTGTTGTAGAGCTCGTTGTCGGCCTCGAGCAGCGATACAAGCACGGCGTACTCACAGCTCTTTTCATTGCGATCCTTATCGAGCTCCCGCAGGAAGTCCTCATTCTTCTTTTTAGTAGCTGTTTCGTCACTCTCGTTCTTCATCTCGAACATAATCGAGACTATCTCGTTGCCAGCATCATCCGTTTCGCGGTATATATAGTCACCCTTACTTCCGGTACTGGCGTCATTATCTTTTTCGAAGTAGGCGTTCGGGAATGCAGTTGCTCTGAGCTTATTAAATTCTGTCTCGCAGTGCTGCTCCAGTGTTTCGCCAACCATCTTGGTCGACAGTCGAGCCTTCATATCTTTATACTGGGCGATTGTCTCGTCTTTTTGCCTAAGTTCAGCCTCGTACTTATCTTTCATAGAGGCCTCTAGGAGTTGCTTCTCGGTGTCCTTCGAGCTCAGCTTGTGGACTAACTCATCGCGCTCTTTCTCTACTGTCTTTAGTGCCTGGGCGACAGCTAGCTGCTTGGATGTATCAGACAACTCCAGTTGGGCCTTCACTCGAGCAACTTCGGCGTCTCGCTTACTTATCTCTTCTTGCAGTTCGTTTTTAACCTTAGCTTCTGCGAGCTGCACGGCATTCACCTTTTCTTTTTCTAGCAGCTCCAGTCGTTCGTGAATCTCTTTTTCAAACTCACTGGTGCGGACTTGCTTTAGGATATCGGCATACCCTGCCTCATCAATAGTGAATGACTTTTTACAATGCGGACATATAATTTCGTTCATTACATATAGCTCCTTCTATTACTCAATTATAGCCCTGTTCGCTCGTTGGTTGTACTCATTCGCAAGTTGTTCCAGGTGCGCTTCGGCCTGTTTGGGAGATCGGCATAGCTTTGATGCTTCGTGGAGACTTCCCGTTTTTGTGTCTACTACAGTTACGCCATACACCGTGTCTCCAAGTGCATCCATGCCCTTGGAGAGTTCGACTTCGAGTTCGCCGATAGTGTAATAGTCCAGAATATCCGGCGTCATTTCGTTTACACCTTGCAAATGACTTTTTATAAACGAACCGTCACTTTGCTTAAGGCCAGCCTTTTTCGTGTTCCCAAGACCCTGTTTGGGCATAGTATGAATGAATGTTACTTCAATCGACTTGTCTTTTCTGTTTGCCGACTTGGTCATGACCTTATTGTACTCCGCCACAAGCTTTTGTGGCATGGTAGAATTCTTTTTACTGATTAGTAGCCTTAGAGTGTCTCGTAGTAATCTTTAACTATGAGTGCCATGAGCTTGCGGCGTTCCTGCATAAAATGGTGAGGTTGTGTGATGACATGAATGTGGTTCCGCCGCGTTTTTTGTGCTCAGCGAGTAGGCCATAGAAAATCTCTTGCATCAGCGGGTCAAGGCCGCTGGTCGGTTCGTCTAGTATGAGGAGCTTTGGTTTGTGGGCTAGGGCGGCAATAATCCCGATCTTCTGCCTGTTTCCGCGCGAAAGGTTTTTGATCTTTGGCTTAAGGTCGGCCTGTAAGGTGTCGGCCAGGCGGTTTACCTCTGTCATGTCAGTTTCGCCCTGCAGGCGCATTATGTATTTGAGGTAGTTCCAGCCACTTAGCCCGGTATACATGGCCATGTCACCGGCTAGGTAGCCAATAGTTTTGTGGACGTCCACGTAGTGCTTTTCGCTGTCTTTGCCGAATACATGAATCCTGCCCGCGGTAGGACTAATGTGATTCAGGATAAGGCGGATGGTCGTAGTTTTGCCCGCACCGTTTGGGCCCAGAAAGCCGAATATCTCGCCTTCTTTGACGTCAATGCTGACATTGTCGACCGCGGTCTTTTTGCCAAACTTCTTACTAAGGCGGGAGATCTTGATGGCATTCTTCATAGTGCTATTTTACTCTCTTCTCACCAGTTCGTAACCATTGACAGATTAACGAAAACATCGTGGCATTAACGCACGCGGTAACGCTATAGCCTTAGGCTCGTATTGACCTGCTCGAGCTGACTCATGATGCGAGTTCTTGCCTCGGCCGCATAAGGATTTCCAAGCATAATTGTCTCAAAAAGCTCCTGGCTGTGTACTCTATCCAGATGAGCTAGCTGCTTAATGTGCCGGAATGAGGGCGTCTCAAGCACGAGTCGATCAAACTTGATCCCGCGCAATCCGCGAGCAATAAAGAATGTCATAGCATGAACGAATGCCATTTCCTTGTCATGCTCATCTGGCGTCGTGGCGGCAATATTCATGCCCAATTCGTTTCTGCAGAATTCCACGACCTCACTTGATCGCCCAGTTGGTTTCGAACAAATAACCAGTGTGGGCCTACTATCGTCTCGCCGGTACGTCTCCGGCCCAAAAAGCGGATGGGTTAGTAAAACATTCTTATGCCCAGGCAAAAGCTTTTCAATGAGCTCGGCGGGTTTTAGTTTTACCGAGCAGACGTCAATCAATAGTGCCTCAGCGCGTAGGTGCGGTTTGAGCTTTGTTAGTACATCTTCATAAGCACTTAATGGTACGGCAAGTAGGACTATGTCGCACCTCCCGACGGTAGCGAATTGATTATCAGTATCGCTAAGGTCGAAGGCATGGCGCGTGATGTCTTTTGGAACCAGACTTAGGGCAAGCTTGCCAAAGGCCCCCTGCCCTATTATTCCTACGGACGAAATTGACTTACCCATTTTTTACCTCTCTCTGCATTGCTTCGTGGCTGCGTACTACTTCATCGATAACCAAGCGCAAAAAAGCTTGTGAAAAATCTTGATCTAAGCCACTAGATAAGGCGAGCATTCTAGCCCTTTTGAATTGTTTTGCCTCGCGCTCTAAGTCAATTGCGGGCAGATTGTGTTTGGCCTTGTATTCGCCTACCTGTCGAGTGAGCTCGAACCGCTCTGCCAACAGTGCTATAAGTTGTCCGTCGATAACATCGAGTTTAGTGCGCAGGGTGGGTAATGTAGCTTTTTGTGAATTCATATTGGTTCTCCTTGTAAATTAAAAACCGCCGTGTGGCGGTTTGCTGATAGTTTGTTTGAGAGTTTTAATACATACTAATAGCCGCCACGAAAAGTGTCGGTATAATAGTATGAGAATGCGCGTAGTTCGTGCTTTGACATAACACAACTATAACATGAGCTCTCTGCACCGCAATAATTCATAGCTCGGCAGTACTCGTGATACAATACAGGCATGAAGCCCAAAGATAAACTAACCATTACCGAAGCACGAGAGATACAGCGTAACTTCCAGCTCATTGCCCTGGCCGCCACAGCGGTATTGGCCGTAGGAGTAGTCTTCTATCATGTGGTAGAAAAGTTCCGCTGGATTGATTCACTCTACTTTTCGGTAGTTACGCTTACCACCGTGGGCTATGGTGACTTTACCCCTAAGACCGATATTGGCAAGCTCTTCACGATCTTCTATCTCCTCATCGGCATCGCAATTATCGCCTCACTCCTTAATACCCTTGTTCGTAGCGGAGTAGCTCGGCGCAAAATCAAAGAATACGAAGAAGCTAGCAAGTAGGTTCTTGCCTGATTTGACCTAAGAGAGTATAAATACACACAACGGTTCGCCGTAGTTAGTGCACGTTTCCATTCGAATATTCTACCCAAGGAGGTCGGCCGTGGCTGACGATAGTTTTCCGCCTGACCTGCTGCGAGATATCGAGGAGGTCTTTGCAAGTGCTGATCCAGACTTGGAGCTCGCGAGTAAGGCTTTCGAAAAGCTGCCGTTGCCCAAGATGGGGAGCCTCATAGAGCTGCCGAGTGATGAGTTCTCGCCCGCTAACATCCGAGGCCTCAACCGCAGAGAGATGCGATGTCTCAAGCGAGTCGACCGTAGGCTTGCTTTCGAGCAGGCTTTGGTCGATGCCGAAGCTGAGTGGGATGAGGCGAGCAGGATTCGTAGGGGGCTCAGAGTCTTTTCCGCCCTGTGCTTTGGGGCCTCGCTCTTCCTGTACTTCCTGGGTCTAGGTATAAGAGGCCAGGGGGCCGAGTACCAACCGGCTTCTGCTCATCTGCTGTGGATGTTCGTGTCGGGGACGTTTCTGTTTGCTATGTACGCAGAGGAGTTGATTTCCCGCACCCTGCGCTATGGCCGCGCCTACTGGGCGGTTGGCGGCTCGACGTCCTGGCTAGGCCGAACGTTCTTGAGGTTCAAGAACTGGCGCTGGCTGCACACTGTGTGCCACTGCAGGAAGTGCAGGCGGCTCCCGCGTACCCACCAGAGCTTTTGCCGTTGCTGGCATTGCAAGTTGGCTCGGCGCTGGACGTTCTGGCGTCGAGGCAAGCGCTACCGGCCCTAATTAGGGTCATCCGCTCACTGCGGACGGAGATTCCGTCCTTGGTGGGCGGTTCTTCGTTTAGGTATTGATTTATAACGATAATTATAGTATTATAGCGAAAGTCCGCCGTCCGCAATCAAAGGAGCAACGGCATGGCAAAGGAAAAGAAGAAGTCCAAGAAGTCCAAGAAGGGCAAGAGCAAGAAGGGTTCGGGCAAGCTGCCCAAGAAGAGCCCCAAGGTGACGAAGCTCAAGGCTCCGGACAAGAAGGGTCCTGACAAGAAGTCCAAAAAGGGCAAGAAGAAGGCCGCCGCCGAGGTGCCGACCGGAGACATCGACCTCTCCTCCGTGATGATCACGGAGCTGGTTCGGAATCGCATCTGCAGCGAGCTCAAGCTCACTCCCCAAGAGACTGGCTACATCACCAAGGTGATCACTTCGGTCTGGGTGTCTGTTGACATCGTCCAGCAGGAGCCGATCGGCAACAGCGACAGCCCGCTCATGCCCGCACGGACGGGAGAGAACCGGGCGGTCGACCTGGGGACGCTGGCCAAGGTCGTCTCGTTCCCGGAACTCCAGCGCGAGGTGCGAGGCGTCCTTCGCCAGGCGCGCCGGGCGTCCTTCGTTGGGCCCAAGGGTCTGGCCGTCCTCGAGCGCTTCGTGGACAAGGCCAAGAAGATCATCATCTACCAGAGCCCCCGTCCAGACCATGACGGAGATGGCGGCGGTTCCGAGTAGCCAACGTCCGTCTGACCACCCCGCCTCACGGCCGAGAGTCTCCTCTCCGCTGTGAGGCGGCTTTCGTATATCGAAATAATTACAAATGAAAAAGCCCACATCTCTGTGGGCATAGCCGGCTAGTCTTCGATGCTAGCCGGCCCTATTCACCTCTGCGGCAGGCCAGCATGTCCTGAATAATGGCGATGGCTTCGTGGTGGCGACGCCTGGCCATATTCCTACCCCAACCAAGCTCTCGCTCAATTGAGGCGAACTGCTTGCCCTCGAAGTAGTGCAGATCCAAGACCGCCCTTTGGTCCGGACTGAGCCACGCAGCGTCAAGCATGGAGCTAAGGTGAACGCTACTTGTCATGTCGGGCTCCAGGCCCAGCATGTCCCCAAGCTCAGTACTGCTATCCTCACCAAGCTCTTCGTTGAGTGACGTAGTGTTCCTCATGACTTGCTGCAGCTCTGCCACTTCGTCGACAGACCAGTCGAGACGATCTGCTATTTCGTCCGGCGTTGGCTCTCGCCCCAGCTTCATCATCAGCTCATGCGACACCGTTTGCATCGTCTTGATGTCGTTTACCACATGAATAGGTAAACGAATCAAACGAGCCTTGTTGGCTATGGCTCGTTGGACTGCTTGGCGAATCCACCATGTGGCGTAGGTGCTGAACTTAAAGCCCTTGCGCCAGTCGAACTTCTCAACCGCATGCATCATGCCTAGGTTGCCCTCTTGGATCAGGTCCATGAGCTCCAGGCCACGATTCGTGTACTTCTTGGCGATCGAGACCACCAAGCGCAAGTTCGCGTTTATGAACGTTCGTTCGGCTCGCTCGCCCCGGCGCACTAGGCGCTGGAGCTCGCGATAACGATTCGAGTTCTTGTGCGGTGGTTGCGAGGCAAGTTCAGCGGCAGCATTCCTGCCTTCTTCGATTACTTTTGCTAGCCGTATCTCATCCGCCTTGGTAAGCAACGGGTGTTGGCCAATCTCGGCGAGATATAGCCTCACCAGATCTTCTTCATTGCTGTCGCGTCGCCGATTAGTAGGCATGATCTCACCTCGATTCGGTGTAGTAGGTGCGTGATACCTGGCGCGCGCCAGATATCGGCATACTATACCATATGAATCAGTGCTGCCAAAGCATAAGTGCCTGTAATCAGTTATTGCGTGGTTGGGATATATGTGGTAAAGTGTGCTTCCTGTTCACCATCCGAACAAAGGCGAATACGTTGACTGAATATGGATACCCGGAACGCTATACCCCATCGGACGTTTGGCCGAGCAAGCTCAGTATCGAAGAATGCGATGAGATCGTCGCAAAGGTCCTGAGAGACAACTACTACTGTGGTCCAAGAGGCCAGCTCTTGGTCAAGATCGTCAACAAGCTGATGAGTCGACACCCTGGCGACCGCAAAGATGGCCTGGACGGCGTTGCGAGGTTCGAAGGCAAGCTTGCCCGCGAGGGCTACTTCGGCCCCGACCAGATTCCTCGTTCGTAGCGCGTCCAAACCGGTCGCTCCACCCCGCCCCGCGGTAGAGATTCGTCTCTCCTGCGGGGCGGTTCCCGTTATCGTTCATTTACAAAGCTGTCTATTCCTGTTATTATGTATATCCATTTTAGTTCAGCCAAGGGGTATTTCAGTATGAAAGTCAGGGTTACCACCTACGATCGTCGCGAGGGCGGCGGAGAGCTGATGCTCTTCTCCGAGGATGCACTGTTCGCCGACGCACCAGCTCAGGCAACTTTCGGTAAGACCAGCTACGAGAACGCAGTTGGTCGTCGCCTCACTCGTTTGGGGTCGGCAACAGTCAACCACCTGTGCGCCGGACTCGATGGAGTTTCGGTGCACCTCATGGTCGGCGACAGCCGTATCCGCATCGTCGTACCAGCGGGAAGCAAGACAGCGAGTACTTACGACCGCGTGTGCAGTCGGATTCTCTCTCCACGGCGTGGCGAGCTCAGCCTGCCTCAAGCCCTCGAAAGAGACCTTGGAGAGCCGGTCGATGTCGAGCTGGCTGGCAACAAGACCGCTGGGGCAGTACCGGTCAACTGAGCCACCCGCCGTGGTGGAAACACCCGCTTGTCGGGGCGAATCCTCGCCCTAACGGGCGGGTTTTCGTTTTAACTTATTTTTCCCAAGCAAACTCTTTGTGTCCGAAGTGTCCGTAGCGCGCCGTGGCTTCAAACTGCGGCTTCGTTAACTCAAGGACCTCAACAATGCCGCACGGCGACAGGTCGTATCCTACAATCTTTTCCTGAACGCCATCGATTAATACACTTGCTTCGAGGGGCTGATCGTGACCTATGGCGTATGCAAGCCTCGTAAATACCTCCTCGGCCCCGCGCGTACGTAAATAGTCGAGTGCAATCTTGCGTGCCATGTAGGCAGCCGAACGATCGACCTTACTTGCATCTTTGCCACTAAAGCAGCCACCGCCAATAGGAATACGCGGACCGTAGTTATCTACGACCAGCTTTCGGCCCGTAAGTCCGGTGTCAGCATCGAACCCGCCCTGCTGCCATTCGCCAGCTGGATTGGCATGGATTTCAGGATTATCAATCGCATTCTTGTTGGTCAGCCAACTCGCGATAGAGGCTTTGAGTTCTTGAGTTTTTGAATTCTGAAAACTCGCCACTACGGCGATAATTTTGTCGTCCTGGAGGGTGACTTGAGTTTTGCCGTCATATGGCCATATGGCGTATAGGTACTGGTTGAGCTGGCGGCTCAACACAACCTCGAGCGGCAGGGCTTCGGGCGTCTCGGCGCAGGCATAGCCAATCATTATTCCCTGGTCTCCTGCTCCACCCGTATCAACGCACTGGGCAATTTCTGGGCTCTGGGCGACGATGTTCGTGGTGAGTGCAATGCCGCCTGCAATGCGCTTTGCAATTGGCACCACATCGACACTCGCCGAGCTGGTTACCTCGCCCATGATTACGAGCTGGCCGTGTCCACCGAGAGCCTCAACGGCGACGCGCGCCGTGGGGTCTTGAGCTAGGTAGGCATCCAGAATCGCGTCACTGATTTGGTCGCACAGTTTGTCGGGGTGTTTTGGGCTAACACTTTCGGCGGTTCGTAGGTTAGTTAGTTTGGTCATAAAAAATACTCCTTTCGTATCGTCCCCGCCACCGGCAGGAAAAAGGAGTTTAGCGCAAATGCATACACTTATCTTTCCCACACTGGGCTAGAAGGGGCACCGTTCTGACTGTTCAGATGGTTGCCGGCAGGTCATAAAGCTAGATCTCTCGCTGCACTCTTGATACTTGGTTATGTTAATGTGTGAAGCTATTGTACGTACGATGAGCATGCGGCGTCAAGCGCCTAAAACAAATCACCACCCCTTCGGGGCGGCGATAAGCCTTCCGAAGAAGTGGTTGGTGCGCTACGCCGTTCTGGTGAGCGGCTTGGGGAGCTGGCCCGAGTGCCCACGATCGCGCATGGTCTCGACCACGTTGGGCTGTTCGTAGACGTAGGGCATGACGTAGACCTTGAGGTGCAGCCTTGCGGTACCGCGGGGGCTGAGCTGGTTGGTCATCCCGGTCAGCGGAGCTTGGGCATCTTCGGCGAGAAGCTCACCGAAGAAGTGCTGCAAGGAGCGGACCTCCAGGTCCTTCAGGACCTTCATGGCTACGTCCGACGGAGGACGCTTGCTGTCGGGGTGATCCAGGTAGCTGCTCGCGATCTGGGCGATCAGTGGCGCGATCCCAAGGATCGCCGGTTCATCTGTGTACGTAGGCATTTTCTGCTTTCTGACTTGTCGCTATGACTCGGGTAGATGGATTGTTATTGTACGTACATAAGGCCAAGAAGTCAATAAGGCGATCAGAACGAAACGCCACCCTTGCAGGCGACGGATCGTCGTTGCAAAGGCGGCTATTGGGCCCCGTCGGCACTACTTCAGTACCAGTAGGACCGGTGGCTTGGACTCGAGTGCCAAGTCGGGAACGAGTGCCTGTAGATGCGTCCTGCCGTGCCGAACCACACGCTTGAAACCCTTGCTGGCAAAGAGCTGCTGATTGCACAGCCCATGCGCCGACTCTTTGATCGGGTTCGTGATGTTCGGCCTCATGAACACCTCGAAGATCTTCTCGGTGCGTGTTGCTTCAGCCTCATCAAGCATTCGCAAGCGTCCCATCCCGCAGTACAGAGGCTCCGAACGGGCATCGTGCACTACCTGGAGCAAGATTCGTACCACCAAGGTGGCATCGCGCCGACTGCACTTCACTTTTGCCTCGCGGCACTCTCCTCGGATTGCCTTTGCAGCCTCCGGGAACAACTTGGGGTCGAATGTGCCGGTAGTCTCTCTGTATCTCTTCACCAAGATCTCCTCGGTCTCGCTCACCCTGGCTAGGTAAGAACAGGTGCAACTTTACTATGCTTGGCTGACTTCGTCAACGCAAAACAGCCCCGCTTAGGAGGCTTTTGCTTACAAACGCTATGTTTTGTTTTGAAACGAACATATCTGTAGGGGCTTTGGCTTGATGTACGTGTGCGACCCGGGCGAATTGTGCCTCTATAGGGTTGGTACACGCTCGCTTCAGCCTTACGGCGTTGCGAGAAGCTGTTAGCCTTCACGAGGGCTTAGGTGCATGCACAAAAGCTACGTTTGTTAGTGTCTATACTATCACAGTTATTCCATTTTGTCAAGTACTTTATGGTAGAACGGTAACGCTAACAGTGATGCTGTCTCCTGTTTGGAGGCCTTCGATATTGCGCACAGCAGCCTTGACGGGAAGCATGTAGCAGCCCGACTTACGGTCTGGGAAGATGGAGGTTTTCCAGGCAGTTCTACCAACGTGCACCTCGACCGGCAAAGATCCCCAGCCGCGTGTTAAGCCCTGAAAGGCGTGTTTGATTTCTGCTGAAATATCTTGCGGCAGCGACACAAAATGCCATGCTGCTTCACCAGGCCATAGCCATACCTCAGATTCAAAGCTATAGCTGTTCTGTTGCATAGAGGCTTTTGTTGTTACCCATGGCCTGAATGAGTGCATTACGCAGGGCTTCCTCTAGGCTTACCGTGCGCATCAACTGATAGCCTGTGTATAAACCCCAGGTGTCTTTGTCATTGCTGAGTTCAAGCTGTTCTCTAATTTTTCTTAGTGTTGGTCCGTGCTCTTCGCCACTCTCTGCCATCTCTTGAGTTACAATCGCTGGCAACATAAGACCGCTAGAGTAACCCAAATATTCCTTGTTCTGATGAATAACACAGCACCAAGCTTCTTCATACGTGTTGCCATAACGAGTTACTAAGCCACTTTCTAGGCCAATCGCATAAATGCCTGTGTCCGCCTTTGAGATTTTTCGAGCTCGGTTCTCGGCTCCAAGCTTGGTTTGTTCATCCCATGGAGTGTCAGGAACGCCAGATACTACATCCTCTCCTCGAATGTCCGGATCTACCCCCGCAATATCCTTAATTGCTCGAGCTACTGTGTCGATTTTGAGCTTACTCGTTGTCCCAATGATAACTTTCATGTCACTAGTCTAGCAGAGGTGATGTCTACCAATCTAGGTCCAACTGCACTGGTTTGCCGACTATGCTGTCTTCAGTCACGAGCTTTTGCAAAAAGTTGTAAATTTCTACCATGGCCAGAGTGTCGAGCTCGCAATATTTGTCGAGCCCGGCCAAAATACTTTTCTTCTGATCTTCCCGCTTACCTTCCAGGATTGATTCCATCCACAGTCGTTGAGCTGCGCCACCCTCCTGAATATCAAGTTCCTTGTAGCTTAGGCTTGGGACTAATGCCGGCATAACCTTCTTAATACTTGCGCTCCCGCCGAATGCAGCATCGACGTACCAGCCTTTGCTAAAAGGTATCATGAGGTCCATAATGCGGCTGTTGAGCTGTTTGTAGAACTCGGCGTATTCTGGAACCAACTCGCCAAGCGTTGTGTTGCACGACTTTTCGAACGCCATATACCACGTTAACACCGACCCCTTATCCCCTACCTGTGACTTTAGCGCGCGACTAAGTTCCTCGGCGGGGTTAGAATTTGCGGCATGCAAATAGCCACTGTGGCGTAGCTCGCCGCCTGGGTGGTCAATGACGTGCAGTGAATACTGGAATGGATACTGCGCGTACGGCCGCATGCCGTCAAAGTACGGCACCACGCTCGAGAGCGTTTCGTAGTCAAAAAAGTAGAGCGGATACACTAGGCTATTTAGGAAGTTGCTGATTTTATCCTTCTGGACAATAGGCTTACCGCTGCGCACCACCTCGAGCTGCAGCTTCTGCTTGTCGTTCTGAATGATATCGAGGGGAATGTTTTTGAGCTCAGTAATGCCTTCTTCCTCGAGTACGCCGATCAAGCTTGGATCAATGCGAGTAAGTTCGTATATGCTACCATCTTCAACTTTCGTAAGACCACGGTAGATATCCATCCATTCCTTCAGGCAGCCCAACCTGCAGCGAGCCGGCGAAGGGTCTGGCATGGTTGGCTGACTTACGACTTGCAAGGCTGATTTAATATCACGTTCTGTTTGGGCAAGACGCATCTTGACCGCGTGCGTTACGTCGGTTGTTGCCGTTAGCTTGGCTGGATCGATCTCGCCATTTCGAACGTAGTCGGTATTAACGTGGACCACGGCTACATTCCGAACCTGCCAGCCGCATTGCTGCAAAACGTATACTTGAAATGCGAGGTCTAGTTCGTGATCTAGCTTTGCTTTGGTACTGGATTTTATTTCGGTTAGATCTACGAGCTTGTCGCCGACTACTTGCAATACGTCGCATATAAAGGTTACTTGGCCGTGTTCGAATCTGCCTTGGAAAATGGTTTTTGCACCATCGGCCAGCGCTTTCTCGGTTCGTGCGGGCAAACTTAAGTATTCTTGGTAGTCATTAAAGCCGAGTCGAACGCCGTCCGGGAATAACTTTTCGGTATAAACCTCGAAGGCGTTCCCAGCATCAAACATGGCTTGCAGGTTATCGTCGGGCGGCGGGAGCTTGGACTTATCATGCTTTTTGAGCCACAACCAGGTGGGATGCTTCAAGAACATCATGTACTCGGACTTAGAGATAACCAACTGTGTCATTAGCTGTATTATACCCTACTAGCGCAATCAGGGCTTGACCGCTATGGATATGGGCGTATACTAAATCCAACCCTGCTATTCGATGCAGGCTACCATGGAGGTGGCTTAGGCCATGACCATCACCGAACCGGACGTCGCAACCGCGGCGACCATGCCCACCCCGTACCCCGACACCATCAGCCCCCGACCCACCATCGACCAGATCCGCAGCGCGATCATGAAGCAGACCGGCTGCAGCAAGCGTCGGGCTCGTCGCTTCATCGCCTTCCTGCGCGACCAGATCTCCTGCGCACGCAGCGAGGATGGCTACGGGCCGGTCCACCTCACGCAGGAGGAGATCGACGAGTTCCACCCGATGCTCGAGCTGGTCATGCCCGACGACACGGCGTCCACGCCGGGTTCCGCTCACGACCTGATCGAGCGCGGCCTGCTCAGCGCTCACCGCGGCGAGCTGTCCATCACCCACACCAAGGGCGGGCCGACGGCCGAGGACTGCGTCACCGTCGTCGAGGTCCACAAGGTCGGCTGATCGAAGTCGGCTGGGCTCTACCACGAGCCTCGATGAGAGCCCCAATGCTCTTGTCGGGGCTCTCATTCGTTTCTGCTATAATTACTCTATGAATAACCCAAAACCACTCGAAGGAACAAAACTAAAAGACTTTAAGCCGATTGATAAAGTCGAGGAACTCGAAAGCATCGACATCAAAGTCGGTGATGGAGCCGAAGTACCAAAGGGCGCAACAATTACTGCCCACTACACTGGAGCCCTGGCCAAAGACGGTACAATCTTCCAGAGCTCACACGACTTTGGTAATCCTGCTACATTTGGCCTAAACCAAGTTATTAAAGGCTGGACCGATGGCGTTCCTGGCATGAAGGTTGGTGGCACACGTAGGCTCATAATCCCAGCCGCACAAGCCTACGGAGCAAGCTCACCAAGTCATAATATTCCACCGAACTCCGACCTAGTCTTCGACATCGAGCTCGTTGCAATAAAGAGCTAAATTCTCCAACGAACCACTAAGCTCCGTTCGGGGCTCTTTTCGTGAACTCGATTTTATCTACCATAAGCGTTATACTTACATCATGAAACGGCGCAAAAGCAGCGGGCGGCGCAGCCTCCAGCCGACGACATTTAGCTACCTGCTTATTGGTTTGCAGATTATGTTGATGATCGCGGTTTTATACTTCCCGGGCCGACGTGAGGGCGGCGCACATATTCTGCTTGCAAACATGATGCGTGTAGTCGGCGTGGGCATGGTGCTCTTGGCCCTTTGGCAGTTGCGCAAGTTCTCGCTTACCGCCCTGCCAGAACCGGTTAAGAATGCCAAGCTGCTGACGCGCGGGCTGTACACGCGCATGCGCCACCCAGTATATAGTGGCATTATGCTTTGGGGTCTCGGTACGTTAATTATCCGCCCAAGTATCGCTCGCTTTGGCCTATATGCTGCTTTGGTACTACTGTTTTGGTATAAATCAGGGCGTGAAGAGCGCATGCTCGAGGCAACGTTTGGATCCCGCTACGCACGGTATAAGCTTAATACACCGCGCTTTATTCCGCGTAGAAATACTAAAAACTAATCTTGTTTAATTGGCGCTTTAGCCGATCTTGATGCCTGGCTCAGTTTGTGAGTCAGGTTTTTTCGAGTCTTTCGATGCCTTGAGCTCTAGGCCGACTTCTTGCATATCCTCCACTGCAGCTTCGTGGTATTTTTCCTGGTTGCGTCCATAATGCCTTGTGGCCTTGCTGAGCTCTCTGTTGTAGTCTTGTTGCCTTTCCGTAACCAGCTCAGCTGCAGCTCTGGCATCTTGCTCCATCCTGGGCTCTAGTTTTGCCTTTGATTCGGCCTCTGCTTTGAGCGCTATTTGCTGTTGCCGGGGGTCTTTGAAGTTGGTCATAGCTGACTGTACTCTGGCTTCTTGGCGAGCATGGATATGGTCATGTGACTGTTCGGTTGCTACTTGCCGCGCCTGCGCCGCGTCCAACTTTGCACTTGTAAATCTGTGCATACCATAAAGCATTCTCGCTTTGCGCTGGAATCGACTTCTCCTCCACTCCTGAAATCGCTTGAACATAGTTTGGGCCCTCCGTTTGTCGTAATTATAGCATTAAATGAGGAAGGCCCGTTCTGCGCTGAAACAGAACGGGCCTTCGAGGTTGTACTGCTCGACT
This sequence comes from Patescibacteria group bacterium, assembly GCA_052034495.1. Taxonomy (GTDB): domain Bacteria; phylum Patescibacteriota; class Saccharimonadia; order CAILAD01; family JADZBC01; genus CAYPSN01. The sequence goes on from JBPOIL010000003.1 coordinate 60,513, forward strand.
TCGCTACCGGGGCTCGAACATCACCCCGAGGCTCCAGTGGCAGAACCACTTGCCCATGACCAGGTCCTTGCTGTGGACGAACGGTCGATCCGCGGGAGCAAGCTGGTTGAGCGCAGCGTGTGCGGTTGCCGGCTTGGCCACAGCGCCATCGGGCATGATGCGCGTGAGCACCGGGTGGATCAGCAGCATCTGCGGGATGGTCATGCGACCATGGCAGCCGCGCTTGGTGCGATCTTCGGCGAAGAACAGGGTCAGCCGGGCGCGAACCCAGCCGCACTGGCCGTCGCGCTTGATCAGGCTGATGATCTCGGCACGTGAGTAGGCGTGCGACTGCACGGCGCGGGTATGAGCGGCTGTGACCGCCGTTTGGCGATCCAGGATTGCGGTCAAGGTGTTACCTCCTGCAAATACCAACCCCCTCTGGGTTAGTGTGTTTTATACTACTCCTATACGGCGGGCAGTCAAGGTGTTAGTCGCGCGAACGTGGCATGAGTGCGGAGAGTGCCCAGCCAGCCAGAACATATAGACCTATGGCAATGGGTATAACGATATTGAAGCCACTTGGCAGGGCTTTGGGCAGGCTAATGTACTGATCGAGCCAGGAAACTGGAATGAGCAGTACGGTGCTCCAGCTGTAAATTAGGCTTGTAAGTTTGCCTTCCGGGCTACGGCCAAATAGGTCGTAAGCAAAGCGTAGGAGCAACGTGGCGACAGAGCTGGCCACAAAGATCCAGATGATGCCACCGAGTATTCCGCTATTTGATCGTCGATTCATAGTACTAGTATAGCAGTAAATCAAAACACCCTCGCATTGGAGGATGTTTTGTAATAATTGCTTGGGTTGTGGTGCGGTGGGGTCCGAAGACTCCACCGCACCTCGCACCTCAGGCCGCTCGCGACTCGTCCCATGGCATATCCATGGGTGTGTCGGGGTCGGGTTCTGGCGAGTAGTCGTGCTGTTCCTTGCCGAGCCTCCAGGAGGCCCAGCTGAAGAACGCGCAGCAGGCTGCGCAGAACACGAATGCGAGCAGGCCCGTGAGCGTGCCGACCATCGCCCCGCCGTTGCCACTGGCATCGACGGTGTTGCGGTCCTCGCTGAAGAGCAGGACGAAGGCCATGAGGCCGAAGCCAACTGCTGCGATACGTGCTGCTTGTGCCATGCGGCACCTCCTTGTTTGGTGCGGGTTTGGAGCCCGCGACGACTTGCCGGCGGACACCGAACTTGTATATTCTAGCATAAGCATAAGCATTTGTCAATATATCTGGCAACTGTGATGTCCTGGTTGTGCTTGTTATTCTTAGCACTGGAAGCTATAACTAAATCACAGTACGCAATCGGCGGCTGGAAGGTACCTTCGATCACATAGGAGTAGCCATGGAGCTGACAAGCATGGAGAAAAGACGGCGGGCTTGGGCCGCAGAGCAGGACCCACCACTGGTCACAGTGCAACAGGTGGCCGAGATGCTGGGTCACCAGCGCGGTACGTACGTGCGGCGGATCATGGCACATTACGAGGTCCCTCATCTGCTCTCTGACTCCAGGGACGCGGATTTCCGAGAGGGCGACGGCTACTATCCATTGCTGGAGGCTCGAGCCGCAGTGGGTAAGTACTTGGTCGATAGGCCACGTATGCCCGGTACCCGAACCGCTGGTCCGAAGCCGGCAAGTGCGCTTACCCGCCTGGGTGGCGTGACTGTGCCGTTGTCGGCTCCGCACGGTTGGACCCTCGATCAGCTCAAAATCTGCTGGAAGGATTCCCCAGACATGCGGGGCGTCGTTGAGCAGATCTACGAGCGTTGTCCGTCCTTTACGCAACTGACCTTCGAGGAGGCCAAGGCCTTGGTTGTGGACTTGGCGCAACCAGACATGGCCCCGCAGCTGATGCATCCGCCCTACGAGCGAAGCGACTTCATGCGGGCCGCGAGAGAGCTGACTCGCGGCAAGCCGGATGAGCTCGCGCAGCTGACGAGGGTGTTGGAGGGCAAGTTCCACCTGCGCAACTTCTGCAGGATCAACCCGGGTCCGGCCGTGGCCGTCGTCCTCGAGCTCCTGCGCAGCAAGTAGCGCCGACAACCGAATAAGGGAAGTTCTTCACTCCCCTGGCGAATCACCGCCAGGGGGTTCGTTTTTACACAAACAAAAGCACCTCCCCGAAGGCAGGTGCTTTTGCACTGCCCCCGAAGAGGTGTGGTGCCGGCTAGGCCAGCTGACCGACGAGAACTCTCGATGGCTCTTCGTCGAAGTGGTACTTGGCATCGGCCACGATGAACCCGAGCTCTCGAGTCAGAAAGCTCCCGATCTTGTGCTGGCCCGGATTCGGGATCAGCTCTTGCTGGTATGCCTCGTCCATGGTGGCCAAGAACGCTTCTCGCAGCAAGTTCCTCATGTTCGGCTGCATGCCGTCCACGAAGAACCGAGCCGCTGCATGTGGTGCCAGTTCAGGACTGCTCGCGTCGATCCGGCCAAGGATCTTCAGCAGGATGTCGATGACACCCGATGTGTAGCTCTCCCAGGTCTTCTCGCGGAAGTTCTCCGTGATGATGCGGTACGCCGCCGCCTTGTTGTCCGGACTCATGCCAGACTTGATCACCCTCAGCCCAAGGGCAAGGGCGTTCCAGTCAATGGACAGTTCAGGCGCCTTTGCGGGCGCCATGGTTGCTGTGGTCACAATGATCCTTTCAGGAATCATAGTCGGATTCGAACCGTATTATTATAACCTAATATTTCGACAATTACAACTTAGTGTTGGGTTAAAACGAAAACCATCCCCCCGAAGGATGGATAATTTCCGTCCTCGGGAGGATGTTGGCCGGCCCCCTACACGTAGGTACCGGAGAACTCGCCGGCGGCGTCGAGCAGCGCGGCTGCCAGGTTGCCCAACGCGAGCTTGGCGACCCACTCGTTGGCCTCACTGGTGTGGCCCAGGACCTCTCGGTCCATGACCTTCTGTAGGGCGTCGACCCCATGATGCCAGCGATGATCTCGGTCGGCATGTCGTGACCTGCCATGTCGATCTCGTAGCGCTGCAGGTCGTTCATGACGTTCGCCTCCTCCCCTTCCGGGAAGGATGCCACGAGCTCTGCCCTGACCAACAGGCCGCTGCCCTTGATCTCGAAGATCTTGATCAGCGGCTGGTGGTGCTCGCAGAAGTGCCCTTCGATGTGGACCTGGAATTCGGGTACTGCGGTTGCATCTGCCATCTGTCTCTCCTGGATTGATTCGGGTGTGGCGAATGGGATTACAAGTATACGAGGATAATTAGAATATGTCAATACTTACAAACAGAAATTTGTAAGCGTCTAGGGGCTCCGTCTGCTAGCTGGTGTATAATAATTCCATGTTTCACTATCCCAAAACTCGCAAAGAGTATAAAAAGCACTTGCGACCCGCGTCTTGCCCATTCTGCAATGTAGAAGAACTCAAGCAGCGCAAGTTTATTGAGACCGAGCACGCCTATATCGTCCCGAATAAAACCTCATACGACTTATGGGAGGCTCGTGATGTTAGGGACCACCTGCTGGTACTTCCTAAAAGGCATGTACTTAAGCTTTCAGAGTTAACTGCCGAAGAGGCTGCAGACTTGATGAAGATTTTCGCTGAATACGAGGCGAAGGGCTACAACGTCTACGCTCGTGGCGTGAACAGCACCATGCGTTCCGTGCCCCATCAACATACTCATCTAATTAAGACGAGCCCTAAAGAGCATCATGGTACGGTGTTTATACGCAAGCCATACATGTTCTTCAAGTTTTAACACAGAAGGCTCCACTCAGATTTAAAATAATTGCTGGTGATCCCGACGGGATTACTATGAGTATAACTTTCTCAGGTACTCGAAATTCATTCCTGCGCGCCTTCGTAGTTATCGTCCCCACTTCGTAGGCCAGTGTCGTTGTCGCGTCAGCCATGAAAAAAGCCCCAGGCAAGCTGAGGCGCTTTTCATGGTGATCCCGGTGGGATTCGAACCCACGATCTTCTGGATGAGAACCAGATATCCTAACCACTAGACGACGGGACCTCGTCACAAAAATAACCCGATAATCTTAGCATTTTTCCATATAAACTTCAATTCTGGCTTGACGTACCGCCTACCAATTTCGTATTATGTTCGTAAGTAATGTGTGTGCAAAGAAAATCTACAGAAAAACACGTGTGGTGGTGTTGACGACAGCTTAACCACTATATATAGTGTTTATCATAACAATACAAACACTAAGGAGGGTGAGGATGAGTTTTTCGCAAATAAAAAAGCGCAATGGTGCCGTAGTAGATTTTGATGCCACCAGGATAGAAGTTGCCATCGGTAAAGCGAGCCAAGCAGCCGGCGGCGAGGTACCAAGCGAAGACGTAGTTCTGCTCGTAGAGTCCGTGGTATCAAACCTAGAAACCATGTTTGCCGAAGGCACACCCGACGTTGAAGCCATCCAAGACCTCGTAGAACAAGAACTTATGCGTAGTGGCCATTATCAAACCGCTAGAACGTACATTGTATACCGAGATACGCGCCAAGCTGCGCGCGAAGCTGCAGAGCGGGACAGCGCGAACCGTCTTGAACACAGCGAGCTACGCATTATTGGCAAGGATGGCAGCGAAGATACTTTTAGCTACGCTCGGCTTATAAAGGATCTACTAGTTGCCGCAGATGGCCTAGACAAGGACGTGGACGTCGATGAGCTAGCTCAAGCCGTTAAGACTAACCTCTATGACGGGATGAGCACCGCAGAGCTTGAGGATGCTATGATCATGGCCACAAAAGCCTACATAGAACGGGACAAGGCTTACTCACTACTGGCCTCTCGCTTACTCATGCGCAAACTGTACCGTGAAGTCCTAACTATAAAGACGGGGCAAGATCCGATTGAGCAATACCGCGCTCAATTCCCCGACTTTGTTAAGAATGCCGTGGCGACCAAGCGTCTAGACAAGAGAATGCTTGATTTTGACATGGACAAGCTGACTGCAGCGCTCGACCTAGAACGCGACAACTTGCTTGATTACATGGGTTTGCACGTCCTGTACGGCAACTACTTTCTGCGAACTGCTGAGCGTAAAGACGTATTGGAGCTGCCACAGTACTTCTGGATGCGCGTGGCTATGGGGATGGCGATTTTGGAAAAGAAAGACAAGACCGACTGGGCAATCAAATTCTACGATGTCCTCTCTAGCTTGCGCTATGTAACGTCTAGCCCTACCCTGTTCAACTCTGGCACGAACTTCTCCCAGCTAAGCTCGTGTTTTCTCAACACAGTCGAGGACGATTTAAAGCATATCTATAAGGTGTATCTGGATACCGCGTTGATGTCTAAGTTCTCCGGCGGGATTGCAACTGACTGGACAAACATTCGTGCTACGGGGGCACAGATTAAGACTGTAGATGTAGCCAGCCAGGGCGTGGTGCCGTTCCTGAAGATCGCTAATGATTCTACTGTGGCTATTGCTCGTAGTGGACGCCGCATTGGGGCTACTGCAGTCTACTTGGAATCATGGCATTTGGATATCGAGGACTTCCTAGAATTGCGAAAGAACACTGGTGACGAACGCCGCAGAACCCACGACATAAACACTGCCAATTGGATCCCTGACTTGTTTATGAAACGAGTAGAAAGCGATGGCGAATGGACTCTCTTCTCGCCTGACGAAACTCCGGACTTGCACGACCTCTACGGCAAAGCATTCGAAAAGCGCTATATTCAGTACGAAAAGATGGCGGACAAGGGCGAAGTAAAACTCTTTAAACGCGTACCGGCGGGGAGTCTGTGGCGTAAAATGCTCTCAATGCTCTTTGAAACTGGCCACCCTTGGATTACGTTCAAAGATCCAAGTAACTTGCGATCACCGCAGGACCATGTGGGTGTGGTCCATAATTCAAACCTTTGCACGGAGATCACCTTAAATAACTCCAGAGATGAGACTGCCGTGTGCAACCTAGGCTCAGTCAACCTGGCGCGGCACATGAAGGGCGGCAAGCTGGACGGAGAATTGATCAAAGAAACCGTAGCGAGCGCCGTGAGAATGCTCGATAACGTAATCGACATTTGCTACTACGTAACCAAGGAGACAGAGCGCGCCAATATGAACCACCGTCCAGTTGGACTGGGTATCATGGGGCATCAAGACGCCCTCTATATGCAGGATATAGACTTTGCCTCAGACGCTGCAGTGGAGTTCGCCGATGAAAGCATGGAGCTTATTTCCTACTACGCCATCCTGGCTTCGAGCGAGCTGGCCAAGGAACGCGGAGCTTACAAGACCTTCAAGGGCTCAAAATGGGATCGTAACATCTTCCCTGTTGACACTCTGGACATCCTTGAGCGAGAGCGCGGAATTAAACTTGATATACCCCGCAAAGGCAAATTGGACTGGAAGCCAGTACGTGATGCGGTAAAGAAGCATGGCATGCGCAATTCGAACGTCATGGCCATAGCCCCAACTGCTTCTATTGCCAACGTAGCTGGCTGCACGCCATGCATCGAGCCAATCTACAAGAACCTCTATGCAAAGTCGAACATGAGCGGCGACTTCACAGTACTAAACGGTTATTTGATCGACGATCTGAAGAAGCTCGGCCTGTGGGACCAGACTATGCTCAACAAGATTAAATACTATGACGGTAGTATCCAGCAGATCGAAGAAATCCCAGCCACTATCCGTGCAAAGTATAAAGAGGTTTTTGAAATCGAACCCGAGTGGCTCATTAAGGCCGCCGCGTACCGAGGCAAATGGATAGATCAGAGCCAGTCGCTCAACATCTATATGAGAGGTGTATCGGGCAAGAAGCTTTCGGACGCCTATGTATATGCTTGGCGTATGGGTCTTAAGACCACCTACTACTTGCGAACTCTTGCAGCATCTCAGGTGGAAAAATCTACCGTTAACACGACCGAGTTCGGCGCGACTCATAAACGTGATTTTGCAGAAAAAACAAACTAAGGAGACCCAGCCATGCCTATAACGCAGACCAAAGAACGAATTGACATCAATAAACGCCGTATCATTAACGGAGCCGACGCAGATGTAATGCAGCTACATCCCATGAAGCACACCTTTGCCTGGGACGCCTACAATGCCGGCAATGCCAACCATTGGTTGCCGACCGAGATCGCGATGCAAGACGACATAGAGCTCTGGAAATCCACTCGGCTTAGTGAGGATGAACGGAGGGCGCTTAAGACAGTGCTGGGATTCTTTACCACGGCGGATTCGATTGCTGCAAACAACATCGTGCTCGCACTGTACAAGCACATTACCTCGCCCGAGTGCCGCATGTATTTGCTGCGCCAAGCGTACGAAGAGGCGATCCATACGCATGCCTATCAGTATATTGTAGAAAGTCTTGGTCTAGATGGTGCGGAAATATTCAATATGTACCGAGAGAACGCCGCTATATACAGTAAGGCTTCCTTCATACTCAGTTTTAATGAGGGTATATTTGACGACGGATTCAAGACTGGGACTTTTGAGGCAGATCAGAAGTTTCTCGAAAACTTGTGCGTGTTTTCGCTGATTCTGGAGGGTATATTCTTCTACAGTTCGTTTGCTGTCATGTTCGGATTCCAGCGCCAGAATAAGATGACAGGTTCAGCCGAGCAAATACAGTACATCATGCGTGACGAATCGCAGCATCTCAACTTCGGTATTAACATGATAAACACCATTAAAGAAGAGCAGCCCGAGCTCTGGACGCCAGAGTTTGCAGAACACATCACAAAGCTTGTGCGAGATGCTGCTAAGCTAGAGTACACATACGCCGCAGAGGTCTTTCCTCACGGGATATTCGGTATGAATGCTGCTGGGTTTAAGCAGTACATTGAGCACATTGCAGACAGGCGACTACAGACTGTCGGTCTGGCCCCTCAATTCAATGTAAAGAATCCTTTCCCGTGGATGAGCGAGGCAGTCGATCTAACGAAGGAAAAGAACTTCTTCGAAACCCGCGTGACCGAGTACCAGACTGGCGGCGCGCTCAGCTGGGATTAAGCCCTACTTGGCAGCCGCTCGAAACCGTATTGTGCTAGAATAGTGCTAAAGGTTACCCCTATGCCAAAAGACCCAAAGAGAAAAATAGATACCCCTAAAGACTCCTTGCAGGCAGGCAAAAAGCCAGTCGTCGTCGTCGGGCCGAAAGCGCCAAAAGCAGACATCGTCATCGACGAAGCGGAGTCGAAGAGTAAGCAGAAGTTCCTTACTAAGCGCAAGGTAGTAATTGCACTTGGAATTCTTGTCGCACTACTTGTCGTGGCAGCTACTGCCTGGGCTTTGCTCTCTCGCCCCGAAGCACCCACTAAACAGAGGGCGGTTAGCAAAACACTAAGGACGCCTCCGAAACCAAAAACTGCGCCAAGTCCTCTGACTGGAGTCGAAGTGCCGCCTGAGCTTGCTGATAATCCAGTAGTTTCGGTGGTAATCGAAAACCTCTATCCAAGCGCAAGACCTCAGTCTGGGCTTTCGTCTGCGGGGATCGTTTATGAAGCACTCGCCGAAGGGGGCATAACCAGGTACCAAGCATTCTTTGGCGATACTATGCCGCTAGATGTAGGCCCTGTGCGTAGTTTGCGTACATTCTTTGTGCGCTGGGGCCTTGAGTATGACGCCCCCGTGGTGCACGCGGGCGGGAACATCGATGCACTCGACTTGATTAGGCCGCTCGGCATGAAGGATCTAGATCAGTTTGCAAATGGTGGCTACTTTCGTCGTATACCTACGCGCTATGCACCACACAACCTATACACAACTGGCGCACAGCTTGAAAAGCTTATGCAGGCTAGAAGTTATTATTCCGAGCCTACATTTGCACCGTGGCTACGTAAGGGTGACAAAAAGGTTGCGGCACCAACGGCATCGAGCATTACAATTGATCCCTCGTATCCAGATTATAGAGTAACCTATTCGTATGACCCGGCAAGCAATAGCTACACTCGCTCCATACGAGGAGTGGCAGACATTGATGCTAGTGGCAATGTGCAGATAAAGCCCAAGAATGTTGTAGTCCTGAAGGCAGCCACTACTTATGGGACTACGAGAGCAAATACTCAGGCAGTATATACCCAGACGGTCGGCAGCGGCTCGGGAGTGATATTTATGGATGGCCAGGCTACCGAAATAACTTGGCGCAAGCCGAGTGACAAAGCTCGTACCCAATTCTATGATGCCGCTGGCAAAGAAGTTGCCCTAAATCGTGGCCAAACTTGGGTCACGGTTATTCCTCTGGAGAAAAGTGTAAGTTATAAGTAGTCACTAGCCTAAAGCAGAGATCGCGCTATCAATTCTAGTCTTTGACTCCTCTACCCCCAAGGTAGCGATGGTCTCAAAGAGGCCCGGCGCTGCGGTTCTACCCGTTACGGCTACGCGAATGGCATAAAAAAACTTTCCTGTATGAATTTCTTTACTATCTACCACCTGGCGCAGGGCGCGCTCTAGCTGGTCGACTGAGCCATCAGTATCGTCAATGGCCGTCTTTGCATACCCGAGCCACCCCCCAACTTCACCGGTGTCGGCTTTTGCGGTCAGGAGGCTTAACCGCTCGCTATCCCAAGTTGGAGCAACGAAGAAGAATTCCACTATCTCTACAACATCGGCAAAGGTTTTAATCCTCTCTCGGTCTAGAAGAAGGACCTTGGAGATATAGGAATCATCACGATTGACGCTATAGTCTGCTTTGGACAAGAATGCTTTGGCATGGCTTAGATAGTCTTGCTCACTGAGCACAGTGCGAATGTATTCCCCATTCATCCATGTAAGCCTCTCGGCATCAAACACGGCTGGGCTTTTTTGAATTCGCTCAAGAGAGAAGGCATCGATCAGCTCTGCTTGAGTATAGACCTCTTTAGTGCTACCTTCACCTTGATTCCAGCCGAGCATTGCCAAGAAGTTCACCACAGCTCCCGGAACGTAACCTTCATCGCGCAGCTCCAATGCCGACTTGGCACCGTGGCGCTTGCTTAGCTTTTTGCCACCACCTGGAGGAACCACCGCGGGCAGGTGAGCAAACTCAGGGTGCTCCCAGCCAAAAGCCTGGTAGAGCAGCACGTGCTTTGGCGTACTGGGAATCCATTCGTCTGCTCGCAGAACATGTGAAATCTCCATAAGGCGATCGTCTACCACGCTTGCAAACTGGTAGGTAGGGAATCCATCTGATTTAATTGCCACATAGTCATCGATATCATTTGAGTTGAATTCAAGCCTACCGCGGACCGCATCGTCCCAGGAGACCTTCTCGTCAGTCGGCACCTTGAATCTCAAAACGTGCGGGGCATTCGGATCCCCAGGGCTACCTAGACAGTGTCGGTCGTATTTAAAAGCAGCTTTCTGTTTTTGGGCCTGTTCGCGGAGCCCGGCTAACCGTTCAGCACTACACCAGCAGGGATAAAGATGGCCAGAGGCAACCAATTTGTCCGCATACTCCTTATAAATATCGAGTCGTTCAGATTGCGTATACGGGCCATAGCCCTTGTCTGTGCCGCCTACTCCTTCATCTGGCGAGATGCCGAGCCATGAGAGAGAGGCTAGCAGATGGTCCTCGGCTTCGGGGACAAATCGCTCCCTATCGGTATCTTCGAGCCGCAGTATAAAATCGCCACCGTGCTTTTTTGCGTATAGGTAGTTAAATAGTGCCGAGCGTATACCGCCAATGTGTAAAAGGCCCGTGGGGCTTGGCGCAAATCTCGTTCTTACTTTCGGCGTCTGGATACTCATGGTTATAAGTATAGCGAGATAAGGCCGCGCGGGCTAGTGCAAGAGATCTTCGGGCGATACTTCGACGGGGGTTTCCCCGTCCATGCGGTAGAAAATTACCTTGTGAGTAAGCTCGCTGGCATCATAGAGCACATGCGAACTGGTTGCAACTCCAGTTTTGTTATAGGTAGTCTTCTTATCCACAATTGCTGGCGAGCTAATTCGCTCGATGCGGTAAGGCTGCCCACCACGCACAAAGTCTACGCGGTCGACTGTACTCCTGAGCTCGCGCTCCCCCTCAATTGCTTCCTCGAACTTGCGAGAGTGAGTAATGCCAAAATTAACGTCTATTCGATCAATCAGGTCCTCCCAGGCTCGATCGCTCATAGGCTCGTGGCTAGCTTGATGACCTGATCCTGGCTTAAGCCATGATCGCTACCCTCGATACGATACCACGTACCATTGTTCACCCAGCTAGCCTGATTGCCGTCATATAGGTAGATGGTAAGCCCCTGGGCTTGAAGGGCGAGGTAATTGTCTGATTTTGGAGCTACGTAGTTTTCAGCCAAGGCCTGTGAATCCCAACTCGTCTTCGATTCACTAACCTGGACGGCCTTGTCGCTCTTGGTATTGGAGATGTTGTAGCTAATATTCCCAGGAGAAGACTGAATATTACCGCTAAGCTTCCACCCGCTCGGTATGTATCCGGGGAAATTAGCGCTAATACCGGCTTTACTGCCCGCTACCTTTAGTGCGAGGTTTGGATAATTAACCTGCCATACATAGCCGCCAAGCAAAAGAAGGCCAACGAGGCTGAGCGCCACGCTACTCGCCTTTAGGCCTTTACCCGATTGTGTGGCTGGAGCAGGAGCTGCCTGACTGGTGGCATCCATAACAGAGGCTACTGCGGGCTGTGCTGGCGCAGCCTGGGCTGGTGCTGGGCTAGGCAATGGCTGGGCAGTAGGAGTCTGGCTGGGTACCGCAGATGTAGCGGGCATAGAGACAGGAGCTGCGGTAGGTATAGCCGCTGCAACCGTGCTTGGTGGTACTGGGGCGGGAGCTTGGGCAACGGGGGCGGGTTGTGCCCCGGGGCGAATGTCGCTAACTGCCTTCGGTAGCTTTGCCGATGAGGTCTGTGTTAGGTCTAGCTTGTAACTTGACTGTTTTGGTGCCGCGGGCTCATCTTCAGGAGGGACTGTGGGCATTACTAGGTCCGAAGATGTATTCGCTAGTGCGTCAAGCGTTTCGTCGCTCATTACGGATTCACCTACTTTATCGTTCAGGGATCCCATTTCACTGTTAGACTTGTCTTCAGGTAATTCTGCCGACGCACTCGTGTCTTCGGAGCTAAACTTGGCAATGCTCGGGCTTGATTGAGTGGATAGTGCGCTGTCCAGCTGGTCGGCCTTTAAGCGAGTCTGTACGGTGTCTTGAGCTGCTGTCGACTCCGAGCCGACTGTAGTCTGCGCTAAGCCGGGCATTTTATCTGCCAATTGTGCACTTACTGTAGGCATTTGAACAGAAGATATGTCAGAGGTAGCATGTGGTGCCACAGAGAGGCTCGGCGCCGGCGTAGATGATTGCTGAACCGATGGGTCGGCCTGCGCTGCTGACTGGGGTGTTCCGCAGTTCGCACAGAATGTCTTTCCGGCAATACTAATTGTGTCCTGCTCGCTGCAGTTTGTACAATTTTGCGTAGTATTTCCTGTCTGATTCACACTGTCACCCTCACCCATCCATGGTTATCTTAAGGTCATTCTACACGAGATAAGCATGAGCGTAAAGAGGAATTAGCCGCTTTTGACACTCCAATTTTTTCTAGCCTGTCTATGTACGGCCAAAATAAAACGAGGAATTGCTGCTTGTCGAATAATTCTGCTAGGCTGGCGCACAAGTCGCCACAACCACTCGAGGCCAAAGCGCCTCACCCAGGCAGGTGCACGGCTTATGGAACCCCCCATTTCCTGGTAATCAAAGCTCCCTCCTTCTCCAATCATGACTTTAGCAAGACCGACCTCTCGAAATGTATCCATAAAGATCTCCTGACGCGGGAAGCCCATGCCCACACATAGTAGGTCGAGCTTTTTTACTTGGATTTCCGGAATGACCTTAGACAATACCTTATCATTCTGCCAGGCTGTAAAGTCCATAGTCTTGGCGGAATTACTGTATCCGCTCCACACTTCTACTAAATCTAAGTCTGGCCAGCGCTTCCTCAGCTCACCTGCAATCACTTGTGGCGGATTTGTGCCGCCAATTACCCCCACGCTCCAGCCTTCCTCTTGAGCACGATCAAACAATCTAGCCGTGTGCGTTATGCCGGCAAATTTTTCGGGCAGAATCTGGTCGCGCCAAGTATCTTTCTGGATCCAGCCCATGAGGCTGCGGACCAACTTGGCGAGACTTGGCTTTGTAGCAGGCTTGCCATACAGATAACTTGCGGCCCATTGAAGGGACACCCCGTCGGCCGCTACAAGATCCATTGTGCCCAAAATTGTTCGAACTTTAGGGTCGGTGTTGGCTTTTGACGCAAACTCAACATAGGGCTTAATCATGCAGAAAGATCTGCTGCTCTGCCCGCCTGTTATCTGCCTGGCCAAAGTATCTAATGATTCATCAATCGTAACAGCATCAATCTTCAAGCCCAGTATGTCATAACGATTGGTTTTGTCTTGAGACTTCATGAATCCATCACCCCATCACCTTGGCAACATAATCGGATAAATTCTTTGCAAACTCTTCTTTGGTAAACTTTTCAGCAACTTGCTGGACTGCCTTTTGCTGCCAAGAAGTGTTTTCTGCGCGTAGCACGGCGGCTTTAAGCTCGCTCATGGTAGGGCGATCAAAGATAATGCCAGATACGCCTTCCTGAACCGTTTCCATGAGGCCCCCACCCTTCAATGCGATCACTGGAGTCCCGAACGACATAGCCTCGACTGGAGTTATCCCAAAATCTTCGATACTAGGAAAGATAAAGGCTTCTGCGCCAGCCATGAGCTCGTCGCGTCTCTGATCGTTAACACGCCCCTCGAAGACAATATTCTCCGCACCTTCAGCTAATGCCACAAGCCTCTCCCGGTCCGGCCCATCTCCGGCTATTACGAGGTTCTTCCCGCTTGATTTGAAAGCGATTACGGCTAAATCGATATTCTTATACCTACTGAGCACCGAAAGAACCAGGTAGTAAGGCTCCTCGCTGGGCAAATGATCTCGAGCTGGAGCGTCTACGGGCGGATAGAGCACTGGTGCTTCAACCCCATAGAACTTCTTAATCCTCCTGGCGATGTAGCGGCTATTGCCGACAATCAAGTCAATATTACTCGCAGCATAATAGTCCCATAGGCGAAGCTGAGACGTCATCTTGGTTATGAAGAACCTTTTTAGTGAGCCTAGCCATGAGTGCTTAATGTCTTTCGTATCGAGGTAGCCAGGCCAACTATCCCAAATCATTCGGGCCGGAGAATGACAATAAGACAGATGCTTAACCCCTTCCGGAATTCGCACGTTCTTTGACCAGGCAGTAGAGTTTGAAATCACCAAGTCGTAGCCAGCAAAATCAAACGAAGCCACCGCTCGCCGCACAAGCGGCAGAAGGTATTGCGGGCGCTGCTTCAAGAAGCGTGGCATGTGCTGCAGGAATGACGTGCGGACCTTACGCATGCCTAGGTATGGCCGGAACGTCTTACGATTGTAGGTAAGAGCAAAAAGATCGGCTTCGGGATACTGTTTCATAATCTCGAAGAGCACAAACTCCGCGCCACCTACTTTTTGATTGAGCCAGTCATGCACAACTGCAACTCTCATGCGCTGCGGTTCCTCCCGATCCCCATCAAACTAAAAATAACAATCCCAAGCGTAGAATCTGCCCAAGCGTGCAAGAACAGATTGGTAACAAGGAGGCCGCAAATGCTTGCTGCCAGAACTTGCCAAAAGAGGTCCTTGCTGCGTACCAGCTCAAAAACATTTGCCCCAAAGAAGAGCAGGAATAATACAACGCCCAGAATACCGATTTCTATAGCTACCTGCAGATACCAGTTTTCAGTAATAACCGGCTGAGCGGAACGAAAGCTGGCAGGCCCAGCCGTACCGAGCCCATTGCCCCATGGGTGGTCTCTGACGGATTCAACTGCTGTATTGAGGGCAGTTATGCGGCCCGAATCCGAGCCTTCAATCTCTTGGGTCTGACTGTAGCGTCCGTGAAGCAAGAAGTATTGTAGCTGGGTATTCTGCAAACGAGCCGGCAATGTAGCGCTTATTGTTATCAGCACAATTATGGCAGCGCCTACTAAGAAAGCAGTGGCGAACCTGATCAAGCGGTTGCCAAAAACGATTATTGCCACGAGAGCCGCAGTTGCCATTCCGAGCCAGGCACTGCGCGAAAACGAAAAAACAATACCAGAAAATGTCAGTATGGCACCAGCACCGAACTTAATCTGCTTCGTCCTGAAGAACATAGCGGCGCCTAAAAGTGTCGGCAGGATCAGGTAGGCGCCCATTTGGTTTGGACCGCCTAGAGTCGCGAAAGCTCGTATACTTTTTACTGCTGGGTCTACTAGTTGAAGTGGCCGAATCGTAACCTCACTGTACCCAATGGCACTCCACCAGTTCAAAGGAATTACGAA
The DNA here is from genome assembly GCA_052034495.1 of Patescibacteria group bacterium. Lineage (GTDB taxonomy): Bacteria > Patescibacteriota > Saccharimonadia > CAILAD01 > JADZBC01 > CAYPSN01. The sequence continues at coordinate 75,807 of JBPOIL010000003.1, forward strand.
CTCCTGCAGGATCGCCAATATTGAAACAACATATGCAGGCCACAGAATTAACTTACTTAGCGCACCCTCACTAAACTGCACTTTGCCCAACTGCATGATCAGATACAGTACCAAAGGCAATACAACCACTTTCAGCCCAAAAGCCGCCTGGACTGCCGGAACAGCTGAAATGATCGTGATAAATAGACCAAGGGCAATGAGCATAAGTGCACTAGTGTTAGCTGTGTCGAACCTAAAGGTGCGCCGCTTGGTTGATGCGAAGATGAAGACAGCCAAGCCGATCATGCCTATAATAAGCAGCTCTTTCCAGGCCTGCCAGTAAGCTTGGCCACCGATGAAGTACCCGAGAGAGATAGCCGCCATTGCATGAAACGGCATTCCAACCAAAAGTGCTACGACCCCGCCGTTCAGAACTCTAGATGGCAGTGTAGGTGTGGCAGATTTCATCGATTACTAATCACACTGCGCATGTAATCGTCTAGATTCTCAAGTGCGATCCCGGTGCCCTTTGCGACGCATAACAAGGGCTCCTCCGCCACGTAGCTTGGAACCCCCGTTACCTTTGTCATGAGCTTGTCAATATTGCGCAGCAGAGCCCCGCCGCCCGTCATAACCATACCGCGATCTATAATGTCACTTGAAAGCTCCGGTGGTGTTTGCTCAAGTACCGCTCGAACTGCCAATATAATTTCATCAAGTGAATCACTCATTGCCTCGGTGATTTCAGTAGAGTTCAGTGTAATTGTTTTTGGCAGTCCAGCAACCATATCGCGGCCACGAATCTGCATAGTCATAGGCTTATCGAGTGGCAGGGCGCTGCCGATCTCTTTTTTTATTTCTTCGGCCGTTTGGTCCCCTACGACGAGGCTGTACTTTTTACGAACATAGTCTGCTATGGCTTGGTCGATCTTGTCACCACCTACGCGCACACTGTTCTGGGCTACGATGCCTCCGAGTGAGATAATTGCAACCTCGGTCGTTCCTCCACCGATATCTACTACCAAGTTTCCTGCTGGAGCAGCAATAGGCACCCCCGCTCCAATAGCTGCGGCAACCGGTTCGCGAATAATGTACGTGCGTTTGGCGCCTGCAGCAGAAGCAGCGTCGATAACTGCTCGCCGTTCAGTCGATGTAACTCCAGCCGGTACGCTAATCATCAGCTCGGGTCTTCCTAAACGGAAGCTACCGCTGACTTTATCAATGAAGTGTCGCAACATGGCCTGTGTAATTCGGTAGTCAGCTATTACGCCATCCTTCAGCGGCTTAGAAGCCGTGATAATGTCCGGCGTTCGACCCAGCATCTCGCGCGCCTCGTTGCCGATGGCGACTATCCGATTATCATCTACACTGACTGCAACGACAGAAGGCTCGTTGGCGACAATGCCCTTTTTAGGAACATAAACAAGCGTGTTGGCAGTCCCTAGATCAATTGCAATGCGTTTTTTAAACATAGCCTTATTTTAGCAAGCGGATGAGGGCAAGGCCAGCTAATCTACCCGCTCCATGCTTGCGCCAAGGCTATTGAGTCGTTTATCGATAAACTCATAGCCTCGATCAATGTGCTCAACTCGATCAATAACCGTTGTTCCTTCGGCGATCATCGCGGCCAGCAAGATTGTAGCTCCCGCACGGACGTCGAAGCTAATCACATCGGTACCATGCAACTTTGTCGGGCCTTTTAGAAAACCAACGTGAGGGCCCTCAATGCCTACTTCCGCACCCATGCGTTGCAGTTCAAAGAGGTAATTCAGCCTGCCCTCATACATGATTTCGAATATCTCAGATCTACCTTCGGCTTGTGTCATGAGTACTGCGAATGGAGCCTGCAGGTCACTTGGGAAGCCTGGATACGGCTGTGTTTGGATATCGACTGCCTTAAGTGCCCGTGAAGGCTTTATATGAATCGTCCTGTTATTAATCAGTGTAAAGTTCACTCCCATTTCAGCGAACTTGAGAAGTAGCATGTCGTGGTCGCTGGCCACGAACTCCTCTATCACTACGTCCCCCATGCCGGCGGCAGCGGCAATAGCCAACGTTCCTGCTTCGAGCTGATCCGGGATTATCGTGCCTTCACCCTCATGGAGAGAATCGACTCCCTCTATATCCAGTACAAAACCACCGATCCCGGATATTTTAGCCCCTAGGCTATTCAGGTATTCGCACAGAGAGACTACATGAGGCTCGAGTGCAGCCAGCCTGACCTGCCTTCGACCCTTCCCTAACACAGCCGCCAAAACGGCGTTTTCGGTAGGCGTGACGGTGCGCTCAGCATTCACGACGCAGTCGCCCTCTACTTTGCCAGTCAACTTAACGCCCGTGTCACTTGTAATAATTTCAAGGCCTAGATCTTCAAAAATACGTCCGTGCACACCCAGGGAGCGCGCCCCGATAATGTCTCCGCCAGGCTGTGCAATTGATATCTTGCCGAGTCTGCCAATTGCGCCGCCCAAGACAAGGAGGGAGGCTCGCATTTTCCGAGCATCCTGTAGGTACGCATCTGAAGCAGTTAAGTTGGTTGAGTCGATCGTCAACGTCGTACCACTGCGAACAACCGTGGCACCCAAGTTTGTAAACATACTCGTCATAACTTCAACGTCTGATATATGAGGTACGTTATGCAGCTTCGTAACCCCTTTAACCAGCAGACATGCGGCCATCATGGGCAGCACGTGATTTTTATTACCAGCCACTCTAATCGTTCCTTTTAGTACGGATGGTCCTTTAACTATGAGTTTAGACACGTGCTCTCCTTGGGTAATATAATTTGTCGAATCATTGTATCAGGCGTTGCCATACGGCACCATGCCCTGAATAGTTAACAAAACCAATAATTAAGACTATAATCTAGACAATCTCATGATATCTAAGCAGACTCAAAAAGCACTCACCTATATCTTTGCCATCCTTGCGATGGTTCTGGGCAGTATCTTCCTCGTGGCCATGGCGCAAGGCTACCGATACGACTTTCTGACGGGGCAAATTAAGGAGTCTGGGCTTGTACTGATCGATTCTCGGCCGAATGGCGCTGACATATACATTAACGGCACCAGAAATAAGAATGCTACACCATACCGTCTGACAAACGCTCAACTGGGGCCCATGAACATTGAGCTTGTGAGGCCAGAATTTAGAGTCTGGAAAAAGTCACTTACTGTTGAAGCCCAACAGGTCAGTTTTGCAAATTATGCCTTGTTACTACCGCAAAAACTGGGTTATCAGGATTGGCTGCCAGAGTATAATTTCGCGCAGATCGTCCAGTCCGGAGACCAACGTAGGTCATTTGCCATTTCTACTAAGCCGGAAACGGCCGTTTGGCAACTTAATGGGTCAGAAACACCTACGAAGTTATATACCCCGCAGCCCAATAGTGGTCCGCTAACTATCACCGATCTACGCGTTAACGAAAAAGGCTCGCGTCAAATTATTACGCAAACGAGCGGCACTGTTACTCAAACTATCGTAATAACGGATAAGGACTCATCACTGAACCTCACGGCCAATCTACAGGTTAGTGGTGGGAGTTTTGTATTCCACCCAACTGACGATAATGCACTCTACTGGTTAAGCCCAGAAAAAGCCCTGCGTAGAATTGATATTGCAAGCCAAACTCTTGGGCCTGTTCTTGCACAGAACGTTCTGGCCTTTACCCCGTATGATAATCAAGTATTCGCGGTGCTTGGACCGGACGCAAATTCTACCAGGAACGCCCTGTGGCGTATCGACGGCTCAAATAGCGATAAGTCCCGACGGCCGATACTCATACCTCAGAGCTCAACATACTCCCTTAAAAGAGATGAAGATCGCGCGGGCGAATACATTGCCATGCTCGCCCTTGAGACGAAAGAGCTCGTTATTATCCGCGATCCTAACGGTCAAAAACCACTCACTGGATTATTGTCAAAGTCTGCCACAGCCTACACGATTAGCAATAATGGTCAAAGAATCATATACAACGCAGGCGACAAGCTCAAAACCTACGACCTAGAGCAGGCAGAACGTTTTGATTTTGGAGTAAGTTTGGCAAGTCTTCAGGCTTGGTCCTGGTACGACGACAACCATATTATAGTTGTGGCCAATGGGCAGTTAAGACTAATCGACTATGACGGCCAGAACGACCAGATTATTAGCGACCGAGGCGACAATGTGGGCTTTAGTTCGTTCCGTCGCAGCGATGACATTATCTTCTATACAAACGCAGGGTTCTTAAAAGAAGTTAAACTTACTCAAGACTAACAATATTAACTCGGCGCTGCCGGCTAGCTAACCTCCGGTAAGCGCTGCGGTCCAGCTGGCTTGTCCTCTTGGTTACCAGTTTGCTCTCGTTGCTCTGGCGTAAAGAACGCAACAACGTCTGTCCATATGCTACCGATTTGCTCACCAATGCTCGGTGCGTTGCTCGGGATGGATGCTGGCTTGGCAGGGTTTTCGACTGGCTGTTGACCGGGCTTCTGTGCTGACGCCACTTGCTCGACTGGCTCTGCGTCCGGGCTAGGTTGGATCTGCTTAGCCACAATTATAAGCCGCTGCCATGCTGTGCCTGGCGGGGTGCACGTAATGAGGGTAAGGACTGGATTGGGAGTAGGATTGAGTACCGAAACTTCCGAGGGTTCGACAACCTTCTTCTCAGTCACTTCATATACGTACTTGCGAGAAGAATAGTTAACTTGGACTTGGTCTCCAACCTCAAGCTTTCCTAAAAGAGCAAAAACAAATTTATAATCGCCTGACTCCCACCAGTCGTTCGAGGAATGACCGAATATGACTGCGTTGCCATTCTCGCCAGGCTTGGCGGTATTGGCATAATGAACAACTCCACTTTCGAGATCCTTCATTACTTCATCTTCTGCCACGGAATCTGCATACACTATGGGCGCGCTTACATTAATCTTGGGTATTATAATTACGCTTTCTGGGGAGACTATACTAGCGTTCGTAGTGACGGCGTTTGGATCTTGCAGCGCCATATTTTCGGCAGGCTTAGGTGGATTTAGGAAGTAGCCTATCTGTTGAGCTATGAGCTGGAAGTTAAAAAGCACGATGAAAAGCAGGAACCCACCGAGTGCGTAGCCAATTGGCCGGAGGCGATGTTTGTGCTGATGAGCAAGCTGCACAGCTCGGTCTTTTGAATTGAGCTGTGGTGGGGCTGACGTTGGGGGTTCTGGCTGTGTCTGGGCCAAATTGGCCGCCATGGCTGCACTTGCCGCGGGGTAGGTGGTCTCTGCATTGGGGGAGCTTACCACAGTGCCCTCTGGTGCCGAGGCCACTATAGCTGGCGGCGAAAAGCTTTCTGCCCGCTGCATTGGCTCAAAAACGGTTTGGGGCTGCTCTTGCGCGCCAATAGACTCAGGCTCTAGTGGCTGCATTGGCTGGCCTTGAGTCATCTCTTCGACGCTTAGGGTGAATTCGGGTTTTTGTTCAGTCATAGACAATATTTGTACTCATCCATTATAATACAGGAGCTCTATGAATGGCTATTGAAGCTAAGCATTTTGCCAGAGTGGTGGAATTGGTATACACGCACGACTCAAAATCGTGTGCCGCAAGGCTTGTGGGTTCGAGTCCCACCTCTGGCACCAGTAATTATCACACACTACCAGCCCGCCCCGTACATAATTGCTCCGGCTATCACCAGGCCCTGGACGATAAAAAACAAACCTTGGTAGACCAATATTAGTCTGTCCTTATGCACGACTGCGTACCATAGCCAAATGGCCGTAAGAATTTCGTAGCCAATCCACGATGAGAGCGATACGCCAGCAGCAGTCTTCTGCTGAAAGATTACCACGACCTGCGGGATAGTAATGATTGGCTCAAGTATCGCAGCTCCGTAGGTAAGCCTATCCACGACAAGTGGCTTGGCCTGCTTCTTCGCAATGAGGACGCGACGCTTTTTATGATGCAAATGGCGATGATAGCGAGTCATACATTATTCCTTATGACCAAATCATAGCATAAGGACTATATGTGCGGCACTAATGGGAAAACCGAGCTATCCGAGGGCGTCGGCAATAGTATCCTTGATGAGGGCAGTTGCCCGAACAGGGTCGGCAAGCTCTTTGGAGGCGCTCGTAATCATTTTAAACAGGTACCCTGCGGTCATAGCCTTCTCTAAATTGCCCCGGAAAGCAGCTGAAGGCTCTGTCGTGAGTCCAGCAATAAGCCCAATTAGGAGGCCCGAGTAGGCCTCGGTATTACTTACTTCAAGGTGCACTACGCCACAACGCCTGGATGAGTCTTGCGACTGGACAAGTACGACACCTTCGTGCCTACAGACTACATCTGCCTTTACGACCCTCTGTACTGCGTCCATGTGGTGCAGTAGATTGTAGATGCCGCGCCCAGGCCTATCCTCCACATGCATCTCTAGCGATTTTTCCAGCATCTTAAGACCCTGTAGGCTCAGAATGAACATCACATTGCCCCTAGAGCGAGCTTGCCTAGGTAAATTCGCATAGATCCCTACAGCCTCGTCTGTAATTATTACAGGGGCCTGAGTTTGGTCCATTATCTTCTCATAGAGCATATGGCTACTGCTCGTTAAGTTGCTACCAGGAGACATAATTACGAGATTTGAATCCTCGGACGATTCGATAAGCTGTGCGGTTTCGAGGACCTGATGGGACTTTTTGTCCACGTGGATCTTGGTGGAGCCAACGGGAAGAAAGCTATTTGTTAGCTCGCTTTCCATGGCGACACAATCGGGATTCAGGCTAAGTGCTGTGAGCGCGGTAAAAACCTGGCTAAAGATGCTAAGCTGCGATATCTCGCCCGCAAGCAGCAATATATGCAAGCGCCCTAAGCCTGAAATCGGCCTGTTAAAGAGTACTTCCGGAAAAACTAGCTTGTCGTGCTGATGAACAAGCTCGATTTCCTGCACTTATCCTCTCCTAGACTGTAGGTATAATGCAGCCAGCTCCTTAGGCAGGCCTAGGCTGATTTTGGAGTCAATATCACGTGCAACAAGGGTGCGAATAGCGCCGAAATACGCCCTGAGTAGCACCTTTGCCTCTTCAGCGTCCGTTAACTGCAGTCGAGCGGAGAGCTGTTCGATAGCGGGCTTTGCACTTACTGGCCGCTGCCAATTCCCAACCGAAGCAAAGAAGCTCTGTCTGTGGGGTCGTAAATACGTAGGGGCTAAAGCGAAAAATGCATTCGACTGAGCTGGCGTGGTGCTTGTACTGATCACTTGGCTTATGGCCTGCGACACCCTGACCGCTTGCTGATCATTCATAAGATTTGCCTTTTGTTTGATCAAGGCAACATAGTAGTCTGGAATATTGGCACTCATGATACATACTCTACCATATTTAACTGATTATGTCCAGAAAGCTACTTGGTAAAATCTTGTTTTAGCTGCTCGATCGTATTTTCGGCGTTGGCCAAGTAGTCCTTGAGCTCTTTTGCGAGCTTCGAACCACGTTCAAACTTTTTTATGGCTTCATCCAAATCAACATCCGCACTTTCAAGGTAGGCGGTAATATTCTCCAATTCCGCCATCGATATTGCAAAGTCAAAGTCATTCGAACCGGCTGTGGCGTTACTTTTTGTCATCAATGCTCCTAACGTGTAATTTTCCTTGGTGT
>JBPOIL010000010.1:0-78934 GCA_052034495.1 Patescibacteria group bacterium
TACAAAGTATAAGCTTTTTCGTTATAGATTGGCAAATTGTCGTAGCCGAGTTCTTCGGCCTTCGCGGCAGCTTCTGACTCGCTCTTGGGCAATACTGAACTTAGAGCTCGGTTGATCATTTGCGTAGCTGCCTCGGTTGATTCAAACGGCTTCTTGCAGTTTTCGCAAACCTTACGAACTAAGCGCTGCCCGATGACAGTATTAATAGTCGAAGCTATTAAGAATGGTTCTATGTCCATATCGAGCATTCTAGGAAGGACTCCGGATGCAGAGTTGGTATGGAGGGTAGAAAGCACCACGTGGCCCGTAAGTGATGCCTGTACAGCCAAGTCTGCAGTCTCGTGATCACGAATCTCCCCTACCATAATTACGTTCGGGTCTTGACGCAAGATCGAGCGTAAACCCGACGCAAACGTTAACCCAACCGCACTGTTAACTTGGATCTGGTTTATACCGTCCATCTTATACTCTACCGGGTCTTCCAAGGTTACGATGTTAATCGAAACGTCCTTAATCTCTTGGATAACGGCATACAGCGTAGTGGACTTACCGGATCCGGTTGGCCCAGTTGAGAGGATCATACCGTGGGGCTTTTTCATACCCTGCTCGATCAGGCGTAGGGATCTGCCACGGAAGCCAAGGCTATCTAGGGTCATAAGTGATTCACTCTTGTCTAAGATACGCATCACTACCTGCTCGCCGTAGGTAATCGGCGCTATCGCGATACGCAGATCAACCTCGCGATCGGCTACTTTGTATTGCGCCTGGCCGTCCTGGGGGATGCGGTGCTCGTCAATCTTTAGGTTAGACAAGATCTTAATGCGAGAGATTAATGGGGGCTCAGTGGTCTTGGGCAATGTCATGGCGTCTTGCAAGATACCGTCTATCCTAAACCGAATCTTTAGATCCTGTTCGCGCGGCTCAATATGAATATCGGATGCCTTTGAGTTAATCGCGTATTCAAGTATGGCGTTGAGGGCGCGCGTAATCGGCGCATCCTGCACCAAATTCTCAACCTCTTTAGCCGAGTCTTTAAATGATTTCTTCTCGGTCTGAGCGTCAGTAGCCGCCTGCTGAGTGGTGGCAGCTTTGTCGAGCACTTGCGCGACTTCGGCACCTAGGCCCTCCGTGTAGTTGCCCAATACGGCATCGACCTGCTGCTTTGTTGCCATGAACGTCTCTAAGCTATAGCCTGTTTTACGCGCTATAAAGTCAACTGCCTGAAGGTTCGATGGATCAACCATAGCGACTTGCAGCTTTGCACCATTCATGGCAAATGGTACCGCCATGTAGGTCGAAGCTACGTCCCTAGGTAAAAGTTTTAATACCTTTTGGTCAATCTCCCGAGTCTTGAGGTCGACATACGGGGTACCGCTCGTCAGAGCAATGAGCTTAGTGCTGTCCTCGTCTGTAATTGCCTTGCGCTCAACAAGCACCTCTATCAGGGTCTTGCCCATGCTGTTGGCCTGCTCTTTCGCTACACGTAAAACCCCATCATCGACGAGCTTATTGTCGATGATGATCTGCTCTATCTTCTGCGCTGTATCGCTAGAAAGCACGGTTACGCCCCTTTACTGGATTATTGGCTTGGCTGCTGAATCGGTCGGCGTAATGTCAGGTGTAAAATCGGTTACGTCATTTTTTAGAGTATCTAGCTGCTGCTGATCAAATGTGGTCTGAACCGGACGAGGCACCACCACCTGAACCCCGTTGTTTTGTGAAGGCGGGACAAAGTAACGGTAGATCAGCGCACCAGCAATAAGCAATATCACAACCGAAACTATGAGGGTAATGATGTCACGTTTTTTCATCGCAGAGGCTCCGTTTTATCACTAATGTCGGCTGGTGACTGCCAGTAAGTCTTCATGCTCAAGCTGGCGGTTACTGTGCCTGAATTGCCTGAGAGCGTCATATTCGAGAAGTTCATAACCCGAGCCGATCGCTCAGTGTTCTGCAGGAAGGTAAATATCTTGTCGTAAGGGCCCTCTAAATTAACCGTAAAGCCAAATGACTTAGCCTGGCCAGTAGTGCCTGTGCTCGTGGCAGCACTGGCGGTCTGGCTCACCGAAGTTACCTTGACCCCGCTCTCTTGTCCGATCTTTTCGAGTGATGCGATTAAACTTTTGTAGTCTTCGCTGACCGGTACTGCTCGCAGTACAAGCTCGGCGTCACTAATACCTCCGGCTGGTTCTTGGATAATACTATTGTAGGCCGGCTTTAGTGTCTCTAAATCAGTTTGCTTCTTTTTCAATGCGGAAATCTGCTTATCTTGGGCCTTAACTTCATTTGCGGTACGCACGTACGTTTTACCGAGTTGATAGATAAAGTAACCCCCGATTATAACCACGGCGACCGTGACTACCGCCATAATTGTCAGGAAGTTCTTTGCCGCCAACTTGTCGTTAATCGAAACAGGTGTCTTAGGGTGCTCAACACGCTTAGGAGCTTCGGCTGTGCTTTGCTGTTGTGGGCTCATGAGCTCTTACCTCCTTTCGTTTTGAATAAGCTCGGGTCTACCTTGAATGTCATACTAAAGGTCACTTTAGATGAAGTATTGTCTTTACTTACAGAAGTAATCTTGACATCGCTAAAGAGCTGCTTGCGATCAAGGTTCTCCTGTGGCTTAAAGTTCACATTGTATTCTTCTAAAGCGTTGGAGAAGATACTTACCTGTTTAATGCTAGAGGTGCTACCACTAATAGTTGCTGTATAATCGTCTGCCAGGGCAAAGCTTGATACCGTAACGTCGGATGGGATTGTGTTGCCAAAATTGCTGAAGATTTCGCTAGCATACAGGCGGCTGCTATTGAGCGAATAGAACGAAGCTAAGTGCTCTTGGATGGTCGCAGTCTGTTGCTCCATATCCTTTGACTTGGCAATCTCTTCATTCAGGGCATTAATCTCTCCCTTATTGGTGGCAGAAACAGTAGCATTATACGCCATGAGGACTAGCAAGGTACCAATAACGGTCAGAACAATGACACACACCACGATCATAACAGTAGTCGCTAGCCGCTTGCGCTTAATATCGCGGAGCTTAGCGAGTCTGGCCTCTGGCAACAAGTTGATTAACACAGCCATACTACACCATCCCCCTCATAGCCAGGCCAATGGCACTACCATACGTAAGCGACAATGGCGTCAGCTTAGATTCTAAGTTGGCAGGATAACTAATATTGTTCCAGGGATTACCGATTTCCACTGTGATTCCGGTAGTGTTAGCTAGGTATGCGGGCAGACCCGGAAGAGCCGCCGTGCCACCAGTAATGATGAGCTTTGACACTTTTAAGTCTGGGTTTGATTCATGAAAGTAATTGATCGACTTGGTAATCTCTTGCACAACGCCATCCACGGCAGGCTTAAGAGCATTGAATACCTGGCCATCGAGCTTGGTATGAACCAGGCCAAACTTGCGCATGAACTGCTCGGCTTGCTCCTCATCCAGACTAAGGTTCTGGGCCAAGACCCGCACCATGGTTCGCGAACCAACATTTGCAGAACGAATAAGGCGTGGCGCCTGACCCGTTACAATTGCCATATCTGTTGCTACAGAGCCAAAATCAATGATCATAAGAGGGTCATGTTCGGACGGCAGCAAAGAGCGTGTCTGCGCAATCGGGTTGATCTCCAGAGCCAATAGCTCTAGGCCGGCCTTCTGCATGACGTTTAAGTACTTGTTGGCTAATGAAATCGGAGCCGCTACCAACAGAACCTCAAGTTCGTCTTCGCTATCCGGCTTAGGGCCCAACACAGCCCAATCAAGCTTAACCTGATCAATCGCCATAGGGATGTATTTGTCTGCCTGGAACCGAACTGCGTTTGCTAGTTCATCATGGCCAAGCTTTGGCATTGTAATTACGGCGGCGTAGGAAAAGTTCGATGGCAAGGCCGCGACTACATTCTTGGTAGAAACTCGCGCGTCTTCCACTAACTGTTTGATCATGCCAGCTAGCTTATCCTGGTCCACAGGGGAATCACTAGCCAACAGGTTTGGTGGCAATTCCATATCTCCATAGGTAAGCAGGCTTGGCTTGCCATGCATCTGCTTGAGCTGAACCAGCTTAATACTGCTAGCCCCTAGGTCTAGCCCAAAAAAATTCTCTTCTTCAGTGAATAAACTCATATACCTTATATTAGCATAAGTACTATGAACTCAATAGGTGGTTTTTAGATAATCCTACAACTGCCTGGACTAGAAACGTGGGCTCCCTTTAGTGGTGAGGTACTTGACCCCTTTCACGTTCTGGCCATACAGATCAAGGAATCCGGGAGGCGGAAAAGCTTCGACGAGCCCAGATCCGATTATTAGTTCCGCGGGCGCTGACGAGCCATAGGCATTACGGCCAAACTCAAAACCCTTCCCTGCTGCCAACATTCCCCTTACTTTGAGCTGATTCTTGCACTCGCTAGAGGGGTAAGTTGAGCATGTCTTTATTTTACCGCTCGCATAGATAGACATATCCAGCTGGGTTACTCCTGGACCTATCGTCACATTCCCTTTCACAATTAACCCTACGTTTGGAATCTTATTAATTGAAGTGTAGCCACCGCCACTAAACTGTACTATGTTATTCGCCGTAATCGTCAAGTCCTGATCAACGTAAATCGTAGCCCTGTCTTGCGTAAAGTAGTGCTGAGCCGCAAATGAGGTGGCGTCCACCTTGCCTATCACGGGGCAGTCGGGCGTACCGCCGAAGCCACTATTGGTACTTGATTGAGTTGCTTGGAATGTACTCTTCATGTCCATAAAAACCTTGTACGGTCTTGCGGAAGAACACGAGCCTGTGTATCCACCTCCTTCAAAGATCTTTTCCACACCGGCGATGACTTTATCGGTATTCGCATCGAAGTCAGTATTCGACTCATAGCCAAGATCATATCGACAGCTAGCCGTGTCCGTCACTTTACCAAGGCTATACGGACTACAGAAGTTCATAGAGCTAACAGCCATCACTAAGTATTCGGCCTCTTGATTGCCGGGCCCGGCTCCGCCATTAATGGTTTTGCTTTGGCCGACGATACTGCCAAGCGACAACACATTGCCCCTTTGAACCTTAAGCCATGGGCCGAACCGGGCTGCAGTGCCAGGTGGATCAAAGTAGAATACCACTGTCGGAGTCTGGCCTTCGCATACGCGGACCTTAACTGCACCGACGGAACTAAACGTCTCCTTGCCGGCGACATGTGACTGGCACTGAGCTGGGTATGTGACCTCTATCTTAGCGATCGAATACTCCGTCAGGCCGCCATATATGCCTGCGCTATAAACCCCCGTATTGAGCTTATCAGCAGGCTGAGAGCCCCCCCACAGTTTAGACGGCTGAGCTAGGCCACTAACCATATCTGCGGAGCACCTCGTTGAATAGTCCACCGAGGGAGTAAACTCTTTTAGCCCCTTTAGGCAAAAGAACTTCTTCTTTTGATCTTCAGTTAAAGGGTCATTCGGAAACGCGTAGCTAGTAGTATACTCACCATTCGTCTTCTTATACTTTGAAAAAGACCATATCTGCCCCTTAGGCCCTTCCTGCGGTGGTTTCTTTGTAAAGTAAACACGTATCGTAAAGCCCTTGGCCCCATTAGCTATGTTTGCATAATACTGCGAAGGAATCTGGTACTGCCCTGCAATACTTGATGCGGTATAGCCCGCGTAGTTGCTCGAAGCATACTCGGTCTTAAGGTAGAAGCGATTCTTATTCGTGTAATCAGCACTCGAAAGCTCTTCGTAGCCAGTCGGTGCGCTGAAATTAAAGCGCCATGATGTATAACATGTTAAACCAAAGCTCCACGGGTTAGGGTGTAGCCCTGTAGTATAAGAGATCTGACCGTTGTTGATGCCGCTGTACGCAATATTGACTCCAAAGGCATTTGTACCAGCAGCTGGCTCATCCTTACACGGGGTCTTAATATCTCCTGTGCTTGTAACCTTAATCTGCCCCGTATTGCTCTGGATAATGCTTTTTGTTGCTGCGTCACGATATTCTATGCTGAACGGCAGCTTGTGCGAATCACCATAGCAAGTAATGCTATTTGGTGTGGCCGCTTCAGCTCTAGGAGTAATCGCACGCAGAGCGCCTCCAAGCAACTTCGAGACCCAGGATAAGCCTTGGCTTGTCTCCTGCGGCTTTGGTTCGGCTTTTTCAGCTGGTGGGAGCTGGTCGTAAGATCTATTTACCTTCGCAGACTCCAAAACCTTACTTAGCATTTGTTCATACGACTCGTAGACCCCTGCGAACTTCTTAGTAGAGCGATAAATTACATAGTAGCCCGTTTTGGATTTAAACACCTTGGTATGAGAGCCTTCCGCCAGCCCGTCTACGTAGCCTGTTTCGTCCTCTCCTTCTGTGTACTGCTGGAACGTCTTGTATACTTCATTATTGAAGCGTGCGAGCTTGATAATCCTTGATGGCGGCTCATCGATTGATACCACCTTGGTATTGAATTCCTCGTCAGTGCTTGCCTCATTCACATCGGCTTTGGCAGAGATATCTTGATCCGACTTGTCTGCCTCGAACATCGGCAAGAAATCATTGGTCAGTTTAGCGATAGCCTTACGCTCTACGGACTCCTTAACATCATCAGGCTGCCCTAGGGCAATGTCCCAACGTACGTATACTCCAAATAATTCATGGCCAGATATTAGCTCGCCGCTTAGCTGTTCTTTGTAATACTCGAGGCATTCTTGATGCATAGTCACCTGCTCTGTCCAGCCATATCGTTCGCTTAGTTGGCTGTAAAAATCATTTCTGCTGCCGGCGGCAACATAGCGATCCTTCATAATCTCGTCGACTTTTTGCTGCGTGCAGTCAAGCTTGTCTCTTTTACTCGCTTCTACCTGTAGGCCAAGCCTCAGCACAACTTCATCTGCAGCCCTACGCTCAACCTTCTTGGCGTCAATATCTTTCCCCGCAGCGCTCTGTTGGTCGAATTTAATATAAGCCGCCGTAATCTCATCGAAATTCTTTTGGCTCTCCGTCTGCGATCCAACGATTGCATACGTGCCTTTTGGTGGATAGTTTCTATTATTCCAAGTCTGCCACCCCATATAGCCACCGATGACCAATGCTAGGCCGATTACACCAAGTAAAACCTTCGGCCACCGGCGGCGTTTTGATATAACATTGCTGGCAGAAGCAACAGGCGCCTGGTCGGCCTGAGCAACTGCCTCACTCAAAGTCTTTTTGGGTGGAGTAATATCATTCATCTATAGATAAAAAGCTTATGGTACTACTATAGTCCAGCCAGGCGTCAATCTCAAGCTAAACCTGGTATAATTATCTACATGAGTCTATCCCTCGGCATCGTGGGACTACCGAACGTTGGTAAGTCCACACTTTTTAATGCCCTAACCAAGAACAACATTTTAGCCGCCAACTATCCGTTCGCCACAATCGAACCAAACGTTGGTATTGTAGCCGTGCCTGACAAGCGCCTGGCAAAGCTAGCTGGTATATCCGGCTCCATCGACACCCTACCCGCAACTGTAACATTCGTGGATATCGCCGGCATTGTGCGTGGGGCGTCTGAAGGAGCAGGACTTGGTAACAAGTTCCTCGCGAACATTCGTGAAACGAATGCGATTGTACAAGTCGTGCGGGCATTTGATGACGACAACGTAATTCACGTAGAGGGTAAAGTTGATCCGCAGGACGACATTGATGCTATTAAGACTGAGTTGTGTTTGGCCGACATTGCCACGGTGCAAAAGCGCATTGAAGCCACACAGCGCGAAGCCAAGACCAATCCCAAAGCTGGCGCGATAGTTGCTGAATTACAACAAATCAACGCAAGCCTTGATAATGGCGAGTTGATTAGCCACACGTATAGCGATCTACCAGAATCGATCGCCGACCTGCAGCTCCTTACTGCCAAGCCATTCATTTACGTGTTTAACCTCGATGAAGCTGGGCTGGCGGACAAAGCAAAGCAGGCCGAGCTAGCCAAACTAGCTGGTAACTCCCCCGTTGTTTTCCTGTGTGCCAAGATCGAAGCAGAACTTCAAGACCTGCCCGACGAGGAAGCCAGTGAGCTACTCCAAAGCCTGGGCCAAGAACAAAGCGGTCTTGATAGCCTGGTACAAATTAGCTTCCGCATCCTCAACCTGCAAACGTACTTAACGACCGGGCCAAAGGAAACTCGCGCCTGGACAATTCCGGTTGGCGCTACTGCCCCGCAAGCTGCTGGAGTAATCCATACTGATTTTGAAAAAGGTTTTATTAAAGCAGAAGTCACCGGCTATGATGACCTCATTGCTGCAGGGGGATTCGCCGAAGCTAAGGCTGCCGGCAAAACTCGCCTAGAGGGCAAAGACTACGTCATGCACGACGGCGACGTTGTAGTGTTTAGATTTAGTAGCTAATTCTCCTTCCTCATTCAGAGACGGCTCTTCGTACTTCTAGAATCCTATTCTCTTCCTCAGTAGAAAGGAGCCAGGGCATGTCAGGCCTCACCCCTACAGCCACGCAGGCCGCTACATAAGCATCGTGACTGGATTTCCCTGCGTGCAACATGGCATTATACTCATTGCCTAGCGCGAACATTCTGGTGCTATGGGAGCTTCCACCGCCAATCCCTCCAGGCTCCTGTACCCAGCCAATATGCTCAACGGGTATTGTATCGCTTACTTGTCCCTGGAAGATTCGGCCTACATTGCGCCACATCGATTCATCATACTTAGAATATAGCTCTTTAATAATCGTCGCGAGTGCTTCGGGTTGATAAGTGTAGATGCACGGCTGGTCATACCCGTGAATCTCATGCTTCCAGCTAATATCAATGCCAGACTCAACTGCAGTTTTAACCAGCTCGAACAAGAAGTCTTCTTGTTGTTGCAAAGTAACAGGGTCGCCATTATCTGAGCCGAGCGCGAGATAGAATTTACACCTCGGTAAGCCTGTGTCGGGAGGGCTATAGATCTCTTCCCCTGCAGGCCTAAATACACCATAACCCAGTTTTCGCTTTCCAGATTTAGAATCAAGCATTGCGCCCTTTCTGATCCCAGCCTGCGCTAAGCGCCGGTTGGCCGAATGTGTTGGGGCAACAACACCGTCATTAGGAAAAATCTCAAAATCCCCCGACATTAAGTCAGCAAGTGGAAATGACCTCTCTAAAGATACTTTGCTCATAGACTCAATACGAGCGACATTCAACATGACTCTTTCAGTATAACGCTGCTCTCGAGACTCAGCTAAATTCTCACCTAATCTTCCACTGGCTACGAGCCTACTGCCGCCTAAGCGATCAGTCGACATGTCTTCATCGATTGTGGCCCCAAGGGGCTCTGGCTCCATGGGCACAGGACTAGTATCGCCATGAGGCGACAGGCTCAGTTTGGGTTTTGCTTCTTTTTTGGCGCCTAAGCCACCTTCTCTTCCTATAATCATAATTTGGATTATAGCAAAAAAGGCCATGTGGCTCTATTCTGCTATTGAGATACTAGCAAATTACTTCGCGCGTTCTAGGTATTGTCCGGTGCGGGTATCAACCTTGACCCCATCGCCAACCTTAATAAACATCGGCACCTGGACCTCTATACCAGTCTCCAGTGTTGCGGGCTTGGTGCCGCCACTCGAGGTGTTACCTTTTGCTCCGCCAGGAGTTTCAGTAACTTTAATAACGGTGTTCTTAGGTAAATCAAATCCAATCACCTGATCATTGTATATGAGCCCAGTGATTTCCGCGCCTTCGGGAAAGTATTTGAGCACTGCGTCGTCCAAGCCAGCTGGCACTTCGTACTGGTCAAAGCTAGCCATGTCCATGAACGAAAGGTCCTTGCCATTCGCATAGAGGAATTGGAGCTGCGCTCGATCAATGCTCGCCGGGGAGACCTTTTCGTCATTCTTAAACGACTTTTCGAGCACGCTGCCGTTGATAAGGTTCTTAATCTTTACCTTCACCGTTGCTCCGCCACGGCCCATCTGGGTATGCGAATACTCCGTTACGCGGTATGGCGTACCGTCGATGTCGATTAGTGTGTCTTTACGTAGGTCGGTGATTCCGTACATGCGCTATTCCTAGCGTACTACGTATGGCAGCAAGCCAATGTGGCGCGCGCGCTTTAGTGCGGTTGCAAGCATTCGTTGGTGCTTCATAGAAGCTCCGGTGCGCTTGCGGGATTCGATCTTGCCGGTTGGGCCTAGGTATCGCTGCAAGAGCTTAACGTCTTTGTAATCAATAAAACTAATCTTTTCAGAGTAGAATCGGTTTTGCTTTCGGTATTCTGCCATCATGTTCTCCTTAGAATGGTATATCGTCTAGGTTAATTTCGCCTTCGCCCATGTCTTCGATGATTACATCATCGCTTTTCTTGGCAGGCTTTTTAGTTTCAGTTGGGCCCTGGTTCGCTGCAGGAGTGTATTCACCACCGCCATCGCCGGCTCGGTCCAGGAAGTTAATGTCGGTCGCTACGATCTCGGTCTTTTGTCGCTTTACGCCATCAGTTTCCCAAGAGCGCGTCTGCAAACGGCCAGTTACGAGCACTTTGCGTCCTTTGGAAAGGTAGTTACTGGCAAGCTCGCCGAGCTTTCCCCAAGCTACGATATCGTGGTACTCCACTGCTTCTTTCTTTTCGCCTGACGGATCAGTCCAATTGCGGTTGGTAGCGACTGCAAAGCCTGCTACAGACTGCCCACTTGGTGTTGTTCGAAGCTCCGGGTCCCGGGTTAGGTTACCCATTACGATTGCCTGGTTGAATCCCTGTGCCATTACTTGTCCTCCTTAGTACTTTCTACTTTACTCTCTTTTTCGCCGTCTTTTTGCTCTGGCTCTGTGTTCTGCTGAGTAGTTTTGCTCACAAGTCGCGTGTTTTCTAATGAAACGATGAGATAACGCATAACTTCTTCGGTAATGCGAAGTGTTCCTTCGATCTGAGCTACAGCTGATGGGTCTAGCTGTACGTTATAGAACACGTAGATGCCCCAATCCTGCTTCTTGATCTTATAGGCAAGTTTGCGCTTACCCCAGTTATCTTTTTTGACGATCTTGCCTTTGGCAAGTTCAATGATCTTCTCTACTTTGCTTGTTGCACTTTCGATGTCGATTTCGAGGTCTGGGTGCAGTACGATAGCAATCTCATAATTACGCATGTCGCTGTAATCCTTTCTTTGGCTTGGCCGACTTTGTCGGCCTTTGCTGTAGTCTTTGCTCTAGGTGCGCTACAACAAAAAGGTTAGTTAATACCGAGCTATTCTACCTTATAAAAGCCTTTTGGTCAACCTTATCCCGCGCTATAATAAGCTCATGCTTATATTCCGTGAACAGTTTATTGGTTCCACCGTAGCCAGCGTACAATCAGGGCTGCCATGTGGCAGGATTACCAGTTTCGTGGTAGATCCCAGTAAGCTAGCTGTTAGTTTGCTGGCGATAGATGAGCTTCAAGGCAGGTCGTACCTTATGCCGAGTGACATTCGCTTCGTGAGCGGACAACGAGTAATTATCGATGCTGAAGAAAAGCTTTCCGACAAAGACGAC
Organism: Patescibacteria group bacterium; assembly: GCA_052034495.1. Classification (GTDB taxonomy): domain Bacteria; phylum Patescibacteriota; class Saccharimonadia; order CAILAD01; family JADZBC01; genus CAYPSN01. The sequence continues at coordinate 11,467 of JBPOIL010000010.1, forward strand.
CTCCTGCGGCACCAGGAGCTCATAGCCCAGAACTTTGACCCCATAGGCTGTAGTGTCGTAACGGAGAGCCGCAAAAAGCTTGGCAAAGTCACAAACTACGCAATCGATGACACAAGCTGGCAGATAGCCAAGCTATATGTAACTGCAGGAATATTCGGGAACCCCTTGCAGCAAGAGCAAATTATCGACCTAGCAGATGTGGTCAGCACCGAGAGCAAAAAGATCATTGTTCGCGACCTGCGCAACCGAGTACGTAAATCGCTTACGATTCCCTTGCCGAAGAACATAGCCTAGCCTATACTAATAGGATCTAAGTGAGGAGGGTGATTTGGTCGTAGCTCTTATGTGGTTAGCTGTTATTGGAACCGTAATTCGTTTCGTCGTCATGAGCCGCTAACTCTTCGAGCACAGCTTGCACATCACTATATTTATAGCCCTGACCCAGAAGATACTGGGTCAGTTTTTGTTTGTCATTGGAGTACCTGGATAACCTAATCTTCTTGGTAGCAACTTCCTTCAGGGAAGAGAGCTCATCTTCGTCCTCCACGTCGGCGAGCACCATGTCTACGATATCGCGTGGTACTCGCTTTTTGGCAAGCTCAACGCTGAGTGCGCGCTTTGATTTTGGCTTAGCAGCCTGCCTGCTGCGAACCCAAGACCGAGCGAAGTCTTCATCGTTAACAAACCGTGCTTCCATGAGTTTATCTAGAGTTGCGGAAAGCATTTCGGGGCTATAGTCCTTGCGAGCCAGATAGTCTTTGACCTCAAATTCGCTACGCGGTCGATAGCTCAGATACCTCAGCGCTGCGTTATATGCCTTTGCACCCTGAGAGGACGCAATAAGCTGATCAACCTCCGCTACCTCTATGGCTTGGCCTACCCGCAGCCCCCTACTGCTTACTTCGAGCGCCCCCAAGCCACATACAAACTTGCCGTCCACCTCTATGTTGTAAATATCGGCGTTTCTTTTCTGTGACGATATATTGGTAATTTGCGGCATAAGCCAAGTGGAGGCTACTTAATGTCTAATTCTGTGCGAATAGCCTTTTCAATCTCTTCCATGGCCTTAGGGTTTTCCTTTAGGAAGGCCTTTGCCGCTTCACGGCCTTGACCAATCTTCTCGTCCTTGTACGAGTACCAAGCTCCTGATTTAACCACCATGCTGTGCTTAACGGCTAGGTCAATCATATCCCCCGCCTTAGAGATTCCTTCGTTATACATAATGTCAAACTCAGCGACTTTGAACGGAGCGGCAATCTTGTTCTTTACGACCTTCACCTTTACATGGTTTCCGATCGGAGTATCTCCGTCTTTGAGCTGCTCGCTACGTCGGATGTCGAGTCGTACAGATGCGTAATATTTAAGAGCATTACCACCTGCGGTAACTTCCGGATTACCAAACATTACACCGATCTTCATACGCAGCTGGTTAATGAATATAACTGTGGTGTTGGACTTACTAATCACACCTGTGAGCTTACGCATGGCCTGGCTCATTAACCGAGCTTGCAGACCCATTTGGGCGTCACCCATGTCGCCTTCGATCTCGGCACGAGGTACCAACGCTGCTACAGAGTCTACGATCACCAAATCAACCGCACTAGAGCGCACGAGTGTCTCACAAATCTCTAATGCTTGCTCGCCGTTATCTGGCTGCGAGATTAGGAGATTGTCTAGGTTTACTCCGATCTTGCCAGCATACTCTGGGTCCAAGGCATGCTCGGCGTCTATAAATGCAGCTGTACCGCCCTTCTTTTGAATCTCTGCTACAGCGTGTAACGCCAGCGTAGTTTTACCACTTGATTCTGGGCCATAGATCTCTACGATGCGGCCTTCGGGGATGCCTCCACCCAGCGCAATGTCGAGGGACAAGCTCCCTGTCGAAAAGGTCTTTACATGAACCTTGGCACCTTCGCCAAGCTTCATAATCGAGCCCTTACCAAACTGGCGTTCAATCTGCTCTACCGCAAGGTCAACCGCACGTAGTCGTGCTGCCTTTTCTCCATTTGGTGCCTTAGATTCTGCTTTGTCGTCTTTCACTACTTTTGTATTCTCCACCTTTACGTTCTTCGTTACTAACTTTTCTGCTGTTGCTGTACTCACTACTTACTCCTTACATCTTAAAACGTTTGATGTAAGAATAATACCGAACACTATACGTACATGTCAAGCGTCTAAAATAAAGTCGGCAATATCGTCCCAAAACTGAGCCCTAACGTCGTTGTCTTTTTCTATGCGGCGCATAAACGCATGATGAACATCATAGTCGACAACCTTACCATTCTTAGACTCGACGATACTAGTGTAATTGTCAGTTATTGCGCCGGGTATAACCTCGTCCCTAAGTGCATTCACGAGCATAAGAGGAGCATTAATTGCCCTTAGCATATCGAACTCTACAGAATCCCTCCAGAGACCTTCGCCACGAATCGCTGTAGAGAATGGCTCACCGAAGTCCTTGTCGTGAGAGCCGCTAGGGTAAGCTGCTGCAACGGCGAGTATAAGCCCTGCTAGCTCAACATCTCCAGCCAGCCAGATTGCGATTGGAGCCCCCATGCTCACCCCCAGAACGTGCACTGGCGTGCCCTCAGGTAGCCTGCCCCTAAAATACTCAAGAGCAGACCGCGCATCTGCCAGCCTTGTCTCGAGATTCGTAGAAGATAGCTCTCCGGAGCTACCCCCTACTCCAGCAAAGTCGAAAGTGAAACTTGCGATGCCTCGCCCTAACAATTGGTCCTGCCATTCAGCCGGCTTATACCCTGCATTGTAGCCGCCACTTATGCGTAGTAATGCTCCTTTTATTGGCTTATCAGGGGTGGCCACAGTCGCAGAGAGCACCTCGCCGCGAGACTGGAACCCAATGTCCTCTTTCATTATCTAAAGTTCGTAAAGCTCACGGGGAAATCATAGTCCGCCGCCTTGAGTGAGTTCATAATGCCCTGCAAGTCATCCTTGCTCGTGCTGCTCACGCGTACTTCCTGACCTTGAATCTGAGCCTTGGCTTTTGGGAACTCATCACGGATCTGCTTCGTAATCTTCTTTGCCTTTTCCTGGTCTAAACCCTTGAGCAATGGAACAGTCAGCTTGCTGACCATACCGCTTTGCACAATCTCCCCCGACTTATCGAGCACCTTTAGACTGATTCCCCGCTTAAGCAGCTTAGATTCGACCACATCAAGAATCGTTTGAACCTTAAGGTCCGAGTTCGCCTCTAGCTCCAAGGTGCCTGCATCCCGTACAAACTCACACTTTGCCCCTGTGCCTTGAAAGTCATAACGCGTCTGCAGCTCCCGCCCTACTTGATCGATCGCATTTATCATTTCGGACAAATCGTAATCGCTTACAACATCGAATGAAAAATCTTTTGCCATTGGTTGGGCCTCCTTATATCAGGTTTGATTATACCAGACCAAGAGCTATTCCACCCTCGTGTCCTTATTGAACACAATGTCGCTCTTTGGCTCAGCTGTCGTACCGACCTTGCCTAAGTCTTTTTTGGTAACCACTGTGTTGCTCAATATCAGCTGTGTGGAGCTACCATTGCTCGTTGATACCTTAATTGTTTCGTTTGCCCTAAAGATCTGCTCACTACCGGCGACCATAGTGGCACTAAATACGTCCTTGCCGTCCGCATTCACGCTAATGTTTGCCGTGTCAGGCCCAATACGCACGACCACCTCCACGCCACCAGCAACGGCCGAAGTGCTGCCGATTACCTTTTCTTCATCCGGCAAGTCAGCGTTAATCGTCCTGACTATAGTCGTACTTTTATTAAGTCTGCTGCGGGCCGTTACCTTCACCTGGTTCGGGCCATCTACTAGCGTTACCCTTTCACGGAACGACCCATCGGCACCAGTAGAGACCTCTGTATCATTTATAAATAGTTCTGCCGTTTGGTCGGTCTTGCCCGTAACGTATACGATGCTCGATTTAACCGTAGAGTTTTCCTGATTGTTCACCGTGAGCACTGGTGGAGCCGAAAGCACACTCAACTGCCATACAATGTACGTCGTGATGAGCCCGATGAGCACAACGCCCATGAGGGCGAGCAAGCTCTTTGGCGTAACGACAAACTTAGGAGCTCCAAGTGGCTTAAGCCCTAGTGCGGGAGAATCGGCGTGCTTGCGGTCGGCGCCACGACGTTGAGATGAAGCCTGACGCTCTTTTTTGTACAGGCTCAGCAGTGGAGCTGTATCAAAGCCCAAGTAGTCTGCATAGTTTTTAACATAGCCACGGGTATAGATATCATCAGGCAACTTATCGTAAGCTCCTGCTTCTATTCGTTCAAGGTAGCTACTGCGGATTTTAGTCTCCTTCTCTGCCTGCTTAATGGTAATTTCAAGCTCTTCACGACGGCGCTCCAATAACTCACCCAACGAAAAATCAGCGACTCGCTTGGGAGTCGGCTGACTCTTTGGTGCTTCTGCAATTGGCTTAGTCTTCGGAGTCACTCAGGCCTCCCCCGCCGCCGAGTTCGTCAATGCTACTAATTAGCACCTCTCGTGGTTTTGCACCATCCGGTGGCCCAACTACGCCCTGTTCCTCGAGCATATCCATGAGTCTCGCCGCGCGAGCGTAGCCGACCTTCAAACGTCTCTGAAGGTAAGATGCCGAGGCCTTGCCGCCTTGAATAACGGCTTCTGCTGCGTCGTTAAACAAGTTGTCCTCGCCCGTGTCATAGTCTCCGCCGCCCACGCCCTTTATGCGCACAGACTGAGCCAATACCTCTTCATTATATTCAGGTTCGCGAGCACTACGTAGATAGTCAGCTACCCCCTTAACCTCTTCTTCACTCAACCACACACCCTGGACACGTTTTGGCTTAATGAAGCTTGGGCTGGCAAAGAGCATATCACCCTTACCAAGCAACTTCTCCGCACCGGCCATTTCGATAATAGTCCGTGAGTCCACTTGACTAGCAGTGGTAAGGGCCACGCGAGTCGGCACGTTCGCCTTAATAATACCTGTGATTACGTTCACACTTGGGCGCTGTGTAGCAAGTACCAAGTGAATACCGACGGCACGAGCCATCTGTGTAAGGCGCTGAATAAGTGCCTCTACATCTTTGCCGGCAACCATCATCAAATCAGCGAACTCGTCTACAACGATTACAATGTACGGCATGCTATCAACGTCCTTCTGTGCATTGAACTCATCAATGCCGCGTTTGCCATGATCCTGAAGCAACCTATAGCGTCGATCCATCTCGGCCACTGCCCACTTGAGGGCCGATATTGCCTGCATAGGCTCGACAATAACCGGGGTAAGTAAGTGTGGAATGTCTTGGTACAAGCCAAGCTCAACGCGCTTTGGATCAACCAAGATAAGCTTGAGTTCGGAGGGTGAATTGCGATACAGCAAACTCGTGATGAGGGTATTAATCATAACCGACTTACCGGCACCAGTCGCACCAGCAACGAGTAAATGGGGCGCCTTGCCAAGGTCTGCCGTGATAATCTCGCCGCTCACATCCCTACCAAGCACAAAGGTTAACTTGGTGCCTTTGCCGCTCACCTCTTTTGAAGCAAGAATGTCACCCAGGCGCACGGTAGCTGCCTTTTTATTTGGTACCTGAATACCAACCAAGCTTTTTCCTGGAATTGGGGCCTCAATACGAATCTGCTCGGCTTCGAGGGCCAGCGCAAGGTTGCGGTCAAGTGCGGTAATCTTGTTTAGGTTCACTCCATTCGGCGGACGCAAGCTGTACTGGGAAACCGTCGGCCCGACGTCTACACCGTGCATGTCGACTTCGTAGCCGAAGTCGCCGAAGGTACTCTGAATAAGCTTGGCGGTGGCTTTGGCATCTCCGGGATCAGCTTGAGTGGAGGTTGCTTTGACTAAGTCTAAAGGAGGATAGACCCAGTCCTTGTCCACGCTTGTGAGCATCACACTGGCCTTCTTCTTTGGCTCTGGCTCTTCTTCTCCTACCGAACCCTTTATAGGCAACGTGGTGTTAATCTTAAACTCACTTTGCTCCACAACTTCGCCTTCACTATTACGCTCGCGGTGGAAAAGAGCCAGGAAGCTTTTAAACAAATCCTTAACTCGAGTATTGGCAGCCACAACAAGACTAATCATGAGTAATGCGGTCAAGATAAAGATAGAAACTGGCTTGTTGAGTATTGGCAGCATAGCTGAGCTCAGGCCGAGCCCAACCATTCCGCCACCGCTGCCGACAGTGGCGAAGTCTACGCCTTCTGGAGCAAAGATTAAATGAGCCAGACCCGCCAAGCAGACGAATACAAAGATCGTGCCGAAGAGGTTATTGGGCTTAAACTCGTATTTATCGGGCTGGAATAGAACCCAAGCAATAAGCAGGAGTGCGAATGGAAGCACAAAAGCCGCCAAGCCAATTACAAAGCTGACGGCCATAAATATCCATCCACCCAAGCTGCCGGCAAAGCCGATCATAGATAGAATTAAAAACACTGCGATGGTTATAAGCACAATAGCTGCTATCTCGCGCTTTGCTTCGCCCGAGATTTCCATGCGCGGCTCGCGCGGCAGCTTTGCCTTGTCCTTCTTCTTTACCTTGCGCTGCTTCTTAGCCATTAGCTTATTATAGGCTCTCCTGGCGCACTGTGCTAGATGATTTATGCATGATTCACCCTCATGTTAGTCTCCATTATAGCACAGCCGTACAATAATTACAAGACTTGTCAAATATAACCATTTTGCCTACCATTAGGTGGTATGAAGAACTTATTTAAACTCTACAAATATCTCGATAACTATTTTTGGAAACTGCTGGGAGTAATCCTCGTCAGTACTCTTGTTGCCGTCATGCAATCAGTTATGCCACTCGTGGTAAAACAAATCATAACTGTTATAGGTAACTCTGCGGGGAGCAAATCTCTTACTCCACAAATTATATTCTGGCTTGCCGTAATCCTCGCCGCAGGCCTCATAGGTAATATCGCTATGTTTTTCCAAGATAAATATCAGAATGTCCTTGGCGTAGAAGTAGCACACAAAGTACGTAATAAAGTGTTCCGAATCACACTTAGCCTCACCCCTTCCCATGTTGAGCATGAGGGGGCTGGAAAGATCATTCAGCGAATTAACGAAGGTGTCAGCCAATTCAGAAACTGGATAGGTACCGCGAGCTATGTGTTATCTAATGTCATTTTCGTCATTATCGCGTTTATCGTGATTTTCTCAAAGAGTCCCCTTTCTGCATTAATATTCTGTATAGTTTTTGCACCTATTCAAATCTATGTAATCGCAAAGAAGCTACGCCTAACAAGGCCAATGTACAAAAAATGGCAAGAAGCAGGAAGTCGCTCTATGGGCCTCTTGTCAGAAACGTTGTCCAATCTTGCCATGGTGCGCTCACTCTCGGCAGAAGATGCACTCCAAAAAAAATATAATAGCTACAATGAAGAAGTATTTGGCCTTCAACTAGAAACAAATGTACTAGAGAGACGCTACAATACAGCACGAGACATATTGGGCCAAAGCTATCAGTTTCTGGCGATCGCGATCGCAACTATATCCGCAGTTTATGGCAAACTCTCTCCCGCGGATATTTTTGTGTTTGCGTACTTTGCGTCCAATCTAACGAACTCTCTCAATCCAATCGCAAGAATCGTTCAGACCACAACTGAAGCCGATGTTGCAGCTGGTCGTCTGATTGAATTCTTAGAAACAAAGCCCGCCATCATTGATAAGTCGGATGCGCTCCCCCTTGTACGGCTAGAAAGCATTGAGTTCAAGAATGTGAGCTTCACATACCCTGATAGTAAAAAGAACAAGGGGGCTATAAAAAACATTGGATTCAAAATCGAAGGAAATAAAACTTTAGCATTGGTGGGCCCTAGCGGCACAGGTAAATCTACAATCACTAAGCTATTGCTTCGCTTCTTTGAACCTACTGAAGGCCAGATACTGATAAACGGTCAGAGCATTAGTACTTTTACACAAGACTCCATTCGACAACATATTGGCATGGTTATGCAAGACGTAGCGCTATTCAACACCACGATTGATGAGAATCTTGGAATGGCGAATGCTCGTGCCGACAAGGCTGCGATTGTACAAGCCGCTAAACAGGCACATGCCGACGAGTTCATCCAAGATTTGCCAAAGAAGTACAAAACCCTGGTTGGCGAACGTGGTGTAAAACTCTCTGGTGGCCAAAAGCAGCGTGTAGCGATTGCTCGAGCAATCCTAAAGGACCCACAGCTTATCATCCTAGACGAAGCTACGAGCGCGCTAGACAGTGAATCTGAGCGCTTAGTACAAGATGGGCTTAAGAAGCTCATGACTGGCCGAAGCGCGCTCGTTATCGCCCACCGCTTAAGTACTATTATGCACGCTGATGAGATCCTGGTGCTCAAAAACGGGAAGGTTGCTGAACGAGGCACCCACAGCGAACTGATCAATCAAACCGGCCTGTACAAGAAGCTCTTTAACCTCCAGTCCTCAAGCGGTAAAGTTAAGCTTTAACCACGGCGGCAGATCCCTCGTCCGCCAGCTGGCGGATCGGAAAGACGAATCCGCATATACTAAAAGGCAGCCAGGAAATGTGGCAGCCTTTTATATTCCTCCTAAAACCTTGAGGGTGCTCAAGAGCTTGGGAAGAACAAGGACATAGGAGTGGGCTGTGCGGGGGCCCGAAGGCCCCCGCGGGTCAGCTGTTGACGATCTTCTTGTGCCGGCGTACATGGCCGCGAGGGGTCTTCCCCAACTCATCCTCGTAGCGGCTGCCGCCCGCCCCGACGCCCAACAAGATGTAGATGAGCCAATGGCCCCTGTTGCAGAAGCCCTTGGCTTCGTCGTCGTAGGAGAACAAGCAGCTCTTGGTGACGCCGCACTGCGCGCACGTCCCCGAGCCTTCCTTCTCACGCAAGACAGTGCCAGCCTTCTTGTCCGACGTAACCTGGACTCGGACTGGCTGATCCACTTTCGCCACAATGACCTCCTGGGTCGTATAGATGAATGGGGGCGACACTGATCCTTAGTCGAAACAAGGTCCAGTAGAGTGCGCTCTCGTGAGAAGAACGCACATTACCGGACCCTGCTTTCCTATATCCTTGTAATGTACCTTAGCTAGGCTAAAGTTTTACTATTCTATAGTATTTTTACCTTTTTGTCAATACTAGACTTCGATCACAACGGGCACAACGATTGGGTTTCGTTTGGTCACCTTGTATAAGTGATTTGAAAGCTCATCGCGCATGCGAGTTTTGATAACCAGCGAGTTGGCTGGCGTAGCTCGATCTCGATGATCGAAAATGTTTTTAACAATCTGGCGTGACTTGTTAATCAGCTCTTCGTTGTCCTTCATATACACGAAGCCTCGGGAGATGATATCCGGGCTGGTGGTTAGTCGGCCAGTCTTGCGATCCACCGTAGCGATAGCAGTAAAGATACCATCTGAGCCCATCGCCTTACGATCGTTAAGCACCACTGCCTGGACGTCGCCGATACCATTACCATCAATCAGTACGATACCGTTCTGAACGATTGGTCCCTTCTTGATCCCCTCCTTGTCAGCAACAAGCGTCTGACCGTTCTCGATAACGAACACGTGGTCATCATCGAAGCCCTTGCGCTTACCTATTGCCGCATTGTGCACGAGGTGATGAAGCTCACCGTGGATTGGTAGGTAATACTTAGGTCGTACGAGATCCAGCATTTCTTCTATCTCTTCGGTCCATGCGTGACCAGTGGTGTGCATAATGCCGAGTCCGTCAAAGTCACGAGTACTCGACTGGTATACATATGCGCCCCAGCGGAATAGGTTGTCTACCATGCCCCAAACAGATTCTTCGTTGCCTGGGATGATCGAGGAGCTAAGGATTACAACGTCGTTTTCTTTGAGTTTCACGTCGCGGTGTTCGCCACGGCCCATGCGCTGCAAGGCTGAGAACTCTTCACCCTGTGAACCGGTGGTTAGAATCGCGATTTCACCGTCCTGATACTTGTTCATCTCCTGGCCCTTAATGAGCGTTCCTGCCGGAACCTTAATGTATCCAAGCTTCATAGCAAGCTCTAAGTTGTTTACCATGCTACGACCAAGCACGACGAGCTTGCGCTTTGCCTTCACCGTAGCGTCCACTACGATCTGCATACGAGTCACCTGCGATCCAAACGATGCGATGATCGCCCGCTTGTTGTAGTTACGGATCATGATCTCGTCGAGGGTTTCTACAATCCCCTGCTCGGTTGGTGACTTACCAACAACTTCACAGTTCGTACTGTCACTCATGAGCATCAATACGCCTTCATCACCCAACTCCTTGAGGCGCTCTTTGTTCGAAGGCTTGCCGTCGATTGGGTTCTCTTCGAATCTCCAGTCGCCCGTGTCGATGATTGTGCCAAGTGGTGTACGAATAGCAAGCGCACAAGCGTCAGGAATTGAGTGGGTTATGCGGATAAACTCTACTGAAAACACACCGGCCTGTATGCGCTCACCAGCATCCTGATCTACGATTCGCAGGTCTGGCTTGAATGGAAGCTTGTATTCTTCGAGCTTGCGTTCAATGAATTTAATGCTGAATTTAGCACCATAAATCGGAGCCGGCATCTTTGGCAGCAAGAATGGTACGCCTCCTACGTGGTCTTCGTGTGCGTGGGTAATAAAGTGCCCACGGATTTTATGCTTGCGCTCTTCTAGGTAGGTTACGTCTGGCACGATAAGGTCGATGCCTGGCTGGTCATCGCCTGGGAAGGCAAAGCCAAGGTCCAGTACGATGATATCGTCCTCGTACTCGAGGGCCATGACGTTCTTACCAATCTCACCTAATCCACCGAGGGGGATGATTTTGAGCTTGCCAGCATCAGCCTTGCTCGTTTGAGCACGTACAACCTTTGAGCCATTGCCGTTTTGGTTAAATGACCCAACTACAAAGTTGGCCTTGCTGTCGCGTCCACGTCGTGGACCGCCGGGACGACCTCCGCCACCGCCACGGTTGCCCCCAGATCGACCTCCTTGGCCGCCTTGTCCGCCCTGGCCACCTTGACCATTAGGTCGGCCGCCGCGGTTGCCGCCCGGGCGGTTGTTACTATTACCCTGTCGATTGCCGGTACCTTGTGACTGTGCGGACTTTTGTTCGCCAGTTGGTTGCACTAATGTATCACGCGCAGGCGTAGCGGACTGGGCGGCTGGCTTGCTGGTCGGCATACCCAAATCGGCTGCGCTTAATGGTCGTGATGATAATTCGTTACTCATGTATTAGAATTTCCTTTCGTTTCGTTATGAGTTCATTCTGAATGTGGTTCAGAATCCCTGATCTCTAATTCCGCTAGGAGCGAGAGACCCTGAAGTCTATTCACAATGAGGTTTGTTTAATAATCTCCGGGATGCGAGCAAAGTCTTCGAGGAGTGTTGCCCGCATACTGCCGTTATACAAGGCTGCGGCCGGGTGATACAGCGGCAAGAACCTCTGGTCTTTGAGTTCTAAGTCTCCAGCCTGCACTGTGTCTTTAATCGCTACACCATGCGCCTCACTAATCTTTAGTTTCGGGAAGAATACATTCATGGAATGTCTACCCAGAAACACGACTAGGCGCGGACGAATAACGTGTATCTGCTCTATAAGGTACGGTAAGCAAGCCTTAATCTCTTGTTTACTCGGGTCACGGTTATCAGGCGGGCGAAACTTCACGATATTGGTTATAAATACTTTCTCGCGGCTCAGGCCAATGCTACCAAGCATCTCGCCCAAAAACTTACCGCTTGCACCAATAAAGGGTCGTCCTTGCCTATCCTCCTGTGCCCCGGGGGCTTCACCCACAAACATAATGTCTGCTTCTGGGGAACCCTCGCCGGGCACAGGGTTGAGACACGTTCTAGCAATTTCTAGATCTAGCTCGCGGCTGCGAATGCGCTTGGCAATCGCCTCTAGCTGATCTGGCTTGCTTACCATGCCCCTCGGACTAATCCCTGCCTATTACTTTCTTGCTAAGGTTCAATCTGCCTTGTGAATCGATCTCCACGAGCTTGACGTCAAACTCATCGCCTTCCTTCAGGACAGTGTTAATGTCCTCCACCCGCTCGTCAGAAATCTGGCTGATGTGCAGCAGGCCGTCTTTGCCAGGCATAATTTCCATGAAGGCGCCGAAGTCCATTACTCGCACGACTTTTCCCTTATATACTCTGCCGACTTCTGGCTCGGCCACAAGGCTCTCAATCCACTCTTTGGCAGCCCTGGCCGCAGACTCATCGTTTGAAGCGATCATTACGAGGCCGGTGTCATCAATATCGATCTCCACGCCCGTTTCATCGATAATACGGTTAATCATTTCGCCGCCCTTACCAATAACTTCGCGGATCTTTTCTGGATTAATGTTGAGCTTGGTAATGCGCGGTGCATATGGGCTGAGTTCTGGTCGTGGTGCGTCTAGGATCTCGAGTAACTTGCCCATGATGTGCTCACGCCCCTCGTGCGCTTGGGCTAAGGCATTCTTCATAATCTCTACAGTAATGCCTTTAACCTTAATGTCCATCTGAAGCGCAGTAATACCATCACTCGTTCCGGCAACCTTGAAATCCATGTCGCCAGCAAAGTCTTCAGTACCCTGAATGTCAGATAATACAATGTACGTACCAGGCTTGTCGTGATCGAGTACAAGACCCATAGCGATGCCAGCAACTGGTTTGCGAATAGGAACGCCGGCGTCCATGAGGCTCAACGTAGAACCGCACACACTCGCCATAGATGTGGAGCCGTTCGAGCTCAGAATTTCCGACACAACGCGGATGGTGTATGGGAATTCCTCGTGATCAGGCAGAACAGCTAGGAGCGCCTTTTCTGCCAAGTAGCCGTGTCCAATCTCGCGACGGCCGGCTGAGCGCATTGGCTTGGCCTCGCCCGTGGAGTATGGCGGGAAGTTATAGTGGTGCATGTAGCGCTTCTTGGTGTCTTCTTCCATAGTATCGATAAGCTGTGCATCGCTGGCTGGGCCTAGAGTCACAACGCTCAATGCCTGAGTACTGCCACGAGTAAATAAGGCGGAGCCGTGCGTACGTGGTAGTAAGCCAGTGTCGCCACTGATTGGACGAATCTCGGTAGTAGCGCGACCATCAGGTCGAGCGCCATCCTCTAGAATTGCGCGTCGGATCTCCATATCAATTACCTTGCCAAAAGCAGCCTTCACTTCGGCACGCGGATAGCGATCCTCGTTGGCTTCGTCGGTTGGGTTGTCTTCTAGAAAAGCTAGCTGATCAATCGCGTGCTGGCGGAGTTCCCCAAGAGATTCATTGCGCAGCTTGGCATCCTTGTGGCGCACGCCATCGCCAAGCTTGCCATCAAGCACCTTGGCTACTTTTTCTATAACTTCGCCTTCTGGCATGTGAAGGTCGAACTTCTGGGCCTTCACGCCCACAGCGGCAGCCATCTCCTCTTGGAGCTGAATAACCGGCTGCCAGGCTTCCTTGGCCAAATCAAGCGCTTCAATGATTACGTCTTCGGCCACTTCGTTAGCTTCAGCCTCGACCATCATGATGGCGTCCTTGGTCCCTGCGACAGTTAGGCTTAATTTGCTATTCGCTAGCTGCTCAGCTGAAGGATAGGCAATCAACTCATCCCCCGCCATTCCGATGCGGCATGCGCCAACAGGACCGTCAAATGGCGCGCCTGAGAGCATAAGCGCACTCGAAGCGGCAATGATACTGATGATATCTGGTGTATGCTCTAAATCGGCACTCAATACCACCACGACTACTTGAACGTCGTTACGATACCCCTTAGGGAACAGTGGTCGAATTGGTCGATCGATTAATCGACTCGTTAGAATGGCCTGCTCACTTGGGCGGCCTTCGCGCTTCACGAATCTACTGCCAGAAATCTTGCCAGCAGCATACATGCGCTCTTCGTAATCAACCATTAGGGGGAAGAAGTCGATACCTTCTCGAGGTTCGCTCGATGTCGTAGCTGTAGCCATAACTACGGTGTCGCCATAACGCACTGTTACCGCGCCGTCAGCCATAAATGCCAATTTACCTGTCTCAATCGTTAGTTCGCGTCCTGCAAACTGCGTAGTAAAACGCTGAGTTTTACCACCAAATGGGTGGATTATCTCCATGTGTCTCCTATTCTCCCTTTGTCTTCGCAAAAGGTGCTCTTCATAAGTGCCAGAGACAATTGATCAACTTTTGATCACTTAACTCTATCACCTACAAAACGAGCAATTATTGTGTTCTATCTATGTCAAAAACGGCTGTCTAACGAACTGCTTGAAATTAACGTCGAAGCTTGAGCTTCTTTACCAAAGACTCGTAACGTTTAGCGTCCTTCTTCTGGAGATAGTCCAAAAGTCGTCGGCGCTTACTCACCATTGCAAGCAAACCACGGCGGCTATGATTGTCGCCTTTGTGGAGCTTTAAGTGCTCAGTAAGTTGCTTGATTTTTTCGGTAAACAAAGCAATTTGAACCTCTGGTGAACCAGTGTCCTTGCCGTGTACGGCGTTTGCTTTGATAAGTGTTTTCTTTTCAGTAGTTTGTAACATCGTTATCCTATAGTAGCAGATTGTGCCTACCTAATCAAGGTGTACGGCGTCATCTAAATTATACTCCCCAACCCTGGTACGCGTGAGCGCACTCATGTAGGCACCTGTGCCCAGGGCCGCACCAATGTCCTCCACGAGGCTACGAATGTACGTGCCGCTCGATACGTCAGCTCGAAAATGCAGTTTGGGGTAGCTATAATTCAGCAACTCAATGTGCGCGATGGTGACCTTGCGGGGCTCTATGGTTACTTCTTTGCCCGCTCGAGCCAACTTATACGCTCGCTGACCGCCTACCTTGATCGCCGAATATACTGGTGGCGTCTGCATAATCTCTCCCTGGAACTTGAGTAACGCTTGCCTGACATCGTCCTCGTCTGGTTGCTTATCAGACACCCGGGCTAGCTCGCCTTCGCGGTCCCCTGTTGTAGAGGTCTGGCCAAGCTTAGCCTCCACCTCGTAGGTCTTATCGAGCTTTAGGAAGCTATCTGCCTTACGGGTGTAGTCTTTGCCAACCAGAATGATCATCAATCCTTCGGCCTCAGGATCAAGCGTGCCTGCATGACCGACCTTTCGAATGCCAGTTATGCGTCGTACGCGCGCCACAACGCCAAACGAACTAATGCCCGTCGGCTTGTGAACCAACCACATACCCTCACCTGTAATTTCTGCATTTGCCATAACTACAGTATAGCCTAGCTAGCTTCGAGTGGACTCTTCATTTCGAATGGAGAACTTGGCGCCTTTGCTGCCTTCGATTCGTCCCGACCAGCGTCCAATGCTTTTTCCAGGTTGTTCGGCGTCTTCGCTCGGTTTATCGAGTTTTTTTTTAAGCCGTTTGACTCGTCTTTAGACTCCTTAGGAGCATCCTCGTCTGAGTTTGTCGGTTTAGGGTTCTTAGCTGGCTCATCTTTTGGCGCGTCTTTTGGCTCACCACTATCGTCCGATTTAGCCGAGGCTTCTGTTTCTGCTGCAGGTTTTTCTTCGACCTTTTTAGCTTCTGGCTTTGGCTGAGAATACACCTTGGCTGGCTCTTGGGCTTTCGGCTGTGGCTGACGTTCCTGTGCAACAAGTGCCTTTACAATCTCCTGCTGTTTCGCACCTGCCGACATCATCTGGGCGGCAATGGTAAGTGCCTTAGCGGTAGTAGCTGGAGCAGTAAAGTTCGCAGTGTTAGACATGAAGCTGGCTAAGAATGCTGTAGCAATAGGCGCATCGATCATGCCCTGGCCAAGTGATTCGATGGTAGAAATAAGGATTTCAGCCACACATGTAGCAGTCGTGTCTACCAGGTTCACGCTACCGTAATTATCATTAATACGGTGGTAGTCGATGTTAATTAAGTGCAATCCATCAAAGATTGTCGGGCTCGCTTCGTGTAGCCTATCGAGCTTAGACAGAGATGGTACGCCAAGAGCGATTACCAAATCAAACTGGTATGCTCCGTAGCCAAAGCTAACGTCCTTGGCCTGGAAGTTCCCGCCATGAGGAGTAATCGTTACATCCAAGCGCTGGCCTTCGACGTCGTATTTGACCTTATCCACCTGAGTAGAATGCATATCTAGGCTGATTATGAAGTCCCGTACGCCCTGCATGTCTTTGGCCACCATAGATGTATCAAGCACGCTTGCAACTTTAGGCAAACGATCAGTTATAACCACATTAGCAACCTTGCCAAGCTTAGTAAGCACAGCGTGAAGCCCAACGGCACTGGCCAGCTGGTCGTTATTCGGATCACGACCGGTCACAATAAGTATGTTTTGTGCCTGGCGGATCAGTTCGGTTGTTTGCTGTTTGGGTGTTAAATCCATGAGAATCCTTTGAGATTCACTATAATAGCAATTTTTGAGTGATTTGTCAATACTAGCACAAGCTTTTTACAGGTATACAGGTCTGTGGCCCGGGGACGAATCCCCGGGCCACGGTCACAACTTCTTTACAACGCGCTCGGCAATCGGGCCCAATGCCCAGAAGATCGCACAGCTGGCGAGAAGCCAAACTGCGGTGGGATGGAACCCGGCGAGGAGAATGGCGGGGATCGTGCCCGCAATCAGGCTCGTCAGCAACCGCCCGACCAGAATCAAACGCTTCTGCGCGCCCTGGTCTGGCCAACTGGGATCCTCCTTCCCAGATTCGCCGCTCCAGCCTGGAATTTGGCTTTCGTTCACGTCACGCTCCTTTGTAGCGTAGAGTTGTGCTTTCAAAGTCCCTTGCGAACCTGCGCGAATTTTACGCCTAGATGGTCAGAATAACAAGCCGCCATGCCATAAGCTCATTGACTTTTAGCCTCAACTTTGCTAGTATTTATAGCCCTGTCCGCTTTATGCAAGTTCAAAAGGATGTACAAACGTGCATTGCACGCATAGCCCATGTAAACTCACCTGCCCAGCGGTTCAGTCCGTCCTGGAATGGATCAAGCACATGCTCGACATGTTCGGGAACATCATGCTCAGTGGCGTAGAAACCCTGTGCGAAGACCTTCACCGACTCCCCCTCTGCACCCGCTAAGGGGCCAAGTCGCAAAGCGGATGGCGGTGTTCGAGGCCTCGCGGCCTCGGATGCCCATCCCAGCTATTATCCCACTCTCTTTACAGGAGAGCCCAGTTACGCTATAATAAGCGCTGTTTTAATTGATTCTAAGAAAGAGACTACATGCCAATTATCAAATCAGCCATTAAGCGCGTTCGTCAGCAAAAAGTCCGACGTGCTCGCAACGTGGAAACCAAGACCGAAGTCCGCAAGCAAATTAAGCTCTTCCGAGCTGATGTATCTGCTGCAGACCTTAAAAAGGCCCAGGCCGACCTCGTAGCTGCCGTGTCTAAGCTCGACCGCGCCGTAAAGCGTGGCGTATTGCACAAGAACACTGCCGCTCGTAAAAAGAGCCAGCTCACCAAAGAGTACAACGCCGTAGCGGCCAAGCCATATGGCACAGAGAACCCAGGCACTGCCAAGGCTAAGCCAGCCGCAAAGAAGGCACCAGCCAAGGCTCCTGCCAAAAAGGCCGCTCCGAAGGCAACTGCCTCAAAGAAGCCAGCTGCCAAAAAGCCAGCTAGCAAGTAAAGGCTTCTCGCCTACTAAAAAGACCCTCATCTGAGGGTCTTTTTAGTTAGCCTGCTCGTCTTTCCTGCACAGAGCAATAATCAGGTCCTGCAATGCGCCGCGGCTATCCTTGTTACCCGACTTAATGCTGTAATCGGCATCAATAATCAGCTTGTAGGCGTGCTTGAGGTCTTCCATCGCCACTCGCGTAGCAACTCGGCTGGCGTTTTTAGCCGCGTAGGGCGAAATACCAAAGTCCTTCATCCATCCGTCCCCTCGACCCAGGTTGTCGCTAGCAAGCACGATATTTCTATACTGCCACACTAACATAGCGAGTATCTGCTGATCAGCCACCCCCTGGCGAGTAAGTGCTTTGTACATTTTCATTGCTCGGTCCAAGTTCTGAGCCACCACTGAATCAGTTAGTTCGAATATAGTCTGCTCTACATTCGGCACCACAAGCTCATCGATTGCTGCTTGCGACACGTTAGGGTCATAAGCCACGAGCTTGCGGACTTCCTGGACTAATTGCCATTGGTCATTGCCAACCGTGCGAATCAGGTTCATAGCCAAGCCAGGGTTTATGCTCCCGCCCAGCTTGGTCGCCTCTGCAATCAGCCAATCCCGCAATTGTGGATCACTTAGCTTCTTGAACTCTTTGGCCTGTTTGAGTTTTGAGAGCGTTTTGAAGTATACACTACGCCTATCCACCTTGGGTTCTTCTATGAGCATAACGGTCGTATCGGATACTGCAGCTAAGATATCGTCGATACTCTCGGTCGCCTTTTTGTTATCCCCCAACCCGCGCACGATTATGAATCTGCTCATAGCGAGTAACGGCATCACGGCCAAAGCATCGAGCAAATCAACGGCCTTCTTCTCGCCCATATCAATTACCTCGAGGTTCAAGTCGCCATCAGACTTTTTAATATAGTGCTGCTTGAGCCGCTCGACTTCCTGTCGCATTGCGTAGCTGTTCTCGCCATAAAAGAATAGAATCATACCTTACATTGTACCCTACCTCAGGTATAGAGTTTGGCAATCTTCTCAATGATCTGGGTTGTCGACACCTCTTCACTAAAACGAGGAATTGCCACGAGCTGAGTGCCCTGAGCATTAAGCCACTCTTCGTCTTCGAACCAGGCCGGATGCTCTTGACCAAAGACAAAAAAGTCAGGTTTTAGATCTTTAAGCAGTTTGTGCCCACGAATGGCAAGGTTCGGGGTGTGGCTCGGGGCAATAAATACATAGTCAACGCCGCCTAGTCCGTCCACAATAGCCGCCCGCTGTTCTTGAGGAATTATTGGTCGCTTTTCCCCCTTCCTAGCTCTTGCCCTGTCATCCGGGGTAATGCCAATAACTACAATTTCCCCCTGTGACTTCAAGTGTTTTACTAGGTCGAGGTGGCCGATATGAAAGAGGTCAAATACACCGCCCGAATATGCGATAGTCTGGCCTTCGTGCTTCTTGCGGATATCTGGAAGGTCTTCTAGCGGTATGATCATGTGACCATTCTACACTGTACTGGGAAATAAAAAAGGACCCTGCCGGCCGGCTCGCCTCCCGAAGGGTTTGAGCCAGCCAACCGAGTCGTCAGTGGCACATGCGAGCATGACGCCTGGCCTCCTTGCGCGAGAAGCCATGCTCCATGTAATACTTGCGCGAGTCTCGCCGACGCCGCGAGCGCTCGAAGTCCTTGTGGACACCCGGCAAGAGACGCTCCGCCCCCATCTCACTGGAATAGTTCTGGCAAAAGTTAGCCAGGCACCTCAGAGGACTCTTCAGCCTTATGAGCACCAGTAGCAGTATGAGCACGGTGGCCGCACCACGCCACAACAAGACCAGCTTGAGCACGAACCACAACAGGCCGACGAAGACCAGAAGAGGGCCCATGCTCCAAGTCACCAAGCTGGCAAGCAAGCAGAAGCCTGCGAGCAAGATGGTAACGAACCCCAACTGCTGCCTCGTCATGGGATCTTGCGGCAACCACCAGCGGATTGCCGCGCGGGCATGCTGACGGACGGTCAGCGACGTATCGAGGTCAGTGGTGATCTCGGTGGTATTTCCTCCTTATGAGGTACGGGTGGACACACAAAGTATGCTACTACGCATGGATAATTTCAACCCCTTGAAATAAAAAGGACCCCGCTGGCCGGCTCGCCTCCCGAAGGATTTGAGCCGGCCAGCCGAGTCGTCACGCGCGAAGTTCGAGCTCCCTCTCGGTTCCATCAGCCGCCCGAACAATGATGACACCCCCCTCCAGGGCACCACACTCGACGAGCCATCCAAGCGTCTGGAGGGAAGACCTCAAGACCCAACTTGTATTCACGCCGAATCTGTCTTTGAGTCCTTCGAGGATGGCTTTCTCCTCGCGATTGACCCTGACCTGCAAGGTTTCCTCGCGGGACTGTGTACTGGACAAACTGAGCACCTGACGATCTGCCACAACAACTACCTCCTTATTGGGTGCGGTGAAAACCGCTAGTATGGGGCTTTCTAACCTAGACTTCAAGTCCAAAAACGAAAGAAGCCCCAGCCGGCCCCGCCCTTCCACCCGCCGAAGCGTGGTGGTTGGTACGGGACCGGCCGAAGCCGACGTGCGGTTGGCATGGCATGCATACTTCCCCGCGGGATGTCGCTGTCGCTGTGAGCTGAAGGCTGTGAGCCGACTGCCGATGGCGATGCGCAGGCTCCTGTGACCCTGGGCAGGGGGCCGTAGACACACTCGAGCGCTCGAGTCAGGAGCTTTGCCTGCTCCAACCGTACCTCTAGTTCCCAGCTCTCGCCAAGGAGATTCGGCCTGCCTACGTATCAACCTACGTGGTGATCCGTGGATCTTTCCACTCCACCGTTCTGCGCAAGGCATCGGGTTTGGGGTCAATTCTCGTCTTTCCGAGCCGGCAACGGTCTCTCCCGTTCGTTTTTTAGATAGAAGGGGTTACGATCCCCACGTGATGGCGTCCGGCTTTTTGTTTTGCGGGACAAAAAATATTATACCAAACTTACCCAATGTGTCAATAGGGCGAGAATAAAAAGGACCCCGCTGGCCGGCTCGCCTCCCGGAGGATTTGAGCCAGCCAGCCGAGTCGCCAACGGCTGCAAGCACCGCAAGAGAACGCTACAGCAAGACATGAACGCGTTCAGTCGAACCATCTGCCCTACGGATAAATAGCTCACCGCCCTTGTCTTTCACCTCCTCCAGGTACCATAGGTACATCTTCATCGCATCATTGGTCAAGGCGGCAAGAGATCTTTCCATATCTGTCGACCGCTCTCTCAGCCTGGTGGCCGTAGCCGGATTGAGACTCAGTGACATCTTCACAGCCGGCACCGCATCAGTCCTGGGCATTGCGCACCTACCTTGCATTAGGGATTACGGATGATTACGATACTATAACACTATAGTTAATACTTTTCAATAGCTACTTTAGTATCTGGCACCTGGGGCAAATATGCGTGCCGCGGCCAGCTACGCGAATCTTCTCTATTACACTGCCGCACACGGGGCACTGCTGGCCCTCACGGCGGAACACCTGTGCGAACTTTAGGTAGCTCCCCTTATTTCCATCCGCATCCACATAGTTCTTGTCACTTGAGCCGCCGTGGTCAATCGAAAGCTGCAGAAAGTACTTGATAGCCTCGTGCAGCTTAGCGATCTTAGCCGGGGACACGTCCCCTACTTTTGTAGCCGGATGAATCTTAGCCATATGCAAGGACTCGTCAGCGTAAATGTTCCCCACGCCCGCCACGGTCGACTGATCAAGGATTGCGGCTTTGATTGTAGTCCTGGTTCGCCGCGCCAAGCGCTTACGGAACTCAGCCAACGTAAAGTCAGGCCCTAACGGCTCAGGACCCACACGTTTGAAGAAGTCAATTTCTGGCACCTCGACCGTCGGGTAGAGCTTAACCCAGCCAAACTTGCGCTGGTCGTTAAAGTACAGCTTGTCGCCATTCGTAAATTCGAGAGTAGCTCGAGTAGACCTGTCAGGCAGCTCACCTATCAAGCTGTCGTTGGGGTGCCCAGCCCCCCAACGCTCACCATCTCCCGCTCTATATACCAACTGGCCTGTCATCTTTAGGTGAATGACCAGAGTGTACTCACTGTTCAGATCAATGAGTAAAACTTTTGCTCGCCGGCGCACACCGAGAATTTTTGAACCAATAAGATACATATTTACCTGTACGGGGTCGTTAGGGAAACTTTTTGGCCAATCAAAATCAACCGACTCGATGGTTTTTCCTGGCAAGTATTTGTTAAGGCCTATTCGTACTGTCTCTACCTCTGGTAACTCCGGCATAATCACTCCTTGGCCTCATTATACCTGGGTGGAGCGATGGGGCCAAAGAGCGAAACGTGGATATTAGCTAAGAAAGATCCCCATTAAACCTCCTGTCCTCACCGTAGCCAACAAAAGTTCGCGTTCTATCCCCTGTTTCTGGGTCTGATACCCACTCATATTGCTTCGTGAGACGACTCGATATGAGATTACTACTTACTGAGACAATATAGTCGCGTAGCGACAACCCTGCTTGAGCAGCGGTTCTGTATGCCTTAAGAGGAACATCTTCGGGATACATAAGCACGCTCTTTGGATCAACAAAAGCATCGCACAACACCCTCACAGCCTCTGCCCTGATTTGTCGGTCGTCCGCAACAGGACCAAGCCTTTCTCGTGCTAACTTCTCTAGGAAATGGGAGGGCAAGGCACTACCGATATCGATGCTAGCACGCCCGTCCAGCACCTCTTCCATATGCTTTTGAAGAAAGCCACCGCCCACCGCCATATTAACGTACATAAAACGAGAAACCCGACCATTGCCATCGGCAAAAGGATGAATCTGATTTATGCCCGCTGATACTAGTAAGGCTGCGTCCTGGATATCTGGAACCTTTTGCGCAGCAGCGTGTAGATGCTCGAGCAGCTCCAACTTATCAGCTTCATCTGGTGGCCGGTGTTCAATTATTGGTCCGTCTGGAGCATCAAGATCGCCAACAATAACCCCCTTTCCATCTAGGCCATGGAGTGCTGGGTTTAAACCCCTTACTTTAGCATTAACCTTCACCAACAAACCCTTGAAGTCCTCAAAGGGGATGGCGTCAAATTTTTCCTTACGCTCAACTTCATCGCCATAAAGCGTCTTGGCGTCACGGCCGCTATCACGATTTTTCTCCAAAGTATTAGCCACCTAGAACCTCCTCCTCTAAATGCCTTTTAAGGGCCTGGAGGCCGCTATCATAACAGTAGCCCTGCATGCCGGCAGCAACTGCGCCGTCAACGTTACGCTGGCGGTCATCTACAAATAGTATTTCTTCTGCTGGAATATCGACTTTGGCCAAAATCTGTTCGTAGAAGCCGGCCTGGGGCTTAACCACACCCATATTTGACGACACAAACACGTGTTTGAAGATGGTATTAAAGCCTTCCTTTTGCAACAATTCATCGAGCAAGCTCGCGCTTGCGTTACTAGCAATGTAGATCTCGTAGCGCGGTGCGAGTTCGTTTTTGATATAGCTAAATAGCATTGGCTCGATTGGGCTTACGCCGTGCTCTCGTGCCCGCAGCACGTCCGCGTCTACCCCCGAAACCTCTCCCACCGCCCTGTAGTAGGCCTCGTCATCTGCGATCTCGCCTAGATCCCGCTTGCGAAAAAGGTCATGAAGCTTAGCCTTAACATCTTCCGGAAGCGCGGACTGATTCACCCAATTATGGCCATAGTCGTCCAGCAAGACTCCAAAGCAATCGAAGGCAATCGCGCGAATCATAGTTCCTCCAGGTTCCCCCAGCTGGTGCCGCTTGAAATATTTACTTCGATCGGCACCCCGAAGGCATGCACGCCAAGCATATCGCGCCGTAATACCTGGGCCACCTCTTCAACTTGGTCCCCACCACACTCAACGATGAGTTCGTCATGAATCTGCAGTAGCATCTGTGCGCCTTCTGGCAGCTCCTGGTGTATCTTAACCATAGCCAGCTTCATCATGTCGGCTGCCGTACCCTGCAAAGGCATATTAACCGCTGCCCGCTCTGCCGCTGAACGCACTATGTAGTTGTTAGACTTTACGTCCGGGCACGGACGGCGTCGGCCAAAGATCGTTTCGGTGTAGCCATTCTGATGCGCTTCTTTCTTAATCCTATCTATGTAATCCGCTACGCCTTTGCGAAGTTCGAAGTATCTATCTATGAAGGCTCGGGATTCAGCGTAATCCATACCTGTAGCCTGACTGAGCCCATGTGGATTCATGCCGTAAAGTACACCAAAGTTAATGGTCTTAGCCCCAGATCGCTGCTGCTTCGTAACTTCGCTTGGATCCACTCCGAACATCTCGGCAGCTGTGAGTAAATGAATATCGACCCCACTTCTGAACGCCTCGATCATCGGCTCGTCCTGGGCCAGCTCAGCTGCCAGCCTCAGTTCGATCTGGCTGTAATCGGCCGAAACCAAAACTTTACCCTTGGCGGCCACAAAGGCCTTACGGATCTCCCTGCCCAATTCGGTTCGTACAGGTATATTCTGTAGGTTCGGATTTGTGGAGCTTAAGCGCCCAGTCTGAGCAATTGTTTGATTGTAGCTCGTATGCACCCGACCAGTAGACGCGTTTACAAGTAATGGCAGCGCGTCTACATAAGTGCTCTTAAGTTTGGCGGACTCGCGGTATTCGAATAGCAAATCGATAATTGGATGCACGCCCCGTAGCTTCTCGAGCTCCTTGGCAGCGGTCGACACTCCAGTCTTTATCTTTTTGAGCTCAGCCGATTCAATCTTAAGCTTATCGAACAAGATCACCTTGAGCTGCTGTGTGGACGCGATGTTAAACTTCTCACCTGCTAAGTCCCAAATCTGCTCTTCAATCTTTGTCAGACGGGAGTTTATATCCTTAGCAAACTCCGCCAAAAAGTCTACGTCCAGCTCTACCCCAGCGCACTCCATGTCCCCCAAGACCGGTATAAGCGGCCACTCCATACGCTGAGCCACTTCGTTCACGCTTCCGTAGGATTCGAGCTGTGGCGCAAGCAGTTCGTATAGTCGCCATGTGATGTCTGCATCCTCTGCGGCGTACATAACCGCCTCGTCCACCGGAGCCTCTGCGAAAGTCTTCTGATTCTTGCCCTTGGGTCCAATCAGCTCTGTAATGTCGATCATCTCGATACCCAGTTCATTGAAGGCCAGTGCTCCAAGCGTTTGGGCTCGACCAATTGGATTGAGCAAAAATGCAGCAACCATAGTGTCAAAACCTACTGGAGATAGATTCACACCTGCTCTCTTCATGACTTGGTAGTCAAACTTAATGTTATGACCCACTTTACCAATCTTCGGATCTTCCAAGGCTGGTTTTAAAGTATCCAGAACTACCTTCAGCTCTAGCTGTTCTCCCTCAGCGTGACCAACCGGCACATAATAAGCTTCGCCAGTCTTCCAGCTAAAGCTCATGCCTACCAAGTTGGCATTAATTACGTCTAGACTGTCCGTTTCGGTATCGAATGCAAACTTCTTTTGCTTAGAAAGCTTGGCTGCTAAATCCTTTAGCTTTTCGGCTGAATTAACACATGCATACGTGGACGTTTTTAGGTGGTCACGATTCGGCTCTGGGCGGTTATTAGCCTCATTTTCTTCCTTGAACAGGCTGTTTTGATCACTTATTGTGTTCACGGTGTTATGGCCAGGCAGCTTAGCAAGCAAACTACGAAATTCTAAGCGATGGAACAGTTCGTGAACATGCTTTTTGTCGTAATCGTGTATATGCGCCTTTTTGAGATCAAAGTCTAGCTCTACCTCGCGACTAATGCGAGACAGCTCCAGACTCAAGTCCGCCAGCTTACGGTTTTCTTCGAGCTTCCTACGCACAGCCGGCTTTAATTCATCGAGATGGTCATAGATACCATCTAGGGTTTTGTATTTGGAAACAAGGTCGGTAGCCGTCTTATCTCCCACCCCCGGTACACCGGGAATGTTATCACTCGCATCGCCCTTGAGAGCCTTATAAACCACGAATTCCTCTGGTGTGACTCCATACTTGGCTTCTACCGCAGCGCGGTCATACAGCACCGTGTCGCTGAAGCCACGACGCATGGTGTAGACCTTTACGTGGTCATCTACTAGCTGAAGTTCGTCCATATCCCCCGTGACAATGACCACCTCGAGCTCCTTGCCGTAGCGATGTGCCAAAGTTCCAATCACATCATCTGCCTCATAGCCGTCGCGCTCCATGAGCGGCATGTTGAAGGCCT
Organism: Patescibacteria group bacterium; assembly: GCA_052034495.1. Lineage (GTDB taxonomy): Bacteria > Patescibacteriota > Saccharimonadia > CAILAD01 > JADZBC01 > CAYPSN01. The sequence continues at coordinate 37,186 of JBPOIL010000010.1, forward strand.
CAACCACTTCGCGCGTTAAGGGCATTTGCGCTATCAGCTCATCGTCCGTCTTTTTACGCGTGCCCTTATAGTCGGCGTACATATCGTGACGGAACGTTTTGCCCGGTAGGTCCCAAGCTACCGCCACATAATCTGGCTTCAGGTCGGTTAATGCCTTGAGCATAATGGTCACAAAGCCATACACGGCATTCGTAGGCGTGCCATCCTTGGTCGATAAATACGGGATAGCGTGGTAGCCGCGGTGCAACAATGCGTGACCGTCGAACAGTACTAACTTTTTACGTTGGCTCATAGGAGTATTATAGCTTATCGAGACGCCGTGTGCTTTAATGTTTGTATGAGCATACGAGAACCAATTGGGGGCCATCCCCACCTCAACGAGGAAGCTCTCCGGAGAGCAGCGGATAAGCAAGCTGCAATTGAGCGGCACCTTCACCCGGTACCGGATCTTGATCCTGACTATGGCCTAGATGATAGCGACGACAGTAGCGAACCCCCAGCAACTTCCCCGCAAACCGAGATTCCTGTAGACCAGACAGTGGGTCGAGAGCGAGCAGCTCAAGCACGAGCGGCACTCGAGGAAGCAAAAAGACGAGCAGCGACACAAGACGAGCTGCCTACGCGGCCTCGTACTCCGAACGCTGATGACTTTGATGAACACGGTGATTTAAAGCCAGGATGGAACAAAGAAAGAACCCAATAGCGGGTTCTTTCTTTGTTTAGAAATGTCTTATATTTACCCTAGATAGTCACGAAGCTTTTTAGCATCTTTGTGCTTGCGCAGCTTAGCCAAAGCCTTCGCTTCGATCTGGCGAATGCGCTCACGAGTTACGCCAAACTCCTGACCAACTTCCTCGAGAGTGTGGCCACGACCTGTTTCCAAGCCAAAGCGCATGCGCAGAATCTTCTGCTCACGTGGCGTCAGCAGTGCCAGTGTTTCGTCTATGTGTTCCTTAAGTAGCTCGTAGGTAGCGGCTTCTTCAGGGCTCACACTGTCTTCGTCCTGGATGAAGTCTCCTAAGCTTGAGTCTTCGTCCTCACCCACTGTGGCGTCAAGGCTCGTAGTATCCTGAGAGATTTTGATAATGTGATTTACTTTGTCTACATCAATCTCGAGCTCTTTAGCCAGTTCCTCTGGAAGTGGCTCACGGCCGAGTTCCATAGTTAAGCGGCGCTGTGTGCGAACCAACTTGTTGATAGTCTCGACCATGTGAACCGGGATACGAATCACACGAGCTTGGTCGGCAATCGCGCGGGTAATAGCCTGGCGAATCCACCAAGTGGCGTAGGTACTAAACTTGAAGCCTTTGGTGTAATCAAACTTCTCTACAGCACGTAAAAGCCCGGTGTTACCTTCTTGAATCAAATCTAGAAGGTCTAGGCCACGACCAATGTATTTTTTGGCAATGCTTACAACCAAGCGCATGTTCGCCTCTGCTAGGGCATCCTTTGCGGCCTTATCGCCTTTTTCGATGCGCTTAGCGAGCATAACTTCGTCTGCACCGGTAATTAGTGGGATTTTACCAATCTCACGTAGATAGAGTCGTACGGAGTCGTCAGCAATATCTTTTAACGTAGCGTCATTTACTGCGTTCTCGATATCTTCTTCTGGTTCAGTTTCCCAGATCAACTTATCTTTTTGATCAGTGACCTCGATACCCTGATCCATGAGGGTAGAATATAAATCATCGAGCGCTTCGATGTTTTCTTCGGCGTCTGGGACAGCTCCCATAACTTCTTGCTGGGTAATAAAACCCTGTTCACGGCCTTTGGCTAAAAGCCGTTCGATTTCTGGTGTCTGCTCTTGCTTATCGTCCTTCGGACCAGCAGCAGCCACAGGCAAATTCTTTTTTGCCATATATTGTATTACTCCTCGTTTAGTAGTGCCTGATAGTCGGCCAAGATGCGCTTAGCGCCTTCTCGGTCCCCAGCGGCTTCAGCTTCAGCTATTTGCTTTGCTAACCGTCGCTTATTCAATTCTCGATTTAGTTTTTGCAATCTATGCACTTGGGTGTAGGCTTCGAGCCCAATATCGTGCTCCGTTAGTTCGGAGTATTCTTCTTCACCCTTTAACGCAAGAATTTTAACATCATTTTCGTGCTGTGGCAAGAGTTTTGCTAGGGTTTCCAGCTTTGCCTTTGGTTGCTTTTGGATAACTTCGAAGTATGGTCTAAACTGCTCCGTGACTTCGCTCAACTCTATATCATGCACGGCCACCCTGGCTTCAGGGTGTGCCAACATGAGTTTTAGCAGATTCTGCTCCCCTCGTTCTTGTTTGCTGAGCTGTGGGCCCTCAGATTGAGGCTGTGGGGCGGGGGCAACCTGCTGTGGGGCGGGGGCAACATCCTCGTCCTGATCCAACTTACGGCGCACTGAATCTTCGCTCACGCCAAGCTCCTCGCTCAACCTCTTTACATAATGATCCTGCTCCACTGTGTCTTCAAGCTTGCGCAGCGTTGCGCTCAAAAAACTACTCATCTGCTTCTTGGCGCTCGCGCTTGAAACGCCGATTGTCTCTTTGGCATAATCAAAAAGGTAGTCAACCGCGTAACGAGCATCTGCTACGGCCTTTTCCCAAAGCTTCTTGTCCTTGCGCATAAGCTCATCTGGGTCCTTCGCATTGTCAAAGGTGATAACCTCCAGCTTAATATCGATCCCCTGGGCTAATTCGATCGCCCGCTGGGCGGCCTTAACCCCCGCTACGTCTTGGTCAAAACAAATCTTAATATTCTTTGTCAGCCTAGAAAGCACCTTAAGTTGTTCGCATGTTAAAGCCGTACCGCTACAAGCCACCACCTGCTCAAAACCACCGTCGTAGAGCGCTACCACATCCATATTGCCCTCTACAATTACAACTTCGTCATGCTTGCGAATGGCTTCTTTGGCCTGCAGGAGCCCGTAAATAGCAGTACTCTTATTATAAATTGCGGTCTGCGGGGTATTAATGTACTTAGCACCGCCTTCATCTCCCGGCAAAACTCGACCGCTAAAACCGACGGGCCTTCCCTGACTGTCAAAGATCGGAAAAACGATGCGAGCACGGAACATATCATACGCGCTACTGTTGCCTTGCTTTTGCGCCGCTACGCCAGCCTGTACCATTTGCTCGTAGCTATAGCCCTTCTTTTTGAGCATCCCAGCTAGGGCGTCCCAGCTCTGCGGAGCGTAACCCAGTTGAAACGCCTTAATTGCTTTAGGGCTCAGGCCGCGTTCCGTACGGAGGTAATCAAGCGCCTGTGGGTTGCGAGATAGAGATAAATGATAGTACCGCACGGCGAGCTCAGCAATATCGTAGAGTGGTGCTTTGGCAGGGCCACGCTCGCCCTTACCACGCGGCTTTAGCGTAACTCCGGCACGCTTGGCTAGAATCTCTAGCGCCTCTGGAAAGCTTACTCCCTCCATACGCATTACAAAGGTGAATATGTCCCCACCCTCGTCAGTTGAAAAGTCGTGCCATATCCCCTTGTCAGGGCTGACCATGAAGCTCGGGGTCTTTTCGGCGTGGAATGGTGAAAGCGCCTTCAAGTTACGGCCGGCTGGCTTGAGCTGAATATACCCACCGATTACGTCGGCGATATCCAGCTTTTGTTTGATTTCTGCGACCTCATCCATGAAGTTATTATACGCCAGACCTTAGAATAAGAACAAAGTATGAATAAATGGCTGAGGGCCAGGACAAAGCTTCGTTGCTCCGTCCTGGCCCGATGGTTCGATTTTGTCAGAGGATGATCGCAGCTCCTCGCTGGCCACGATATGCCGCGTTATCCCTGTGTGTCTGGCGACGAACCGCACGATTGCGACGACGCCGTCGCTGCTTGCGAGCCTCCAGCTTCCCTGCGTACGCCACAGTAGTGGCGATTTGGCTGTCCGTGAGACTAGCCACGAGCTGATCTACAGAGCGTGTTGAGCCACCCTCGATCAGCTTGCGAACCTGCACGAACAAGAGCTGAACTGCAGCTCTGACCACTGGTTGCTTGCGGCATCCAGTCACTTCGCAGACTCTCCTCCTAAGAGCCTGTCGCAACACCTTGTCAGGACTGGACTTGGTGGTTTTGGTCAAGGTTTCCCCTTGATGTTCTGTCACTCCGCCGCTCGGAGTGAGGTAGCAGAATTCTACACCTTAGCTGAGCTTAAATCAAGAGAGGATAATATCACGTACGCTCGGAAGCTCTTCGCAGCCATGCAGGCCAGCAAAATGTCCTTTGCCAGGATCAAGAATATTTGTAGCGCCGAGCTCTCTGCCAAGCTGCTCTGACCATTCTGGGGGTAAGACTTCGTCGTTATCTGAATAGATAGAATAAATACGTTCTGCCCTTTGCCGAATCTTGGCAAAATCAACCTCTGGTAGAACCCTTTTGCCTTCGGATTGACGCTCGTGACCAGCAAAGCCCGCTACTAGGATCAATTTCCCCAGCCTGCCACCACCCTCATATTTATCTAGATAACGCAGGAGTATGTAGACACCTAAGCTATGGCCCACAAGGACCGTGTTTTCATCGAATTCACCGACTACCCTGGCAACTTCTTCCACCCATTCATCAATGTTCGGCCGCTTGGGATCCGGCATAGGTGGTGCTATCGCAACGATTCCCTGTGCATTCAGCCTTCGGACAAGCCAAGATATCCAGCCCCTGCTTGGATCGTCGGCCCAACCGTGCACAATAATTACACGCCCCACATTCTTGTCGTCAACTTTATTCATCGAATAACTATTTTATTCGATTTCGAATATTATTTCCAGGACCAAGTACTTTCTAAGGTAGAAACAGCTGCTTTTGTGAACTCATCACTGCTCGTCATGTTGATTTCAAAAGACGTAATCTTCTCGCCATCAAGCTTGTATTTGCTGTCTTTGAGCACTACCACAATCATTGTCTTGTTTTGCGGTACTTCGGTAGTGCCAGCGTTAAACACAACCTCCGTTGCATCAAAGCCACCTAGCGTAATTTGTCGCTCGGAAACAGTATTGGCTGCCGTTATCTTGTTGGCCTCTTTGGAGGCGACCACTGCCTTTTCTAGATCTTCGTACGCGGTAATAGAAGGCAGCACTGCGATAGTACTTACCCCCTGAGCACCGAAGGTGGCGTCTAACTTACACGACGTGTCGTCCGTAGGAACTGTATTGTCTGTGGGTAGTCCAAACTCATAACATTCCTTAACGATAGCCGTGTAGCCCTCTGGGACGGTAATCGTTGGCTCGGTAGATACGCTCTGGCTCTGCTCTTGGTCTCCTGAAAGCGAATCAGCTGGAACCTCGGTAGTTGGCTTACGGCCTAGAATGAGGGCCAACACAATAATTCCAAAGATCAGGACAGCGGCGCCGATACCGACTGCCATAAATATACCTTTACCGCCTTTTGCTTTACCGCTAGAGCTGCTCGCGGCGGCCATGAGCGCAGGGTCCGAGTATGGGTCGACTCCAGCTGCTGGATTAGCCGCAGGGTCATCTAGCATGGATTGTAATGTTGGGTCAGTCCCTGCCATAGCAGGATCAACTGGAGCGGCTACGCCTGGAGCCATACCTGCACCGGCCGCTGGGTCAACAAACTGCTGTCCAAACGCCGGTTCGGGTGCGGCTGGCGCAGGCTCGGGCATAGTGGGGGCAACAGGCATAGGTCCGGGTCCCATTGGGACCACCATAGGCGCTGGCTCCGGCATTGGGGCTGGTGCTGCCACTGGAGCAGCCGCTATTGGTTGTTCTGGCAGGAAGGGTGCTGGTGGCGCTGTCGCAGCGTCCATCTCGAGTGGGTTGGGCGGTAATGGCTCAGGAGCTGAGGGGTAAGAACTAGCTGGAGCGCCCACACCTACATCCTGCGAAGGGTCGTAGGCTTGAGTCGGCATTGGAGCAGGTGCTATTGGCGCTGGCTCCGGAGCAATTGGCTGGGGCGCAACCGAGACAGTATCTATTGGCGCGGCGACTGCGGGCATAACGGGCGCGACAGGTGCAGCGGCAACCGCAGGGTCAGTAAAGCCGGCCATAGGGTTTGGCTCTGGGTCTGCTATATGCGCCTCTACTGCGGCTGCAGCAGGATCTGCTGGCGCCACAACCGGCATTGGAGCTGCCACGGGGGCTGGAGCTACTGAGTCCACCATAGGCGCGCTATTGAGCTGAGCATTTACAGCATCCTGGAGCGGCGAACCAGTACTGGGTGCAGCAGCAGCACCTGGGGCGTAGGTAGGGGGAATTTGCGCGTTTAAATCAGCCCCAGGTTGCGAGGCTGCGCTCTGATCATTCAGTGGTGATTGTGGATCTTGTGGCGTCATACAAATACTATTTGCCTACAAGTATATCAACTTTACCCGATAAGCACAAAATACTTATGCTAGTGCGATTCCAGATAGCGCATGTAGCGCGACCACTCTCCTCCGAGTAGACTAACTGCCAGCTCAATGCCGAGTTGAACGGTCTTCCCCTCTTCGTCCCGCGCGGGATTCACCTCTACCACATCTACCGCAACAATATTTAGTTCAGAAAGTTTCCTGCAAAGGTAACCGACTTCTCGATAGCTCAGCCCGCCCTGGTTAATGATTCCCGTTCCTGGAGCTTCGCTCACGTCGACCGAGTCGATATCGAGCGCTACGTGCAATGGCCTCTCCCCCACAAGCTCCCGAGCGGTAGTAAACGCATGCGCCACCCCCTGCTCAGTAATCTCATCCATAGTAATGTAGCGAATTCCTTTGGCCTGCATATAGCGCACCTCGTGATCATCCATGTCTTTGGCCCCAAGGATAATCACCTCGTCATAATTGTAGTGAGGTCCACCGAACTCAGCGTGCAAGGCATCGCCGAGCGCAGTTGAAAGCGGCATTCCATGCAAATTGCCGGTTAGGGTCTCTTCTGGATTAGAGCAATCGGGGTGTGCGTCGATATACACGATGCAAGCGCCAGCATGCCTTTGCTTTGTGGCCAGCATACTACCCATGCCAATGGAGTGATCTCCGCCCAGGGTCAAAGCGATGTCGCCCCTGTTCGTACTCTCCGTAATCTGGCCCAGTAACTCTCTATTGAAATTAACTACCGCATCAAAGTTGCGCAGCTTGCCTTTGTCGATCGGCTCCCCATCCGCTTCGATCGACTCACGAACCTCTGCTTTAATTCCGTTATGTGCGAGGGCCGTCAATAAGCCCTCCCGGAGCATTGCGTCGGGCCCCTGATCCACGCCATTACTAAAACTACCGAGTGCGAGTGGGGCCTGGAATATCTTTAACATCTCCACTATTATACGCCGCGACCCTATAAGCGCCAATCATGTATAATGGCCTTATGTCTAAAGCAATCAAGCAAATAAAAAACACCCTCCGTCCACTTATCCCCCGCGAAGCCCTGAATCGCTACCACTACCCCGAAGCTCGCCTAGCCCAGCTAAAGCATAAAAACCCGTCTGAGAAGATGATTATCATTGGTGTGGTTGGCTCTAAGGGAAAAACCACAACCTCGAACATGATTTGGGCAGCACTTAGTGCCGATGGCAGCAAAGTTGGTCAAATTGGTACCGCCAACATCCGCATTGCCGGCCACGAGGAGCTGAATAAGCACCATATGACCATGCCGAATGCATTTATATTGCAGGGCTACCTAAAGCGTATGTTGGCGGCGGGCTGCAAATACGTCGTCATGGAAGTCCCAAGCGAGGGCCAAACACAGTACCGCCATGTGGGCATTAACTTCGATGTGCTCGTGTTTACCAACGTAACGCGCGAGATCATGGCCGCGCATCGTAACAGCATGGAGGTCCTACACCAACACAATAAGCGTGTTTTTGTACAGATGGCACGAGGCAAGCACAAAATTCTGGGTGGCAAACGCATTCCTAAAATCATCATCGCCAACAGCGACGCCCACGATGCACCAGCCTATTCTGGCTTCAAGGCAGACCAAAAAATTAGCTACAGCATAAAGTCCAATAGTGACTATAAAGCAATTGATGTAAAAGCATCGAACAAGGGCATTGATTTTAAGATCAACGGCCACCCATACCACCTAGACATACTTGGCACCATTAACGTCATTAACGCAGCTGGAGCGATCGCCACAGCGTTCGCGCTCGGCAAAGACGCAGAAGCAACTAGCAAAGGGCTTACTACTCTCGGAGCAATCCCCGGCCGCATGGAAGTTATTGACGAAGGCCAGGACTTCACTGTAATCGTCGACTACGCTCACGAGCAAGTTAGTATGCAGGCACTCATGGACGGCGCAAACGCCATGAAGGCCAAGGGGGCCAAGGTCATTACCCTACTCGGTGCCGAGGGTGGAGGCAGGGATGTAGAAAAACGCCCCGACATGGGTGCAATCGCCGCCAAGGGCTCGGACACCATTATAATCTGCAACGTCGATCCGTATAGCGATGATCCAATGCAGATCATTCATGACATTGCCAAGGGCGCAGAAGAAGCCGGCGCCAAGCTAGATAAGGATATGTTCTGCATCGAAGACCGTCGCAAAGCAATTGCCAAGGCACTCAAGTTAGCCAAGAAGAACGACATAGTGCTCATTACCGGCAAAGGCAGCGAGCAATCAATGGTTATTGGTGGCAAGAAGATTGATTGGGACGACCGCGATGTGGTCCGTGAAGAGCTTAAAAAGCTTTAGTGGTCGCAAGCGAAACTCTAGTGTAAATTCTTGTTGAGGATATAAGTATAATCCTCTAAGGTGTTGATCTCTTTAGTTTGGTCTTCTCTCTTATCGATCTTTATTCTACCCTGAATTGCGCCCGTGCTCCTGTAGGTCACCCCCATGGGCCTAGGTAGATCCTCTATCGGTATCTTCGGGTTTGGAGAAGATATTCCATACGTCGTAACTACCACACCACTACGAAAACTTTTAAGCTGTGAGTCACTAAAATCGGTTTCTCCGTCAACCTTACTAGAGAGTAACTTACCCATAATGCCAGCGGGAAATTTTATCTGTCCACATATCTCATCAAAACCAACGACAGTCCCCTGCATATTCCTAAAACCATAGGCGGGGTATATATCATAAAAGTAAGTGGGAGCGGAAGCACCTCTTGAGAAATAGTCATATGTAGCATCTGAATGGCCTGTTGATGAGATTGCCGGAGAAAGCTTGTCTTTTCCGAGTACAAAGCTTCTATCGATCACCGTCTGCCTAATGGTTGGGTGAAACCCCTCTACACCGCAGGCAGTTATGACCAAGTGGTCGACAATGCTATCCTTATTCACGTATGCAGTCGCCCACCAGCCCCTGCGGGAATATGTATAGACCCTATATCCAATAGGGAGATCCTCCGCCTGTGTAGGCACGCCCAACTTGTCGTCAAAGTATTGCTTCGGCTGCATGGGCGCAATACTCTCAATTTTTGATTGTTCTACCTCCCTCCAGCCGAAATATTGGTTATAAAAGCTAGTAGCTCCACCCACGATAGCTATTGCAGCAACAACGCCAGACATTATCGTAGCAAATAAAATAAGTGCCTGGAGAACGCTACTATGAGGGCTGGTCTCTTGTAGTGGCGTCTCCTTAGCCATTCTGGGCGACCCTAAGCTTTTTGGAGCTTACTGACTGCCTCTGGGCACATACCCTCATGCTTTGCTTCGCAGTCTTCGCAGCAAATGAACAGCTGGTGGCAATCTGGCTTGGTACAGTCAATGTAGTGGTCGCTTGGTGTGCCGCAATGCTCACATTCAGCTAGAACCTTCTGCCCTGCCGGAGTATCGATCTTTTGAGTCAGTCGGTCGTCGAACACAAAGTTCTTGCCTTCGAAGTAGCCATCCGGGAATTGCTCAAGGTACTTCACAATTCCGCCTTCCAGCTGCTTTACATTCTTATAGCCCATTTCCTGCAGTAGTGGTGCTGCCTTTTCGCAACGGATTCCGCCTGTGCAATATGGCACGATCGGTGCATCTGGGTCCTCAGGTAAGTTCATTTGCTTTACCTTTTCAGGCAATTCATAAAACTTATCAGTCTCGGGCTGAATGGCGTCCTTGAATCGACCCACCTTGTACTCATAATCATTGCGCATGTCCACCAATGTGACCTGCTTACCACTCTCGAATAGTTCGTGTAATTCCTCTGGCTTAATGTAGCTATTCTTGCTCATATCCACTTCCCTACCCAGAGTCACGATCTCGTCGCGCTTCTTAACGATCAGTTTGTGGAATGGCATGCGTGGTGCTGGGCTCCATTTAAATACAATGTCGTTGAACTGTGGGTGTGCGTTCATATAGCGCACGTAGTCCTTCAGCTGCGCCTTGGTCCCTGCGACTGTACCATTAATACCTTCTTCGGCAATCAAAATCCGGCCCATTATGCCAAGCCCTTTGCAAACAAGCTTGTGTTGCTGGGCTTCAAACTCTGGGTTTGGCACCTGAACAAACTTGTAGTACAAAAGCACAAAGATTGGCTTCGGATTTGGTTGTTTTACGGTTGTCATATAGATAGGATTATAGCCGATTTAAGGTGATATTTCCAGCAGTCTGCAGCTTAGGAGTTCAGGGCGGCAACAACTATGATGGATATCCAAAGCGCTTGGGAAAGTGCAATAGAAAAGACCGACCAGGCTTTATAGCTATTTGGCGTGTCCCAGAACTTCTGGCCACTTAGCTGGGTGGTGCGTTTACGGAGTGCATCGAGATTCAAGCCATTCACCGCCAGCAGTATTACGAGTGTCATCTTTACCCTCGTTAAGGGTTTGCTTAAATCCGGACCAAGTAGGGCGCCGCTGATCATCATACCAACAAGCCCTGCCCATATGACTGGCTGAGCCCAAGCGGTGATTTTGAGCATGCGCTCTCGACCAAGTTCGCCTAAAAGCCATAATCCACCGATTAAATCCACGATAATAACCGTTCCGTAAGCCAGGGCCAGTGATGCCAAATGTACAATAAACCAGATTGTGCTGCCGTCTTCCATACTCTAAGTATGCGCCTAGCTATCTAAGTTTGCCAAGTGCAAATTACCTAAGCCTGTAGTGGTCTTTTGTATTTTCTATAAAGCCTTCCTGTATAAGTGCGTCTATAATCTTCTGAACTCGAGCCGTGTCGGCCTCTAGGTGCTCAAGCTGACTCAATATATCTTGGCGAGTCGTTGCACCACCCAGTAGCATCCTCAGCACTTCGCCCCGAATCTGTCTATCAGACCCTGCAAATTTTGACTGCTTAGCATAGTGTTTACTCCTCCGATTTGGGTTCGGCAACTGAGTCGCCAAATAACTGCCGTAATCCATCAGCGCCCAGTACCACTCCCGCGGCTCTTCGCCATCGAGCGCCTTCTCGATGAGTGGTAAAAGCTCGGTGTCAGCCACCCCTTCCTGGTCGGCAAAGCAATGGTGAATAAACACCCTGCGAATGTTGGTTTCAATAAAAACGACGGGGGCATTAAAGGCAAAGGCGGCTATGGAGCCTGCAGTATTTGGGCCGATGCCAGGCAACTTGCGGAGCTCTGCTGGATCGTTTGGCAACTCTCCGCCACACTCCCCCACTACTATCTCAGCGGCGGCCTTAAGCCATAAGGCACGGCGATTATAGCCTAGCCCCTGCCACAGTCTAACGACTTCCGCCTGCGGGGCAGCAGCTAGCTGCTCGAAGCTCGGGAGCTCCGTAATAAATTCCGTGTACTTCGCCCGCACCCTACTAACTTGTGTTTGCTGAAGCATAACTTCGCTGATGAATATCGAATACGGACTGACATCAACGCGCCATGGTAAATCATGGCGGCCATGCTCCCTGTAGTATTCATGTACGTACTTTTTGAGTTCTTGAAGGCTCTTCATTCAATCAGTATATCAGGAGTGGGTGCGAAGCCTGTGCTCTGCCTGACGCAAGAACTTCAACCATGCCCAGAAAACCATATGATTCTTGACCGAAGCCCAGAAGTGACCCAGATAGCGATTCCTGATTATCCGATGCTTAACGCCAGATGCCGCTAGTGCCTTTACGAATAACTCCGTATTGTTCGGCGGTATCGTCTTATCGGCCTTGGAGTAATACAGCAGGACATGTCGTTTTCCAAGCCTATCGAGGTGCTCGCAGGCTTCGACTGGACGTAGTTCGTTGTAGAGTGTTGCCTCGCTGTAACCCTGAACTTCATAGAGCGGGCGGAAAGCCTGCCCATAAGGTGAATGCCAAATAAATTCGCTCGTGCTGCCCCTCATGGTGTTCAGAATGACCGCGGAGATTGCGGGAATGGTCTTGGTGCAAGCCAGTGCCAATTCAGACCCTAGGCTATTCCCAAACGCCGCAAAGAACTCGACGCCCTGCGCGTGAAAGCCTAGCACATCTGCCTCCACATCATCAGTAAGTGCCTTGAGCTGGCCCAGGAATCCTTTATTGTCAGCTTCGATCACGTAGTCCTCTGCCAGGCTATAAGCGTGCACCCTATAGCCAGCAATGTTCGCCATCCAGTACACAGGCAAATATGCCCAGAGCGGCATGCGCCAGCCGCAAAAGTAAAAAATGACCCCTCGCCTGGCCTTACCATATATACGCTTCTTAAACGGGTCTACGTGCATATCCCTATCATAGCATGAGCGGCTTAGCTAATACGGCTGCGCCACTCCTGAATAACCTTGTGAGCACTCGCGTAATCTTTGCACTCCATAAGCTCAGCCCGGAACTCGGACGCATTAGCAAAGTCCTTCACGTAGATCTTGAAGAACTTTTTGAGCGGCTCGAAGCGCTTCAGATTGTTCCAGGTTTTCTCGTGTAGCTCTAAGTGATAAACGAGTATATCAATCAGTTCATCGGCGGCGTGCAGTTGTTGCTCCTTCTCAAACACATGAATGTTCTGGAATATGCCTCGTCCAATCATGATACCGTCAACTCCCGACTCCTGCGCCAACTGCTCGCCCTGCTCGCGACTCAGCACATCGCCGTTTCCTACGATAACTGTACTAACGCCGAGCTCGTCGCGCAGTTTTACAACCTTACCAATCTCGTCCCAGTGTGCGGGCACTTTGCTCATCTCCTTGGCAGTACGTCCATGAATAGTTAGCGCCGCCAGATTGTGACCGAGTAAAAACTCTGCCCACTCTTCCGTCATTACCTTGTTGATGCCAATGCGCGTTTTAACACTAACGGGCAACTTGCCGCCGCTCCCGTTCTGGACTGCACGAATAATCTCCCCAGCAAGTTCGTATTGGCCGATCATACCAGCACCATTGCCGCCCGCTACTACGCTACGCTCAGGGCAACCCATATTAATATCGATTCCCGCAAAACCCATGTCCACTAGTTCACGGGCCATCATGAAGTAATTTTCTGGGTTCTTACCCCAAATCTGTGCAATCAATGGCTGCTCGACCTGATTATCCCAGCGTAGTTTTCGACCAACAGAATCCTTGCCAGGAGAAAAATATCCATCTACATTGGTAAACTCGGTAAAGAATAAGTCTGGCTTGGCGGCTTTTGCCACTACTTGTCGAAACACCGTATCGCTCACATCATCAAGCGGCGCGAGTACAAAAAATGGCTTCACCAGCTCTGCCCAAATGTTATGTGAACTTTTTTTGTTCATAGCGTCATATTTTAGCCTTTTTAGCCTATAATGTTAAGTACTTATGCGAGATATCGGCCCCAAGAAACCTGCAGCGGCTAAAAAGCCGGATATAGAAACTCCGCCGCCGGCGTTTACTTATGACCCCCTAAACCCGGCGGACAACCTGGAAGAGCTAGATAGCTTGACCGATTCAAGCAACTCCCCTCTGCCTCCGCATGGGCCCAGAGGCAAAAAGCCGAAAAAGAAGTTCAAAGATCAGAAGTGGTGGAAATGGCTCCTAGGCATTGGCCTGCTCACAGGCTTACTTGCGTTTGCCTTCCTATCATTTCAGGTTGGTAAGATAACTACAAATCCGTTTAGCTGGGGTAAGCTCAAAGGCGAAGCCGACGGCAGGGTGAATATTCTACTCCTAGGCGTTGGTGACCCTGGTCACGCTGGCGAAGGCCTGGCCGACACCAACATGGTGATTAGCCTGAACACCAAGACCGACAAGGTCGCCATGATTAGCTTGCCTCGTGATTTGCGGGTTAAGGTACCTGGCTATGGCTACCAAAAAATCAACAACGCCCATGCTGAGGGAGACATTCCGCTAGCTGTTAAAACGGTAGAGCAAACGCTCGATCTTCCAGTCCACTATTATGTCCGTGCCAACTTTAGTGGGCTCGAGCAGGCAGTAGACGCAGTGGGTGGCATTACAATTGACGTCAAGGAACCTCTCTACGACCCCGAATACCCGTGTGATAAGAATCAATACCGCAGCTGTGGTTTTAAGTTAAAGGCCGGCACGACCCAGATGGATGGCGCCCTAGCGTTAAAATACGCCCGCTGCCGCAAAGGAACTTGTGGTGATGACTTTGGTCGCGCTATGCGCCAGCAGGAAGTCTTGCAAGCGATTCGCGCCAAAGCCATGAGTATGGAAACCCTATCAAACCCCGCTAAGCTCAATGCCCTACTTGGGTCTGCCGCCAACAATATCAAAACCGATTTGAGCATTAATAACATCATGAGGCTCAGCGAATTCTCCAAGAAGTTCGGTGATGCAAACGAAACGATCAACGTGGTATTCAGCCTTAAGCCAAATGGCTTCCTAAAAAGCTCTGGTACGAGCAGTGACTTATTGCCAGTTGGTGGGAACTTTGATGCCATTCAGGCCTTCGTAGCCAACGTGTTCACCGTAGGCCCGGTGTGGAAGGAAGAGCCAACCGTAATTATCCAAAACGGCACCACCACGCCAGGTGTCGCCAAGAAGCTTAGTGACACAATCGAAGATGGTAAGTTCGCCAACCTGATTGAGATTTTAGCGCTAACCAACGCTACGACAAAAGATTACACGACGAGCCAGATCGTTGACTACACCGGCGGCAAGAAGCCAGCTGCTGCCAAATATCTACAAAGCCTGGTGGGCGTGACCCCGACTGCTCCAGCCAAGACGGCCAGTGGAAAGCCAGAAGCATCTGTAGCCGACTTTGTAATCATCCTAGGCAGTGATTACATAGCGAAAACTAGTTCGACCACAGCTACCAAGCAATAGCCTGCGTGACTTAAGCCCCAGATAAGGCTATAATAGACATATGAATACTACGAGCATGACCAAAGAAGAAATTATCAAGCGTCTTGCCGCCGTCGAAGTTGAACTCCAAAAATACTACGACAAAGCCCAGATAACAGACCCAGATGAGCTCAAAGCTATGAGTGCACGTGCATATGACTCATTGATTGCCGAACGCGATCGCCTGAACCGCGCTCTCTCTTAAATCCCAAGTGACGCAACTATTTTGTGTTGTGCTCGAACTTTACTGCACACCAGTCTTCGTCTAAGTTACAGACGGTTTTTGCTACTAAGCCTGCCTTCTTGCCAACTTCTTTCACGTCACCTTCACTCAAGTCACTCTTTAGCTCTGAGGCCTCCTGCGGCCAAGTGATCCAAAGCGCGCCTTTGCCATTTAGGCAGTTCATTAGGTACTCAAACTGCTGTTCCAAATCAGCCTTTTCCTGAGTAAAGAATTGGATGAGGTCGAACTCAACCTCTTCTAAAAAATTCTCAACTCTTACGGAATCAGGCAGGTCGCCTAAGCGCTCCTCGAAATTCTCTGGTGGATTAATAATAGTAATGCAGTACTCAGGCTTAATGCCTAGCTTCTCTACAAGTGATTTTTCTGCGCCTGTCATAATAATTACCTCTTCATCCTTACTATACAACTTTCGCCGCGACTAGGCCAATCAAGAAGGCCTCGAGATTACTCTCGAGGCCTGGGCTAGCGGATCCTATCGCCCGCCTCACCCTCGTCATTGCTGAAGCCACCACTCATAGAACAGCTGGTGCTTCGTCAGAAGCCCAAGGAGCTCATGATTGCTCCTAGAAACGTCTTCTAGCTCGACAACCACAACTTCTGCGGCGACGGACATCGGACGAGCATGTGCCGCGCTACTCTCCCGAATAGCGGTGAGCTCTTCGTTGGTGGCTAGACGCACCCGAACGACTTGACGAACGCCGTCGAACATCACTCCTCGCTCGCCGTCGCCCTGACAGTGGTTCCAGTGTGTGCACTCGGACCTGAACTTGCTACCAGCGGTCAGCTTTGGAGGAGCTTCTGGCGTGACCAGTGTGTAGTACCTCCTACCGATCAAAAGGAGCCTTACCCTTGGCGCATGAACGCTCAATCACCCCACCTCCTTAGGTTGCGTTGGCTTGAACATATTTATACATCATAACCCGCCATCACGCGAGCATAAGCGTTTTATTCGCTGAGCGTTCGGTAGTATACTATATGGATGATACCGCAAGCCAATACCCCCCTCGCCGAGCGCATGCGTCCCAACACGATTAATGACGTCATGGGTCAGGAGCACATAATCGGCGACCAACAATTCCTAAGAAGCGTCATTGAACAAGGCAGGCCTGTCAGCATGATCCTGTGGGGTCCCCCAGGAACTGGTAAGACAACGCTGGCCCGAATCATTGCCCGCGCAAGTAACTTTGAGTTTGAAGAAATTAGTGCGGTTACATCTGGCCTACCGGATGTAAAGAAGGTAATAGAACGAGCCAAAATTGCGAAGAATGAAGGTAAAAACTCCCTGCTTTTCGTAGACGAGATCCACCGCTTCAACAAAGCCCAGCAAGACGCCTTTCTGCCCCATGTAGAGAACGGCACCATTGTAATGATAGGTGCTACAACTGAAAACCCGAGCTTCGAGGTTATTGGCCCCCTACTTAGTCGCAGTCGCGTAGTCGTGCTTGAACCACTCAGCAAAGACAGCATAGTCGCCATTCTAAAGCGTGCTGTTAAGCACCTGGGCACTACAAAAGTTGAGCCCAAGGCTATTGATCTACTCGCTGAAATGTCAGGAGGAGATGCGCGCATGGCTCTGACCGGCTTGGAAGCAGCTGCAGCAATTGAACAAAAAACCATCTCAGCCGAGACCATCAAGCAGGCCATGCAGCAAAAAACAGCTCGTTACGACAAGGGTGGCGAGTATCACTTCAACTTAATATCCGCATACATTAAATCCATGCGCGGCGGAGACGTCGATGCAGCACTCTACTACATGGCTCGCATGCTAGCCGGCGGCGAGGACCCTAAGTTCATAGCTCGTCGCTTAGTGGTCTTCGCTAGCGAAGACGTTGGTCTAGCCAGCCCCGGAGCGCTGACCTTGGCTGTATCAGCATTCCAGGCTGTTGAGCGAATCGGCATGCCAGAATGTCAAATAATACTCTCCCAAGCAACCATCACGATGGCTCGGAGTAAAAAGTCTCGTAGTAGCTACGATGCCATAATGACTGCAAACCAGGCGGCAAAGGATTTCCCCGATGCCCAGGTGCCTTTGCACTTACGGAACGCCCCCACCAAGCTCATGAAGAACCTTGGCTACGGCAAGGGAGCCAAGTGGGAAGCTGGCTTTGAACACCCAGACGGATTCATACCAAAAGAGCTAAAAGGAAGAAGTATTTACCCAGGAGAGTAATAGAATGATAGTAGCCAGGCCAATTACAGAGCTCAATGATGAGCTGACTCAAAGAATCCAAGAACTTAAAGCGCAATTATCAAAAGGCCGTAGAGGCAGCCTGAAGCAGTATGATGCGGCCGTAAACAATACCAATACAATAATAATCGGTGCTTGGGACGGGGAAAAGCTAGCTGGTATCGGAGTACTAAACATTGTTCAGACCCTTGGTGGCTGCGCGGGCGACATAGACGACGTAGTGGTGGGCGAAGAGTATCGAGGCCAAGGCGTAGGTCGGATTATAATGGATGCGATAATTACTACGGCGAAAAACAAAGGCGCCACAAAGCTTAGGCTAACGTCAGCCGCGCGACGCGTAGAGGCTAACGGTCTGTATAGATCACTGGGCTTCAAACTACGCGAAACAAATAGCTACGTTTACAACGTAAAGTAAGCTAAATAAAAGCAGCCTAGCAAAGCTAGACTGGATAAGTGCTGATAGTGCTTCGAGCTCGCGGGGAGGATCTCCCTCCCCGCCGCTCAAGTACTGCATGAACCGTGCTTCAGCTGATGCTGCTTTGCCGAAGCCACTCCTCCTGAGAGGATGCGTGCAACAGGGAGTACCCTACTGCAACGACGACTGCCGCGATCAACCCGATCGCCGCCCAGCGCTTCATCCCAGCCTGCCGAAAGCTTCGAGCCCAGCGGTGTCGGCTGCGGCCGGGGTGGACCAACTCTTTGGCCTGGCCAGGCCACCCTGCTTTGCCGACCTGGCTGTACAGCGCTTGCCCTCCAGCCTCTTCTGGGCGGCACCCTTGGCGTCGCTGTAGATCTTGATGAGGAGGAAGTCGAAGAGGACCACCACCCCAGCAAGCAGCTTCGGGTAACGCCTGGCGAGACGCAACACCGGGCCGGCCGTGACGGCCAGAACACCAGAGAAGGCGCCGATGCCAACCCAGACGATCTTGCTGGGGTTGTCTTCGGTGTAGACCCTCCCGTGGGCAGCGGCCTCCCGCTTTGCCGACGCATCGCCGAACTTGGCGAAGAGCCAGAACAGGGTGGCCCCCACCAAGCCACCCACTACCAATTGCTGAGACTTCCGCATGTTTCCCCCTAGGGTCTAGACGATTGCGGTAGCAACATTGTGCCCTAAATAGACCTGGTTTTCAAGCATAAGGATGCTTTAACTTACTTGATAAACCCTTTTATCGCCTCATTGCCCGTTAGCAACTTCAGCTGATCCTTCATCCAGTACGAATACACGCCCGGATCATGTGGGTCTTTGGCTACCTCGTCTAGTAGCCACTGCCAAGTAACCCATTTGTAGTCTGCTACCTCGTCTGGGTTTGGCACAGGATCTTGATCCAACACACCAGCAAAGATCGGACAAAATTCGTATTCTACGATTCCATTGTACGGCGGCGTCTTATATATGTATTCACTAACCGCATTAACGAGGCCGTTCACGGTCGGGAGCCCGAGCTCATAATCAAGACGGCGGGCGATTGCAGCTTCAAAAGATTCCCCTGGCCCAGGATGCCCACAAACGCTATTCGTCCAAACATTCGGCCAAATCTTCTTACCCGCAGCGCGCTGTGTGATGAGTAGCTCTCCCTTAGAATTAAACACATAGCAGGAAAAAGCCCGGTGCAATTTAGTGAGCGCACCATGGCTATCGATCTTGGGGCCCGTCTCACCCGTAGGCTTGCCAGTATCGTCTACGAATACTACTTGTTCCTGATTCAGCTGATCTATACTTACCATATACTAATTATACCTCACCCCGTAAGTATTGTTGCCGCAATGGCTCGTCGAAACGCTCAATTGCGTAACGTAACATGGTGCGCGGCATAACCCTATAATGTTTCTTTAAAAACTCCTCTTCGACCTCCTGACCACAACTCTTCCCCACCTCCCTGAGCATCCAGCCGACGGCTTTATGAATCAAATCATGTGTGTCACCCACCAAGATCTCGGCAATAGCAAAGGTGTCTTTATTCTCTCCGAGGCTAATGAAATGTGCGGTAGCAATAATAGCAATCCTGCGTTCCCATAAGTTGTCTGAACGAGCTAGTTCGTATAGCACGGCGCGATCTTTGTCCGCCAGGTACGCACCAACAATATTTGAGGCCGAACTATCTACCAGGTCCCAGTTATTTACGCGCTTGGTGTGCGCCATATAAAAGTCGTATATCTCGCCTCTCGCCTGCTCATCCAACTTCTTGAACCTATAGACCAGTATCAGAAGGCCCGTTAATCGCTCTTCGTGCACCGGGCTCAGTAGTAACTTTTCTACTTCCCCAAAGCTTAGGTCGGCGTATTGCCTAGCTACCTTGCGCTGATTCGGCACGGTCACGCCAATAAATACATCGCCCTCGCCATACTGGCCAGGACCTGTTTTGAAGAACCACTCAGAATTCTTAGCACGCTCGGGCGATGCGACCTGCTGCAACGCCTTTACGACGTCAGCGGCCCTCACTTGCCTGCCTTATGATTGGTCCTTCCCCAAGAAATATGCGCCCAGACGCGTTCGTGAAAGTAATATATGACGGTACTGATTACAGCTGCCCAGCCAGTTAGCTGAACGGCGCTATCCATACTGCCAGTGACGAAATATGTAACAATAAATAGCTCGAGCGAGATAATCACCCGATAGGTAAATGTTTTAGCCAGAGATCGATAGCTATGTTCGTGATGTTTGGGTCTTTGCATAAGACCATTATACTCGGCTTAGCGACGCGAGTAAGTACTTAACGACGAGTTTTGCGCGAGTTTGATGGAAAGAACTTCTTCACAAGGTCGGCCAACATTATAAGTGGGCTTGCTGTGTCCCGAACCGCCCCACTGACCTCCTGGAGGTTGTCTAGGATTTCTCCCATTTGTGCCGGTACTGTCTTCATATCCTTCATAAACCGAATAAGTAATGTTGTGGCAATAATTGCCAGCACCAAGAAGACTGCGAGAGTTATTGATAGGATTACGACGAGTATTTGGAAAGCATTCATATCTATATTCTATCAGATTATATGGCCTTTGTCAATGCTTAAGATCTGACGTAACTTTAAAAGGCGCCCGAGGGCGCCTTTTAACTAAGCCGTGTAGATTTACACTGAACTATTCTACTACTTTGACCTCATCGCCGTGAACGGTAAGAGCAAAGATTACCAATACACTAACTGCGATTGTGATAACCGACCAAATTGGGTAGATGTTGACTGATGCCAAGTTTGCAGCTGCGCTACCAAGTGCAATCAATACACCAACTACGCGAGCCCAAGCGGAACCCTTCATAACACCAAAGCCTGCTAAGAGAACAGTTAGGCCCAAGAGGAAGTAGGTCCAGCCCCATGTGCTAAAGTCGAGCAAGAGCAGCTTTGACTCTGTAGTAACGAGCCAATCGCTGTTGAAGAGGACTGTGAGTCCGGCGATCATTTGGAAAGTACCAAGCATGGTCATCATGAAGCCTGCGAAGAAAATCCAGCCGACCCAGCCAGTAACGTTATTTTTAGTTGCCATGATAAAACTTCTTAATTACCCTTTAATTGTCCTCCTGCCCTTGGTATCTTGTCAATAGTATGGTCTAGCTATGCTTCTGTCGTGGTGTTGTAACAATGTAGATAAGCGCCACGAAGGCCAATAGTACAAGAATAGTACAAACAATACTGAGTGGCGTTTGGTCCGGCCAGAACGCAAGGTATAGGGCGGACAGAGCAGCTGCGGCGCCATAAAGATACTGACGAGCGGCAACGTTGCAATTCCTTTTGGCATGCTGAGCGCCGGCACAGTGCTCTTGGCACGAAACCTAGGCCTGTTTGCATCTAACTCTTCCGCCACTGGAATCCTCTTGCTCCTTATCGGGCTTGGCATTTTGGTAATTGCCGTATCCCCCAAGGGCAAACCACAAGACTAGACTTATTCGCCGGCTTTTAGCTTTTGTTTGCGTTCGCGTAGCTTTTTCAAGTTCGTAACATTTGGTATGGGTTGAGTCTTTATACTTAGGTCTGGCACTTCTTTAGAAAACCCAAGTCTTGCCATACCTATAAATGCCCCGATAGTGAGCCAGGTCGCGGAGTATGCAAAGCTCTTGCCGAATGCGCGCCCTAATCGCTCTGCAGTGGCGAGCGAGTAAACAAACCCAACGTACGGAACGAGGGCATAGAAAAACCAGTGTCGAGGTAGGCCTACAGATGCCATCAGCGCCATGAAATTATATCCAGGTACAAACGCCTGCCACCAAGGAGTCTGTAATTTACGTAGCACAGCAGCCAAGCAGATGCAGTACCAAAAGTAAGCCACGAGAATAATCGCTATCACAATCATGCCAAATTGGGCTATAGCTTCACTCATGTCTATATCGTAGCACAGAGGCTCATTATGAAGCGCAAGTTATGGGCGCAACGTACCAAAGAACACTTGCCAGGCGAGTGCTGATTTGGCAACTAGGCTAAGAATTATATACACGCGCTCACCATACAGGTAGTCCTTCCATTTTCCAACTTGCTTGTACTGCAGGAACATATTGATCGCAAAGATGTTAAAGAAGGCAAAGATCGAAACGTAAATCCAGTAAACAAAAGCGGGGATGTTGCCACTGCCGTAGGTGTTGCTCGCCCAGAATGAAGTAGCAACGATTATCCATGGAACTATGCCGGCAATACAACCAACGACGAAACTAACCCACTTAGTCTTTTCTGTAGTCTGATTGTGAATCTCCATCACCAAGCCCATCAGATTCATGACCGCGACAAGCGCAAATATACCGATTAAAAGCGAGAGGTCGTATATGCCGACCAGGAGCGAAATAGCCACCATCATGGTGCTAGCAGATAACGAGTATTCGATCCAGCGAGCTCGGTTGATACCTTTGCCAAGGTCCTTGTTATAACGCTTATTGTAAACCGTAGCGATTATCAGGTGCGCCAATGATGACATTACCAGGAACGCAACCACGAGGTATGCTAGCGGGACATCAAAGAGGGTCTTTGTAGCAGACTCTAAGTTTTGAGTCTGCCGGTTGAAAGATAGGAAGCTCGTGGTAACAGGCAGTAAAAACTCTTTGCTCAAGAGCAAGATAGCCAAGGCCTGGACCGCGTGCAACGCAGCCATTTTAAAGTTAAATGATCTCAGCCCTGCTTTCGTAATCTTTTTTCGAGCCACTTCGTAATCTCCTTATTTAGGATGATTATAGCATAACGCCTATGCTAGCGGTTGCACGTAGTGTTCTATACCATACTGTTAGGCCGGCCATGAAAGGAGTCGAGTTGCCGAATAGGATAGCCAAGCGGCACCTGGTGCCAACTCACGACAGTCCGCGAACGTGGTGTCAAATGGGATCAGGCCACGTTCACACAACTGAAAGCCCATCTGGGGCAACATGCAACGGGTGTCTCAAGGCGTATTGGAGGACGGTAGTACCAGATCCAGCTGTCATTACAGACCTGCTGCTAGCACTCCACCCCAACAACTCAGACCCCATGACCTCGTGCCAGCGTGTGCTCTACCAAGTACTAACTGGTCACAAGCTCCCAAATGCCTGAACTCACATCGACGTGGGTTCAGGCATTTCCCTTTATCTACTTTTTTGTTTCAGTTTATCGCAGTGTTTCCTTGTAAATTACCTATTTAACAGATTGTATTTAGTGCCAATAAGCATTGACAAAATACTAAATTTGTGCTAATATTCTTGGGTTACCTGGCTTCGAACCAGGAGCACATCACATCCAAGAAGCATACCAAGGAGAAGGTGCCTTGCAGGCAACCGACCAGTCCACATCCACCTCGCGAGCACTCGTGCTCGCCGACAAGATCCTGCCGGCCATCATGGACCCGGCGCAGTTCCCGCAGATCGCGGGCGGCAAGTCCCAGACCGACAAGATCAACCTCGCGCGCGACGTGGCCGACATCGTCGTTCGTCGCAACGCCGACGAGAGCCAGGACGAGGGCTTCGCCCTCACCCTGGTGACCACCATGGACGAGTTCCCCAAGAAGGCTTCCAAGGCTGCCGTCAGCCTGCTGCTCGACACGGGGATGAGCTCGATGGAGGTGCACGGGGCGATGAAGTTCGCCACGGAGCTGGACGTCAGCCTGGACTTCGCCATCACGTGGATGAAGTACTGGGACGTCACCCTGTCCGACGAGGACGAGGTGTCAGCCTGTGCGGACTCCACCATCGAGCTGCTCAACGCGCAGCCGCGCGGCGTCGGGATCAACGCCCAGGGCAAGCTCCAGGGCGGGACCCGTCCGCGGAACCCGCACTCGGTCCCCGACCCGGGGCAGAGCCAGGACCGCGAGCAGATCCTGCTCACGGCCCGCCAGCTCGGCGAAGACCTCAACAAGAGGACCCTCGACGAGCTGGTCGACCACTTCGGTGGCTCCTGATGGCTCGCCTACAGAACCCCTTCTTGACCCTCGGGCTCACCCCCGCAGTGGTCAAGAAGGCCAAGTTCGAAGGCGCCATCGCCATCGCCAAGGTCATGTACCTGCAGAACAGTCGCCTTCACCACCCCGACACGGGCGGTGACAGGCGGCTGTTCGAGGCCGTGGCCGAGGCGTGGGAGCTACTCAACGGCGAGATGGCACAGGCCTTCTACGACGAGTACGTCTCGTCGCAGGCCGCCAAGCGGGCAGAGTCAGCAGCCCAGCTCCGCCTCGAACATGAGGCCGAGCTGAAGCAGTGGCGGGACGCCCTCGAGCGCACGCTCGAAGCGCCCCACCGTCAAGGAAACGTGTTCAACCCCACGGCAGGCCTTCGGGTCCTGCTGAGGGGCAAGCACTCCTTCCTGGAGCTGACGTTCGAGGGCGGCAAGCTGGCAGTACACACGCATGACCAGCTAGACCAAGAAGAGATGCCCTCCACTGTCAAGGGAGGCATGTCGGCCTACTACTACTCCAACGGGGAAACCCTGAAGAGTCATGGTGGAATCGACGGTGACGGCAAGGAGCTGGAAGCCGACGAGGGCCCAACCGACCTTCGGGAAGGATGGTACCAAATCGGACCAGTCACGGACGAAGGGACCAATCTCTACTCCCCGCTGGAGCCTTCGGGCAGAAAGCAGGAGAAGGACGTCTCGCCGTTCGTGCTGATCAGGGGCCACGCCACACGGGTCGCAGCCGACATCGGTCGGCAGCGTAGGCTCTCGGCAGGCGAGGACGATGCGTCCATCGCCGGCATCGAGGTCTCAAGTCTCGTGAGCAACCCTCAGCTCCTCAGCTTCGAGTGGAAGGAGGGCGCAGCCCTACTGGCCATCACACCGGGCCAAAGGATCGACATCCTCGGCACGGTGGTTGGCATCTACGCGCCGACCTGAGCTGAGCTCTCATGCTTCCTGGGATGTGATTCCCGGGGACGCCCCTAAAAAGGCGTCCCCGGTTTCCCAAGCAATTATCTAAAAACCACCTCAAACACGAGGTGGTTTTTGCTTCATAAGATATTAAATACCTAGCTTAACAACGCTCATCGCCCCATACACTTAAATCTTTAATCACTTTGTGAAGCGAGCGGCCCTTTTCGGTAAGAGTGTACTCAACCTTAGGTGGCACTTCGGCATACACCTTCTTCGTTATAATCTTATCCTGTTCAAGCTGCTGTAGGCGCAAGGCCAGCGTACGAGGACTAAGGCCTAAATCATCCTGCAATTCCCCGAAGCGCTTAGTGCCATCAAACAAACTATACAGAATCATAAGCGCCCATTTGCTGCCAATTATCTTGAGAGTCTTGGCAAGACCGCAGTTAACATAGTCTTTCTTTTGCTCTGGTTTGGCTGATTTTTGGGTTGCTTTCATAGCCGAATTATAACACAAAACTATAGCATGATACTATACTGTTTGTAACTGCTTTACATTGTATAGTTATTACTATAGACTTTATACTATATAAAATATAGTAAGGAGAAATATGAAAATACAAATTATCACCGGATCTGTTCGTAAAGAAGCGCTAGGCGCAAGCGTAGCCAGCTGGGTTGTAGAGGTTATAAACAAAATCGACAATCTTGATGTCGAGCTGCTGGACCTGCGAACATACGACCTCCCCTTATCTCTCGAGCAGAATGCCGACACGGTAAAGTGGAACGAAAAGCTGTCTGAGGCCGATGCCTATGTGCTCATCACGCCGGAGTACAATCACGGCTACCCTGCTGCGCTTAAAAACGCCTTGGACCACAGCCACGCATGGGAAGGCAGGCCCGTGCTATTAATCGGCTACTCTGTAGGCCCAGCTGCCGGAATCCGTGCCGTAGAGCAATTACGACCAGTAGTCAGCGAGCTTGGCATGGTGCAGCTAAAGTACGCCCTGCAACTCCCGTCTGCGCAAGACACACTCGCTAAAGATTCCGAGATAAAACAGCAGCTCGGCGAATCTCTTGTCCGCTCAGTCGAGGACTTGAAAGACTTGGCGTCTAGACTAAGCCGCTAACGCTTAGTTCGCTCGGCTTTGTAGAGTATAATTACGTTATGAGCAAACTTCTCCGCGAACATGACGACATGATCAACGCAGCCTTAAAGAAGGCTTCGGATCTAGGGGTTTACCTAGTGTTGAGAGTTAACAAGAATGAACGCATCTCCCTTGACTGGAAAGATGGTGGCGTTGAGTCCGTTTCTATTGGGGATAAAACAGGGGTCGGGCTATACACGTTTACGGAGTCTGGTCATGTCGGCTTCGGCTCTAGCAACCTAATAAGCGAGGCCAATATCGTCGCTCTGGTAGAGAGTACTGCCGCCATCGCCAAAGCAAATGAACTCACAGGTACTGACAGCGCCAAAGAAATATACGGCCTAGCCAAACAAGAGAACCTTGGTGAAGACGGCCTCCACTATAATACTGTCGAGGTAGCTTCAATCGACCAGAGTGACCTGCAAAAATACTGCAAGAAGATCGAAGATATCATCTTGGCGAACGGCAAGGACGTACGCCCGATCATTAGCACGAGCTACGAGCAAGTCCAGTGGCGAATTCTACGTAGTGACGGGACTGACGTCGACTTTGCCCTGCCCTACGCCCGTGCCAGAATCAGTATGACGCTGCGCAAAGACGATGTCTCGACTCGAGGATTCGTAGCCCTATTCAAACCAAGCCTGCAAGCACTCTTGGACGACCTAGGAACACCGAGTGAACTCATAGCCCGCGAAGTTGCAATGATGCGCGACCAACTGAAAGTCGGCCCAGTCCAAGATCCTGGTACGAACAAGCCCGTCTTGATAGCTGGCGATCTAGCCGGAACGTTGGTACATGAAGCTCTGGGGCATCCGGCCGAATCAGATGCTGTTGCTGAAAACGCAAGTGTGCTTGGCGATGAAAACAGCCAGTTTACAAAAGGGGCTCTAGTCGCCGCCATAGGGGTTACTGTCGTTGATCACGAAGAAGGACTAAACCACGGCTTTCATCCGTACGGCACGTTCGGGAACAAGCGCGAACCAGTAACAATTATTGACGATGGCATACTTAAAGAATCACTAAGTGACATATTTACAGCGGCAAAGTCCGGTGTGGCAAACAAGAACACCGAACGGAGCGAAGACTATAGCATGGTCGCAATCCCGCGCATGTCCACCACCTACATTAAGCTCTCTCCCGAGCTGCTTATAGAAACTGACCTAGCGAGTACTGAGCCACAAGCGGTCCAGGCTGCCCTAAAGAAACACGGCATATTTAAGAAATACCCGACCATCCACTACCTTATTGGTTTTAGGGGTGGTTCAGTCTCGCCAAAAACTGGAACATTTATGTTCGGGTCAGGCTACACTTACGAGCTTAGTGAAAAAGGAGCAAAGGCAGTTAAGCCAGCTTCATTCAGTGGTGATGTCCTTGGCGCACTTAAGTCAATTGAGTTTGGTGCCGGCAAACTCACGACGGACGACATTGGCTACTGCGGTAAATCTAGTCAGCGCGCCTATGTGAGTGATGGCGGTCATGAGCTCATATTCTTTGCGCCAACCAAGCACGTGGGGATAGCATAATGGAAAAGATGATTGAAGAGCTGGCATCTAAGCTCAAGGCGGATCCGTCAATCTCAAAGTACCAACTGAGTCACAGTGTAAACCGTACAGTCAGTGGCGGCTTCCTTAATAATGCTGTTGGCGGCATATATAGGCCTGTCCAGGTATGTGATAAGTCGGCCATGTCATACCGGGTTGAGTTTGCAGATGGCCAGGCAAGTAACGGCGGCATGCCGGCAAGCACAGAGATCAAGCAAATAATCAAAGTGATCAACCAGGGCAAGCACAAACCGACTGAACAAATCGAGATCGCGCCTAAACTAGATACTATTCCGAACATCAAGCTCATGGATACCGAGCTAGCTGCCAAGATTCAAGGCGAGCCTGATTTTATTAGCCAATCTGTCAAGGAACTCCAGAATAACCATAATTTCGAAGAGATAGAAAATACTGAGGGAGAAATAGAAGCGACGCATGGCATGACGAGGATCGTGAACTCGAACGGTCTAGACATTACATCTGAGGGCACCAAGTATTCGTCCTATGTCTCACTTAATGACCGTATTGGTTACGCTGAGTCGACACGAAGGCTGCAAGACCCTCGAGCTATGCAGAACTATAGCAACCACTATACCGAGATTGCTCTTGCCCTAGAATCAAAGCCGGCCGAGCTAGCTTCTAACACATACCCGGTACTCTTTTCTTCAAGCACTGGCTGGAGCATACTGGGTGCGTATTTGCGCTCAAATCTGAGTGGATTTAACCTTGATGCCGGACAAAGCCGCTTCACACTTGATGAGCTTAAGTCTCACAAGCAAATTGCTCACGATGGTTTTAATTTATCTTACAACCAGCTCGTGGACATGGACCCGTACAGCTTTAAATTCGACGGCGAAGGCATTCCTGCCCAGAAGTTTGAGCTTATAAAAGGCGGTAAACTTGTTGATCCTATTTGCGACCTTAAGTCGGCCCATAAGCTGGGTCATGTGCCGCGCTCGCTCGGCGGGCTAAAAACCAATCTTGTGCAGGCGACTGAATATGATGAGTTCAAGAAGGAAAAGCCTACTTTCCTGCTGGTCTTTGGACTTCTCGGCCTTCACTCAGTAAACAACGTAACTGGTGACTTCTCCCTCCCATCAGACAACATACTTCTCGTGCAGGACGGGAAGATTATTGGTCCAGTCAATGGAGTTTTTAGCGGCAACTTCTTCGACATTCTCATGCAGCCTTCAACTGGCTTCGTAAACGCTCCACATCTGTTCGACTCACCAGCCCTTACCTTCGAAACTCAAGTAACGGTAAAGTAACCCGAATAGGAGAAGGCCCAGAGTCGAAACCCTGGGCCTTATTCACCCTCCTTCGATGCAGGTCTATGACCCGCTCAGATAGCCGTCGCTCGGCTAGCACACTATTCCCTTGTGCTAGGGTCGCTGCCATTATGTTGCCTGGCTGCAGCGAGGTGATTCTTCCGAATCTACCACGGGCCAAAGCCCTCAGAAGCGGCTGCTGCACTCCTTGGGGAGCATCAACACGTCGCCCTTGCTGAACTGCTCCTTGCCGTAGACCTCACTGCGCTGGATGATCAGCCGGCGCCACGCCTGGAGCGACTCGCGCCCCGGCTTGGTCGTCTTGGCGAACTCGTCCATCGTCAGCGGCGTCTGCAGCGTCACTGCCGCTTCGCAGCCGTAGCGGTCGTTCAGCGACTGGCCGTTGAGTGAGTGGCTCACGCCACCGCAGCCGGCCAGCACGAAGACGAGGAGGATTGCCGCAGTAACCGCGCGGCGCCGATGAGTGGTGATGTGTGTGTTCATCTCGCTACTGGCATTACCAGCAATGAGATGAACACAACGCTCAACCGAATTTCAACTCCTGTTTCGCCATAACTTGGCTCATCGGTGCAGATCACTATCTGCAGACAGGGTCCCTCCAAGGAGCACGTCCTGCTCCCTGTAGGGATTTACGCATTGCCCGATCGGGCTTGAAGGCCACTTCGCGCTGGCCTGCTCTCTTTTTGTGGTCATGAGCTAGACCGTTGCGGTGCCTAGAAGGCTTCTTTTTCTCGCCAACTATACTTCTGTTGTCAGGCCGTCGCTACGGCCCCGAAGCTCCTACCGGCGGCGGCGTGGGTTCGGCGGACCGAACGCCTCGTCGTAGCTGATGGGGTCCCCCTTGAGGTCTTCCGGATCCTCATCCGTCTCCCAGCGCCCAAACAGGACATTGCGAGGATCGAACGATGCACCTTCATGCTCTTCTGAACTACGTGGCATAACCGCCCCTTGCTACGGAGTTGCGATTCAACTCCCCGACGGGAGGCACCCGCCTCTTACCTCCGGCTGGGGAGTTGAATTGTTAAAGTCTGTAAAAGTTCTCTGATAGTTTCGTCATTTCTGACTCATCAGCTCGGACATACATCCGAGGACTATCTACTCACGAACCCTTAACGGGCTCGCGAGCGACCCTGGGGAGCCTCTGCACGACAGCGCAAAGTCTACAACCCAGGTAAGGTTTGCCTAGCTTCACTCGACCGAGTGACCTAGAGCGGCTTACCTTCTGCCGCGGCGTGATTGCGTTCGCCTTAGAGGGCATACCGGTTTTCAGGCCGTGTATGTCCGGGGTAGCGAAACGCACTTTTAGCTAGTGGAGTTAACCCCGGATCACTTGTTGGTCTCCCACCACTCTCGTGGTCGCGCGTCCCGCTTGGGACTACACGTCGGGGTTTGTACCCGCAGGCTGATCCAATCTCCTCTCCTGTGCATACCCCTTTCTCCGCGCCGCGGAGGGTTTGGACGGGCCGCCCTCATCGCTCGATCGCGACATGCACTTTACTAGCATCGAACTGTGGCTGTGATTGGCGGGGATGCTTCCGCGCAATCACTTTGCTAAGGTCTATCCAGGTAAGCTGCGGGTAGCAACCTTACTGGACTCCTTGGCTTCTAGGTACTACGTAGCTCTGGGAGGATCTGGTACCTCAACCGGAGCCGGGGTTGTCATGGCCGTGCTTTCGCTCGGCGCCCCTATTCCCTAAGGGCACGTGCCATACGCGCCCACTTTCGTCCACAATCCTCGCTCGCATAGGCTGGCAAGGAAACTCCCGAAGGAGCGCTGTCCGTGAACATTTGTTGGCCTCAACAGCCAGGGTGCTGGCGTCCTGTCATGCTTGGTGTAAATATTTACAGAACCCAGCGCCTTGACTGTCGATAACCTTTGACGTTTATTTTTTGAAGTTCTACGCGCTCTTCAGCTGCACTGTCGAGAATATTACACGGTTGTTTATTTTTTGTCAATACTTTTTGTCACTATATTGCAAACATTATGCAATATTATCTTGATCTAACCTGTAAAATACTGTTGAACTTTCCAAACACTTAAGCATAA
Source organism: Patescibacteria group bacterium (assembly GCA_052034495.1). GTDB lineage: Bacteria > Patescibacteriota > Saccharimonadia > CAILAD01 > JADZBC01 > CAYPSN01. The sequence goes on from JBPOIL010000010.1 coordinate 67,889, forward strand.
GCCTGTTGGGTACTTGTAGGTTTTTGTAACAAAAAACGCCCTTAAGGGCGCTTAGAGTGAGAATGATATCTGTGATGCCAGGGTGGCCGACCGATCCCTCGCGGGAAAGGCCGGCCACCCACGTGGCGCAGAGCTGTGTCGTTCGGCGCTGGACGCACCGGCGAGAAAGCTCTGTGAGCACGGAGGCTCGTAGTTCCGAGCAGTGGTTGCTCGATTGCGGCCTGGGCGCTGGGCCCTGGCTACATCCGGTGATGAGGACGATCACTCGCCCTCCTCCTGGTTGTTGTTGGCGGCTAGATGCCGCCACCGATGCGAGCGGTCATGGTAGACCTCCCTGTGTATGACGGGCTTGCGCCATCTCGAGACGATCCCGAGATACGGCAGCTATGCACGCATCATGTGCACTGCCGTCAGTCAGTGTTGATAATAGCAGATTTAGCCATAATTGTCAAGCTTTATTGACGTTTTTGGTTATTCCAGGCGAGCTCGAACAGCTGTCTTAATGCGGCTGCGATCTCTTTGCTTTCAATAATTACGCTAATGGAGTCATGTTCCCCGTAGGTGCCGATAGCAACGCCTTCTTCGTAGAGAGCAATGTCGGCCGAAATCGGTGTATCCAGCTTAGACGTCTCCCTCATCAAGCTCTTATCCGTGTTCAGGTCCCCGATAGTTGAGTAGTAGAACATCTTACTTGATATCTTTTTCTTTAGGCGCTTTGTCGGGTTGGCCTTCAACGCATCCGGAAAGAGTTTAACGACTTCGTTATAGTCAGAGAGGGCGTACACGGAAGACCCAGTTCTAGCCTTCCTGCGGAGGTAGCCATCAATGGCGACTGCACCTTCCTTACCGCGGAAAAACCTTACCTCTGGAGCGTCAGAAGAGCCGCCGTGCTCCTGCTGCTTTAGACTTGGCATTAAGCTCTTCAATTCACTCTTTTTTGCCTCAATACTTGTCTTCTGGCCTTCCAGATATCGTTCTAGAGCCTCGGGGGGTTCGGCAACGAAAACAGTTTTTTTACCCTCTGTAGACTGGCTAACCATGCCCATCCCGGCAAGCTCATCGAGAATTACATAGGTGGTAGCACGGTTTACTTCGGCTTGCTGAGCTATCTTTTGCGCGCTTGCTGAACCTAGAAAAAGCGCAGCCACGTACACACGGGCTTGCTTGTCGGTCAATCCAACAGATTGTAGTTTGGTTGCGAGTTCGATTATTTGCATGCCCTACAATATACTATATTTGTCAAAATTTGTCAACATAATATAATTCTAACCTGTACAGAGTGTCATAATGATGTTAGAATAGGCTGTCTCTGATGAAAGGAGATCACCGTGGGGAGCCTCCCCGCCGTAACCAAACCCGCCGGCCAACGAGTGGCCTGCATCAACTTCAGAACGCAGATGGCAGCAACGCTGTCGAGCACTCCTTCTCGAGGAGATCCACCCAGCCCCTCAACGCTGGAGCACGTCAGCTCTTGTGGCTTCTGCCAGCTCGAACGATCAGGCCTTCTGAGGCTCAACTGATGCCCAGGGCGAACAAAGCCCAATATATGCCACCTACTACCCTTCCCTGGGTGGTAGGTGGCATAAGCATTTTGTGATACTATTCAGGGTGAATAGGAGGCATGTACCAATGCTAGAAAACAGCTCAAAAGGGGGTGAACCCCTCTCATTTAATCCTCAAGCCAATGCCGAGATCATCAACGACGCACTAAAAGACCCTACCTACGACCCAGACGAACTCGAGGGGCTCACCAAGGAGGCTACCGCCGGCATAGGGGATTATCAAAGAAGCCAGGAGTTTGCAGACCTTACGGCAGAAGACGAAGTCACATCCATGGCGCATGAAACAATAACAAGCCTTACCGAGATAGCATCGGACGCTGGCAAGACTCTCAATGAGATGCTTTGCGACCCTGCATTTACAGATAAAGTCCTAAGTGGTGAAACCGCCGGCATGGACCCCCGTGACAGAGTTCGTCTGCTTGGAATAATCGCCCTGACTGCAAAGCCCGCCGGCCAGTTCTACACTGAACAAACAGTTATTAGCCGTAATGATGAAACACCAGCGGGAAAGTCTTGGCGCAAAGCAGTCAACTCGCTCCGCTCGTTCGCATACGACGAACCTACGGCAGCTAGATTTGAGGAAGCTAGTGGCGATAAGGTAGCGATGCAGAAACTCGAAGACAGGGTGCGAGCTGCTGCCCAGGCAAGATACTGGTTAGCCAACCTAACAGAAGCTACACACACTACTCAACCGCCAGGAGACACCCAGAAGGGGCTGCAAGAAAGAGTCGAAGCCTCCACAGCAATTGACCTAGCTGACTTCATGCAGATACCCATAGGTGAGCTTGATTTCACGGTTCTCCCAGCTGGTAGTGGCGAAACACGGGCCAGCGGATCATCAGAGGATCGCGCCCATGCCGACACAATCCTCCGCGAAATAGACCCAGCAAGGATAGCTCTAATCAAAGAGTTAATCGGTATGTTCCCCGATAAGAACGGCCGCGTATACCTCTCGAGGAAACGCGATAAGAACGGGGAGCTCCACCGGAGCGTGCAGCTAGTGACTGTTTTTGATATCGACGACGCGCACCAAGTAGCAATGGCGGAGCGTCCAGCTGGCCATATTAGGAATAATGAAGCAGCAATCTATATCGTAAGTGAGCTCGTAACAGCAGGTACCTGGCAGGAAGTGCTGGCAGTGGAAAGAAAAGAGATTACAGGCTACGGTGCCGAGAAGGTCGTGCATGCGGGCGATTGGGAGAACAGAATAAGGAATAGACTCCGAGAGATATTGGTATAAGAGTCTGAACATCAACTAAAACACCCGAGGCGAACCTCGGGTGTTTTAGTTTGGCGGAGAGGGAGGGATTCGAACCCTCGGTAGAGTTGCCCCTACACCGCCTTTCCAAGGCGGCGCACTAGACCACTATGCGACCTCTCCAAACTAACTGGTATAGTTTAGCCGAAAGCCAGGCTATTTTCCAGCTTTACCGGCCCGCAAACCATCCCTGACAAGTCCAAATATCTGTGTCATAGCCTCGGCAATTTGTGGACTCTCTATAATGGTGCCAATCACTTCCTCGCCGTATGAGATTAGCGCGGTTTTATTGCCGTAAACATACATGTTCACCGGAGCAGTAAATGCCTCCCTGGGTGCCCAAGTCATTTCCCTGAGCATTCGCTTGTCATTCTCCTGCCCATAGTGGATGTTGTCATCCTCGGCAGGCTCAATACCGTGGGCCTTAATCCCAAGCTTTGCACGCTGCTCCATGTGCTTATAGAGATCCTTACCAAGCACGTTAAAGTCTGCATCAGAGCGAATAAAGTAAATGTCCTGCGCCGTACGTCGCTGATCTTCGTACATCTTCATAATACCTTCTTTACCCTGAAAGAAGCGTACACCCGGCTGATGCTGGTAAGTATAGAAGTAATTAAGTAGCTGGGGCATACTGTCGCGCACCTGCTTTTCAGTACTCATTACATCTTTACGCTTCTGCTCTATCAAACGTTCAAGTGCTGTCGGGTTGGCGGGCCTATATAGCAGCTTCTTACCGCTCTCGTCCTTCTCAATAAGCCCCATGTCTACCAGGCGGTCGAGGACCATATATGAATTGGTGCGTGTTTCGCCAACCTTCTCGGCTAGCTGTGGTGCTGGTAGCGAGCCGAATTTGATCAATGCTATGTAGGCTTTGGCTTGGCTTTTGGTCAAGCCTATTTGAGTGAGCAGCTCTATATTCATAGAGTTTATCATAGCAAAGATTGGCTATTTTGTCAATCCTATTTTGACTATATAGTTACCTTTTCTTATCTGTTGGTCAATATAACGTATATTATATATTGACTATTTAGGCCATTTATTGTATACTTCTCCAGGCTCAAGCAACACGGCTAGAGCCCGGGGAACACCACCCCGCCCGCTCCCTAAGGAGAGCACCTTGAAGACCACGACCACCCACCCCCGTAAGCGCTGGCTCGCCACCGCAGCCCTGACCCTGGCCGCCCTACTCGGCGCCCTAGGACTCAGCAGCTGCGCAGAGAGCACGCGAGACGCCTACGCCTGCAACACCGAGGTGACGATCGACTACACCAAGCCGGTCAAGCTCAGCGACTTCGCGCAGGACACGGACCCGCGGGGCAACTGGCGAGAGTGGAAGCAGCTCCTCATCGAGCGCAACCACCTCTACGCGGACACCCTGAAGCCCGGGCAGAAGGTCAAGCTGCCTCAGGCCTGCAAGAAGGTCTGAGGGGAGGAGCACAAAGGTAAACGGGGCGGTACCTACAAACCCGCCCCCTGACTCGGAGAGTAACGCGCTCTCCCTGACGATGACCGCGCACGGTCGAAAGTCAGCACCGCACCCCACAAGGAGCAAACAATGCCAGACTATGAAGCAGAAGCCAGGGCTGCTGAGCTCGAAGGAAGAGCTGAAGCAGCCCGCATCAGAGCGCGCGGCTATGAACAGCAAGCTGCCTACGCGCGCGGAGACCATCTGCGTGAAGCCACTCGCAGGCGCGAGGAGCAAGCACACATCCAGCGCGAGGTAGCTGCCGGACGTATGTGCCCTGGCGGCTGCGACACCTACTCCGGCGGATGCCGCATCCACGCCGACTCCTGCTAGGCAGTAGCGCTCAAGGTTCCAGGGAGGTCCTTATAAAATCTCCCTCTTACTTATTTTGGAGCTAACCAAGCTCCTTTTTGAACTTCTCAACGAGTTCTACTGGCGCAGGATCGACTTCATTTAAAATCCCCAGGTATGCCGATACATAATCGCCGAGCATAATCGTGCTAAGGAGCTGCTGAATGTGTGTACTCCCTACCACTTCGACCTCGATTGGCTCATAACCATGTTTGGCTAGCACCTGCCGGGTAACCAAAATTCTCTTCTTAATCCGGTCGCTATCTAGGCTAGAATGTAGTTCCACTATCTGCGCATGCTTGTTTTCGGGTAGTATCCAGCCCTGCATCTCATTATGATTTAGCTCTGGGAAAACGTTAGCACTGGCCATTTGCTTAGCGTTCTCATTAATGTCGATCTTCCACTTGTACGCTGCGGAGCCAAGAACAGGACCGGCGTAAATAATGCTCGTTTTGCCATGGAGCTGCTTGGCAATCTTGCGGGCTACATTGTCATCGGCAGCATCCAGGTTCCATTGCGACTTCTGTGTGTCTAAAAAGTTCGCTACGTTCTGTAACTCCCGGCGCATGTCGACCTTACTCGCAAGGCCAAGGTTCTCGAGCACACACACAAATGCTTTGATATCGGCAAATACGCCTAGTCGCGGCTGGTCGTAGTGCTGCAACTCAATGTCCAGCAGGACTTTGTTTTTAGCAGCCTGCTCCAAGAGCCCACCACTCGACATCACAATTACTTGAGCGTTTTTACGCTGGGCATCTTTTAGACAGCTCAGGGCCTCCTCTGTATTACCCGAGGCGCTCGAGACCACTACGAGCGAATGGCCGTTTACGTAGCCAGGCAGCTCATAGCCCCGTACTACCTCGAGTGGCACTATAAGCTGGTCATTAAGCCAGTTCTTCACGATCACGCCGGCAAGAGCTGAGCCGCCCATACCCGCAAATATCACATTACGAATTCCGAGCCCGAGCTCTAGGCTCAGCTTGTCACCCATACTATCGGCAAAGTTGAGCCGCAGCTGAGCTGGCTGCGCGTCAATCGCATTGAATATATGATGCTTGTCGTACTTTTTGATGCCGTCTGTATTAACCATAAGCTTATTATACACTGCTTGCATGGTATAATTTAGCCGATAGGGCAAGGAGTAACTTATGCAAGACAAGACATATGAAGAGCTTATAGATGCGGCCAACGAGGCGCGCATTACAACTGAAGACGCCGAGGCCATTGATCTTTACCGACAAGCACTCGCAATCGGTGGTCCGCGCGATACTGAAGCACATTGGATGCTTGGCGTAAGTCTTATTAACAATGAGGAATATAGCGACGCGCTCGTTGAGCTGAACCAGGTGCTTAAAGATTGTGACGACAGCGACAAGCCAAATGTGCTAAGAGATCGCGCTAGAGCTTACGGTAAACTCAAGAAATTCGATGAGTCTGCGGCCGATATCACAAGTTCACTTAGGCAGCTTAAAGCGAGTGGCAATGAAAGCGAATACGGCGCCACCCTTGGTTTTGGCGCGCGGCTAAAGCTAGAACAAGAGGATGCCGAAGGCGCCCTAGCAGACTTCACCCATGCTGACGAAATCCTGAAAGCAGCCGACAACCGTCACTACGAACTTTACAACAAAATGCATTATGCCGAAGCACTCGTGGACCATGGCAGCAAGCAAGATGCTGAAGCGGTCCTCGCCGAAGCAGAAGCCCTCATTCCGCAGTATGGTGGCGAAAAGCACAGTAAACGAGCACAGGAACTGCACGACAAGCTAGCCGAAAAGTAATAAGGATCAGTACTAATCAAAAAGAGCCGGAAATCTCCCGGCTCTTTTTAGTCTTAGCGATTGGACCTTTAGTACATTCCGCCCATATCACCCATACCGCCTGGCATTCCGCCTGGAGCAGCTGGTGCTTCCTTTTCTGGAATTTCTACAACCGCACCTTCAGTAGTGATCAGTAGTGCCGCTGCACTAGCTGCGTTTACCAAAGCGCTCTTCGTGACCTTTACTGGGTCAATAATCCCGCGAGCAAGCATGTCGGCCTGCTCATTCTTAGCAAAGTCCCAACCGGTCTTAGCATCGCCCTTCTTAGTAACCGCTTCTAGGATCACCGCTACGTCGCTGATTCCAGCGTTGGCCGCAATCTGGCGAAGTGGTGCTACGAGTGATCGCGCTACGATATTCACGCCGATCTGCTCTTCGTCTACCAGCTTTAGGTCTGCGAGCACTCGGCCAGCCTTGGCTAGAGCCGAACCACCGCCAGGAACGATACCTTCAGCAACAGCAGCCTTGGTAGAGTTAATGGCATCCTCAATGCGAAGCTTCTTTTCCTTTAACTCAACTTCGGTAGCGGCACCAACCTTGATCACAGCCACGCCAGCTTCAAGCTTAGCCACACGCTCCTGGGCCTTTTCGAGCTCGTATTCGCTGGTAATCTCTTTAATCTGCGCCTTGATCATACCAACGCGCTCTTTAAGAGCCTTAGCACTTCCCTTGCCTTCTACAATGGTCGTGTTGTCCTTGGTGGCAATAACCTTGCGAGCTTCACCGAGCATCTCAATCGTCGCGTCCTCGAGCTTCAAGCCAATCTCTTCGGTGATCAGCTGGCCTCCGGTGAGGATGGCAATGTCCTCGAGCATAGCCTTGCGACGATCGCCAAAGGCAGGTGCCTTAATAGCTACTGCGTTAAAGGTACCGCGTAGTTTGTTTAGGACGAGCGTAGTGAGAGCCTCGCCCTCTACATCTTCGGCAATGATTACCAAGTCCTTGCGGCCTTCTGCTGCCATCTTTTCGAGTAGCGGGAGCAACTCCTGGATAGAGCTAATCTTCTTGTCGGTTATGAGGATTGGTGCGTTTTCCAACACAGCCTCCATGCGCACAGTATCGTTAACCATGTATGGGCTCACGTAGCCCTTGTCGAGCTGCATGCCCTCTACGACTTCCTTTTCGAGTCCTAGGGTCTGGCTTTCCTCTACGGTTACGATGCCGTCTTCGCCAACTTCTTCCATTACTTCGGCGATCAACTTACCAACTACTTCGTCACCAGCAGAAATTTTAGCCACATTGGCAATCTCGCTCGATGCCTTAACGGGCTTAGCAATGCGAGTTAGTTCTGCCACGACAGCAGCGGTGGCCTTTTCGATACCACGTCTTACTGCAACTGGGTTTGCGCCGGCTGCTACGTTCTTAAATCCTTCATCAACCATAGCCTGAGCCAGTACGGTAGCGGTAGTGGTTCCGTCTCCTGCCATATCGTTGGTCTTCGATGCCACCTCGCGCACGATCTGCGCGCCCATATTCTCGTAAGCGTCAGCTAGCTCGATCTCTTTAGCGATCGTCACGCCGTCGTTAGTGATTACTGGACTGCCATACTTCTTATCGAGTACGATGTTACGGCCCTTAGGACCAATGGTAGCTCGTACAGTATTGGCGAGCTTGTCTACGCCGGCTTTAAGCTTCTTACGAGCATCTTCGCCCGATAGGATTTCTTTTGCCATTATTTAGCTCCTTTCACGATTCCGAGTACTTCTTCTTCTTTGGCTAGTACGACTTCCTTGCCGTCTACCTTTACTTCAGTTGGGCCATACTGTGCATACAGGACTACGTCCCCTACTTTAACCTCTTCTACGTCTTTACCAACGGCAAGAACCTTGCCCTCGCTTGGCTTTTCTTTGGCGCTATCTGGCAGGATGATGCCTGATGCTGATACTTCTTCGGCCTGAACTTGCTCGATTACAAGTCGGTCCGCGAGTGGTTGAATATTCATGTTTACCTCCTTGTTAATTGCTTAGTGCACACAAATTACTCTTTTGTAAGCATTAGCACTCTAATGCTTTGAGTGCTAAATATAGTGTACAAAATGACGGGCTTGAGCGTCAAGACCCCTGCCACTTGCATCTCCGGCCTTGGAGCTCCTGCCTTCCGCGACATTCGAATATCCTGGACGTGATTCGGAGTACTCAGAACAGAAAGACCGAGGATTGTTTGAGCCTGTTTCAGGCGAGTCCCGCAGGACGCTTCTGTTTGAGTACGGAGAATCACCACCAAGAGATGAGCCCCATGTCGCAAATACTTTTGACTACTTTTGGTATCTTCAAAAGTAGTAATGAAGAATGAGCTATCTTGTTTTAAACTGGATGCCCTTTTGAAAGACCCAAAAGGGCGAAAAGGTCTTCCGACCACGGGTTCGCATCTAGGTGCGTTCGTTCACTCATGAAACTAGAATGTCGTGCCCACTGCGAGTTTGAGGACTCTCGTGGTTCACTTGTTCTGGTTCATGAGCTCCTCACTGCCTGATGCTCCAGGGTCGGGGAGCATGCAACTTTCGCTCTTTTGAGCTCATCAGAATAACCTACAGTTATTGAGTTGCCACCCCAGGCCGAAGCCCGGGATGAGGAGTTTATATGGCTTACTCCTGTGCCTGCGTAGTTCCCGAAGGAGCTACTTGTTGTGTTGCGGCCTAGTTGCCGCTAGCCGATGCCGTTCGTCGACTGCGCTCTTCAGCGCTGAGCTGCGACAGCTCGTCGATGGTCGCATCGATCTGAGCCTGCAGCTCGGCATCCGTGAGGGCCGAGAGCTCCTCGTCGGACTCACCGGGCGTGGGGGTCTCCCCCGGCACAGCCAGTTCGTCCTCGGTGCCATCGATCAGCACGCGACCAATCTCGCCACCGTTGAGCTCCACCGCCTGATCGAGCTGACCAGGTCGGATGCGGAGCAGGTAACGGGGCTGGCCGGACTGCGTGGCGAACACCACCCAGTTGCCATCCTCGCCCGGGATGAACTCCTCCAATCGACCCTTTTGCCCCTCGTTGAGGAACGCGGGGTCGAGCTTGCGGAGGATGTCCCTGGCGCGCCGTTCCAGATCTTGCTCGGTGAGGGCGTTGCCGTCCTCGTCTCCGTGCACCTGGACTCGAATCGTGTTCAGCTGGCCGTACGTGACGGTGTCGCTGGGAACGAAGCTGACGGCCTGGATGACCTGGCTGCGGGTGCCCTTGGCGGTGAGCGGCGTCACGAAGTACATCCGCCCATCCTCCTGGCTCCGCAGGTTGTAGTCGGCAGGGTTCTCGGCATTCGCATCGATGTTTACCGGCTCGAAGCCGAAGGCATCGTTGCTGTACCACTTGCGCCCAGCAGCCCAGTTGACCATCTCGCGCTGCTTGGTAGCGACGCTGATGGGGTACACCGGGCCAGGAATCTCACCCGACTTCACCGAACGCTTGTACTCGATGGCCGGCGAGCCGGACTCCGAGCCACGCACCACGATGACGCCCGCAGGCACCTCAATGCTGCGTGAACCGTTCCACCGGTCGGTCTTGACCGGGATCACGATCACGGGGTTGTCATGGGTGTCGCAGTAGCCATAGACGTCGCTGAGACCCCAGTACACGTTGGCGCTCACCTGCTCCCGGATACGATCCGAGAGGCTGTTGGCGTACTCGCCCGTGATGGCCGCGTCGAGGCGGTTCTTGCCCTCGAAGCGACACTGGTGGACCTTCTCGGCGTCACCATTCCACTCGACGATGCTGTCGATGTGGATGCGCTTGCCTTCGCCGTCGCGGATGGCCGTCCACTTGCCCTTGCCTTCTCGATCTGAGATGTAGGCGTAGGTGTCGTCCAAGATGTCAGCCTTGGATGATCCAGTGGCGCGCTCGCTCATGATCCGTTGGGCGCCAGCCAGCGAGGCAGGGCGCTCTTCGAAACCACTTGCGAGGTACTCCGTGGGCTTGCCGGCCACGATCTTGGCCGGACCGACGTCGTGTCCACCCTCGAGCAACCGAGCCAGGATGCGCGGAGGCGCGTCCTTGTCAGCGTACTCGATCGAGACCGAACGCACAAACGGCGCGGCCTCGAGCTTGGAATCTGTTCCTGTGGGGAAACTCGCGGGCATAGTCATCAGGATGAAGCACACGCAAGCGACCACGGCTGTCGCCGTGATCAGCGCGCCAGGCAAGGGGTTCTCATCCTCCTTCTTGTAGCTGGAGTAGGCGGCAAAGCCGAAGCAAGTCGCCACCCACAGCAGGCTGAAAAACTGGCCGGAACGTGACATTGGCGACAAACCGACCACGTAGGTGCGCCAAACGGAGTAACCCGCCTGGTCCCACATGAGTCCCGTGATGGCAGCAATGAGCCACCACACCAGAGCAAAAGCGGCCAAGCCGCCGAACGCTATGAGGGCTGCGTAGCCCATCTTCTTCAACACGAAGAATCTCCTTTTGAAGGTTCATTTGCCGCGAAAACGTCGCTGCCACGTACAGTGTTATGGGCACTGCGATACCTGAGGGCTGTACTATATTTCGAGCCTCTCATTCTAAATCGCGACCCTTACGCAATCTATTTATGAGAGGCAGGACAATCTATTACCTTCTAGGCACTTGATAGCTTGTAATAAAAATCCCGCTTGCTGGAGCCTTAAGGCTT
>JBPOIL010000026.1:0-3169 GCA_052034495.1 Patescibacteria group bacterium
ATCCGCTCGGAATGGAAACGCCTGTTGTTCAGAACTTGTCCGCAATTGGCGGGAGTCTATTGGCCGGGCAATACCAGGTCGGCATCACCTACGTCAATGACGTAACCGGCGAAGAAAGCGGTATCAGCGCGATCACGGTGATAACGCTATCCAGCACGGGAGGCATTCGAGTAACGCTTCCAACGACGGCAGAAGGCGCGACACACGTTGATATTTACGTCTCTGCCTGTCAAGGCTCGGTGGTGATGTGGAATGGCCGGGTAACGCTTGGCACGGCGACGTACGACGCGACGGACGATTCAACGCTGCAAGAGCACATCGGCGAAAAGCACTATCCGCTTCCTGCGGGCGATCTGTTCATGAGCGGCGGTTCGCTTTGCTCAATCGTCAATACTGGAAATGTCGGGCGTGTCTTTGTCGGATCCCCTTACCGTTACGGGTACTACACCCCGGCCAATGGCTTGATTGAAAGCGGCGGATCGATCACCTTCCCTGCCCCTGTGACGCTGGCCGTCGGCGTGGATGGCGGTACGTACATTTGCGCGGGCAAGACCTACTTCTTCCCCGGCGAGCTGAGCATGGTTCAGGAAATGGTCAGGACGACGCTCCCATTTGACGGCGTGAAAGGTACGGCCTTTGCGGTTCCTGATAAGCCTGTCGTTGGCTGGTTCAGTACCTACGGTATCGTGCTGGCGGACTTTGCCGGGCAGGTATCCGCGCCGATGAATGACATGATTGACCTGACGGCCCCGGCTTCGGGCGTGTCGATTGTCTCGCAGTCGAACGGAATCCTTCGGGTTGTTTCGTGCGGCTGGTGCATGAACCTGGACACCAAGGCCGCGACAACCTACAGCGATTTCGATTTCACGTCAGCCAGCAGCACCTACGGCACGAAGACAGACGGTATTTACCTGATCGAATCGACTGGCGACGTGGAGTGGACGGTTGATTTCGGCAAGCAGGATTTTAGTACAGAGCAACTGAAACACCTGCCTGCAGTTTATGCGGGCGTGGCGTGTTCTGAAAAGCTCAGTCTGCGCGTGCAAACGCAGAGTGACGATTACACCTATCTTGCGCGCAGTGCCAGCGAAGACCTTATGGAACAGCGCTTTGACCCAGGCAAGGGGCTGCGCGCCAACTGGTTCAATCTGAGTTTGTCGGGCAGCACTGAGTTTGATCTATCGCGTCTGTCATTCGGCGCTACCGCTTCAACAAGGAGAATTTGATATGAGCATTATCACCATCACCCCAGGCGCCTATACCCCTGGCGCTCAATCGTCGCTTGATGCGATGGCGGCGGTCATCAACGCGGCATGGGATCAGGGAAACCTCAAATCTGACGACTTTGCAGACAAGATCACTGCAATTACGGCGGGCTGGCTGGACGTTACAACCGCTCCGCACATTACCGCGTCGTCGGCTACTGCGCCGACAGTTGTAGAGCCGGGCGTTGATATTCCGGCAACGCAGTCAGCAACCGATATTCTTGACACTTTCACCACGAAGTATCTGGAAGTTGCCACGTTCCTTGCGGACAAGTTCACCGCATTCAGGGCGGCCTACTTCCCCGACGAGAGCACGACGTATGCGGCTGCTGAAGCGTGGCTTTTGGCTGCGATCAACAACCCGGATTCCGGGCTTCCGGTAGCGATTCAGAACCAGATTACGGCAGATGACCATGCGCGCATAGCGATTGAATCGGCGCGGGCCAGCGCAGGGCTAACGCATAAGTTTTCTGCGATGCGGTTTCCGCTCATGCCCGACCAACTCGTTTCCGCGCAAGTGCAGATCGAGCAGGCCAAGCAAAACCTGATGGCCGAATCGAGTCGCAAGATCACAATGCAGTCAATTGACATGATGAAGTTCGCTGTTGAAAAGGCGCTCAGCCTTCGTCAGATGGCCCTTGGCGCATCCGTTGAGTACATCAAGGCGCTGGCTTCCGGGCCGGACGTTTCAAGCCGGGTGGTTGGCATTGGTTACGACGCACAGAGCAAGCTTATCTCGTCAGCAAGCCAGTTCTACGGCGCCCGAATTGACGCGGCGAAGCTCACCTATTCGGCGAGTCAATTCAACGCGCAATCAACGCAGAGCGCGGCAGAGAAGAATCAGATGAGCGATTTGACGCTGATCGAGGACCGGCTGAAAGCGCTACTTACCGAGGCTCAAGCGCTGGCGCAAATGGCGACTTCGTTGTTCAACAATGTTCATGCGGCAGCAGGCACAAGCTACTCGGTCAACGGCACGTAAATGCTGGCATAGCGTAGATAATAGGAAGAGTAAAAAGGGGGCGATATGGGCAAGGCGTGTAGAAAAATGCGTAAGTTTGCGATGGGCGGCGAAGTTGATAACAACGCGGTGCTTTCGGGCCTGCTGCAACAACTTCAAACACAAAACAAGCCTGAGCCACTGACGCAGGCGCAAACTGTCAATGCCGACATGAACAATCTAGGGAAGATCGACCCAGTGGCCGGCGAGGGAAGGGGCGCGCAGCATAACTGGATGGTTCAGTCGGCTTCTGACGTTGCTCGTCAAGCCGGAGTCAATCCAAACGCAGCCTATCGACCTGGAAGCGCAAGCGATCCTCATGCGGCAGGTATTGCACAACCGCAACAGCAAATGATTGGCGCTCCAGAGATTCCGCGCAATGCGCCGACTCAAAACAGAATGACGCCTATTTCAGAAATGTTTGGAAAGCGCCGTTATGCCGATGGCGGTAAAGTTGAAGACGTTGAGGCGCTACTTGCACGAATGAAGGGGAAATATGGCGTCAGCAGCAAATCAACACCGGAACCTGCCCCGCAACCCGTACAACAACCCGTACAGCAACCGGCAACGAATCCCGGTATTGGGCATGGCGTTATAAATGTTTTGAAAGGCCGCAGAGAGCAGATCGACAAAGCTTCTGGCTATGCCAATGGCGGCAAGATCAAAGGGCCGGGTACGCCCACATCAGACAGTATCGACGCCAGCGTCAAGCAAACCGGCGAGCCGATCAAGGTATCCACTGATGAGCGCATTCTGAGCAAGGCGCAGGACGTTGAACTGAGCAAGATTGCGAGCGACCTTGGCTTTCCGTCGCTGGACTCTTGGCTGGAAACAATGACCGGGAAGCCGGTAGGTCCGACCATGAAGGGCGGCATTGCTCATGCGGCAACGGGTTGGAAATTGC
>JBPOIL010000015.1:0-2638 GCA_052034495.1 Patescibacteria group bacterium
AGGCTATTAAGATAGATTACTTTGGTGGCAGAACTAGGGCTGCATCTCGAAGATTGGACTATTCATGGTCACAGTCTACTACCGTTACAAGAGATACTACTCAAACAGCAGGTGCAGATTTTATCACCTTTACCCTTCCTAAGCCAATAGCTATAGGAGAGGGGTTAAACGGAATAATTTACGCTGGAAAATTATTGGATTCAGTTGAGTTCACTCAGTTCCTTAATAGGTCCGATGTTGCTAATATGAAGGTTAGAAATTACTTTAACGGAGATAATATAGGTTTTATTCACGAAGGTGGTAAGTTGCTTATCTTTGGAAACTCAATGTTAGAGGAAATCAACGTAAGAGGAATATTTGCTATACCACAAGACGTATCAGGGTTCAATATTGAGGTTGACGATTATCCAGTAAGTGAAAGCCTTATTTTAATCATGACAGATTTGTTTAAGCAGCAAATGAACGTAAATATTCAAAAACCTGCCGATACTGTCTTAAATGGAAAGGAGAACTAAATGAAGGATTTTTCAAGCCATTCTGTAGGTCCACTAAATCTTGACAAAGATTTTAGAGCATTAGCTCCTAATGAGTTAAGTTTCGCTAACGATAACGAGGTATTTGGTAACGAATCAGGCAGAGATTTAAGCTCATATCCGTTACCTTCAAGCCTTAATATATTTGATGTACCCGCACTAGCTACTCAGCTTCAATTTGTAAGGTGTAAATTTAGCACTACCGCCACCTCATACCTATTTATTATAAAGGATTCTAGCGGTAATGCCATTGGACCAGATAACTTTAGCATATCAGTTAATCCAGCATGGGCAATAACAGACTTTATAGATGCTATTAACGTAGTGTTAAACGCTTATGGGTACGGAGCCTCATACGATTCGCAAGATGGGGTATGGTTTACACTAGCCATTGGAGGAGGCACTTTAGGCGCAACACCTATATCATATTCTCTTACATATTACGAGGTGGCAAGTGGTGACACGACTTATATTCCTATCTATGTATTGCAAGATGCTTTTAACCCAATAGGCTCGTTAAACGCTACTATGATACCACTACAAGGTATTATGGTAAACAACGTGTTCTTTCTATTCAGTAGAAGTTACGACCAAACTTGCAAAGAGATAGGTTGGGGAATACCTGACCAAAATGGTGATTGGACATACACTACTTTACTAAAAACTACTGACCTAGATTTTCCTAGCAATCAAGTTATAGAGATACAATCAGAAGAAGTTTCTAACAATCAATATGCCTTATATTGGATAACAAACACTGGCAAGCCAAGAACTATTTACATACCTACTAGCCTAGAAAGTCCATTAAAATATACAATGGATGAATATGTAACGGCAGGTGCAGGAATTTATAGTTTAGGAAGTATTGATGAACAAACATGGACACAGATTCAAAACCCTGCTACCATAGAGTTTGCTGACCAAGAGCAATCTGGTGGTGCTGTCATGTCTTGTACTTGTTTTTACTATGTTAGAGTAGGTATAGCAAGGAATTACTCAGAGTGGAGTCCTCCTAGTAATCCTATACCAGTATTCTTTGAGACAACTAATTCTCCGAGTGCTGGTGCAATGATTGCAGGGGATTTAACACCACAAGTAACTTCTAAGGCAAATGTTTTAAACATAAGAGGTGTTAATAGTATTATTTACGATACTGTTCAAGTAGCAGTTTTATACAACCAAGGAGGTAACTTCTCAGCAGAAATACTTGGGGAATATGATGTAGATAGTGACCCTTTCAACTTTAATATTACGCACACTGGTTTAGAATCAGGTTCATTTGTTTATGACCCTAAATCACTGCCACCAGTACAAGACGTAATAACAAACGCTAAGAACGTACAGATTAAAAAGAATAGAATCAACTATGCTAATATCGAAAAGCAAGTAGAAGAAGATTTAGATGCAGTATTTGCCAATGTAACACTAGGACAAGAAAGGGGAGAGATTAATTCAATAGGAGTAATTGACTTTGCTCAGTCACCTCAGTTTAGGGCAAAACTAATAGCAAGTTATTCTAATTCAAGCGTAGGAGAGCAGACTGTACTCATTGATAATGACTCTACTAACGGATGTTTTGATACTGGAAGTCCAGGGGTTTACGACCTTTCATCAAGAATATTTACCGTACCATCTACAGGTGACTATCAAATTTTTTACGATATAAATGTCAATAATGGCAGTTCAGATTCAAACAGCACAAAGGTTGGTGTAGGACTAGCTGAATCGTATCTTATAAACTTAACCACTGGAGTAAAATATGGTTATGAAGATTTCCATATAAATGTATCTAGGCCATTTGGAAGTATTAACACACTAGCTGAATCACAAAGTTCTACTGCTAAGATTGAAACTGTAACACTTACGGCAGGTGACCAAATAGCATTGAAAGCTGTATTTGAAAGGGTAGCTACTGGAAGTGAACCATATACTGTTACTAATGCTACATTTTCTGCTACAAAAGTGGTATCTAACTATGCTACAAAATCACTATTAGTAGGAGAGTTTCAAAAGCCAGTTAACGTAGCTACCAAAGCTGGTTTTATGATAAATGAAACCTACCCAATATTTGCTAGATTAAAGTACGATAGTGGTTATCTTTCTCA
>JBPOIL010000033.1:0-11696 GCA_052034495.1 Patescibacteria group bacterium
GTAACTAAATCCATTCGTATTTTGTTTGGTATATAGCCCCAAAGTGGGCTATAATCTTTTGTATGTTTGAAGATATGCTTACCGCCCAGAAGCCGCAGGAATACGCTACAATGTACATCGACATGGATGCATTCTTTGCCTCTGTGGCGCAACAGGAGCACCCTAGACTGCGTGGAAAGCCTGTAGGTGTTGTTCCTTGTCTCGGGAGTAATTGCTCGATTATAGCGGCCTCGTATGAGGCCAGGGCGTATGGTGTGGGGGTAGGGACTCGGATCCGCCGGGCGCAGGAGCTTTGCCCGACTATAGAGGTCGTGCGCGACGACCCCGCTGTCTATCGGCGCTACCACGAGCAGATTTTAGCAATTTTAGAAGCCACTATATGTCGTATCGGCGTGCGGGGGATAGACGAAGCTTACATGCTCGTACCCTCGTATGCGCGAAGGTATTATAACGTTTATGCTTTAGCAAAAGAAATTAAGAAGAGCATAAAAACCCAGGTTGGTGAACACATTTCGTGTTCAATTGGTATTGCGCCCAATATTTGGTTGGCCAAGATGGCAGCACAGAGTAATAAGCCGAATGGGGTTACGATTTTGACGCTTGAGAGCCTAGCCGAGTTCTATCGTGGCCTGCCCCTCGTAGCGTGTACGGGGATTGGCAGGCGAATGGCCAGGCGGCTTTATGATGTGGGCGTGTCGGATACGGCCGATTTGGCAGGTCGTTCACTTCCATTCATGCGTGGCCACCTTGGTGTCATGGGGGAGAAGTGGTATTTGCGCTTGCGTGGTTTCGAAGTAGACGAAACACGGCGGAGCCGCGAGCGTAAGAACATCAGCCACCAGGTAACCGTGCTGGGGGACCGTAAGTTGACTACAGCTCAGCGCCAGAAGTATGTGATTGCACTAGCGGCTCGTTTGTCGGCACGCTTGCGGCGCTATGGGCTTAAGGCACGTGGTATCGGCCTGTACGTTTCTTATGCCGATGGTGCAAGTGGGCACAGGGAATTCCCGCACACGAGGTGTTTGCAGGGCGAAGCGGAGATTGTTGCCTTATCACTCGAATTGCTAGAATCCATCGCTGCAGAGGGTCGAGAGGTGCGGCTGCTTGCGCTTTGGTTGAGTGGCTTAACGGCAGTGGAACAGTCGAGTCTACAGCTTGAGGGGGCGAAGAGCCTGCAGGATACGGCCTTGAGCCGTGCGATTGATAAGCTCAACGCCAAGTTCGGCCCACACACCATTCAGCGGGCAGTAATAGCTAGTAAGGATTATGTACCGGACAGGATTGGTTTTGGGAATTCATGAGTCATTTAAGGGGCTCATGCTTGCCGTGCGATTTTCGTATCTGGTAATCTAGCCTAGAAGTAGGAGCACGCATGACAGTACAGCTCGATCTTAGTAAAAAGATTACCCCAGCAAGTATGGGGCCTGTATTGTCGCCAAAAATAATCAAAAACGTTACGAATAAGTTCCAGGTGAAACACCAAAGTCCTGGACAGGGGCGTTTGGCCCTCTCGTTGTTCATTCAGGGCTTGGCGCCTTCGAAGGACGCGCTAAAGCAGGCTCTAAAGGGAGTCAGTTTCCCGCTCAATGTAGTCGCAGCCGAGTTGAGCACCGGTAGCACGATGCAGGATGAGGCACTGGCAGGGATCACGGAGCAGTGTCTGGGCACACTCGCGGAAGTTGGTCACGCAAAAGTAACTAGTCTACATATCGGTTTAGGCAAGATGTGCGTGTTGGCTCCCGACGGAATCCCGGTAGATAAGTTATGCGCCGAGGTGAAGAAGGTTGTTCGGTCGTTTGGTGCAGAAGTGAATATCGGCATCTGCGAAGAAGTAGCAAACGCGCGAGATCTACCGGTGGCGTATGGTCAATCATGCGAGGTGGCTCGGGTCGGTGAGCGCTTGTGGGGCAAACCTTACGCGTACCGTAAGGCTGACCTTGGCATCATCGGTGCGGTGGTAGACGAATGCGGTATGAAGGATCGTGCCGCGGCAGAGTCAGAAGCCATTTTAGCTTCACTGGCCAAGCCGAAAAACTTGTTACCCACACTAAAGCTGTTCTTTACTCACAACATGAGCCCTACGGAAGTTGCAAGGGCAGGTAGAATTCATCGCAATACGGTTATTTATAGGCTGGAGAAGATTAAGAATCAAACCGGGTTGGACCCTTTGGATTTCAATGATGCCTCTCAGTTATATCTGGCAATCGGCTTGACCGAGATCAATGAGCTAGGCGCGGTCTCATGCTGCTTGAGCACAAACGCATCGATAACCGAAAAAGTAGTGGCGGGCTTGTTCTGTAGTAGGGCCGACGTAAGCGACGATAAGATCCGAGAAGTTATGAGTAGCCTGGGCGTAACGTTGCCACAAGACTTTGCAATGTTCCTGCAGCGTAACGGCGGAGGTACCGCTATCGAGCCACAGGACTCAGTAATCTTCTCGATGCCACTTGGTGATGATCTGGAATTCTCGATTCGGCCTATGCAAGGAAAGCGAGTTATTCAGGCTGCAGAAACGCTTGGCCAGCAGGGCACGGTAGCGTATTTGAATAGCAGACGGGCCAAGGGGCACTTGAGCAAGGCTCTTCTGGTGCTCGTGCACGACCTGCGCCTAGGCGAGTCCAAATGGCCTAGTAGGCGCGTGATTGCCGAGGGGGCTGTGGGTGGCTTGCTCGCGCTGACAAACAGCAACAGGCTAAGAAGTTATGCTCGTGTTCAAGCTGGGGCTATCGTTGCCGAGATTCAGGCTAACAGGCAGCTAGAGAGAACTGCTACCGCACTGCTTGATTCGTCTTTAAATCTCACGCTGGCGGCAAGCCGGCTCAAGGTGCACCGCAACACCCTGATTTACAGAGTCGGACGAATAAGGCAGGCAACGGGCTACGATCTTACGAGATTCGAAGATGCTCTGCAGATTCGCCTCGCACTCCTTATGGCCTAAAGTTGACGGTAGGCGGGTTTTTAGCATAAAGTAGGGCATGGCTGCACCTCGGATGTAGCTTTTGTGGGCCCTTAGCTCAGTTGGCTAGAGCGCTTCCTTGACGTGGAAGAGGTCAGTGGTTCGAATCCTCTAGGGCCCACCAGAAAAATGCAATTATTATTTGGAGGTGAGGGTGTCAAAATTATCACAAACAGAAGCTCGCGCGTACCTCAAGGAGCATAACGTATTGAGGGAGAGTGGGCATTATGTTTACACCTCGGGCAAACATGGCGATACGTACCTGAACAAAGATGCCTTGCTACCGCACGTGGAGCTGGTAAGTGAGATATGCGAGCAAATAGCCAGCGAGTTTGTTGGGCAGGGCATTGATGCCGTTTTGGGCCCAGTGGCTGGCGGGGTGGTGTTGAGTCAGTGGGTGGCGCATCATTTGGGTAAGCTCGAAGGCCGCGAGGTGTTGGCCGTTTATGCCGATAAGCGCAAAACCGAAGGGGAGTTTATTATCCGGCGTGGTTACGATGAGATGATTCGCGGTAAGCGCATTCTGCTCGTTGACGATATTATCAACCAAGGCTCTTCCCTCAAGGGGCTGCAACGTGAGGTCGCGCGGATAGAGTGCGAAGTAGCTGGAGTGGGGTGCTTGTGCAATAGGTACGAATCAACTGCCGAGGACTTCGGAGTGCCAAAGCTGTACAGCTATATTGAATTCAAGCTCAACATCTACGAACCCGAAAGCTGTCCATTGTGTGCGCAAGGGGTTCCAATGAGCAAAGGTCTGGGCCACGCTTGAATTGTGCTAGGCTTTCGGCTATGCTTGGGCTAGATAAAGAGAGTGTTTGAGCTTAGCTACCACCTAGGCGAACTCCGCGGCTGACGACGCGTTACAGGTCAGAAAGAGTGATCCACCAAGGATAAGCCCGGTGGAACCCCCCGAAATACTCGGGGCCGGGCAGCATTGTTTTGGTGGTTTTTGTATAATATTCTAAGTTTTGGAGACTCAATATGGCAGATCAAGCAAATATCGAAGCAATGCGACACTCACTTGCGCACATCATGGCAGCGGCGGTGCACAAAATGCACCCTGACGCGCAGTTTGGTGTGGGGCCAGTGGTGGAGAATGGCTTCTATTATGACATTAAGCTCGCCAAAACACTCAGTAGTGACGATCTAGCCAGTGTTGAGTCTGAGATGACGAAGATTATTGAGTCTGGGCTGAGCTTCGAGCGTGAAGAGTGGCCAATTGACGAAGCGATTAGCTTCTTTAACGACAACAATCAGCCATTCAAGGTTGAGCTTCTGACTGATCTTAAAACCAAAGGTACCACAGCCGTAAAGGATTCTGGGGATGATAACCTGGTTGGTGATAACGTTGCGTCGATTACAACAGTTACTGTGTATCGTACTGGTGACTTTGTGGACCTTTGTCGAGGGCCACACGTAGAAAACACTAATCAGGCAGGGGCGTTTAAGCTAACTAAGCTGGCCGGTGCATACTGGCGAGGCGATGAAAAGAATCCTCAAATGCAGCGAGTGTACGGCGTGGCGTTTGCTAGCCAGCAAGAACTCGACCATCATTTAGGGATGATCGAAGAGGCCGAGAAGCGCGACCACCGCAAGATCGGTAAAGAGCTTAATCTGTTTGTGTTCTCAGATAAGGTCGGCTCTGGTTTGCCGCTCTTTACCCCCAAGGGAACAATATTGCGCGAGCTTTTGAATGAGTATTCTCAAGCCCTACGGCTCGAACTCGGGTTCGAAAAAGTTTGGATTCCCCATGTAACCAAAAAAGAGCTCTACGAGACTTCGGGGCATTGGGATAAGTTCGGTGATGAGCTGTTTTTGGTAAAAAGCCAGGAAACGAGCGACGAGCTGGTGCTGAAACCGATGAACTGTCCTCACCACCAGCAGATTTACGCATCGCAGCCTCATAGTTATCGAGATCTACCGATTCGATACCTGGAAACGACTACGGTATATCGCGATGAAAAGAGTGGTGAATTGGGTGGCTTGTCTCGAGTGCGTTCTATTACCCAGGACGATAGTCATATATTTTGTACACCCGAGCAGATCGAAGGGGTTCTGAGCGAGCTTACAGCAATTACCAAAGAGTTTTATGGGGCGCTCGGCATGAAGCTGCGTGCCCGGCTGTCTAAGCGTGATGAATCCGATGCTTATCTGGGCGAAAAGGCCACATGGGGGAAAGCCGAAGCTACTTTGCGTAAGGTTCTGGAAGAAAGTGACCTAGAGTTTTACGAGGCAGAGGGCGAAGCAGCCTTTTACGGGCCTAAGATCGACTTCATGGCGACTGACGCGCTCGGTCGCGAGCACCAACTTGCTACACCGCAGCTAGATTTTGTACAGCCCGAGCGTTTTGAGCTAACGTACGCAGATAGCGACGGACAATCCAAGACCCCAGTGATGATTCACTTTGCACTACTTGGTTCGATCGAACGGTTCCTATCCGTCTATATCGAGCACACAGCGGGAGCATTCCCGGTTTGGCTTTCTCCTGAGCAGGTTAGGGTTCTCCCTGTATCCGATAAATTCTCTGAATATGGCCAAAGCGTCGTGGCCGAGCTGAAGGCTGCAGGGGTTCGCGCGAGCCTCGATGACGGCGAGTCGCTCGGCAAGCGTATACGGGCCGCTGAAGCTGCCAAAGTGCCATACACATTGGTAGTCGGTGAGAGGGAGCAAGAGGCCGGAGAAGTGGCTGTGCGCAAGCGAGGTGAGGGTGATTTAGGTAGCAAGAGCTCAGCAGAGTTCTGTAAAGATATCACCGATGAAATCAGCAACCGCAAAGCCTAGACGAAGATGACAAACTTACTCCAGGGTAGCAAGGATTTTCCTTACCATATCTCAATAGGCGCAGTGCTTGTAAACGACCAAGGAAAAGTTTGTGTGCACCACTTTGGCAAGATCAATTTCGCCGGCCGCGAAGCAGAAGATTTTTATATCCTGATGAGGGAGACACCAGAAGGAAATGAGTCTCCGCTTGATACATTGAGCCGTGGTTTGCGCGAAGAATTTGGTGCGACTGCCTCCGTCAGGCACTATCTTGGCAGCATCGTATGCGACCCGAACCTGTCATATAACAGGGAGAAGACAACCCTGTATTTTTTATGCGATGTTGTCAGCCAGGACGATTCGCAAAGAGAGAACACCGACATTGAGTTTGAAAGCACCCTTGAATGGCGTGAGCCCGATTTCTTAATTGAACGTATGAAGCGACAAGGTAGAGAAACTGGGTTTGAGGACATCGACGAGTCGAGAATAATCGAAAGGGCTAAGCAATACATAAGCTTATAGCAGTAGTGGGGCCCACGGCGAGTGGGAAGTCGGCTTTGGCGATGGAGCTTGCCCAAAGGCATGACGGCGAGATCATTTGTGCTGATTCACGTACTATCTACAAGGGTTTCGATATAGGCACAGCCAAACCAAGCATAGAGGACCAGCAGCTCGTCCCCCATCACTTACTCGACGTTCGTGAGCCAGGTGAAGGATTTAGCGTGTCTCAGTTCAAAGATCTGGCCGAAGAAGCAATTAAAGATATCCAGGCACGCGGCAAAGTGCCTCTGTTGGTAGGGGGCAGCGGTATGTATGTGGATGCGGTGCTGTTTAACTACAGCTTCAGAGGGGGCGAGATAGATTCTGTAGGCAGTACATCCGAACTAAGCCTAGAAGAACTCCAGGCACTTGTTAGAGGGCAGTACCCAGACAAGTACGAAGCCATTGATAGCAAAAATCGCCTCCGCTTAGAGCATATTTTGCAACGAGGGCTAGCTACGACGGACGACCGGCGCGAGTTAGCCTATGATTGTTTAGTACTAGGTCTTAACCCAGATAGGCTTTATCTAAAGGAAAAGATAGCTACTAGGGTTGATGAGATGTTGAACAATGGATTTATTCAGGAGGTAAAAACCCTAGTTAAGCAGTACGGATATGATTGCCCGCAGCTTAACATCATCGGCTACAGGCATGCCGTGAGTTATCTGCGCGGGGAGATTGATCTGGAAGAGATGAAACAACGGTTTGCCAGGGATGATATGGCTTTGGCAAAGCGACAGGTTACGTGGTTTAAGCGTAACTCTGCGATTCACTGGTGCGATCAGCCGAACATGGCTGAGAAGCTTGCGGCGGACTACTTGACCAAAAACTAATCGCTTTTTGTTCCAAAAAGCATTGGCAATTGCACACCTAAAGGCCTATAATACAACCTATATACAGCAGTAAACGCGCATTATTGCACACATTTTGAGGTAGGAGGCCACACATATGCGCTTCGAACAATTGTTTGGATCAAAGACGAGAGTGAAGCTTTTGAGCTTGTTTTATAACAACCCCGAGAGACCATTCTACGTCCGTGAAATTACGCGCAAGGTGGACGAGCAAATTAACTCAGTTCGCCGTGAGCTTCAGAACCTCCTAAATATCGGAATCGTCAAATCCGTAAACCAGTCGAACCGCCTGTACTACGAGGTTGACCCAAAGTACAAATTCCACGAGCAGTTGCAGTCAATATTCCAGCAGATTCCTGCTAAAACAAAGGAAATCAAGGAAACTAAGGAGGAAGACCAGATCCTTCGCAAGATTTCTAAGGCCGGTAACGTGAAGGTACTGTTCTTGTCTGGAGCGTTTGTGCGCGGGAGTAACCAGAACGTCGACATTTGTGTGGTGGGCGACATGAACAAGGCTCAACTGGCCAAGGTGATAGGCGACATGGAACAAGAAATGAGTCGCGAACTGAATTACTGGGCAATGCGCGTGGAAGACTTTGATTACCGTCGCAACCTGAATGATCGGTTCCTCATGGATATACTCGATGCCAAGAAGAAGGTATTGGTTGATACGCTGGAGGTTTTTGGCAAGAAGGGCGATTCTGCCGAGGATGAAGAACACGCCGAGGAGCCAATCCAGGAATATCAGCGCGCAGACTACTCTGGTGGAGGTAGCGGCAGCCAGACGGCTGACTCGATCAAGGTAGAGGTGCAGGGCTAGTATGTCTAAGCGGGAGCGTATTACGGCCGACATCTCCCTGCGCTCCTACCTGTATCTGCTAGGTGCTCTAGCAGTAATTGCCTTCCTGTGGTTCATATCAGACATCCTCATTTTACTATTCGCGAGCGTGGTGTTTGCAGCTGCGCTTGATCCGTCTGTACGGGCTATGCAGCGCTATAAGATACCGCGCATAGTTGCCGTGGCACTAATTTACGTTGTTTTTCTGGCAGTTGTGGTTGGCACTGTGTTCTTGCTTGTTCCGACCGTTTCTGCACAGATAGACACCCTTTCAAAGGAGCTCCCAACCTATAGTGCAAAGCTCAAGGATCTGGCCGATCAGTCACCGCAATTAGCTAATTTATATACGAAGCTGACAAAACAAGCCTCTAGCCTAGGGGAAGGATTGATTGATAATGCCGCACCAGTCGCAGCTGGCTTTTTCAGCGGGGTGTTCGGCTTCTTAACCTTCCTGGTCCTGACGTTCTATATGCTCTCTGGCGGCAAGAGGATTGCAATAACAGCCTTCGACTTCATCCCGCAGCCACACCTGAAGAAGCGTTTGATAAATCTGAGCCTGGCGATCTCCACCAAGTTAGGCTATTGGCTACGTGGTCAGGCGGCGCTCGGGCTAATTATCTTCGTAGCAGCGTTTATAGGCTTGAGCGTGCTAGGTATCGAGTATGCGCTTACTCTGGCGGTCATAGCAGGCATCATGGAACTGGTACCGCTTGTCGGGGCCTACTTGGGAGCTATACCGGCTATTCTGGTGGCCGTGACTATGTCTCCGGGCAAGGGGCTCGCTGTGGCTTTGCTATTCTTGGCGATTCAGGTTTTGGAAGGCCAGGTTATTGTCCCTCAAGTTATGAAGCGGGCGCTGGGATTGCCTCCGATCGTGATCTTATCTGCGGTATTAATCGGCGGTAAATTATTCGGATTTGTCGGTGTGTTATTGGCGGCGCCAGTAGCTGCTACCATCCTGGTTATAGCCGAAGACGTGATGCGCCAGCCTGATTTTTCGAAAGAATAAGCGTAGCATAGGTGGTTCGCAACCCTGGTTTTTGCTAGAATAGACGTTATGGATATTACTTACACACAAAAAGACGGCATCAAACTAACTGGCAAGGGCTTTACAATTGTTTTGGACGGACCGCCCGAGGCCAAGTCGGATGTGGCTCTGTTCTCATCTACCCAGGAAGTTCGGCCAAGCCTGACGAGCTTTGATTCTCCCGGGGAGTATGAAGTAAAGGGCTGCATGATCGACGGGATATCGATGGGCGAGGGGACAACGGCCTTTCGAGTCGACATGGAAGACGTCCGCTTGGGCTACTTGTCAGCTTTTCCTACTGAAGGAGAGAAGAATATAGAGGCTTTGGCCGGAGCAGATGCTCTGTTTATACCGCTTGAGGGCGCAGAGGCAGAAAAGCTTGCTAAGCTTGTGGCTTCCCTTGAGCCAAAGATCGTGATGCCAATTAAGTATAATGAGGCCGAATTAAAGGCTTTCTTGGCCGAGATGGGGTCTAAGGACGTAGAGCCGACTGAGAAGTTCAAGCTGCTGCGTAAGGATATTGAAGAAGACAAGCAGCGGATAGTAGTATTACAAGGCTAGCCCGCACAGGAAATGGGCTATATGAGCCCCTAACTAAAAAACCTCCTTTTTAGGAGGTTTTTTGCTCTGCTTGTGCTGCAGCTGCTTGTTTCTGGTACTTGTTGAGCGTACGAATGGTCGAAGCTGCAAGCTTGAGTTTGACCTTCTGCCCGTCTATAACAAGAGTCTTGGTTTGCAGGTTCGGCTTCCAGTCACGCTTGGTGTGGCGCATGGAGTGGCTTACATTGTTTCCGAACTGTTTGCCTTTACCTGTAATGTCGCATTTGTATGACATAGTTAATTCCTTTTTCGGCAGTATTTATTGTATCTAAGGCCGAAGTAACCTGAATATAGTAGCATGTTGGCTCGACTTTGACAAGCCTTGTAGGGGTGGTGGGCTGAGCCTAAATCGGCTATCATATTTGTTATGGAATTGAACGCAATTACATTAATCGCATATCTGTTGACGCTTGTAATCGCGCTAACCGTGCATGAGTTCTCGCACGCTTGGGCAGGGCATCAGCTAGGGGATGTAACGGCTAAGGGCGAGGGTAGGCTTACGCTCAATCCAGTCGCGCATATTGACCCCTTTCTTACCTTGGCGCTGCCTTTGTTTCTAATACTGGCAGGCTCTCCGGTAGTTTTTGGTGCTGCTAAACCAGTGCCGTTTAACCCCTACGCCGTGCGTTACGGTAAATGGGGAGCGGCGATGGTGGCCGCCGCGGGACCGTTTAGTAACCTGTTCATGGCCACCTTCGTGGCTGTGTATTTGCGCCTATTCAACCTTTCGGGCATGGTAGAGCAAGTGCTTATCAGCTTTGTACTCATGAACCTGGGCTTCTTTGTGTTTAACATGTTGCCGATCCCACCTTTGGACGGCTCTAGAATCTTGTACGCTGCCGCGCCACCGGCCCTAGCAGACCTGATGGACCGGATTGAGCGCTTTGGCCTGATCGGAATTATGGTATTCCTGTTCCTGTTTTACCGCTTTTTCAGCCCGTTCATCGCTACGGCAGTAGCGTTCTTGGCTCAGTTTTTGCTGGGCAGCAATGTGCTATAATAAAGCTGTTCTGCTGCTCTCGCCCAGAAGTGGGCACGTAACTTTTTCCTATTAAGATAGTTGCTTTGGGAGTTCTAGATTGCCTTGGTCGAAAGACTCTGTGCTGCGAACACCCACCTGGATATTGCCGGGAAGAGTTAACGCCCCTGCGGAGTGTGCGGATCTGAATTATCAAACAAACCACCTGGATAACGGGTGGTTTTTGCTTATGATTCTCTATAGGAGGCCGAATTGGGTCCGTAGGGCTGCTTCGCCGTCCAGACCGGTTGCTGTAATGAGCCTGATCTCCTTAGGCAGGCTTAGGAGCTTTTTGAGCCCCTTTACATAGTTGGAAGGATCATACGGGTAGATCCAGAGCCCCTTGGTGTAGCTCACAAATCCTTGCAGTTTGAGCTGGGATACCAGGTAGTTTCGAGTGACTTTTTGGCTATCTGGGATTTCGAACGTTACCAGGTACCATTTGCCGTCCCACTCCTTCGGCTTGGCGATGCCTTTTTTGCTAAGGGTGTAGAGATCAAGGTGGCGCAACCCCTTATCGGTTACTTTGTAGAGCTTTTCGTGCTCAATTGTACCAATCGATACAAAGCCCTGCTTGGCTAGCAAGGCTGTAGTGTCGATAATGCGACGGCGGGCGTTGGGCCCAAATAAGCTCAAAAGAGAACGGGCAGCGGTTAGCTCGTCTTCGACGATAACCCGCTTGCCCGCTATGACTTTCAGCACCTCTGCTGATTTGTTGATCCTTGGCACACATTTACTCGTTACATAAGTATTATGTCAAAGCATGAGAGTTATGTAAAGTACTTTTTTGGTAAATTTTTGAATCTGTTGGAGTGATATAATGGCAGCAGGGTTGATAACAGACTCCGACGACAGGGTGTGGCGCAGTTGGTAGCGCGTACGGCTGGGGGCCGTGAGGTCGCAGGTTCAAGTCCTGTCACCCTGACCAGGCAATAATTCGGTAGGCTACAAAAGCCTTGCCCATATCTGGTATTCTCGGTACAATAAGCACAAGCATTATTGAAGGAGAAGAGGGCGGTTTCTCTCCAGACAAACCACCAAAAACAAACAATGGCAGATAAAGCCAAATCATTACTCCAAAGGCTCCACCTAAAGCCATCTACCAC
>JBPOIL010000019.1:0-2768 GCA_052034495.1 Patescibacteria group bacterium
GATGATTTAACTACTAAAGAGATTTCTGAAGTTGATAGACAATTAAAAATTTTATGTGATAGAATAGCTAAGGGCTATAAATTTAATGAAAGTTGGGTAAATTAAAAATGAGTTACTTTAAAGAATATTTAGAAAATGTAAATGAAAATAAAATTTATAAAATTATAAAAAAAGAATATAATTCTGGAACCTTTGAAAGAAAAATGAAAAATTTTCTATTGTTTCCATCTGGAAATCATGCTCAAGATATTTTTTATGGTTTATATGTTATATTAGTGGAAAATTATAATTGTGAAAATTCAATTGAAACAGTTGAAGCAATGAAAAAAGCTTTACTTGAAATTTATTTTTATCAAAATGATGAAAGTTATGAAATTGAATATGAAAATGATAGAGATTATGAAGCTTGGGAAAATATGGCAGAAAAATTTCTCGAAAAATTCTCAAAAGGAATAAAATAAATGAGTTACTTTAAAAACATAATACTTAAAAATATTAAAAGTGAGAAAGAGAGAAATAAAATCTCCGATGATCTTGGACCTTTAAGAGGTGAAGTTAAATGTGAGGCATTTGATGCTTTAACTGGAAAAAAATTATTTGAAATAAATAATAGAAACGCTGTAACTTATCAAGGTAAGAGTTCTTTAATAAAACTTTTATCTCAAACGATTACACCTCATACTACTTTATTTGATGCAAATGAATATAAGATTTCTAAACTTAGATTAGGAAATGCTCCTACTGATGATTATTATACTTATGCCGTATTAAATCCATTAGATTCAACTGTTGATAATGATATAAACAATGTTCCTCTTCATTATTATGATATAGCTGAAAAATCTTTTAGAAATAATTTAACCTTAGCTAATTTAAGATCTGGGGCTGGTGGAAAATGTTCTTTAGACTCGGGACAAATTCAATCTGAATCTGGAACAAATGTATCTCAAGATATTTCAATTACTTCTGGAATGATTTCAACTATGGATACTATTGATGGAGTCGTAATTGATTTGAATTCTTCTCCGTTTACAAATTTACTTTCAGGTATTAGAGCTCCTTCTCCCAATTCTCTTTCCGTAGAATTATTTTTATTTGGTGGAGTTAGTCCAGAAGTTACTACCTCTTTTATAAACAATAAAGGATATAATAGAAAAGATCCTACTTTAGCTTTAGAAATTCCAAACGCAAAAAATCATTTAGATTTAGATGCATCAAATGGATGTAGATTATTTTTTGATTATAATGATAATCATTGGAAAGTTAAAATAAGAACTAAATCAGGAATTGCTTCTTTATATACTTCAGGTAAATTTAGAGTTAAATTTGCTATTGGTAAATACAATGTAATTAATTCTGTGGTTCCTAAAACTGGTTTCAATAAAGGATTTGGATTAAACTCTACTTCAAGATTTGGTGGTTCTTTAGATTATTATACAATCAATTCAAATAATAATTTTTTTATAGATTCAGAAGCAGATGATATTTCAGTTACTTTTAATTGTATTATAAATGGACCTGAAGGTAATGGTGAATATATTAACACAAGTGGATTCGATGTTATATATACGGAAGCATTTTTATTTAATGAAAAGAATGAATTGTTTTCAATGGTTAAATTTGAAGACCCAATAGCTTCACCTCTTTCAAGTAATTTAGGATTCATTAAAAATAAAACGATCTCTTATAATATTTCTTGGAAGATTAGTGCTTTTATTTAATTATGATAATAAAAGGCAATTTAGATTTAAGAAATTCAAGTATTAAATAAATCTCAAATAACCAAAGAATATATAAATGATAATTTTCCAAAGTTATTAAACAAATGTAGATTTTAAAAGGAAGATAAATGAATCAATTATTAAAATTAGCTAGAATGGAAGAAGGAACAATTCAATCTGTTTCTAATCTCAATGGGGTTTATTTTTGTAGAGTTAATATAGATAACTTTCATGCAGTTGATTTCCCAATAGATGGACTTCCTCAATTTACGGTTGTCTCAAATTCTCCAGTTACTTTAAGAACAGAAAGTATTGTTAAACCTAAATCAGGTTCTAGGGTTTTAGTTCTTTTAAAAGACCCTGAGAATATTGATTCAGGTGGATATATTATTGGATATTTAAATAATTCAACTGACCAATTAATTAAAAAAGATTCAACAGTTGAAATTTCTGAAGGTTCTCATTTAGTTAAAACAGAATCAGGTTCAGGAATGGTTATGGAAAATGAAAAAAAAGAATCTTCTATGTTTGCTGGAGATTCTTATGTTCGTTTAAATAATCAAAAAGTTGAACTTAAGAAAAATGGAGCGGGATTAGAAATATTAAAAGACTCAATTAATTTAGCTAATTCTGATAATTCAGCATCTTTATATCTTGATAAAAAAGATTCAATGCTTTATAATAAAGGTAATATTTCTATAGTAACTCCAAATGGAGCTCAAATAAATAGAGGTCTTTCAAAACAGGAAAAGTTTTCCGGAAAGATTCAAAGAGAATCAACTTCAATTGAAGAAAGAAGTCAATCGAGGGTTATAACTGCCGGATATTTAAAATATATTGGATTAAATGGTAAAGCTTTTGGTGGCGATCATACTATTGAAATATCAAGTCTTATAGGAGATATAGTAGTTACTAACACTAAAGGAGATATTATGGTTCAAAACCTAAATCCTTTAAATGATATAGTTTTATTTAATGGACCATTGCCTTCAACAAAATTATCTTCAATTAAAATATCAAAAAACCTAATTCAACTTAAAAATATTT
>JBPOIL010000013.1:0-6794 GCA_052034495.1 Patescibacteria group bacterium
GTACCGGAAAGGTCAGGTGTTGCACTCAGTTTTTGCCGCCGCCGGCTGTAATTCAGTGCAAACGATTAATTTCTGATAAATAAGCAGTTAAATAGAAGGATGTTAAAAGTATATGAGGATTATTGGCATAGCTGCTTATGTGTCATTTGCATTTTTTTTGCAATCAGGAGCCTTCGCTGGTGAAACTGGAGTTCAGCAACTTGTTAAAAGATGCGAGGCTGCTTCCAAGGCTCGCGGGTCCTCACCTGCGCTCTGTTCGTGCACGTTGGAAAGAATGCAGGAGTATGGGTTCACTGATTCGGAGATTGTTAATTTTTCTCGACGAGACTTTAAGCCAAAGAATCTACATGAAACTGAACGCCATATGGACTACAGTATTAAGATTCGATTAATAGCAGGGCAGTGCGGCTGATTAGCTTTTTCACAGTCGTCAGTCTGGTCGTACGCCATTGATTATGTGATTTACCGTAAAGGATTTTATGCGGAACTTTTCTAGGTTTATTTCATTTGCTCTTGCCAGTTCCATTCTTGCTGGTTGTGGCAGTGAGGATTTCACAGGTGCGTATCGTTATAAGATACCCGGTGGCGAGAGGGTAATGGTTCTCAACGTTCACGGTGATGAGGCCGAGATATTTGGAGAGGATGTGAGCGACGGTCGCATCAAACCGCTGGTTAAAATGAATGTTTCAGTAAAAGATAAAAAGTTACTCCTTGATGATGTTAATAGTTCCGAGCGCTTGGCCCTCACGCGAAATGTAGATGAGCAGAGTGTCGATTGTCTCAACTGCAAGGTGCTTGGCATCAATGACGCAGCGGTTTGGAAGTATGACCCTCAAGGGCCCTATGACGTAGAGCAGATGCTGAAAGACCAAGCCCTTAAGGATGAAGAGGCGCTGAATGCCGAAATGCTCAAGATACAGGAGCAAATTTATGAGCAGGCCAAGCGAGACGAAGAAGCAACCAAACTAGGTCCCTATGAAGGGGATTGGGTTTATCAGAGAACAACGAAACAAGACGCCTTGATCATCATGACTATCTGGCGCAAAAGTCAGATTAAACGCTGGTCGTTCCGATTTGAAACCATGGATCGAATAGGGCAGGAAGTACCAGGATTCGAGGTCTCAGATGTTGGATTGAAGATCAAAGTTGACTCTGAGAGGCGTCTATACAGCCTCAGCCCTGATAAGCAGATACTGACCTGCACGAACTGCAGAAAACCTGAGCGGTGGGCCAAGGCTGACCCCAAGAAAGACCTCAGCGATCGCCATTACGCTCGACAGATGGCTGGCAATCCTTAGTCCCAGCCGGAGCGTCCCTGTCCGAGCTTGCACTGGACAGGGACTTTCTAAGCGTTTGATATCCCGATTTTTTGAGATTGCGCTCACTCTTGAGCAGTCTGTGCGCTGGTGCCTAATAGTACGTGACTTTACTGACTTGACCACCCATTTGCATATCCACTGATCAGCCAATTGCATTTCAGCTGATCAGGGTTCGCATTCAAATTTACCGGCGCACGCCTCAGCTACGACCGGCAGAGAACGGTCAATAACGGGCATGCTTAATTCGCCAGAGCCGGCAAAGACTCACCTTCTTGTCAGGTGAGTCTGTGGATAAAGTTTCTAAGGAGGCGCTGAATTAATCGCCTCCAAATCTCCGATGACCGAATCGCTCATCGAAATCCAATCAATTCCGAAGTTAAAACGCTCGATCAGCGTCTTCTAGCCCTGCGGCGGTAGCCGCAACGCTCATTTCCCGTCATCAAGACGGATTTATCCCGTTATTGGTATCAAATGCCTCTTGGCCAGCAGCAGATTGGCCAGCCCAAACAGACTGAACATCTGCGCAGTGTTTTTCGCCAGGCCACGGTAGCGAGTCTTGCGATGATGAAAGCGGTTTTTCACCACGTGAAACGGGTGCTCGACCTTGGCGCGAACCTTGGCCTTCAGGAACTCCAGTTGATCGAGCAGCTTTCCTTCTGGCGTATCCGGTAAGGCTTTGCGTTTGCCGGGCCGCATGGCGATTTGCCATTCAACTGGCGTGTCCTGGTTTTCCTCACGCTTTTGCGCACCAACGTAACCGGCATCGGCAAACACAGTGCTCTCTTCGCCATGCAGCAGTGCATGGGCCTGCGTTACATCGTGAACATTGGCTGCGGTGGTCACCAGGCTATGCACCAGACCGGTCGCAGCATCCACGCCGATGTGCGCCTTCATGCCGAAGTGCCACTGGTTGCCTTTCTTGCTCTGATGCATCTCCGGGTCGCGTTTGCCTTCACGGTTCTTGGTCGAAGGCGGCGCCGCTATCAGCGTGGCATCCACGATGGTGCCTTCTTTGAGCAGCAAGCCCTTGGCGCTCAGATGCTGGTTAATCGCGGCGAAGATCTTCTGGGTGAGTTGGTGTGTTTCCAGCAAGCGCCGGAACTTCAGCAGGGTGGTCGCGTCCGGGGCGGACTCGTGGCTCAGGTCAATCCCGACAAACAGCCGCACGGCCTGGCTGTCGTACACCGCATCTTCCGTGCCCTCATCGGAAAGACCGAAGCATTGCTGCACGACGTACAGGCGCAACATGCGTGACAAGCCAATACTGGGCCTGCCGCGCTTGCCGGTGTTGTCGGCATAGAACGGCGCGATCTGGGCTCCCAGCAACGCCCAAGGGGCCAGTTGATCGATTTCGTTGAGGAACCGGTCGCGTCGAGTCAGCTTTTTCTTGCCGGCGTATTCTGCTTCGGAAAAGGTTTTTTGCATGTGGGCAACTCGTGCGGCGGACTTCAGCGGATTGTGCCAAGATGGGTGGCAGGAGACGAATAAATCAGCGTCTCCCTAGCATAAGCCCAATCAGTCGATGAGTGCCGACTATGCAGCACATGAGTCGAACTGTGGGGAGACAGTCGATTGATGCGGGGCCATCCGCATGTGGGGGTAGAAGGTCAGCAAGCTAATACCACTTTGCCCTAGAGCTGTCGTAAAGAGTCGCTGTTTAACTCGCGCGGAGGATCATTCCTACGGTTTGTTGAGGTGGAGGTGGACAAGCTGTATTAAGTTGGCTTCGCAACTCCTCGGCAGTCTCCTGAATATCTGTGTAGGATGCGGGGCGCTTGTCGAGGGGCAGTGTTGCCGCAGCAGCCAGCTCAAAGGGGATCAAGCGAAGCCCGTTCACGTTCTTCTCTACAGCCGCAACATGCTTTTCATCAGCCCCGTGCTGCCTCAATAACCTGATGACATCAGCCGCCCACTCCCGATTGGCATCGCAAGCTGTCCACGTGTCCTCTCGGATGAGTGGGACCGCAGCGGATCTCAATACTTCTAGGACGAAGGAGGCGCAGGTGAGGCCGTCACTGCCCTTTGGGGGGGTATATTTCGTTCCCACGAAAGAACCTTTTGAGGCAATGAAGTCAATGCCATAGGAAATCTTCGGCTTCTTCCGGGAAACTGCTCGCATCACTGCGACTACTGATTTTCCCGCATTTGGTGGGAGTGCGATGGGAATAGCGATGCCGCACTTTCGATGAGGGATGTCAGAAACGTAAAATACATTGTGCCAACCGAGTTCCATTACCTTCAGCTTATTTTCTTTCTCATTAAATATAATGCCCAAGTGTCCGCCACCCAAGTCACTATGGAAAAGAGCAATTGCGATTTCATGCTCGGGTAGTACCGCGTCATTTACAGTGCCGAATACCATTTATAGGCTCTTAGGTCATTCCATAGAGTGCGTCATCAGGGTCTATGCCCTGTTCGGCCAATCTCAATTTGGCGACACTCAGCGCATGATCCCAGCCCGGAATTTCATCGCGCCATGAGTAAGTTGCACGCAACAACGTAGCAAGCTGCTCACCATGAATCTGTATTCCGTCTAAGTCGTTAGTCGGAATAACCTTAGGCCCATATTCGATGACCGCTTCTAGCGCCGTTTCGGCTGTTACAGTCAAACTGTCTAAGTCAGTCGAACTATTATCTGTCGATATCAGTGCGCGCAGTTTATTGTAGGTCACTGACTTATGGTTGGACTTTATATAAGTCTTCAGGTTCTTTTCGGTGCCTGAGTAGTAGCTCCCCACTTGGAACACCACGTCTTTGAACTGGCGGAAGTGATGAGTAACCTCAGCCACCCCGGAGGTACGGCCAATATCGACCTTCGTGCGATACCGATTATGAGTCTCTCGGCTTAAGATCTCGGTAGAGATCCACGCATTATTACTGAGGGCTGAGAGCGCCATGGAGCTTCTCCGTTATGGCGCGCCGAAAGAGAGCGCCTGCATTACTATGCAACGTCTCTAACAGCGCAACTAGCTCTTTTGAAGAAGATGCGGCGTTACCACACTCTTCATTGCTATCCATTTCATGAAAGAAATCAGCGTCAATCAGAAACGCTTTGGACGCGTCCGCAACTGACGTTAGTAATGAGGTCTGGAGCAGCAAGCTACAACCATCCAAGCGCATTAAGCATTGAGAAACCTGGCTTTCGAATGCATCCTCATCTAGTTCACCATCCTCGCAAAGGGCGTTATTGGCTAGAGGACCGAGCAAGAAAGGTTTGATGAGCTCGTGCCACGGCGTTTCCTCAAGGCCGAGCACTGACCGCTCTATCACGTCTCGATACCGGAGTCCGATCCGTGTAACGGCTAGTGTGCCAACTTCATGGTTGAAATCTGTCACCGCTTGAAGCAAGCCAGGGAGGTATTCGTCCCAGCTCCTGTAATCAGTAGAGGTGAAGGCAATGAACTCGCGCGATATCGAGACCTTGGAGCCACCGCCCGGTTGAGAGAAATGATGAATGCTACCGCCGTCAACAATTCGGGGCACAGGAGGAGCGCCGTCCTGCACGGGCTCAATTACCACGTTGAACGACGACTCATCATGACGCTGACTATAACCGCGACCGCCCAGGCTCTGCTGAAGCTGATCAAGCGCGGTAGCGGGAAGGTCCAAGTGCTGAAACCGTATCTGGCATACGACTTCCGCAAGCGGATTCTTTCCGTATACCACGCGTGGGGTAGGAGCAATTTTCATGAAGAATAGGATGTGTCCCAAAGTTTTTATGCGTCAATAGATTTTAGCTATTGCTTGCTGAGTCACTAAGAGACTGCAGCGGGTGCATTTACGCGGACTATAGACCCAGGCTGCGAATTTTGCACGATGCCCCCTCGATTGAGGCGGCATAGCTCTGTGAGCTCGGGCCTGCTCAAAGCTGGCGGGCTGCACAAACGTTCGTAGATTTGGGGAAAGTCTCCATCAGCGACGCGCCTTTCAAGTGAAAGATCCATTTCAGAAACCTGTACCTTACCCATACTGGGCTTGGTGCTACATTTGGGTCGAAAGCTTCCAGGCACGTGAGTGGCCGCTTCTGGTCGATCACCAGGGACCGCTTTGAGTTATATCCTCATGGCATTTTTTCCGAGCGGCGGAGTATGGCAGCACCATTTGACCATGCTGAGGCTATCCCCAAGCTGCCAGATTTTAAGGCAGTAGGACGTCTGCGTCGGAAATCCATAAATATTTCATCCCCATTTCCCAATCTGGGATCTGACGAAATTTTCGGCATCTGCGTTAGCGCAGCGGAACATCGAGTTACCTTGTGTCTCGTAAGTAATCGGGAGCACACGCTGATGAGATGGTTTTTCGTGGTGATGCTTTGCGGTGGTGCAGGTCTCTGGCTGAGCGCCCAGTATCAAACTCCGCAATGGTTGCTTTGGCTCCTGCTGGCGCTGGGAACCACGATGTGGGGCCTGGCCAAGTGGATGGAGCGGCAGGAGGCCAAGACGGAGCGCAGTCATGGTCGTGCACACTGATTCGGATTGGTCTGCATGGGGTCTCCCAAGACTGCAGGCTTTACAGCTTTCTGCTCGGCAAACACTAGTTGGCATTGCACCCTATCTGGAGCGGTTTCACAGCGGGCGGGAAGGCCTGCAGGAATTCCAGGTTGATGGACTGCTGTTCTACGCATTGGAGCTGATCGAGTGTGTGCTGGTGGATCCTGCGCTACCTGCTGAATTCGAGGGTTCAGATAGCCAACTGCACACTGAGGTGCAGATGACTCGCTGGTTGCATCGACCTTTCATCGAGCGAAGCTCTTGGGGAGGGGCTTGTGGTTTGGAGATCCGCCATAGAGCCGGGCAGGCTGCCCTAGGTCTGGTCTTCCCTGAGCTGGCTACTCGAGATGTGGAAAAGCATATCGCAGCCCTGAAAGGGCTCTGGTTTAGCGATTGGCCAACGGGCACTCGCTATGAGGTCCGCTGCCTTGAACACGCTTCTCCGAGCGGCCTAACAAGCTGGGGTACTTTCGCCTCAATGGCCGCGGCGCTTAACTGCGCGCTGGGTGGCGGGCGCTGGCGAGCCAGCTGTCCGGGACTTTGAGCTCATGACCAGGAGATAGCGAGATTGACCCTTCCTTATGAAAGAACCCGCGCCATCATCAAAACTGAGGAGTTCCTGCGTGAACTCTCCCGTCATTCGGGGTTACCGCAGGATATCCGCAGCTATGCGAAAAGCCTGCTCAGGCACTATCCATCTGCCGACCAGATTTTCTCGCTGGGGCGTCTTGAGGAATGTCTGGTAAACGAAGCGCTTGAAGATGAATACCGACGGCGGGTGATCGCCTTCCACCAGCCGCTGCTCTGCTCGTCGCTGGAGTCGACTCGATAGCGATGTCCCTCCCAAATTTTGAACCACCGGTGTCTCACCTCGTCGCGCAGCGGCTGAAGCATCTGCGCAAGGGGAGGCCTTTCAGCATCAGGTGTCTTGCAGAGCTTGGTTCGAGCTCGGCCATCTCCAAGGCAGTCGCCCAACTTGTTCGCC
>JBPOIL010000007.1:0-2580 GCA_052034495.1 Patescibacteria group bacterium
CGCCGGGGGTCTTTCCGATCCGCAGTGGAGCAAGCAGCGCAGGAAAGTTACGGGGTCGCAAAGTGCCTGCGCCACTGACCCTAGCCTATAACCAGCCTTTGATCTTGCAAGTAGTGTTCCCTTTTAACCTGTGGAAAAGGACGGGAACTGGCTTGTGCCGGGAGTGGGTTGCGGCTCACAATGGCTGGGTTAAGAGGGGGGACTTCGGTCCCCTCTTTTTATGCTAGCGCGTCAATCCACCCAGTCTGAGCCATGATGGTGGCAAGAACCGCTGAAGCCAGGATGCCCTCGCCGTAGTTATTGAGATGAGAGTTTGAATCGAGGACATGCCAAGAAAAGCTGCCCTGGGCATCGGTCCCAGCGACGATCCGGTCACGCATGAAGTTGTAAAGGTCGCAGTAGGCCGCCCCAAGGTCGGTTGCCGCTGCGCTTTGCAATGCGCGGAGGGTCACGTTGCCGGGGACGGGTGTGACGAGGGTATCCCCGCCAGTTGAATAGTTGAGATAGTGCGCGTTCACCACAATGATCCGAGATGCCAGCGAAGCCTGACCAAGCGCGACGATGTTTTTCCTCGTATCAAGTTGGACCGCCGTCCCCCCGGAGGGCGTCCCAGAGAGCGCGGGGGAAACAGTCAAAACATCGGTTGCCTGGACTGTGACCTGTGTAGACTCAGACCCAACCAAGACCCAGGCCCCAACCTTGTAGACGGTTCCTTTCCCGGCCTGCACCGTGAACTGAGAAGAAGACGCCGCAGAAGCAACTGTCGTGATGTTGGCCGCGCTGGTGTCGTTCTGCCCCGCGTAGATGATCGCCAAGTCTGGGGTTTCCCAGCGCGTCATCGCTGACTTCCTGACGATCATCTGGGCCGTGGTGTCGCCGCTGATCCCCATGTTCCGAGCAAGCACGTTCGCGCCCTGCGACCATAGCAGTGCCTGGAGTTGGTTGGGGTAGAAATCAGCCGAGGAAAGGCCCAGAACATAGTTGAATGTGTGGGAATCCCCCATGCACACGATCCGCTTGGATTTGGCCTTGGTGTAAGTAGGTTGGATTTTTACAGGCATCACAGACCCCCAATAACTGTGCAGGTTAGACCATTACCGATGGCCTGCAATTCAACGCCATCGGCCATGCAGATGCCGGGATCCCATTCAACCGTTTCACCGGCGGGAACCGCCTTGACCCATATTGTTCCGTAAGAAATATGGCGCAGGGTCGCGGTGATAGCACCAGCGGTGCTGTTGTAGAAAAACAACTTTCGGACGGTTCTAACATTCGTGGAAGCAGTTACGCTGAGCATCCCCTGGTAAGTGCCAGTGAGCGTGAGTTGTGTTGCCCCGGTCCTCCCCTCAAGCGACCTGTCCTCGTAGCCTTCGATATTGTCAACGCCATAGCCGTGCAGCACCCACGATCTGGTGCTGCCACTTGTCGCACCTGGGAATGACAGTTCCGCATAATGGAAACCTTCGCCAAGGTCATCAGCTACACGGACAAGCGGCCCCTCGTCATACCCAACCCCAGACAATGTGATCGGGTTTACTGCGGTAGCCTCGCTTAGTGGGACATCGTAGGAGATGCCATCGATGGTGCATCCAGGCGGGACGCCTGAACCGGTGACATATCTGAGTGCGAACTTGTTGCCGTGGAACCAGAAGCCCATCACGGCACCGTTACCAAATGCGGCATTTACCGGAACAGTCGCTTGGACTGAACTGCCAGTCCACAACGCTGAACCGCTAAGGGACCCCACCAGCCCGACAGTGGCGGTGCCGGCCATGGAAGAAGTGTACGCACCGCGCCGCCACGACATGGGCTTCCACCCACCCCGGTCAATCTCGATTCGGTTAATGCCTGATTCTGTCCCGTCATCACGGAACCCACGCGCTTGGGGATCAACCGAAATGGTTACCATGCTAACTCTCCGTGATTGAACCGTCAGAATTGAAGGTGGTTGTGACTACCAGAGAGGCTGGAGGTCCGTAGGTTTCAACAATGGTATTGCCGATAAAGGTCGTTGTGGTTACCTGACCGTTGATCCCGGTGAACACGATGTCTCCGCCAGAGTCAAAGGTGGTGGTGCCATTGGACGCCCCGGCAACTGACGAGGACGAGAACATCTGGACCCGGTAGTTCTGCTGGGCTATGCCACCGCCCTCCACCTTCACATCGTAAAGCCCGTCATCAGCCATGAACCCGAACCGCCCATTGGCCGTTGTGACGAATGGGTTTGCCATCGGGGAAGGGCTGGAGTCATTTGAGTTGGGGTCATAAATAACAGCGGTGGAGGAAAGCCCACCGTTAAAGACCGTGCAAGACGCACCGTTAACAGCGTTACCCTGCTGGTCCCTAACTGTTAAAAAGAAGCGGTCATAGGCCATTTTTCAGTCTCCAGTCATCATTTTACTAGCATCTGCCTTGAACCAAACCCGTCTCTTTCGTAGTGAACGCCAGTATCCGTCACGGCAGCATTAGCCGCGTAGGTGTCCTGAGGGTCTGTGGGGGCACGGAAGATGCAGAACACTAGCCTAGAACCCATCGTCTTACCTGCCCCGCTAATGGTGAACGAGGAGGTCTGCTCTGCCC
>JBPOIL010000008.1:0-2610 GCA_052034495.1 Patescibacteria group bacterium
TTAAGTTTTTGAATTAAAAGAATTTCTTCATTTGAAAGATTAAGAATATCTTTGTAAATTAAATAATCTGGAAAGAATGGAGTCTCATCAGAATTGGTTCCTTTAATACTTGAAACCAATCCCCAAATAGTATTTTGAACTTCAAGTCTTTCTTTTTCATCTAAGTTACTTGGGTTATTCATTGTTATTGAAAGACTTGAAATTTCTTCTTTTGAGAATCCAGCCAATGATAATTCTATTACAGCTAATTTATAAATTTGTTGTAAATGAAATTGTTGTATTCTTCTAATCTTTTTAGCAAATGGAATATTCTTATTTGAAAGAGCTTGATTGGCATTAGCAAATGAGTCATCATAAATATATTGTCTTGGAACAAATCCGGGAAATAATCTATCTCTTATAAATTCAATATCTCCATTCTCAGAAGTATTGTTAATTCCAGGAAGAGCATCAACAGTTGAAGGCTCTTCTCCAGCTCTTCTAGGAATAATTATATCTTCAACATTACCCCAAAAATCAACAGTCTTATCAACTTTTCCACCATTAAAGAAATCAAGTATTTTTTTTCTCTTAAGTCTTTCAGTAACTCTTAAAGCTTCTTGAATAGCTTTTTCTCCATGAAGATTTCCAACAGCTATATTATAAAGTCTTCTTTCTGGACTTCTTGTTAATCTAGCAATCAATAAACCTTGTTCCATTAAATTTAATTTCTCAATAACCGCAACTTGTTTATCAATTACACTTTCACCATAAGGAGAATATTTAAAAGAAGGAATTCTTGAGTGAAGTATTCTAAAAGGTTCAATTCTTATTTGTTCTTTATCTTTATCCTTAACAGTCTTTGTATAATCCCAATAATAACTTCCACCAAAATTATTTAAGTCAGCATAATTACTTGTAGGTTCTCTTGGTTCAAACCATTGAAGAACAGAATTTCTTTCTATTCTAGAAATTAATTTAGGAGGAATATAATTTATGTTCATTATTTTCTTTCCATCTAATGAAAATATTATTTCTCTAAATTCATCTCCTAATAAACAGAAATTATAAATTGATTGCCAAGCAATATCTTGTAATCCTATTCTATCAAATAAATTTAATACTCTTTTTTTTATTTCAATATTATCATGATATACATTATATATTTCACCTTTAATATTTTTCGTGGTTGCTTCATCTGCATGAATCTTTAAAGCTCCATCAATTTCAGGATGGTCAGAAGCTTTCATTAATCTATCATATCTTTTATCTCTATTTGATAAATCTTGAGATTCATCTAAACCTTTTAGAATGTTAGAAGCTTTATTATCTTTTATAAGATTTTCATAGTCATAATAATATCCTGGAAGATATTTGTTTTCTAAATCTTTTTTCTCTGGGTCTCCAATTATTTCATTTTCCAAAGATCTCTTTAGAATTCTTTCTTGTAAATTATTATAAGCTTGTTGAATTAATTCTTCTTTCATTTATTTCCTTTTTTAAAACCAATAATCCCAAATACAACTTTCAAATAAATCTGGTTTCTCTTTTTCCATATAATTTCTAGTTATACCAGAATTTTTTATATAAATATTTTTAGAGACTTTTAAATCTTTTGGTAAAGTTTTTAATAATGGACAATCTTCAATATAAATTTTATCAGCATATTTTAATTGATTTAAACTTATTAAAGATTTACAACCTGTTAAATTTAAAGTTCTTCCAATTGATTCTATGTTTCCTAAATTTTTTAAAGATTCACATTTAGTTAAACTTAAATTCCCATAACATTTAGTTAAACTTTTTCCAAAGGTTTTTAATTGACGACTATAAGCTAAAATTATATCATCATATACCGCAATTAGATTTTCTCCAAAAACATCTAAAGAACTTCCACTACATTGACATTCACCTTGTATAATTTTAATTGAACCCAAAGATTTAAGATTACTGTTAGCTAAATATAAGTTGCCTTTAATTATTTTAAGATTTGTTATTTTAAAAGAATCTAAAACTGTTCCAATTCTAAGTTCTTTAACATACTTAATGTTTCCTAAATCTTTAAGATTTTTACATTCATTTCTTAAATCTAAATATCCTTTAATTTCTTTTATGTTTCCTAAAGATTCAATACTTGAATCACCTATATCTAAATTACCATTAATTATCATTTATTCTCTCTTATTATATTATATTATATTTTATTCCAAATGGATAAGAATATTTCTCTTTTATTTATTTTTATTTCAATTCTTTCTTATATCTTTTTAAGATTATCTTAATAGATTTAAGATATTGTATTTATATGTTAAGATTTGTTCAGAGAGATTCACTAACGTTCATCTCTCTTCCAAAACATATAAATTCTCTTTTGCTTCACAAAAGAATTATATTAGGTAGAAAGTGAAATGGATAAAAAAAGTTTAAGATTTTTGAAAAAAAGTTACAAATTAAAATTTTTTTAATTATTTATTAGTTTAAATTGATGTGATATAATTTAAATAGGTATTGATATGAAGCCAAAAATTAAATCAATGGATTTAGAAAAATTATTAGGTAAACGATTTGTAAGTGAAAAACATCAAGTTGATTTTATTATAAGAATTGCAAAACAACCATATACATTTGAAG
>JBPOIL010000017.1:0-2879 GCA_052034495.1 Patescibacteria group bacterium
AGAAAAAACCAGATAAAATAAAATAACCCTACCACCAGTCACAGACTAGTGGTAGGTAATTGTTAGGTAGCCAGGTTGACAATTTTCTTTAAGGTGCGGTTTAGGTCGTTGAACCCTAACAACATAACCTGGAACGGGAAGTTATGGATGCGGCTTTTCCTTTTCTGTAGTCCGTCAAAAATAGTGTTACAGCGGGCTCGGTACTTTTCAGCAATAACGATAAGATCTTTAATAGTTTTAGCGGAATCCAGACTACGCGCTACACGCATACGTTCTTTCATATCGAAGTCTACGTTTACTTCAATAGCGGAAATTTCGTTTTTCTTAATACTTTTCATAATGTCGTTATATACGTCATCAGACAGAACGAAATAATAACGCCAGTAGAAAGTCTCTGAGGTTTTCATCCAGGTGTAGAAGTTACCCATCTCTAGACTCAGTTTAGGGTTTTGTTGGTCCTCTTCCTTTAACCAAGCGATAAGGTCGAGACAACCTTCGTTGATCTGTCGCTTCTTAGATTCGATACCCTGGAACCATCCTTTAATTTCTCGATAAGCACTACTGTATTCTCTCCCGATTTCACCGACGACTGCAGTAACTAAACCTTCTAGCACTATATCATCGTCAGGGATAACGAGCTCCTCGATACCTTCGTCCTTAAGATCCTGGTCCGTGAACTCTTCGAGAGATATTCTTTCAGCGTGTTTGAACATTCTGTAAAAGAGATTATCTTCATTTACCATTTATCTCTACCCGCGTGATTGTTGTTAGTGTGGAATTACTTCAACGTATTAAGCGTAAATGAAAGAAGAAAAAAAAACCACCCCTTAAAGGGGTGGTTTTTTAAAGATTAAATACGGTTGCCGATCAACCATCCAATATCACCTAAAACTCCTTAGTGGAAGCCCTTTCCTTCAGGAAGGGGAGGAAACGTTAATTTAAGCTACCTTAGTAGCCGGTTGTTTAAGTTTTAGGAATATCCTAGGGTTAGGTGTTACGTACTTGACCAAGATGTTACATAACCTGTGTTTACTGTACACTATACGTAGCTCCTTAGGTCGCTTAGGTTTAGCGTAGTTAACGGTCCAGGGACTATGGGCTACCACATTACAGTCACCTAGCTTAGCTAACTGCGTTAGTCGTTTACCCGTAGCGTAGTCATGTAGACTAACTCTACCCTTACCGCTGTGTCCACCTAGGTAAGTTTTACCGAACTTAGGATGAAAGATAAGGGTACCTCGTTTGAAACCTTCGGACATAGTTCCTCCTTCCCTAGGTCTTCTACCTCCTTTCTGAGGGTTGAACTTATGCAGTTGTCTTCTTGTCACCAGGATAGGTTTCAGCTCCATAACCTCTTTCATGTCCGGGCAGCTATGTGGACGTTCTAGCGCTTTGTTAGCCAGAACCCAGGAATCCACACAGTGGGCTGAGAAGTCGTTAGATAACTTGTTAGGGTTCTTGGGTAGGTT
The DNA here is from genome assembly GCA_052034495.1 of Patescibacteria group bacterium. Classification (GTDB taxonomy): domain Bacteria; phylum Patescibacteriota; class Saccharimonadia; order CAILAD01; family JADZBC01; genus CAYPSN01. The sequence continues at coordinate 1,470 of JBPOIL010000017.1, forward strand.
AAGTCGGTTACGTTCACTGAAGGTTTCTCTACCAGTGTAGGCAACTAGCTCGTATCCCATCTTCAAGATGTTATCGTATAGCCAGTTCTTACCGGCCATAACAGGCGAGAAGTTACCATTACGTCTCTTCTCGCCTTTCTTCAGCTCGGTATTTACGTCCTCTACCGCTACCTTAGAGATAGGGTATAGGCGAGACAAGGCTTTCAAGATGTTAAACTTAATCTGCCACCTGGCTTTAGTAGAAGGAGGTAACCAGTTTGTGGACCGTTTACGGTTACCCCACCTAGGAGCTCTACAAGGAGTTTTTCTGAACCTCCTAGCTCTTCTAGCGTTACTTCTACCTTCCATGGACTTCTTAATACCCTTGCCGTTAGTTGCATGGGCGTTGATGTTGAGGAAAGTACGCTTAGCGGACATAACCGTATATCCCTCACGCATACTACCTGGGTCTACACCTACAGCAACTTCCTGTACCTCACCGTCCTCGCGTTCTGTTAACTTGATATAGAAGAAACCTCTATACCACCTCTTAACTGCTTTACCCTTTTCTAGCAGTTTCCTAGCTCTCCTGGGAGAGCAAGGCATTAGGGGTTTACCTGTCTTAGAAACAACAGGTACCCAGGGTTGGTTTTCTGGTGTGGTGCACATAAATCCTCCTTACGGATCTCTATGTAGAGTTAGGTTCCCTTCGCCACTGACGACCATAGAGCTGAGAGCTAGGGAAGCACTCGCAGGTAAGTCTCGGTTCCACCCGAAGGTCGTTCAGTTACCGACTAGCTAGTACAACTGTTTAACTTGCTTCAGTAGTTGGCTACCTACACAAGCCCCTTCCTTTAGGGAGGGGGTAGTTGACTTCGGCAGTCTCCTTATACTCTTCACTATTTAATACATCCAACATGAGGTATCCATTACTCGGTCAGTTGTTTTCGAATTTGCAGTAGCTTCGGTTGGTTTTTGTCCAACACAATAAGAGAAACGATTAATTCTTTCTTCCGGGTCTTCGTTCAAAGCGTCTAAGATAACACGACTAACTAATACGAAGCGATTTCCTTTCTGTAAGTTTTCAAGTTTACGTTTCTGTTGTTCGGTTAAGTACCAGACAATCTTAATAACCGGTACACCAGAAGGAAGAATTATTTTAACTTCCTTTTTCTTAGGAGTTAATTCTTCTACTACTTCTTTAGGGCACGGGGTAAGAAAGGTTCTGTCATTAAACAGCACCGCGTAAGGAATAAGGGAAATAATCTTAATTCCGTTTTTAAGTGTTCCAATGTTACTCATAGTTACTCCTTAGTTATTATCATACAGCCTATCTGTTATTATATTAGTAATTAAGAAAATAACAAATGTAGAAACAAATCGATTGAGTCTATAGGAGTCAGAGACATGCAACTAAAAAACAACCCCCCT
>JBPOIL010000031.1:0-2745 GCA_052034495.1 Patescibacteria group bacterium
CTTTTTCAACATCAAAGTAAAAACCCCTGTGAGATTGCTTAGTAACAATATCCCGTACAGCCATCTCTAATTCAAAAGCAGGTTGCCAATCCCACGTTCCCCACTCTTTCATTAAGGCATTATACACCTTATGGTTCACTTCAACGTCTTGGCGGTTATATTCAAGCATAGCAGGATGATACACTTTGAACTCCTCGCCTTTAGTTGCATGACTATCAATCAAACCTAGCTCTACAGCTTTACCCCTCCAATCAATCTTATCTGTCCCTACAAGTTTACCTAAGTAATCTAAACTATGTGCTAGTCGGTCTGCGTTCAGGGTTTTTGACAGTACGAGTGTATCTATTATGGCGCAAGGACGGCCACAAATGGTATCGGGGTAAACTGTGTAATCAAAGTCAAACCCAAGCTTCAAAGCTAATAAATCATAATCAACAATGTTATGACCAATCAGTGTTGTAGCATTAGCTTTAATGTACTCAACGCCATTTTTGAATGTATCAGGGTCATACTCTAACACTTCGCCTGTATCAATGTTCTTAATAACAAGGCAATGAAACTTGTAGTGGTCTTTTAGAACATAAGGAGAAGCCGTGTAGTCTATTGTTTCATCGTTTAATAGACCACTGGCTTCAATGTCGAATACTAATCTCATTTTCTTTCTCTATCTTCCAAATAAATAAGGGCAAAGTATAACACTTCACCCTTAGATTTACAACACATTACCACCCAAATGGTATTAGTTCATGCTCATTAAACTTATCATTCCACTTACACCGCCCATTATAAACAGCATAGTAGTCACAGTCTAAATACTCATCTTCTGTATCATTTATCCAACCTATTCCCCACTTCACTTTATTGTCTAGCTCATTGTCAAACCAACGAGCGTTAACGTAGTGGATTGGTAGTGTTTCTAGGTTGTCTGTGGATAGTAGGGATGCTACTAGACTACGAGTCCAACCACTTGAACGATAGAAGCGGTAGCAAAGGGATGCTTCTGTTATTTTCATTAGTCTGTTACCTCTACTTGGTAATTTAGTAAAGCTTGATAGGCTCTTGGGTCAAGCTGGTCTTTGTACTTTTCTGCTAGAGATTTAAGGTGTTTCTCTTTAGCTTCCTTATACACTTGTGCTGCCTCTTTTACCGATGTGTACTGACCAAGATGTAATAACTTACCCTTAACACCAAGTATAACCCTATAACACTTGCCATTCTCTCGTAGGTACACACCAACAGGTAATCCTTTAGTCTTAGACTTACCACCTTGAAGGAAAGAATTAATCTCTCTTGGAAGAAAGCAACAAGTATCTTTTGAATAAACCTTATTGCCTTTAACGAGTAAATCTTTATCTAACTGCCAATCATTGTATGTGTGTCTCTCATCTTTTATACAATCATTATAGAAGTCGCTATAGCATTTCCACTCGTCAGCTATAATACAACCTTCATAACAAGCATCTTTATCTTTAGACCACTTATAGCAACGTCTAATAATAGCTGCCCACAATATGTATATCTTATGAGTAGTGCCATCATCATGTAAGCTTGGGCTTCCTTTCCCAATATGGCAACCACCATCTTTCTTAGGGAAGTAGTGGTCTTTAAATCTTTTATCGTTTAACAAGTGGTGAGCTTGTACACTAACAATATGCCCACTCTCTATAAACCTCACAACAACCGCTTTAGCATTTTTGTATTCTATTACTTCTGCCTCTGCTCCATCGTTGTTAGTGAACCTGTCACCAACTTTAATTGTAACAGGTCTATGATTACCATATTTTTCCATACTGTACCTTAAAATGTTGGTTGTTTAATTTGACTAAAATAATACTCTTTATCATACAAGGTATGTGTTTCATTCTCATAGAAAATCTCACAAGCTAACCCTGTAACACCTGTATCGCGGGACTTCAACAAATATACTTGTGTAGTGTTGCGCTCAACATCATCCTCACTGGTTTTATCCCTCTGGAGAGAGATGTTAATACCAGCACTACGATACTGCGTACCACTGCCGATAGTAGCCTCTTCTGTCAAAAAAGCACCTTGACTAGCAGCTTTCTGCCCACCACCTGACTTGCGAGTATGACTAATATTAATCAGTATACAATTATACTGTTTAACAATGTTCTTCTGCCAACGCATATACTTATCTACTTCCTCTATACTCATCCCTGCAAACACATCGCTGATAACGTCAAATACAATCACTTTCACACCAAAAGATGTAATCAACTCCTCGACATGACTTTGTAACTCACTATAGTCGCCCCTATCATCTAGGATGTACATACGAGGGCTGCCATCCTCATAGCTAAACAATTCTTTAGCACAATTCTCCATGTGTTCACTTGTTACAACAGAATACTTCTCTTCTTTGTTGCTAATCAAAGCCAGCTTCTTGCCAGCGTATTGTGATAACAGGTTTTCACCGTACGCGGCACTGTCAGCTTCAAGAGATACTACACCTGTTAAGATGTTGCAATCTTTAGCCCAAAACGTAACGCATTGATTAATCAAACTGCTCTTCCCTGACCCTGACCCCGCAAGAATATTAACAATAAATCCATAAGTGATGCCACCTGAAAGCATTTTGTTAAGCTTCTCAAGGAATGGTGGGAATGGCAAACGCTCTAATAATGAACGCTGAATAACTTCTTTGTAAATCTCTGTACTTGCTACAATCCCCGCAGGTGTGTGTTTCTTAGCATTATAGAAGTCCGTAACAAACTCGCGCTCTTT
>JBPOIL010000034.1:0-2620 GCA_052034495.1 Patescibacteria group bacterium
ACGAAGGTATCTTGCCCTATAACTACTATCCTGCAACTGTCGCTGTAATTGGTTGAATAAGCGTACTGTGCTATCAGCATTAAGGTGCTTAACACCATCAGCTTTGCGGTATAGGGGAATGTAAACCGTGTCATATTGCTTAGTTTTTATGGAATCAATGAATGATTGTAGCTTTTGTATTGTGTCCTCTCTGTTTTCCTGTACTTTTTGTAAACTGTCTATTGTGGTGCGGTATTGTTGGTTGAGTGCGTCAACGTCTGCTGTGTGCAATGCTGCGTAAAGTACCCAAAGTATAATAGCTGTTAGTAAGCCTAATAGGTAATGTTTCATTTTGTCACCTCCACGTATTGTCCACCTTTGCGTATTTCATTGTAGATAGTCGGGTAGATTTTCATGTACGTGGTTTGGCTGTTTAAAACTGCGTCCTGACCTTTCACAATACCGAGTGAACTACCAACTATGTAACAACCCTCAGTATCATCATCGGTGTTGCCCCAATGTAATAACACGTATTGAAATTCGGGGATATTCTGAAACCATATCAGGTCGTGCTGTCGGTAAAGTGTTTGCTCGTTGCGTGGAAGATTTGCCCAATCTTTTGCCTTAATCAGTTTGTTTAGTGAATCCGACCAATAAAATGACTTGCTAAACTTCGGGCTTTGCCTGTACCACAACGGATATTTACCATAAGGTATTGCCGTTTCCCCGTGTACCTTTACTTTCCTTATCTCGTCCTCAATGCCAAAACAAGTCTTTACAGCCCTCACAAATAACTGTGATATAGTATTGTCTGCATTAAAAATAAACCGCTTAATGGTTAGTAATGTTATTTTGTCTTCCATAATTAACACAGATGTCCGTCTGTTCGGTGTTTAACCTGTTCCTTGTATTCTTTTGTAGAGGCTTTCTGCTCCTCTTTTTTAGGCGTTTTTTTCTTCGCCTGTGTTGCTTTCTGATTTGACATCTTTGCGCCCCTGTATTACGTTAAATCCTGCAAGACCCAACCACACCGATATAACTATTGTGAAATCTACTGCTGTTAGTGTTCCTGCCAACGTGTTTTTTACTGTGAAAAATATCGTAAGCGAAAGCATTGTGCCAAATATACAAAACCTTTCAATGCGCTTTGCACTCAGAAAACTTGACTTGTTGCTGAATGTTTTTAACCACTCAAAAACTAACTCTTTCAGATTCATAAAGCAAAGTTAGTAATTACATTGGATATTTACAAATAGCAAATGTAAACGTAAATATTAGCGCAATTTTCCCAACACTCAGCCGACACGCACTGCGCCAATATTCTGTTATAACCAACCTTAATTCAGTATGACAGATAAAAGTAAACTAATAGACTTTATCATTAATGGATGTACTGTAAATACTGTAAAAAGGTATAGGGAGGATGGTAGTGACCCAGCCAAAGAAAACCCGACAAAAAACGACATCATGAATTGGTATCCTTTAGAAGGTGGTTTGTTTGGCTCTTTAGATATTGGAAAGGTTATAGAAGAAATGCTTGTGAGAAAACTAATTTTTGAGAAAGCAGACCAAAAACTATACACCGACAAATTAGGATATGACGTGTTAGATATGGGCGGTTGGGATAAGTACCAACAACTCACGTGGGATAATATAGAAAAGGAACGATACTCAATAAAACTATTGAAAAGGCAGGTTGCTTGGTTTTGGGGTGGGGTTGCAATTAGCGTTCTTGTTCCTGTTATAACTATAACTTACCAAGTGACCACAGCAAACAAAACACAATACAAAATAGATACCCTGCAACAGCAAATAGACTCCCTATGGCAGACGCATAGCAACCAAACCAATATTCATCAAACCACCATACAAAAGGCCGACACAGTAAATTCCAAATACCCTTAATACTCATAATATGACAAATCAAACAACACAAATGTTACTTAGACTATGTATGTCTGGCAGTGACAACCCTAAAGGCTCATACACAACCGACTTAGAAATGGGGAAATCGGTATTTAAACTTTCAGAAGAGGAATATGAAGACAAACTATATTCTGTTGGTTCTACCATAGAAATACAGGGGATTGAATATATTATAAAAAACATAAAATTCATGATACACAAATCAACAAATGACTATTCTATGGGCGTTGCACTTAGAAGTTTTGGTGAGTTAAACCCTTTCAACTCGACAGTCTTTTTTGACATTGAGCCTAAGTGATGACAAAGCCCTTAATGTTTCTGGTGTTAGGTTCGCATCTTGTGCGTCTTGTTCTGCTGTGGTGACTATGCGGTATTTCCATACAGACTTTTTCTTGTTGTGCATACGGACTAACTCTCCTGCCCCCGACAAGGCTGGTTATAACATTGGCTTAAATAAATTGCGGTTAATGTGCTACCTTAAATATTATTGCACTATCAACCATTTTTCTGCCCGACAAGTTTATCCTATCAAGCCGCAACTTCCTTTAAGCCAAATAACGGTTTACAAATATAAATTAAACTTTCGATATATGCAAATAAAAAAAGGGAAGATTTTACTCCTCCCTTTCACCACAAGTTAAACAACTATGAATAGAAAACACTTTTTAATACCTAATTACAAATGTAAAGTAATTATTTTGATTTTTTAAATACC
>JBPOIL010000018.1:0-63450 GCA_052034495.1 Patescibacteria group bacterium
GCATTATTGAAGGAGAAGAGGGCGGTTTCTCTCCAGACAAACCACCAAAAACAAACAATGGCAGATAAAGCCAAATCATTACTCCAAAGGCTCCACCTAAAGCCATCTACCACCCTAAAGGTTAGTAGGACGGCTATTTTTATTCTCCTAGGTCTCATCTCTGTTCAAACCGTAGTCGGCGGACTGCTGTGGTACGCCAAGCAGATTAAGGCGGCAAGTGGATTGCAGTACGTAAAGAGCTATGCAGAAGGCAATGGGGCTGCAAAAGTCATAACTCGAGACAGCCAGAACAACTTATACACGTATGATCTGGGTAGCTATACAATCAAGAAGTATGACACGAATGGTAATGACGCCGGTCAAATTGGGGCGAACGGTAGTGGAGTGGGTGAATACGGAGATGTGAGTGGAATGGCGGTGGATAGCGCCGACAACCTGTACGTGCTTGATTCAGGCAACTTGAGGGTACTAAAGTACGGCTCTGATGGACAATATAGTGGAGTATCGTGGGGGAGTTACGGCACGAATGACGGGGAGTTCGCCTCTCTAGGGTCAATTGCTATAAATTCGTCCAATGAAGTGTACGTAGTAGATTCTGGGAATAGTAGGGTGCAACGCTTTGACGGTTCCGGTGGGTTCATTGGCAAATGGGGCGCTGCGGGTTCTGGAGCAGGACAGTTCACGTACCCATACAGCATAACGACTGATTCTGCCGGGTCGGTGTACGTTATAGAAGGATTTTCGGGCCGTATTCAGAAGTTCGGGGCTGCCGGCGGCACGCCTACAGTGACGTGGACCCTTGGCGGTAACTGGGGCGGATACATGACTACGGGGCCAAGCGACAGAATATACGTAACGAGCTTAAACGGTAAATTCGTACGGGAGTACAACACAAGTGGCATGCAGCAAAACTCTTGGGGCGGGTCTGGCAGTGGCTCAGGAACATTTGGCGGCTCATATTTGGACGGAACGATCACGGTTGATACGACTGGCAGCGTATATGTGGCGGACTATGGCAACGCCCATATCCAGAAGTTTACCGCTGCCGGAGTGTATACAGGAGTGTACACAGGCCGGGGAATAGCATCCCAGGTAAGAGATGTAGCGACTGACGGCGCGGGTGGGAATATATACGAAGTTGGTGGCGGGACTTTAAGGAAGGTGCGAAGGTCAGACGGGCGCTTGCTTATGAGCGTCAGTATTGCCGGGAGCGCAGTGGACGTTTCTCCTGATGGCAGCTTCGTGTATGTTTTGAGTCAAGGCTGGTCTGACCCGAACTCTCGTATGACAAAGCTTACGTCTGCGGGCGTTGTTTCAGCTCAATGGGGCACATTCGGTGAGGCTGAAAACCAGTTCAAGGGAGCTGAAGCGATGGCGGTAGGTAGCGATGGCAGTGTGTACGTTGCTGATACAGCTAACCACCGCATCCAGAAGTTTGATGCTAATGGAGTATTCCAGCGCATGTGGGGCTGGGGCGTGGAGGATGGTTCATCGGCGTTCCAGGTGTGTACCACTGGGTGTCAAACAGGTATTGCAGGCAATGGCGATGGTCAGTTTGATATGACCGATTGGTACGGTACAGGCGACAATCGCGGCATAGATGTGGACAGCCAGGGCAACGTATACGTGGCGGATATGCATAATGCCCGCATCCAAAAATTCAGCTCAGCCGGTGCATTTTCGGGCAAGTGGGGCGTGTTTAGCGACAGTCAGGGCAACTTCAAATACCCATACGCAATTGCGATTGATGGGCAGGATAACATCTACATAGCCTGCTTGCAGGGGGCTGGCGAACGGATACAGCGCTTTAATTCGAGTATGCAGTTTGTTTCACAAATTACAACAAGCGGGAACACAGTTCTTGACGACCCAGAAGGAATCGCGACCGATGAGCAAGGGCATTTGTATGTAGCCGACACTTCGAATAGCCGCATCCAGCAGTTTAAGTACAACTTCTGGCTATCAATATCAGACACCGGAAGCGGGAGTGGCACGACGGGCGAGGCATACTCGAGTACGGTGGGTATTGATGACCCTCAGGGAGCAACGACATTTGCGCTTGTAAGCGGAGAGTTGCCACCAGGGCTGTCTCTTAACAGTGCAACTGGGGAGATATCGGGCACACCAACCTTGGCGGGTCAGTATTCCTCTGTAATTAGCGTTACCGACGGGCAGACTACAGTGAATACTCCGGGCACGAGTATTACGATTGAGGATCCTCCCCCCGACCCACTTGCATTTGCATCGGCAACGCTCCCTAATGCGCGTTCAGGGGTAGCATATTCCCGTACTATTGGCCTAAGTAGCGTTGTTGGAACACCACACTACGAGAACATCACGGGGATTATTCGGTATGATCGGGAGGGATACGGACTGGGTATGGCATCCGGCCTAGAAATGGCGTTCAATACGACTACTGGCTTGCTTTCAGGTACGCCATCGGCAAATGTGGGTACCTACAGGTTCACTCTGGAGGCATATGACGATCGATGGCAGGTTGTTTCGCAGCAGTTTACGCTGGTCGTAGACTCTGCGCATCAAGTTACAACTCTGCCGGCGACGAACATCGTAGATGGCTTTACGGACATTACTGCGACGCTGAATGGCGCAACGAATTACCCAGATGAAATTACAGCCCGTGGCTTTCAGTATGGGCTTGATACCAATTACGGCACACAAATAGCCGATACGACTGTTGCCCCAGGATACACTGAAGTCCAATCTTGGGATACTGTTGCTAACATTGCGACACAGTCAAACGGAGGCTGGGGCATGGCTTTGGATAAAGATGAGAATCGCTATCTAGTCGATTCGGCGAATAATCGAATCCTGAAATATTCAAAGAGCGGAGTGCTCCAGGCAACTTGGGGATCAGCCGGGGCTGGAGATGGGCAGTTCGATGCGCCGGCAGACATTGCAATTGGCCCGAGCGGTAAGTTCTACGTTATTGAAGGTGGTAACAGTAGGGTGCAGGTATTAAATAGCAATGGTGATTATGAAAGGCAATTTGCTATCCCGACGGGGCGTGGCCAGTCTATAGCCGTTGATTCCAACGAGGACATTTATGTAAGCGGAGATGCGAGAACCGGTCCATGGTATTCGTATGATTGGAACCCATACCTCAGAAAGTATGATTCGTCTGCCAACTTCAACTTGTTGATCGAAATATCGGCTGGTCAGGGGCGTGATGACGGCCAGTTTTGGTGGGCGGCAGATGATCTTGTGGTGGACGGCAATGATTATCTTTATGCGGTAGATGGGAGCAACAACCGAGTCCAGAAGTTTGATAGCGCTGGTCAGTTTGATCTGGTGATTGGAGGTACCGGGCCTGGTAATTACGGCGCAGGTTCGACAGATGGCCAGTTTGACTATCCGCGGGCTGTAGCGGTTGATGTGAGTAATAACGTGTATGTGGTTGATAATGGGCGAGCTCAGCGGTTTGGCCCTAACGGGGTCTTTAAGGCTAGCTGGAACAGTACCACCTATTATGAACTCTCTATTGGGGTAGACCTGGAAGGTAATGTGATTGCTTCATCCTATAACAACCCCCATCAGCTCGTTAAGTATTCATCTGCTATCCAGGCAGACATCTCTGGGCTAGCCTGTAGTACGACGTACCACTACCGAGCTTTTGCCACGAATGCCGATGGCACAAAGTACGGAAGTGATGCAACGTTTACAACACCAGACTGCCCTGATACGCCAATTAACATAACGAACACCAGCCTTCTCGGGGGCACGGAGGGGACGTATTACCAGGACTTGGTCGGCGTAGAAAATGACACTGGGCAGGTTACCTACACTGTGGTGTCTGGTAATTTGCCTTCCGGGCTAAGCTTGAACAGTAGTACGGGGTACATTACGGGGACTCCAAACTATGGCGAGACGGCCAACTTTACCGTGCGAGCGCAGGACAGCAATTCATATGACGACCAGAGCTATAGCATTACTATTGAGGCGCTGCCATTGCCGCCGCTGCAGATTACTACAACGACGTTGCCCGACGGAGTCCTCCTGTATAACTCTCAGTACGAATACTATGACCAGTATGTCTATACAGCAGATTACTACGATGGAGTTAACTTTACTCTTGAGTCGGGGACTTTGCCTCCAGGGCTAGAGTTGGCCAACTCAGGTGGATACAACGCTAGGATTTCTGGCTATCCGACCACTCCCGGCACGTATACATTTACTCTCCAGGCCGATGATGGCCGGTGGCAGGGCAATAATGGGGTCGACACCCAGGAATACACCATTGTGGTCCCTGAACCTACGTACCCCGATATCTACATCGATACTACTAGTCTAAATAATGCCCGCGAAGGCATGCCTTATAATGCGACCATTTACTACCAGAACTCTCGTGCTACGCCTGTGTTCTCGCTCGTGTCCGGTTCTCTCCCGGAAGGGATCGCTCTCACCCTTGAGGGCTTCTTGGAGGGCACATCAACTACCCCTGGCACCTATACCTTTACGGTACAGGCGGATGATGGCTTCAGCACTGATACGCAAGAACTTACGCTTACCGTACTCTCTGCTCCTGCCCCTGTTGTGAATACTCCCTTCGTAACCATCACTTCGCCAGGTACCGGAGCTACCTTTATCGGTGGAGCATCTACCATTACCGGTACTGGCCCTGCTAATCAAGCAATTTCGCTCTTCGTTGATAACCAGCAAATAGGCACTACTACTAACTCCGAAGGCCTCTGGAGTTACCAAGCCGTCAACATTGCGGCAGGCAACCACACTCTTGACGCAAAGTGGATACCCGGCGCAGAGGTGATGTTTGTGCCGATAATTGATATGGAAGCTATGCGTACAGTGCTTAAGGTTTACGACACATCGACCGACATACTAATTAAAGAAGTGGTGTTGCCGGGCTACTCCTTTGGCTTGACGGCGGTAGCTGCTCCCGGCAGCCACAAGGTCCAGGTGTTTGGCTATGGCGTTACGGTGAGCTCTACAGTTTGGGAGCTAGACACATACGATGGAAGTATTCGAGAATATGTCGCCCCTGGCTACCCGGTATTCTCGGCCGTGCCATCACCTGACGGAAGTAGAGTATATACAGTATCTATGGGGAATCAGCTCCGAGTTTTTACGTCTGGGCAGGGGTTCGAGGAGGATTCGCTAGATATCAGCACTGGCCAGGTATACGATTCTCCTGCCGCGCTTAGGATATCGGATGACGGGGAAGAGCTTTACGCCGTTATATTTGATTCGTATGGCCAAGATGCCCCGCTACCCCACATCATTAGAACGATTTCTACAGACAATTTATCCATAGGATCTACAATTGAAGTTACATCTGTGGCCGACGTTAACACGCGTGAGTGGGCGAGTGGCTTTGGGGTGGCAGGAAGTGTTGCTTACGTCCCTCATGTGTCTAGGTTTGCGCCCAACGGCTATAACGGCCTGGCCGCTATTCGGCTCTACAACCTTACTGACGGTTCATTGATCCGCAGTGTCCCGGTATCTACTCTGAGTGATGTCGAAGATGGTGGCTATATACCGTACGGGTACATGCATATTGATACGGTGAATCAGCTCGCTTATACGAGCGCCGTAAGCAACTTTGGTCCTACCAGGTCTAGGGCTCTCTTGAGAATTAACCTACAGACTGACGAGGTAACGGTTGTTCAGTTATTGTCGACGACAACGTCTGATTCTCCGTACATGGTCTTAAGTGGTGTTTCGCCAGCCTTATCTGCTGGTAAGCTTTATCTCGCCCCATACATGACGGATGGCCCTAATGCTGGCCTAGAGGCGTATGACGTTAATACCCAATCAATTTTGGCAGACGAAAGGCACCCAATTCTGACAGAATTTTCGCTCTCCCTCGGCTCCAACTTCATCGGCTCCATCACTCCACCAAAGGATAGCATCGCCTTCAGCGTCCCTGGAGGTGGCAACCCAACCTGCGAACAGCTTGGTAACTGCCCTCAAACCTGTGAAGAGCTCGGCAACTGTCCTCAAACCTGCGAACAGCTCGGCAATTGCCCTAAGCCACCAACCTGCGAAGAAACTAGCACATGTCCAACTACGGTTGTACCTCCAACACCTCCTACGACCTCTGTAACGCCCAAGATCATTTCAACCCAGTTCCCAACCCCTGCAGCTACTCCGAGCACCTCACGCCTCGGCTGGTTAGACCGTACTGCATTGGCTGTAGCTCGCTTTGTGCCACAACAAGCTGCCATAGGCTTCCCATACGTCCTCTTTGTCCTCCTCCTATGCTTTGCCCTGTCTCTGTACTACCAAAGTAGTAATGAAATACGTAAAGACAAACTCAACCGTGACTTCCTAGCCAAACGAACCTCCATCCGTGCCCAACAAGACAACTTCATAGCCCTAGCCTCACACTACCTCAATACCCCCATTACCATCATCCAGGGTGGAGTAGAGCTGGAAGAGGGGAAGAGGGGGCGTCGTTGATGGTTGTAGCTGCACAACGTATACTAGAGCATAAGGGGAATATGCAAGAATCTACACCTAACGTAAAACAGGATAAGGCGTCATTGGCGGTTGGGCATCTGGATGAAACCGTTGCCCAGACGGCCGATGCTCTGCACGAGTATATGCGTACACAAGAGGACGCTAGTCCTGATTTGCGCGAGCACACCCAGGCTATGGCCAAAATAGTAGGTACGCTCTCGGCCAAAATCAATGCCGTAGATGAGAGTGGGGGTAAGGACTTTGTAATACCAGAAACCAAGAACCCACTGCTTAGCCCAGCCTTTTTGGTTCCAGTATTTTTACTAACCACAAGCGTAACCGTAGGGGTGTGGTTATTTTCGCTAGCCGGCGTACTGAAGGCCGATGTGCTCTACATTATTACTGCTGTGGTGGCTTTTTTGCTCGTGTTCCAGGTGTTGCTGACCAACGTTCGCAACCTACAGCTACACAGGCGTATAGCTAAGCAGTCACACTTGGCAATCGATGAGGAGTTGAAGCTCGAGAAGGCACGCGCCGAGCTGTTTAGCAGCGCCACAGAAGAGCTGCAGGGCCACCTGTTTGCGATCACGGCAGAAATACCGCCCGGGACAAACAAGTCCATTGACGATGCTGCCGGCCGGCTCATGTCCTTACTAGATAGGATGAGCTTGATATCAAACCTTACGAGTCGTGGTGCGGACTATGTATTGAACACCGAGGAGATCGATGTAGCTGCTCAGTTAGCTCATATCATTGCGGGCGGCAAAGCCGATGCTGGAGATGCCAAGGTGTCGATCGACCTGCACGCGCCAAAGCAAATGGAGTTTGACCTCGACCCACTACTTTTAGAGCAGGCGATCAAGCCAGTTCTGGATAATGCCGTAAAGTTCAGTAAAGATGTGAGCGGTGGAGGCCAGGTGCACGTCGCCCTCAAGCCGTATAAGGAGGGGTTTGAGCTCCGTATCACTGACAATGGTCCAGGTATAGCCCCCGAGCGTCGTGCGCAGCTATTTAAGCCGTTCTCGCGCGGAGAGGATGCATTGCGTTTTAACTACGAGGGCGCCGGACTTGGCTTATACTTGGCCAGCCTGGCAACCGGTTTGCTAGGTGGAAGCCTGGAAATTGCTGATAGCAAGCAGGGGGCCGAGTTCGTTTGGAAATTTAGTGGATTGAAGCCCGCAACAGATACACAAAAGCCAGGAATAGCTAAGCCGAATAATTCTCTTGCCAAGCACGCCGCATAGACAGACTCTAGCTGCTATACTGTAGGCCTAATCAAAGGACTCATATGAAGAAGAATAATACAGGTAAGTCAGCAGTAATTTTGGCTGGTAGCGTTCTGCCTGCTGCGTACCTGACAGGCATGGTTGTGGGACAAGTGTATAAGTACTACAACACAGCAAACGTAGATATCAACTCTGGGCTGGCGTACTTGCGGCAGATTCTAATCAGTAGCTTTGCAGTCTGGGGTATCGTTGCAGTATCCGCCCTCGTAGCCACTGTTATTGCGCATCGCCAGGGAGATCGTGATAATGCACGCCTCGCTACCATTCTGTTGCTAATCCAGCTCGGTGTATTCTTAATTCTATTTACGGTTCGCGCAGCCTTCCCGACGCCGTAGTCCAAGCTTTTCGCAGTTGTTAAAAGTAGCCCCACAATGGGGCTACTTTTAATTTTTGGTAAAAGGCGATGGACGCAAAAGAAGAAGCCCCGCTTCAGTTTAACCTGTTGCGGGGCTTCAAATTTGGTTTGTTTTTGTTTTTGAGTAATTTATGTGTGCAGCACTGAATTCATAATAATGCTTACGCATACCTACTGTCAACAACTTTTTTTGAAAAAGTTGTGGATAAATACAAGAAAGTATTCTAGCTAAAGATTTCCATGTCGGCAGAATATTCGCCGCTACGTGCCGCGCTATTGCATGCAAGCCTGTGGTAAAAGATCTTTTGGGCAGACTGGACGTTCTCCGCCTTACCGCCCCAGGCCTTCATGACTGGGTCTTGAACGGCGCGCGAGAACGAATAAGTAATGGGCCATGGCGCATCTGCGCTCTGCGCACCAACCGCGTTGAGGTTCTCAGTAGCTTGTCGGGGAGCTTGCCCGCCAGACAAGAACACAATACCGCCCACTTCGCTGGAGACGCTGTCCGTCAGTACGCTTAGGGTCGCTTCCGCCACTTCAGCGGGGGTGGATTGCTGGCGACCCTGCGACCCTGCAAGCACCATGCTTGTTTTGAGGATGACGGCTCGCATATCCACACGGTATGCTTCGATGACCTCTAGCGTGGTGCTGATGACGCGGGCAGTAGTTTCTTTGGCCTGCTGGAGGCTGTGAGGGCCCTCGTAGAGCATCTCAGGCTCAATGATGGGTACAATGCCGTTAGACTGGCATAACGCAGCGTAGCGGCCAAATACGTTAGCATTAGCGTGAATAGCTGCGGGGGAGGGTGTATTGGCTCCTATCGTGAATGCAGAACGCCACTTCGCAAAACGTGCGCCCATAGCGTAGTACTCCTTTAAGCGTGCATCGAGCCCGTCTAGACCTTCAGTTATGGTCTCGCCGGTAAAGTTGGTTAAATCAACCAAACCCGCATCTACTTTAATTCCTGGCACAATGCCATGCGAGTTCAAGAACTCCGCAAAATTCTCCCCAGCGCTCGTCTTCTGGCGAATCGTTTCGTCGTATAGGATAACCCCACTAATAAAATCATCGAGGTGCGGGGTAGAGAGGAGGAGCTCTCGCCAGTCGCGCCGAGTTAGCTCGGTTTCGGGCAGCCCAAGTGCCTCTAGCCGCTTGTTCGCGCTCTTGGTGCTTTCATCAGCAGCCAACAGGCCTTTATTTCCCTCGAATAGGTGTTCGATTGTGGCATATAGTCTTGCGTGAGAGGACGAGTGAGGGTTAGTCATGGTTCTACCTGTAATTCTTATGCCTCTAGCATAGCATAACCACTACTGAGCAGTAAAACATTTACATATACTTAATGCTTTCGCATGAAAGTTAAGTGGATTAACTAGGCTTTTCCAGGTTTGACTTCGCGATTAGCGTCCCTTAACATATCGCGCTTTTTGATGACCTCTCGCTTGTCGAAGTTCTTCTTGCCTCGCCCTACACCAATCTCGACTTTTACGAGCCCGCGCTCTAGGCCTACACTAAGGGGCACGATAGACATGCCTTGAGCCTTGGCATCTCCTAGCAGGGAATCGATCTGCTTTCGGTGGAGTAGGAGCTTGCGGCTACGGATTGGGTCGTAGTCCTTTATATTGCTCGCGTTCGCATACTGGCTAACGTGGGCGTTTGTTAGGTAGGCCTCACCTGATTTGAAGGTAATGAAGCTGCCCTTAAGGCTCATATGCCCGGCTTTAACGCTTTTGACTTCGTGCCCAGCCAAAACCAATCCAGCAACAATAGTTTGCTGAATATCATAATCAAATCGTGCTCGCTTGTTTTTGGCAACTATCTTCATGGTATTCATAACTTGCATTATAGCACCACCAGGCTAGGGAAGGGTTCGGCAAGGGGGATAAATAGGGTATAATTGCCAGTATGCAAACCATAAAAGAGCACATTACAAGTCTCGTTGAGGCAGCTAGTCTGGCGGCCTATCCTTCGCTGTCAGAATTAGGGAGCTTGGCTGACACGATTAGCTTTCCTGAGCAAAAGTTTGGTGACGTGGCAACGAGTGTGGCTTTAAGGATAGGGTCACTAACGTCGCAAGATCCCCGTGAGGTTGCCCAGAGGCTCATAGGGCATCTGCCCCAGAACGAAATTGTTACGGAATCTACCATAGCGGGTGCTGGCTATATCAACTTTCGGATTTCTTCAGCGGTATTTGCGGCACGAACCAGCTTCATAGCTGATTTTAGTGCGAATATCGTGCCTGCACTGCAGCAAATCGGCGCCGGCAAGAAGGTAGTTATGGATTACTCACATCCAAATACCGGTAAGCCTATGGGTGTGCACCACCTGCTCTCAACCATCATCGGCGACTCGGTTAAATTGTCATTGCGCCAGAGCGGCCACGAGGTTGTTGCGGATAACTTTATCGGGGATATGGGCACACAGTTCGGAAAACTCATTTGGGCCGTGAAGCAGTGGGGAGATACGGCTCAGATAGAGGCTGATCCGATAACCGAGTTACAAAAGCTCTACGTTAAGTTTCACATCGAAGCGGACGGAGACGTTACGCTCGATGACGCCGGAAGGTCAGAGTATCGTAAGCTCGAAGAGGGGGACGAGGAGAACCGCCGATTGTGGCAGCAGATAATTGCTTGGAGCAAGGCGGAGATTCAGCCGATCTATGACGCGCTCGGAGTTGCATTCGACTATATGAACGGTGAGAGCTTTTATGAAGATAAAATGGAGCCGTTACTGCAGCGAGGCATAGATGAAGGCATCTTCGTCCAAAGCGAAGGTGCTCTGGTATGCCCAGCAGACGACCCTGAGCAGCCCCCGGCACTATTGCGAAAGCAGGACGGCGCTACGCTATACCTTACCAGGGACTTGGCTCGTATCGATTACTGGGAAAAGACCTGGCAGCCAGACATAATGGTCGTGGTGGTGGATGTTGCCCAGCAATTTGCCCAAAAACAGCTCTACGCAGTCTCCCGCAAGCTGGATCTAACAGACGCAGACCTGGTTCAGGTGAACTTCGGCCGTATGCGCTTTGCTGATGGCGGAATGAGCACAAGAAAGGGCAACATTTTGCTTCTCAAAGACCTGATTGAGGAGGCCCGCGAACGTGCCCAGCAGCTTGTATCTGAACGATCCCATTTGATGAGCGAGGAACAAATACTCGAGGCTGCTAATAAGATTGCAATAAGTAGTATTAAATACAACATTTTGATGCAGAATAGACTCTCGGACATTATCTTCGACTGGAGCACTATGCTCAACTTCGAGGGCAACAGTGCGCCGTACCTCCTATACACGAGTACGAGGATACGTTCGCTTCTAGCTAAATCAGAGTCTGACAGCACGGGTGTTGATGTGGCGCATAGCTGGGATAGCCCTGTTGAGCGTGAGGTGGTATTACTGCTAGATCAGTACGCGGATCATCTGGAGCGTTCCGTCAGAGAGTATAAGCCGAGCCACCTCACGAACTATATCTACTTGTTAGCACAGCGTTACAACAGCCTATACAATAACTTGGCGATCTTGCAGGCGAGTCCATCTGAGCGCGAAGCGCGGCTAAAGCTGAGTCGTGCTGTCGGTGAGGTCTTGGGTCATGCCTTTGGCTGCCTCGGGCTCAGCGTCCCAGAACGAATGTAGATAGCGCACCGACTTTAACCTAAAGGCCACCAACGAGAATCTTCTTGCCACTCAATATATAGACCTGGTTTTGATCATTCGTGGCGTATGCCTGAATGGTAGACCCGCTTGGTAGGGCGTACTGCTTGACAAAGCTTAGTCCGCTATCAGCGACAGTCATACTTATCAGGCGCTGCCTACCCTTTGTGGCTGATAGTGCAGTGGATTGATCAACGAGGCTGATATCAATAAGCCCGGATATGCTTTTTGGTAAATCCTGCACGGGAGTTTCTTCGCCAATACCGTTGGTGAATACCGCCAGGCTACGAGAGCCGTCCGTAACAATGATTGAGCCATTGATGGCGAGTGCAGTCGAGGACCCGACATCCACCGTGTTGGCCTTTTTAATATAGCTTGAGCTGGCACTAAAGCCAATCGAGGTGCGGCTGTGCCTGTAGATCTGCTTATCCTGAGGGGAGAGTATATATAAGTTACCTATATAGCTTGCGATGGCGTTACCGATTGGCCACGTGCCGCCACTTAACTTTACGTTCGAGAGGGCTTTACCGGGGCTATACTGCCAAACAGAAGATTTAGATGTGAGGATGAATATGGAGTCCCCTGATGAAGCCGTTGCTGCCGCCACGGCCGAGCGCAGTGCTTCGTTTTGGCCTACCTTCACATACAACTTCTTGGCTGGATCGGCCTGGTAGAGGGTGCCTGATTTGGTGTCGACGGTATAAAGTCGGTCGTCCATACGTACAAGGAGCGATGCGGAGAAGCCAGAGATTGATGAGAAATCTACAACGTTACTTAGGCTGAGCCTCGAAACGTTGTTAATCTTATCCTCGATGACGGCAATTTTTGCACTAAGTTGCTTAAGCTCGATGTTCTGCTGGCCAGACAGGTCCGCATCCTTCTTGATAGCGCGTTCAATCTGGCTCGGAGTATATTCTTCTTGTAGGTCTTTAATTTTAGCCTTTGCGGAGACGACTGCTTTAGAGCTTTGTTCGTCTTTACCGAGACTTTCTTGGGCTTCGGCACTTTGAGTGAGGGCAATTACCTCCTTGTAGGTTGTAACGAGGCTGCGATAGTTATAGTTGTTACTTGTGTAAGCGTACGTACCAATAAGTATGGCTATAACTAAGCCAGCGGTAATCGCCAACGCCTTTCGTGGATTGGGATTAATATGGTTGGTCCAGAGCTTGTTCCACTGAGTTTTGCTGTGGTGCTTTGCTGTTGGCAGGGCAGAAGTCGTTAGCCAGTGCTGCCCACGCCTTAGACCCATAGTGACTTTCTTCGTTGCCTTGTTGGCAGTTGGGAGTACCGCAGCCTTGGCATTGTCGAG
Organism: Patescibacteria group bacterium; assembly: GCA_052034495.1. Classification (GTDB taxonomy): domain Bacteria; phylum Patescibacteriota; class Saccharimonadia; order CAILAD01; family JADZBC01; genus CAYPSN01. The sequence continues at coordinate 13,031 of JBPOIL010000018.1, forward strand.
TTTTGTCTGTTGTCGGCCAGCCATAACGGTGTCGGGGTTGGAATCGAGTGGTTCGTCTGCCGCGTTCTCATAGCTAGAAAGCTCAACCATGAGTGCTGCGCAGCGCGCGGCATTCTCGTCCTCGTGGAGCTGTGAATTCATCTTCTGGACGCAGGTGGCAGGCGAGTTGTCCTGAATGAGCCTATCGAGAGCCTTAGTTTCAAACTCGAACATAACGGCCGGAGTGGCGAAGAACAGCTTATCCTTTTCCTTAAGGGTACCTTCGGCAATGCCGTGGAAGGTTTTGGCTGCGTTACTGCCTTCGTTTAGCCCACTAGCCAGATCAATGACGGAGTTTTTGCGATAGAGCTTGGCATGAGCTTTGCCGCACTGCGTGAGGTAGAGGCTTTCTTGATTAATCACTCCAATCACAGCACTCAAGCCAGCGAGTTGTTTGCCATGATGTGATTCGTGGAGTTTGGCTAGCTGAGTATTGAGCGCGGCTACAGCTTTTTCGAAGCGCTTATCGGGCTCATCCGTGAACTTTTTGTTGTAGTACTCTTCGCCAATCGTTTTGATGATAAGGTCCACGACCTGGCTAGCTAGGGCATCCTTCGCCATCACCTCTATGGATATAAACAGGCTGCCAAGCTGGTTGTCTTGGTCGGCTGGTGGCTCGAAATGATATGCGAAAGCAAGCGCGGGCACGGTCGTGTGCTTGGCGGTGTAAGGAATAAGTTTTGCTACGCGTTGAAAGAATTGGGGGTTCATGAAGTAAATGAGTGAGTTACTGCGTGCTTATGCTTTTGTCCTAGCATAACATTTTTAGGGTTCAACTGCCAGATAAGATAACTGCTATAATACAGATATGAAGCAAAGTGCTAGCGATCACACAACCGGTCTAAATGCCGCACAGGCCAAGGCGGTAACGCACAACACTGGCCCAGCGCTTGTTGTGGCTGGAGCTGGCACGGGCAAAACAACGGTGATTACGCGCCGAATTGCCTGGCTGATCGCTACGGGTAAGGCTAAGCCCGATGAAATCCTGGCCCTCACCTTTACTGACAAGGCCGCGCGTGAGATGGAGGAGAGGGTAGATCGCTTGTTGCCATATGGGGTGGTGAGCACGAATATCATGACTTTCCACGCCCTGGGCGACCAGGTGCTGCGCGACCAAGCATTGGAAATTGGCATTTCGACTGACTTCCAGGTGATGAGTACCTTCCAGCAGGTAATATTCTTGCAACAAATCTTGCCAGAAATGGAGTTGAGCCATTATGCGCCGCTTGGTAACCCATATCAGTTCCTGGAGGCGCTCACCCAGCATTTTTCGCGGCTCAAAGACGAGTGCATAACCCCAGAAGCCTATGCGAAGTTCGCGCTGAGGGTTCGAAAGGGAGCACAGAGTGAAGAGGAGAGGGACGAGGCAGATCGGGTAGAAGAGCTTGCCAGGGCTTACTACGTATATACTCAGATGGCTCGAGAACAGGCCAAGCTCGATTTTGGCGATCAAATTAGCCTGACAATCGAGCTGTTTAACAAGAGGCCCGCCATCCTTGCCGGTTATCAAAAGCGCTTCAAATACATCCTGGTCGACGAATATCAGGATACAAATTATGCGCAAAACCAGATTGTAAAAATGTTGTCAAAAAAGCATCAAAACATCATGGTTGTAGGTGATGATGACCAGTCGATTTACCGTTTCCGTGGTGCAGCAATTGCGAATATCCTGGACTTTAAAGAGCATTACCCCAAAGCCAAGCAAATAGTCCTCATAGAAAACTATCGATCTACGCAGGAGGTTCTCGATACCAGCTATACACTTATTGGACATAATAATCCTGACCGACTCGAGGTTAAAAACGGCATCAATAAGCAACTCGTTGGCCTTTCGCATGGCCCGGTGCCAGAGCTCCTGCAGGCCGCTACCTTGCCCGAGGAGATGCAACTTGTGGCTCAACGGGTTGCGCGACTCATTTCAGAAGGAACAGAGCCTCGAGATATCGCTATATTACTGCGCAAAAACAGCCAGTCTCAGGCTGTAATGCTTGCCCTAGAGGCCGAGGGCGTTGTAGCGGAGACTTCTCAGCGCGAGAGCTTGTTTGCGCAGGCAGAAACCAAAGCCCTTCTTAATTTCGTAGCCGTCATTAACGACCCACATGATTCAGCCGCTATGTATGGCTTGCTGGCGGGCGATATTTACCAGCTTAACTTACATTCCCTAGTTGATTTGAGCTCAAAGGCCCACCGCGAGCGCGTTAGCCTGGAGCGTTACCTCAAGGAGCTTGGAGAGACGGATAGCAAGATATCCGAGGCACTTGAAGCAATCGCGCAGTATCGGGACTTCGCCTCTGAGCTAAGCGCTGGGCAGCTTTTGTACAAATTCATCCACGAACAGGGGTATTTGGGTAGGCTGCTTGATGGCGCGGAGGAAAATAGCGCCTCAGCTCGTAAAATTCAGAATATTGCGCAGTTTTTTGGTCTGATCCGAGAGTTTGAATCAGTTAGCTTAGATCCCACCATTTATCATTTGTGGAGCTATGTGTCGGAAATGCGTGCGTCCGAAGCAGACATTTTGGCTGCCGACTCACCACTTGATCAAAACGTAGTGCGCATTATGACGGTTCACAAGGCCAAAGGACTCGAGTTCGAGGCTGTATTCGTGGTAAATCTAGTGAGTGACGTGTTCCCGTCCAGGCGGATGGCTGACAAGATCAAAATTCCCGATGGCTTGATTAGCATTGAGACCTCGCGCGAGTGGCACGTAGCCGAGGAGCGGCGACTGTTCTACGTTGCGCTTACCCGAGCAAAGAAGTACTTGTATCTGTCATGCTCATACGATCATGGAGGCGCTCGGCTGCGTAAAATGTCGCCGTTTGTGTCAGAAGCGCTTGGTGAAACCTCGCAACTTTCTTTAGAAAGCAAAACAGGCGCGTTGGAGCTCATAAGCCAGTTTGCGCAGCCCAAAGCTGCTGAGCACGATGTGGTGGCCCACCTGTACGATGACGGTTGGCTAAATCTCACACCCCACCAGATAGATGATTACTTGAGGGACCCTGAAAAGTTCTGGCTGTTCCATGTGCTCAAGTTACCACAAGGGCCGTTTCATGCTCTTGTATATGGTTCGGCAGTTCACCACGCTATCGAGTTTTACTATCGGGGTCGACTGGCAGGGCGCAAAGTCGCACTCAAAGACACGCAGCAAGCGTTCGAAGATGCCTGGTCGAGCGAGGGCTTTGTATCGAAGCGACACGAAGAGCAGCGCCTTATTAGGGGCAGGGAGGTTATTAAGGATTTTTACAACCGGCAAAAGGCCGCCGAACTTCCTGCTATGGTCGAGCAGCCATTTAGCCTGCTTATTCCCGAGCTGAAAGTGCGCATTAGCGGCCGCTATGATGCTGTTTTCCGCCATGGTAGAGGTGGTGAGGGGGTCGAAATCCGTGATTTCAAGACGTCTCAGGTCAAGGACCAAGCGGGCGCAGAACGTCGCCTAAAGGACAACATCCAGCTAGCAATTTACGCCCTTGCCTGGGAGCGCACTACGAATACTCCCGTCTCTTCAGTCTCGCTCGACTTTGTAGAGTCTGGTTTGATTGCTACTAAAACCAGCATTGATCATGCCAAAACACTCGATGACATCAAAAAGGTAGTGGAGGGAATAGCTCGCCGAGACTTCAAAGGCGGCAAGAACTCGCTATATAAGGTAGTCCAACCATGGTAATCAACGCGTCAGTTGCTATACTTGGGGCATGAGTAAGGCACGCTACCTTAGCTACCGCGATCAGGATTGGCTGGAAAACCTCCTGGCAGATGTTTGGTATCGCCATTTCGAGGATGTTCCCCAGAGTAACGAGGTACGGATTGTGTATGGCCGCAAAGCCAAGCGTCGGCTGGGCTCGATTGGGCGCGACAAGCATGACCCCTCGGTCAGCGTCATAACTATTAACTCGCTATTCCAGGACCTAGACGTGCCAGAATTCGTTATTCGAGCCACGATCGTGCACGAAATGACGCATTATGCCCACGGATTTGGCTCGCCATTAGAGCAAAAGCATAAACACCCTCATAGTGGCGGGGTAATCAGGCAAGAGTTCGCCGAGCGGGGCCTAGAGCAGCTGTTTCTGGACCAAAAGCGTTGGCTCAAGGAGAACTGGACGGGCTTTTTGCTAAAGTATTTTCCGCAAGATCGCTATATAGTAGTGAATAAAACAACATCTAGGCCTGTACCGTTGCCGTGGTGGTTGCGAGGAATGCGCTAGAGCTTGCAATATTACGGTAAATATGCTATATTAGTGCCACTGTCCTCGCAGTAACTTTAGTGCCATTCCGCGCTGAAGTATGTCTATCCGCTACGGCGGGGAAGAAGGTAAAGATGGGAACGATTCGAGCCAGCTGCAGCGACTGTGGGGATGTCGAGTTGACATCTGCAGACGTCACCGTTCGGGTTTGTAGTGCCAACTCAGCTGGCAGCTACAGCTTCGCATGCCCCACGTGTGGGCGTATCGTTGCTAAGTCAGCAGAACCACGCGTCGTGGAACTACTGGTGACGTCGGGCGTCCGCCTGGTCACCTGGCATCTCCCCGAGGAGCTCACCGAGCCCCGCGCAGGAGATCCGATCGACCACGATGATCTGCTCGATTTCCACGGACTCCTGCAGCGTGACGACTGGATCGACACGCTGCGCAAGATGACGCCCGGCTGAAGAAGCCAGGCACGACAGCCGAGGGGTATACCTCTCACCCGGGCCCGGTCACGCAGACCGGGCCCTTCGCTTTGCAATTATTTCGTATTGTGTTCGTATGCGGCTCGTGTATAATACGCTTATGGAAGTTTTGGTGGGTATACTTATTTTCGTAATGATTCTGGGCTTTGGTGCAGTGCTCTTTATGCTGTCACGCAAGGGTTCGGATGCTACCTCCGACGGCTCGCTCGCCATGCTTAAGCAGGATTTACAGGGCATGAGCCAGCTGCTGTCGCAAACCCAGTCACAGATGGGAGAGCGGCTGGATAAGAACAACGACGCTATGCGCGACTCAATCCATCGTCAAATGAGCGAATCAGCTAAGTTAATAACCGAGGTTACTGAGCGTCTAACCAAGCTTGATGACACCAATAAGCGCGTCGTAGATGTAGCTGACGAGCTAAAGACGCTTCAGAACGTACTACAGAATCCTAAACAGCGCGGTGTGCTGGGCGAATACTACCTCGATACTGTTCTAAAGAATGTCTTGCCGCCGGATCGCTACAAATTGCAGTACAAATTTGAGGACGGCGAGATCGTGGACGCCGCAATCTTCCTAGAAGAGGGCAAGGTATTGCCCATTGACTCCAAGTTCAGCCTAGAAAACTACAATCGCCTGATCGAGGAGAACGATAAGACTAAGCGTGACGCGATTATTAAGGTGTTTAAGCAGGATTTGAAGAACCGTATAGATGAAACAGCTAAATACATTCGGCCCAACGAGGGGACAATGGATTTTGCCTTCATGTTCATTCCGTCCGAAGCAATCTACTACGACCTGCTTGTGAACAAGGTCGGCATGGTACAGACTTCATCACGCGACCTGATTGAATATGCTTTCCGGGATAAAAAGGTAATCATTGTATCCCCAACATCATTCATGGCCTACCTGCAGACGGTCCTGCAGGGGCTGCGCTCGTTGCAAATCGAAGAGCAAGCTAAGGAGATTCAGTTACGCGTAGGCCAGCTCGGACAGCATTTGCGAGCCTACGACACTTTCATGGCCAAACTAGGGAATTCCCTTGGAACAACCGTGAACCACTACAATAATGCTCACAAAGAGCTCAAAAAGGTTGATAAAGATGTCGTTAAGATATCTGGTGGCAGCCCCGCTGTAGAGGCGCTGTTGGTTGATAAGCCAAGCTTAGACGAGTAAAGTAGATACAGAACAGAGGAACATAAGGATTATGCGCATACTTTCTGGCATTCAAGCCACCGGCAAGCTTCACATAGGTAATTATTTAGGTATGGTTCGTCCTTTTGTAGCTATGCAGGAGCAAGGCGAGGCTTTTTACTTTATACCGAATCTACATTCTCTGAACGTGCGTCCTGATGCCGAAACCCTACGCCATGATACCCTGGCCAACGTTGCCTGGTTCTTGGCTGCAGGGGTCGATCCAAAAAAGTCGGTCGTCTTCGCACAGTCGCACGTGCCGGCTCACTCCGAACTATGCTGGACCCTGAATAACTACGTGACTATTGGCGAACTCAACCGCATGACTGCCTATAAGGACAAAAGCGCCAAAAGGGGCGCCGAAGGGCAGCTGGTAGCCCTGTTTACCTATCCAATCCTGATGGCGGCAGACATTATTTTGTATGATGCTGAAATTGTTCCTGTTGGCGAAGACCAGAAGCAGCATGTAGAGCTGGCCCGTGACATAGTAAATAGGTTTAATAAGCTTCACGGCGAGACGTTTGTACTGCCAAAAGCTGTTCTTCCGCCTGTCGGAGCCAGAATCATGAGCCTGCAAGACCCTGCGACCAAGATGAGTAAAAGCGACCCGAATCAGAGCGGGAACATTATGCTCCTCGACGACGAAGCGACGATTCGCTCTAAGGTAAAAAGGGCAGTAACAGATGACAAGGGTGCCGTAGTGGTCTCAGAGTCTGGCGGGGCAGTTACGAATTTAATCCATATTTACGCCGGGTTCTCGGGTAAGACTGCTGCGGAAATTGAATCTATGTACGCAGGAAAAGGGTATGGAGACTTTAAATCTGATCTAGCAGGCCTTTTGGTCGACAAAATAGGCGACTTGCAGCGCACCTTCCATGCCCTGATGGCCGATGAGGACTATTTATTGAAGGTACTTGAAGAGGGTGGGGCCAAGGCAGGCACAATAGCTGTTAAGAAGCTTGCTGAAGTAAGGCTAAAGTTAGGCCTTTTGTAAAAATTACAACAGTATCTACCAGGTGTAGAGGCCTAAATAGGCATAAAAAGTATTGACATAAGCATAAGCACTCTGCTATACTTGTATCAACATAAGTTAGTACTTTAAAACAAAAATAAAAACAAATGAAATCCGCAATACCTCCATAAGGTTGCCCTGATCTCTCAGGGCGTTTTCAGTAGGGGAAGCCCGGCATAGAAACAACCCCCTTGTTTCTAGTCGGACTCTCCCTACTGTTCTAGGGTTAGCAAATCGTTCGTTAAGTATTTGCTAGCACACTACCCGCAGGATTAGTCAGTAATCTGCACCCATCGCAACCGTGATGGGGATAGCTTACTGACTAAACCGTACGGATGGTGGGGAAGCGTTGACCACTCAGCAAAAGCAGTGATGCTTGTGCTACAGTTCTGGTCCCACTTTGGTGATTTTGGCCTCATTGGCTAAGATTACTTTACCGGGCCTCCGCGTGCCATTAGTTCCATAACTTTAGGGCAGATGCGATTAGAGGCCCGTAACCATTGCATTCATTCAAATGTCTAAGCTTCGCACAATATGCGAAGCTTTTTTAGTACCGAAAATATAGCTGAGCCCGTGGAGCTATGTCGGGAAACCACAACAACAATCCCACTGGTAGTAATAGAGTAAAAAGTTTGCTCAGTACAGGCGCGGAGAAGACCCCAGTAATTATAGTGTTCAAAAAATACCACCACTTGTTCACTTGCCATTTCGCATGTGGATAACTTATGCACAATCACGCTATGCTTGAGACTGAGCCTGTAATCTGGGATAATAGCTAGAATATGCAGGTAATTGAGAAAATCCAAAAAGGCTTCATGGGTGCAGGACTCGTAACTACGTGTCTTTTGTCTTTTGCAGTTGTAGTCTCTCTGATGCTTTTAACAACTCCAGCGGCACTAGGTCCTGCTGGCGTCACCTTATGGTTTCTGTTGGTCTACGCGGCCATTGCTTCATTGATCATGCTGCTGATACTCGGGGTTTCTCGGCAGAAGGTATCTGACATTAGTAGGGCAAAATTCGTAAATGCGATTAAGGCCGCCGTTGTCCCCGCGGGAGCGATCACTATCTTGCTCGGTATGAGCAGCTTAGGTTCGCTTGGTATGACCGATCTGCTACTCGTGCTGGGGGCTGCAGGCATTATTCAGCTATATCTGTACACCAGCGGAAAGAGGGCAGCATAGTGGAGGACGTGATGATTAATGCAGGTGCTGCGGCTGCTGCGGCCAAGACGGAAAACGACTTGCAGCTTGCAAAGGCCCAGTATCTTGGCAAAAAGAGCGAGTTGGTCGAAGGACTAAAATCCCTATCTGGCCTGGAAGGCGAGGAGCGCAAGCGTAAGGGCGCGGAGCTAAATAAGCTCAAAGCGTCACTAGAGTCAATCTTTGCGAATCGCCAGCAAGAGCTCCTTGATGAGCTAGACGCTCTGCCACCACTTGACCTTACTCAGCCGGGGATAGGGGAAGGATTGGGCCATGCGCACCCGGTAACACTTGTAATGGATGAGCTCTATGCGTCTTTCACTCGCCTTGGTTTCGCAATCGTGGATAGTAACGAAATTGAGAACGATTGGTATAACTTCGAAGCGCTAAACATGCCTCCGCACCACCCAGCCAGGGACATGCAGGATACGTTCTACATCAAGGATTCAAAGGGGACCAACAGTACATTGCCGCGCACCCATACGTCTGGCATGCAGGTCCGGTATATGGAGCAGAATAAACCGCCATTTAAGATTATTGTTCCTGGGAAGGTGTTTCGCAATGAAGACGAAGACCGTACTCATCTGTGGTCATTTACGCAGGTCGAAGGTCTTGTAGTGGGTGAGGGCGTTTCGGTGGCTCACTTGAAGGGAACGCTTCTGGCAGTTATGAAGGATCTACTGGGGGAAGACACAGAAATTCGGCTGCGACCAAGCTTTTTCCCATACACCGAGCCATCGATTGAGATTGACGTTAGCTACAAGGGCGAGTGGCTGGAGCTACTCGGAGGCGGCATGGTTCATCCGAAGGTCCTCGAGAATGCTGGGATAAATGCAGAGAAGTACAGCGGCTTCGCATTCGGGCTTGGTCCCGAGCGTATCGCAATGGTTAAATACGGCATCACAGACCTGCGTAACTTCTGGCGACCTAATTTAGCATATTTGGAGCAGTTTTAATGAAGATTTCAGTTGATTCACTCAATAGGTACTTGAAGCGCAAGCTGCCAACCGATCGCGTGGTTGAGTTACTCCTGCAAACAGAAGTAGAGATTGAGGAGGTTATGCCCGCCAACACTTGGGATGAGAATATTGTCGTAGTACGGGTGGAGGAAGTTGAGCCTCATCCAGATGCCGATAGATTGCGTATCGCTCGGGTAACCACGGGTCAAGAGGTAATTGAAGTAGTTTGCGGCGGGCCGAATCTCGCCGTTGGCCAGACTGTCGTGCTCGCTAAAGCTGGCACGACTATGCCGGACGGGCTTAGAATTAAGATTGGAAAGATTCGTGGAGTCGTGTCGAGCGGAATGCTTTGTACCGCCGCGGAGCTCGGAATTTCCGATGACCAGAGCGGCCTACTAGTTCTGCCTGACGAGACACCCCTGGGTACAACATTGTGCGACATATGGCAAAAGGGTGACTACCTGGATATAAAGACGCCTGCAAATAGGTGGGATTACCTTAGTTTGATTGGACTGGCTAGGGAAGTCGCAGCACGTGATGAGGGTAATGAGCTGGTATTACCTGATACCAGTAAAAATGCATACGAAAACACAGAAGTAGTGAATGTCAAGGAAGTCGGGGAGTGTAAGAGGTTTGTGTCTGTGAAAATGAGGGTAGACAATTCCGTGAAAAGTCCTCAGTGGCTTGTGGATAACTTAGAAGGGAATGGCCTACGTAGTATTAGCCCTGTTGTAGACATTACTAACTTTGTGATGCTCGAGACTGGGCACCCCTCACATGCCTTCGATGCCAAAAAGATACATGGTCAAGTTTCTGTGCGCTATGCCTCCCCCACCGAAACTATTACAACACTCGACGGTACAAGCCACAAGCTGACAACTGAGGACCTCGTGATCGGTGACGATAACGGCCCATTGGACATAGCGGGGGTTATGGGTGGCGCGCATAGCGAGGTTTCCGATAATACAACAGAAATATTACTTACCGTGGCAAACTTCGACAGAACCACCGTTCGCAAGGCGGCACTTAGGCACGGCACTCGTAGCGAGGCGTCGGCGCGATATGAGCGCTCACTCCCCCTTCCACTAACTCTTTTAGCCGCCGATAGATTGACTCAGTTACTAAGAGAAATATGTGGAGCAGAAGTTCTCGGCTCCCCTACGGACCAGCTGTATGGCTGGCCGTGGGTTCAGCATGTTGGTTTGCGTTTGCGTAAGGCAGAGAAATTATTGGGAATAAAGCTAGATGAAAAGCAGGTTGTAGGTGGACTGAAGCGACTAGGCTTTGAAATTGAGCATTTCAGCCTCAGCAAAGAAGCCCAGAAACACCTCGGCAAGCCGTACCTATGGGGCGCGAACTTCCGCCAGAACGGCGAGAATGCTTTTGATTGCTCATATTTAATTGACAGAATATATAGCAAAATTGGGAAAATGGTTGGCCATACGGCTCAGCAGCAATATGATGCCGGCACACCTGTAGAGATCGGTGATTTACGACCTGGCGACGTAGTATTCTATTCAGGCCACTGGGAAAAACTAGACCCAAATGAGCGTGGTGGAGTTGGCCACAACGGTCTCTATATCGGGGGTAATCAGGTGCTCGAGGCAGTTCAATACAAATATAATAATAAAACAAAGAATTACGAAGCGATTGATGAGTCGGGGGTTCGCATTAGCCCACTATCTGACTTTACAAACAATCCAACCTACCTTGGAGCGCGCAGGTATGTAGATAGCTTTAACCATATATTTGCGATAGTTGCACCATGGTGGCGAATGGATATTCGCTCCGAAGAAGACATCGTGGAGGAGATTGTAAAAATCGTAGGCTACGATGCTATTCCAGCTGAGCTACCTACCCTGCCGGCTACCAATACACGCCCGCATCAATTGATTCCAAGGCTGCACGAACTCCGCAAGACAATGGTGGCAACGGGCCTTCAGGAGATTGTCACCTATTCGTTTATTAGTGAACAAATGATTGAACGGTTAGGCTTTGCTGCTAAAGGCCACTTGGAGATCGCCAACCCACTGAGTCGCGAGCAGCAGTACTTAAGGACCACAATGCTCCCAAGCCATATAGAGATGGTTCGAACTAACCAGCGTTACAAAAAGCAGTTTGGTGCCTTCGAAGTAGCGCGCGTCTATGCGCCGACCACGGATGGCGAGCTGCCACAGGAAGTGTGGAAGTTGGCAATTACTATGGTTGGCCCCGATAGCACACTAAGGTTAAAGGCAGTCTTGGATAGGTTGTCCCAATACACAAGAGTTGATTTAGATATTACTCCTGCAGAAGATCCTAACTATGCTGCGGGAAGATTTGCGAGCATTGCTATGGCTGATGAGCTACTTGGCAGTTATGGCCAACTGAGCAAGCGAGTATTGAATAGTTTTGGAGTTCAGGTGGAAGCTAGCTTCGCTGAAATATCAATTGCTTCGGTTCTGAGTCAGACACAACAGGCCCTAGTTACTGATTTGCCGGAATACCAAATAATTAAACGAGATATCTCTATCGTTTGTCAGGATCAGGTTATTTGGTCTGATATACGACGAAAAGTTCTTGATTCGGCCCAAGTAAGTTCTGTTGAGTATGTGGGGTACTATCAGGACGAGGCACTCCAAAGTTCTGGCAAAAAGAACATTACATTGCGAGTCGGCTTCGATTTGGGAGCTAACCCCGGCGGGGACGAAATAGCAAAGGTGCTTGAAGGAGTGCACCTCGGCCTACAATCTGGAAGTTTGGGCGAGGTAACGATTAACTAGCGCGCATGGGGCCGCAAGGTTATAATGAACTATAAGCATTATGAGGCGGCAAGAAAAACAACCAAACGTGAGCGCCCCCGAGGTTAAGCCGAAGGGGTCGTTGCCCCGTACTCTCGGCCTAACAGTTGCCGGCGTTATTCTTGGCCTGGCCGCGATGAACATTGCACTCGCAGCACCGCTTACCGGGGCAATGTACCCTGGCGTTACGCTTGCTGGGCATGATGTTTCCTTCAAGACGAGGGCAGAAGCGGTAGCTTTAGTCAAAAAGCTAGAAAGCAGACATACTCTGACGATCAACTTAGGCGAGAAGAAATACGTGGTCAAGAGCGACCAGTTGGGCGCGAGCCGCGATACTACTGCGAGCGTAGATGCTGCCTATAGGGTTGGTCGAGAAACTCCTTTTCCGCTTATCGGGGTCACAAACTCTCTCCGCAATGGCAGGACTGGCTTTGCCTACTCTCTCGACACCGCTGCGTTGAAGCTCTTTGCCCAGAAGCTTACGAGTGATATTGGCCGCGCGCCAGTAAATGCCAAGGTTGAAGTGGTGAACGGCGAAATCGTTGTTACCCCCGACCAAGACGGTATAGAAATTAATAAGGCCGAGCTGACGAAGGTTTTACAGAGTGCCCTGGCCGAAGGCGAGGATAAGTCTGTGGCGCTAGAGCCTAGTACGGTCAAGGCTGACGTAGATGTGTCTGCCACTGAACCCGTAGTTAGTGAGGCAAAAAGCCTTATGGCTCAAGACGTCTCGCTCAAATATGCAGAGCAAGCCTTCAAACCCAGCGCAGCTACTTTGGCAAGCTGGCTGGTGTTTCCAATTAAGACCGATAATGGTACGAAGCCCGCTTTGAAAGTTGAGGTTGATGAGGCTAAGGTCCGGGGCTATGTGCAGTCGGTTGCCAATGAAATTGACCAAGCCGCCGTGAACAAGAAGGTGACGATCAAGAACGGGGTAAGTACGACCGATCAAGAGGGTGCGGATGGTTTAGCAATGAATCAGGATGAGGCTGTAGCTGCCTTAGTAGCGGCCATGAGGAATAAGGCTGCAATAGCTTACGGTGTTACAACGAGACCAGTTGCCTTTAAGACTCAGTACAATCGGGTGACCACCCTCGATGTGGGCCGCTACATAGAGATAAACTTAACAACTCAACAGCTATGGGTATACCAAGACAGTCAGGTGATATATTCATCGCCAATCACAAGCGGGGCTACAGGGATGGGCTTCCCTACGGTCACGGGCCTCTTTAGTATTTATTCAAAGGCCACAAACATTTGGCTTGACGGCCGCGCGTACGGAGAAAGGTATGATTATCGAGTGCTCGTTGATTACTGGATGCCGTTCCATGCGGGCTACGGGCTGCATGATGCCTGGCGTTGGCGCAGCAGCTTTGGCGGGCAGGACTACTACTATAATGGCAGTCATGGTTGTGTGAACTTGCCAATCGCGACCGCTGCATTCATTTATAACTGGGCTGATATTGGCACGCCAGTATGGGTTCACAACTAGAACGCGCTAGCAGAGCATAAGCTTTATTGCTATAATTGGGCAAAAGGTTTATTCTATGCAGCCAGTAAACATACCCGATACAAAGCCGCAGATGTCGCAGTCGGAGCCACGACCTGCTGCGCAGCAAAATCCCGAACAGCAGATTAGTAGCCAGGAAGCAATCGTTACCCCTGCAGCTGAAACTGGCGCCCTTGCGCCAAATGGAATGCCTGCGGCCCCCGTCGTTCAGCAGCCTGTGCAGGCTCCCCTGCAGCAGCAGGCGGCAACCCCTGCCGTTGTATCTACTCAGCCCACTGTAAAACACGGCGATCTAGATACCGCCGGGGGGGATAACATCGAGAAGGAATGGGTTGACCGTGCAGACGCCATAATAAAGCAGCACTCGACGGATCCTTATCTGGAAGAAGAGGAGCACGAAGACCTTAGTGCTGCGTATCTGAAGAAGAGATTCAATCTTGAGATTAAACGGAGTGATCCGAAGCCTTAGGGCACGGGCGGGCGGAACCATTGGAATCTGAAAACCAACTATTTATCTTACTTACTACCGTTCTAGCGCTTGCCTTCTTTGCCGCGCTTGGATTGGTTTGCTTTTTAATTTACCGCAAGATGGTGCGTAAAACCAAGGATATAGAGCGTAGTCTTAAGCTCGTACCGCTACAGATTAAGCTTCCGCCCGCAGAAGCAAGCGAAGCAGGCGGTAGGGACACACGCGAGCTTTTCAAGGAAAACATATCAAAGGCCGAAGGCATTTTTAATTTACTCTCGGGTATTACTGCAGATAAGTCGAAGCTGTATGGCAATCGCTACGTTAGCTTTGAGATCATAGCCGATGGCCAAATGATTTATTTTTACACAGCGGTACCGGTTACTTTGCTGTCGACGGTCCAGAAGGCTCTTATTTCTGGCTACCCTACAATTCAGATCGAACAAGTTGATGACCCGAATATCTTTTCAAAGACGAGTAAGCTTGCCGGCATCGCAGGAGGAGAGCTGGAGTTGGCCAACGACTCATACTACCCCATTGCCACATATAAGAGTCGTGACGCGGATCCACTCGCGGGTATTCTGAGTAGCTTATCTCGACTGCAGCAGGGCGAGGGCGCTGGAATTCAGATTCTTATTAGGCCCGCTCACAAAAAGTGGGCCAAGAATGCCAAGAAATACGCCAAGGACTTGCTAGACCCAGAAGAGATCGCTGCCGAAAAACATACTCCGCAGAAGATGCTTAAAGAAATTGCCATGGCCCCAATCAAGCAGCCAAAGTATTCCAAGAAGCTAGAGGAAGGAACCATAAAACAGGACTACCAGCCTGACGCGATTAATCAAAAGATGAGCCAACTGGTGGAAGAAAAGTACGCCATGCCGGCGTTTGAAACGATGATCCGAGTAATTGCCAGTTCTGATGACCCAAACAAATCAAGGGCCACTGTGCAGGACATACTAACTGGCTTCGCCCAGATGGCACTGCCGAATTCAAATCAGTTCAAGCTTGTTTCAGCTAAGTCTTCCGAGCAGCTGGCAACGGACTTCATATTTCGGTTCTTCCCAGCAAATAAGAACAAGACGGTCCTGAACTCAACCGAGCTAGCTGGCATATTCCACTTCCCTGGTGAGGATATGCAGGTTTCTACCCCAGTCATTCGCAAGGGTGCACGTGAGGTTGCTGCACCGGCTGATCTTGCGACGGAAGGCCTTATCCTGGGCAGTAACATGTATAGGGGCCAAGAAACAGTTGTACGCCTAACTGATGACGACCGAAGGCGCCACGTATATATCATTGGTCAGACCGGTACCGGTAAGTCTGTATTCTTAGAAAACTGCATCGTGCAAGATATGCATATGGGTAGAGGCTTGTGCTTCTTGGACCCACACGGGGATACGGCGGAGGCACTTATGGCGAAAGTCCCGCCCCATAGGCTAAAGGACGTCATCTATTTCAACCCAGGCGATACAGAGTATCCACTTGGTTTTAACCTGCTTGAGTTTGACCCGGCCCACCCAGAGCAAAAGGATTTCTTGGTCCTCGAGGCTATCAATATGTTCTACAAGCTCTACGATCCTAAAGGTCAAGGTTTTGTAGGCCCTATGTTTGTGGATTGGTTCCGTAATGCCGCTCTGACAGTCATGTCTGACCCAGAGGGAGGGACTTTGATCGAGGTGCCGAAGCTCTTTACGAATGATGACTATTTAAAGCAGAAGTTTCGCAACGTCAAAGACCCAATCGTTCAGGAATTCTGGACGGGCCAAATGGCGCAGACCAGCGAACACTCCAAGAGTGAGATGTTGGGCTACTTTACCTCGAAATTCGGAGACTTTGCCAATAACGAAATCATGCGCAACATCATTGGCCAGAAGCACTCGAGTTTCAATCTGCGAGACGTTATGGATAGTAAAAAGATTTTGTTCGTTAACTTGTCCAAGGGTCTCTTGGGAGATATGAACTCTAAGATTCTGGGTATCGTGTTTATCATTAAGTTTCAAATGGCTGCTATGAGCAGGGCTGACATGGACGAAAAAGACCGGCAGGATTTTAGTGTATATATCGATGAATTCCAGAACTACGCGACTGATTCTATCGCAACGATTTTGTCTGAGGCGCGTAAGTACCGGCTCAGCATGATTATGGCAAACCAGTTTATTTCGCAACTTGAAGAACCAATTCGCGACGCGGTGTTTGGTAACGTAGGCAATATGGTGGGCTTTCGTGTTGGCCCAGAGGATGCAGAGTTTATGGCTAAGCAGTTTGCCCCGCAGTTTGATAAGGACGACATCATTAATACCCCTAACTTGAATGCAGTCGCTCGGATTATTAACAAAGGTGCAGTTACCCCCTCCTTTTCCCTCAAGGAAATATTTCCACCGATTGGCGTGAAGACGCCAGGCATCTATGATCAGATGGTGCAAATTTCCCGCCAGAACTATGCGCGGCCAAAAGCCGAAGTGGCAGCAGAGATTGCAAAGGCGCTTGCAGTAGTTCCGGCTACGCCTAAGCCTGAACCAGGTAAAATGCCAATCTCGACTGGCCGTCAAGGCTAGCTTAAGGTACTTGCCCAGTAATCTACAGGTAGGGTATACTAGGTACTATCTGTTGTCGCTCGGCGACACAAACAAAACTAAGTGAGGGTTACAACAAACACATGGCCGATAAAGTTCAGTATGGTGCAGATCAAATCCAAGTCCTCGAGGGGCTTGATCCGGTTCGTAAACGACCCGGGATGTACATTGGCGGAACCGGCATCGAGGGCCTGCACCACTTAATCTGGGAGTTGGTTAATAACTCTATTGATGAGGCGATGGCCGGTGAGGCTGACACCGTTGATGTAGTTATGCATGACAACGGTTGGGTCACTGTTACTGATAACGGCCGTGGTATTCCTACCGGCAAGCATAAAACCACTGGTAAGTCCGCACTTGAAACTGTACTGACCGTTTTGCACGCCGGGGGTAAGTTCGGCGGCGGCGGCTATAAGGTATCGGGCGGTCTGCACGGCGTAGGTGTAAGTGTAGTAAACGCATTGGCTACCGACCTCGTCGCAAAGGTTTACCAGGATGGTAAAGAATACGAACAGATTTACAAGGAAGGTGTTCCGCAGGGGGATATTAAAGTAGTCGGCAAGACCGATAAGCGCGGTACCTCGATCAGCTTTATCCCGGACGCCTCGATATTCGAATCGATCGAATTTAATTACCAGACCATACTCGACTACTTAAGACACCAGTCATACCTGACAAAGGGAGTTCGTCTGAACATCTCGGACGAGGCAAAAAAACGTAGTTATGGCTTTTACTTTGAGGGCGGGATCCGTTCGTACGTCGAGCATCTTAATAGAGACAAAGAAGCTCTCAATCAGCCAACTTTCTACGTAGAAAAGAAGGTCGACGAAGTAACAGTTGAGCTGGCTATTCAGTATTGTGATTCATTTAATGAACAAGTTAAAGCTTTTGCAAACAACATTTACAACCCTGGTGGAGGAACCCACATCACTGGTTTCCGCACAGCCCTAACGCGTGTGATCAACGAGTACGCGCGTAAAAACGGACTCATTAAGGAAAAGGACGAAAACCTAACCGGCGATGACGTTCGAGAGGGTCTGACTGCAGTCATTTCAGTAAAGCTACCCGATCCGCAATTCGAAGGTCAGACTAAGGACAAGCTAGGGAACCCCGAAGTCCGTGGTTACGTGGAGCAAGTACTAAGCGAATACCTGGCCTACTACCTAGAAGAGAATCCCAATGAGGCTAAAAAGATTGTCGGCAAGGCATCACTCTCGGCTCGCGCACGCTTAGCTGCCCGCGCGGCTCGCGATACTGTAATTCGTAAAGGCGCCCTAGAAGGCTCTGCCCTGCCAGGTAAACTTGTAGACTGTTCGTCGCGTAAGCCAGAGGAAAGTGAACTTTACATCGTAGAGGGTAACTCGGCTGGGGGTTCTGCCAAGGGTGGTCGAGACAGTAAGTTCCAGGCTATTCTGCCACTACGGGGTAAGGTGTTGAATGTAGAACGAGCTCGACTAGACAAGATGCTCGGTAACAACGAAATTAAAGATATGATTATCGCCCTAGGTGCTGGTATCGGTGAGAACTTTGACGTGAACAAACTACGCTACCACAGAATCATTATTATGACCGACGCCGATGTAGACGGTGCTCATATCCGCACATTGCTCCTAACGTTTTTCTTCCGTAACTTCCCGGACATTATCGAGAATGGCTACCTTTATATCGCACAGCCGCCGCTTTACAAGATTCAGGTGGGCCGTGGTGAGAAGCACTATGCGTTTACCGATGAGGAAAAAGAACGTGTTCTGACTGATTTGCGAACCAAAGCTAAGGATAAGAAGACAGCTAAGGCCGACAAGGAGGCTGCTGCCGAGGCAGAGCTTGCCCAAGAACAGCAGGAAGTAGAAACCGCAGCAGACTTAGCCGAGCTTGCAATGACTGAGGCGCAAGACGGAGCGGTTGACCCTCAGGCCAACGAGTCTGCAGACTTCGGCATCCCAGGACTCTCAATAGCGCGCTATAAAGGCCTTGGTGAAATGAATTCAGAGCAGCTATGGGAGACAACTATGGACCCGGCTAACCGAATCCTGTTGCAGGTAAAAGTAGATGACGCTGAAAAAGCAGACGCAATATTTAATAAGCTAATGGGCGAAGAAGTCGCCTTGCGCAAGAGCTTCATCCAAACTCATGCGACATCAGTACAGAATTTAGATATATAGGAACACTATGGCTGAACCAATCGACAACATCACCCCAGAACCAGAACAGTCCCCTGCTGCCGAGCAGGCTAATCAAGCAATGATCGACAGCGGCATAGGTCAAGTAGAGTTTCGAACGATCGAAACTGAAATGGAGAAGAGCTACCTAGACTACTCTATGAGTGTGATCGTATCCCGTGCCTTGCCAGATGTTCGTGACGGGCTTAAGCCAGTGCACCGACGTATTCTGTATGTCATGAACAACTTGGGGCTTCGTCATGGTTCTAAGTTCCGTAAGAGCGCCACGGTAGTTGGTGATGTAATGGGCAGCTACCACCCCCACGGCGACAGCGCCATTTACGATGCGATGGCGCGTATGGCGCAGGACTTTTCGATGCGCTACATGCTGGTTGATGGTCAAGGTAACTTTGGCTCGATTGATGGCGATATGCCCGCTGCCATGCGTTACACCGAAGCCCGCATGCAAAAGCTTACTGAAGAATTACTTGTTGATATCGACAAAGATACCGTTGATTTCCAACCGAACTATGATGGTAACAAAAAAGAGCCAACAGTCTTGCCGGCCAAGTTGCCAAACCTACTTCTGAACGGCGTGCAGGGTATTGCCGTTGGTATGGCAACCAATATCCCGCCACACAACCTTACCGAAATCGTCGATGCGATTGTGCATATCATTGATAATCCTGAAGCAACGGTCGCGGATCTAGTCAAGATTGTAACAGGGCCCGACTTCCCGAGCGGGGGCATCATCTTTGATGATGGCGGCATTGCCCAAGCTTACGGTACCGGCAAGGGCAGTATTGTTATGCGGGCTAATGCCGAAATCGAAGAGGACAAGAAGGGCAAGCAGCGTATCGTTGTAACTTCGATACCGTTCCAGGTCAATAAGTCCACACTTGTTACGAAGATAGCTGATCTGTACCACGAGAAGAAACTCATTGGTATCTCCGATGTACGTGACGAGTCCTCTGATCGCGTCGGTGTGCGCATTATTATTGAACTCAAAAAAGACGCTTATGCGCAGAAACTCCTCAATCAGCTCTTTAGATTGACACCACTCCAGACGACTTTCCATGTAAATATGCTGGCACTCGTTGACGGCATCCAGCCGCGCGTACTGAACTTGGAAATGGTTCTTCGTTACTACTTGGATCACCGTAAGATTGTGGTCCGTAGACGAACTGAGTTCGAATTGCGAAAGGCCCAGGCTCGCGCACATATCTTAGAAGGTTTGCGAATAGCCTTAGACCAGATTGATAAGGTTATCTCTACTATCCGCGCAAGCAGCACCAAGGAAGAGGCGCTTGCCAACTTGGTTAAAAACTTCAAGCTAACAGAGATCCAGGCCAAAGCAATACTAGACATGCAGCTGCGTACCCTTGCAGGGCTAGAGCGCAAGAAGATTGAAGATGAATATACGGCCCTCATGGCTTTCATTAAGGAGTGTGAACGAATCCTTTCTGACGAAGCAAACATCCTGGCCGTAATTCGCGAAGAGCTTGTGGAGTTGCGGGAGAAGCACGGCGACAAGCGGCGCACCACGGTAGTGAAGTCTACAATTGGTAAGTTCTCTGACGAAGACCTCATCCCAAATGAGGAAGTGATTATCACGCTCACGGCAGGTAATTATATAAAACGTATGCCTTCAAGCACCTACACTGCACAGGCCCGCGGTGGTAAGGGCAAGATTGGTATGGCCACTAAGGAAGAAGACGTTGTGGAGCATATGGTACAGACGAACAACCACGATACGATCCTGTTCTTCACTTCTCTTGGTCGTGCCTTTAAGCTTAAAGCCTATGAAGTTCCTGCTGCGTCCCGCACAGCTAAAGGCCAAGCGATCGTGAACCTTCTGAATCTTAGCCCTGACGAGCGAGTCACGTCACTGATAACGCTAGAAAAGGACAATACAGCTAAGTTCCTGTTTATGACCACTAAGTGTGGCGTAATTAAGAAGACTGCTATTACCGAGTATCAGAATGTTCGAGCCAGTGGCCTAATTGCGATTAAGCTCGACAAAGGCGATGAGCTTAAGTGGGTTAAGAAGACCCATGGCAGCGATGACATTATTATCTCGACGTCTATGGCGCAGGCCATTAGGTTCAAAGAGACCGATGCACGTCCTATGGGTCGAGCGACTCGCGGGGTGCGTGGTATCCGTCTGCGCACCGGGGATACCGTAGTCGGCATGGACGTTCTCAGCGAAGACAGCATGATGCTCGTAGTAATGGAGAATGGCTACGGCAAGATTACTAAGACGGCTCAGTTTAGCCCTCATAACCGCGGTGGCGTGGGGATTAAGGCTGGCGTGGTCAGCACTAAGACAGGCAAGGTCGTAGACGTGCGGGTGATGGATGACATTACTCAGGATGTCCTCATCATCTCCAAGCAAGGCCAAGTGATTAGATTGCACGCGGACAAAATACCGGTAATCAGCCGGGCTACACAGGGCGTGCGCATTATGCGCTTGAGCGAAAAAGACTGCGTTGCTTCCGTCACTCTATTGCCGGGTGGCACAATTGAAGAGACTGAGACTGATGAGAATCAGATTGTCGAAGAGGCACCAACCAAACAGGGCTAGTAAGCTTAAGCGATTTGAGGCATACTATAACTGTAAAAGATGAGTTTGGTATGTTGAGCGCTTTGCCTCGTAAAATATTAAGCCGCTTGAGCGGTAAGTTTGTAAGCCCACAGGTCATCTTGGACGAAGTAGGCTTACGTAGTGGTCAATCAGTCCTAGAGCTCGGCTCGCCTGTTGGCTTTTTTGCCCAAGCTGCTCTGGCAAAGGTCGGCGTGGATGGCAATGTGTATGTGGCAGGGCCAGATAATGAATCTCTCGAAGCGGTAAGCCATTATGACCACCATGAAAACTTGCACCCCGTCTTGTTGCGGAATGTCTTGGCCGGCAAAACCGTGCCACTCGGCGGAATTGATACCGTGGTGCTTACTAATTTACTTTCAAGTTCGTTATACCCCGCCGACTTTTGCATCTCAATCGATCAGTATCTTCGACCGGGCAGCGAGGTTGTTTTAATTGATTGGGACTCTAAGGTGGAAGAGGTCGGCCCCGATCCCGCAAAGCGCGTCTCGCGCGAGCAAGCCATTAAGCTTATGGGCGAATGCGGCTTAGAATTTAGCCGAGTTCTTAAGACTACCGGGTATCATTACGGACTCGCGTTTCATGCTACTGGCCAAAGCCATGCCGAAAGTGATAATCTATAATTACTATGATTCAAGTAACTCCACTTCTCATTATTCCATTCCTCGTCTGGGTAGTCGCTCAAGGAATTAAGTTTAGCCTTGCTCTAATCCGTGGCGAGTTTGACCTGCGCTATCTATTTGCCTCTGGCGGAATGCCCAGTGTTCACTCAGCAGTTGTGTGCTCGCTCGCTACGGTGACGCTCATTGAATATGGGCTAATGAGTCCGATCTTTGGTATCGCTGCCGTGTATGCAGGCATCGTCATGTACGATTCGTTTGGCGTACGGCGAGCAACCGGGGATCAAGCGCATGCGCTAAATAAACTACTAGACGAACTGACCGACGGCGGTACCATAGCAGACCGTGCACGCTACGGTAAATTACGCGAAGTGTTAGGGCATAAGCCCACAGAGGTCATGGCCGGCGCAGTCCTGGGTGTGGTTGCAGCCGCAGCAATGGAATATAACAAGGTAAGCCCGTACCTAAGTTTCCTTGCAGCTCAGCCGTACCGGTACGAATTAATATTCTATGCAATTTTTAGTGCCATATTGGTGCTTACGGGGGCGGCGGCTCTTGTTGGCCAGCGCAAAAAGCGCTCTAGTCGGGCGAAGGTTATTCGCAGACTTGGCTACCTCAATATCGTTACTGGAGCTACCCTCGCTTTCTTGGCTGTTACGCAGTACGAACGGATTAACATACTTAGTGGCCGCGGCCTTGCCTGGATTGTTCTTTTGGCCTGGTTGGTTTGGAACGTTGTATATATCTCTATGAACGCCAAGATTCTGCGGCAAAAGGATGTCAAAGACGAGGACGAAGAGCGCAAGGAAAAGTGGCTCAAAAAAGCCAAGCGAACTACGAAGAAAAAGCGTTAGATTCTCGCTACGCCAAAGGTGTTGACTTATCCTCGGCCAGTCTCTACAATAGTAAGGTCTTGATACTTCGTTATCGCTCAAAATAAACAGCGACTCGATCATTCGGTCTCCTGACTGAACCAAATCGACAAAAAGGTTGCTGATTTTATTTTGACTCTATTGCGCTAGTCAAGCACGAACTACTTTGACAAGTGAATAGTGCTAGTAACACCTTGTTATTAAATGGGTCTGACTACTCCTTCGGGAGAGTCAGTCAATTTCTGTGAATATTGCTTTTCAAAGAGTAATAAACTTTTTTGGAGAGTTTGATCCTGGCTCAGGATTAACGCTGGCGGTATGCCTAACACATG
Organism: Patescibacteria group bacterium; assembly: GCA_052034495.1. Taxonomy (GTDB): domain Bacteria; phylum Patescibacteriota; class Saccharimonadia; order CAILAD01; family JADZBC01; genus CAYPSN01. The sequence continues at coordinate 36,006 of JBPOIL010000018.1, forward strand.
CAAGTCGAACGGAATACTCGAAAAGAGAATCTCACACTAGTGAGAGGTTCTCCAACCGAGTATTTAGTGGCGGACGGGTGAGTAACACGTTGGAACCTGCCCCGAAGTGGGGAATAACTGCTCGAAAGAGTAGCTAATACCCCATAGTATCCGGTTTATCCGGATTAAAGATTTATCGCTTCGGGAGGGGCCTGCGTCTGATTAGCTTGTTGGTGAGGTAAAAGCTCACCAAGGCGACGATCAGTAGCTGGTTCGAGAGGATGACCAGCCACACTGGGACTGAGATACGGCCCAGACTCCTACGGGAGGCAGCAGTGAGGAATCTTCCACAATGGACGAAAGTCTGATGGAGCAATACCGCGTGCAGGACGACGCTTTTCGGAGTGTAAACTGCTTTTGTCGTCGAAGATTATGACTGTAGACGAAGAATAAGGACCGGCTAACTACGTGCCAGCAGCCGCGGTAATACGTAGGGTCCAAGCGTTATCCGGAATTACTGGGCGTAAAGCGTACGCAGATGGCGTGATAGGTAAGTTGTGAAATCTTGTGGCTCAACCATATAGACTATGACTTAAACCATCACACTAGAGGTTGGTAGAGGCAAGCGGAATTTCCGGTGTAGCAGTGACATGCGTAGATATCGGAAGGAACACCAATGGCGAAGGCAGCTTGCTGGGCCACACCTGACGTTAAGGTACGAAAGCGTGGGGAGCGAACGGGATTAGATACCCCGGTAGTCCACGCCGTAAACGATGGATACTAGTGGTATGGAGATTCGACCCTCTGTGTCACGAAGCTAACGCGATAAGTATCCCGCCTGGGGAGTACGAACGCAAGTTTAAAACTCAAAGGAATTGACGGGGACCCGCACAAGCAGTGGAGGATGGGGTTTAATATGACGCTAAGCGTAGAACCTTACCGAGGCTTGACATCCTGGGAAGTCGATCGAAAGATTGATGTGCCTTCGGGAACCCAGTGACAGGTGCTGCATGGCCGTCGTCAGCTCGTGTCGTGAGATGTTGGGTTAAGTCCCGCAACGAGCGCAACCCTTGTCGTCTGTTGTATTTTCAGGCGAGACTGCCCGGGCCAACCGGGAGGAAGGTGAGGACGACGTCTGGTCGGCATGGCCCTTACGCCTCGGGCTACACCCGTCCTACAATGGCTGGTACAACGCGTCGCCAAGTCGCAAGACGGAGCTAATCGCACCAAAACCAGTCCCAGTTCGGATTGGGGGCTGAAACTCGCCCCCATGAAGTCGGAATTGCTAGTAATGGCAGGTCAGCTATACTGCCGTGAATACGTTCCCGGGTCTTGTACACACCGCCCGTCAAATCACGAAAGTTGGGAGTGCCCGAAGTACCCTTTTGGGTCCTAAGGTAAGTCCAGCGATTGGGGTTAAGTCGTAACAAGGTATCCGTACCGGAAGGTGCGGATGGATCACCTCCTTTCTAGGGAGTATCGATGCAGCAATGCATTCCATAGCAGCAAGGCTATGGCCAGAAGACTCTTGTTTAAGAGCTGCTCACTTCGGTGGGATGTGCTCACTTGAGTCCTTTGCGGAACTTCTAGGTCGAGCATTATGTCTTTAGGGGCATAATGTTGTTACTAAAATTCCCTGTAGGTAATCAAGGCTGTTTACTAGCACTATTGACTTGTTAAATCAAAAAGACACTTCGTAATGAGGTGTCTTTTTGTATTGAGGTGAGATTAGCGAGTATTTGCATTCGTTAGGGGTAAAGGTTATGCTTACCTAAAGGTTATACATATGGCTCAACAAAAAAACAAACAAGCATCACGGTATCCCAAGGCGCGCACGGGTCGCTTGGGTCTTGCTGCAAAGAAAACGAATTCATTTAGCCTTAAGAAGGGGCTTATTGCTGCTGGTTTGGTTGCTATTGTCGGTCTTGTTGCCGTGGCTTTTAGCTTCGCTGGCGGGACGCCAGATTATCAGTATTCTATAGCCGAAAAGTGTTCGGGAGACCAGGCTACGCAGTCGTGTAGAGACCTGAGTGCTGAAGCACTTATATATCGTCTCTACCTCGGGCTCTCCGGCCGCGAACCAAATGCCGGCGAGCTTTCGGAGTGGACACAAAAGCTTGCCGGCGACCGGGTTAGGCCCCAGGGCGTCATTGAGGTAGGCTTAAGGAATCCTGCATTTACCTCTTTGTCCAATAAGGCGTATGTCGAAAAGTTATACCAAGGTTTCTTTGGCCGTCAGGCAGACACGAATGGGCTAGACTACTGGACCAAACAGCTTGATGCAAACAAGCTTACGCGTGGAGCGGTGGCAATTCGTTTGGCACAGAGCAGCGAAGCCAAGCGCAAGGCTGCGGCTGGCCTAGATACGCTCATAGCCCAGAACGCACCTATCGTAGTACGCAAAACAGCAGCAACTCAGCAATCAGACCGTGCAACAAAAAGTGCTCGCCGACTTACAGCAAGCACCCCGAGCTATAGCCGAATAGTCGAGAAAGTTTCCGAGGCTCAAGCTCGAGAAGTTGCTGCCAGGAACGCTGCACGCAAGGATTTAAAATCTCAAAAGCCAGAAGAAATGTTAAAGAAGCTCAATGAAATTGAAGCTCATGGTCCATTCATAGCATCCGTAATTAAGGCCATGCAGAAGGACACAAATTGGCACCGCAAGGTAGAATCAAGCTTTGCCGCTACACAAAAAGATTACTTGGCCTCAAAAGAGCTATCGGCCTATGCCGCTGACATACCTTACACGGACATAACGAAGACCTACGAGGAGGCGAAGAAGCAGAGTGATTTTTCTAAGGCGAGCTATGCAAAAATGCTCACCAGCATTGCCAATATAGAAAAAAGCGCCCGCAGCATCGAAAAGCAATATTGGACGGTGTTAGAAAAACGAGGCCGCACATTCGCTCGATCTAAATCGCTCCCTCTGCCTGGCCTGCCGGCGGGCATGAAGTATTGGGTTGACGACACGTATGGCGACAAGCGCGTCCATGTTCTCAAAATCGACTTAACGAACCCGAAAGTTTCTTTAAGAGCCTCAAAGCCAGATGAACGGGGTATTACCCCCACGGATTTTGCCAAAAGGACTGGTGCAGTGGCGGCAATCAACGGAGACTTCTTTACTCCATCTCAAAGCTTCCGTGCGACAGGCCCGGCTGTCGGCCAGGGTGTAGCATGGCAGAATTCATACAACCGCAGTGACTGGTCGTACCTTGCCTGCACAAACAGCAAGTCGTGCATTATTGATCCGCAGCGCTCTACTACTCCGCCGGCAGCTAGCTATAGCACCGTTGTGGGTGGCTCTCCGGTTCTTGTGGAGCCAGGTTTTGGCTGGTATTTGAAGCCTGGTGACAACGGCTGTGCACCGTCTTGCTCCGAGCCGGCACCTCGAACCGCTGTCGGCTTAAGCGCAGACAAGAAGACCATGTGGTGGGTTATGGCCGAAGGCCGCCAAGGATCTGTTACTGGGCTTAGCCTGTATGATCTAACCGGCGTGTTCAAAAAGCTGAATGCCAAGTGGGCGGTAAACTTAGACGGTGGTGGCAGCTCGGGCATGGTGTTGAACAAGAAACTCGTTAATCGCAGACCTACTGGCGAGCAGACCGAGCGCAAGGTCGGGAATTCCCTTGGAATAATTATTCGCTAGGGCAGAATAAGTTTGCCTTTCGGTTTTGATTGTATTATGCTTATGCTAAGTATCAATTTTTAAGGATTCTTTAAGGTAAGGAACCTATGTCAGCAAAACCAACAAGCAAAAAAGCACCAGTCCGTAAAAAAACAACTTTCAAATCAAGCACAGCATCTCGGCCAAAGAGTCGAGTAGGCAGCACTCTTCTTAAGAGTAGCACTAAAAGGGCCAGTCTCTTTACTAAGCGCAATGGAATTATTGCAGGGGTAATGGCAGCTATTGCAGGCCTTGCCTTTGTGGCCCTCAGTTTTGCTGGCGGTACACCGGATTACCAGTATTCGGTAAGCGCTAAATGCGCGGGCCAACAGGCTACCCAGAGCTGTAAGGACAAATCGGCCGAAGCCGCAGTATATAGAATGTACAAAGGCATACTTGGCTATACCCCAGACTCTGCTGGCTATGCTTTCTGGACGCAGCTGTATGCTGGTGACCGCACGCCTACGACTACGATTGTAAATAGATTCTTAGCCCAAAGCGCGCCCAAAGCCAAGTTGGGCCCGCTTACGACCAACGAACAGTTTGTAGGTTACTTGCAAAAGAACTTTACGGGTAAAACAGCTGCCGCAACCCCCAGTAACTACTGGGTAAAACAGCTCAAAGACAAGAAGATGACCAGAAACGACGTAGCACGTAAGTTCATATTCGTAGGGGAATCAGTCAAGTACCACCAGGCAGGCCTGAGCGCTTACTTGGCTACTGCCGCACCAGTTGCTGTTAAGCAAACTGCGCTTGACGCTCAAAACGAGCTTGCGCGTAAGGCTAAAGTATACGCCGCAGTTAGCACAAAGGAACTCGCAAGCGCAAAGGCAAAGTTCAAGATTGTTGAGGCTCGCTACAAGGCAGCTAAGAAGCTAGGCGATCAGCGTCAATCAGACGTGTCTCAGGGCGACATTACCAATGCGGAGTCTAATGCATCTGAGGCAAGCGAATATGCAGCTCAGGTACGGATCCATTATGTACGGGCTCAAGACGCATGGAATAAGAGCAAAGTCCTAGTTGGTGAGGCCCGAAGACGAGCACAGCGTTCCCCCGACATTACTACAACGTTAGTGATTAAGAATGCTGAATCTGGTCGCAAGCCAACCGAAGAAGCTCGTCAGCTAAATAGCCAGGCGCAAACACGGGTTGGATGGGCGAACCAGTCAGTAGCTCAAGCAAAGCAGAAGTATGCGGCCGAGCAAGCCAGGTTAGCCGAAATCCGTAGACAGCAAGAGCTTGCCGCGCAGCAGGCTGCACAAGAAGGTAGTGGTGGCGGCGCCACAGGGGGAGGAAACATAACAGTCGATCTTAGTGGCGAACCTGCTGCGCCCGGCGCAGACTTGGCGGCTTTGCGGGACGAGGCGGCTAGGGCATGTGCCGCCCAGGGTGGGGGTACAGCGAGGAGGCGTGTTGCACACGGGTATGCACTTGCAAAACGAATCTATTCCTTTTCGGGGAGATTTGATAACAGCGGTGCAATCTGTGAATTTAGATATGGTTCCTTTGTTGCCGGCAGCCTTAATTGCGATGCTGGCTATAAGCAAGCTCATAGAACCGACTTAGGGCGTGGGTGTGTTAGGGTCAACATCAGACCAACAGCTGGTAACCCATCACCTACACGATACTACTGTAAGAAGCCAAATCAACACCGGTTCTATAAGGGCAATGGCAAGTGGGGCTATATAGGGCCATTCTTGCTCGTCACGAAAAACTCATGTGACGCACTAGGGGGCATCATTAAGTACACGACTGCGCGTTAGCAGAATTCTACTCTAGAGAGCCCCAATAAGTAGAGAACCCTCTTGGTGTAGGAGCAGAAGTTGGTTTAATAGTCGGCGTTGATCGGGCTAAATACGTCGCGGATGCCGTCGTTGATCGGCTGGGTCAGCCAGGTGCCTAAGCCAGTGGCGAATAGTAGGCCTATAAACACTGCAAGCAAGCTCATTAGCTTTAAGAAGCTCGAGCTACCTCCTGGTAAGCGCTTTTCTACAAAGTCGATGCGACCAGTCATGTTGAATACTTGTTGATGGTATACGAGGGACGCTGCCCCGCCTACTACAAGGAATAAGCCAATAAGAAAATTCATATGCTTATTATAGCCTACTTGCTACTTGAAAAATATCACAAAATAGGCGAAAATAGGTAAGTTCTTACGGGTAACCCAGGTACGCATTATTTGGGCGATTAGCTCAGGTGGTTAGAGCGCGTCACTGATAATGACGAGGTCCCAGGTTCAAGTCCTGGATCGCCCACCAAGCATAAGTATTATAGATATAGGCCCCATCCGAGGGGTCTTTTCATTTCCTGCTTTCCAGGGTGTGATGTTGCTACTCTGTCCGAGCATTCAGTACGGGTTTCTACCTGAGCTCAATAGGCTTTATCGGCAGTCCGGTAGCTTTTTTGCGCATACAATGAGCCACCTCGTGGATAAGGTCTAAGATATCTCCGTCGAGCATGAACTCAAATAGAACTTTTTGATCATGCAGATCGTCTGTAATCTCATACTCAACCTTATCTCCGCCTCCCCGCCATGTATCGCGAGTGTGTGCAGGGTATTCTGCCAGTCGCTTCCTGCCCCCGGTAGTGAAGTGAAACATATTCCCGTGGGCCACCCCGTTTCTTAGGTGATAGACCATTTCAAGCGCTGGGTCGTGACCGAAGTAGCCGGGGTCAAGAGCATCGGCCAAAACTATCAATGCATCGGCCATATATGCTTTCTTGAAATCGTCAAGCTTGGTTGGTACTTTTGCCAAGAAGACCTCTGGTGCGAATCCATGCTGGTCTATTGAGTTTTTTCTCTCGATAGTCGCCCATTCGTTGGAGTTTGGAAGTAGCTGAAATGCTCTCGGGTCATGGGCAACCATAAGAGATGCTAGGAGGACTGGGTAGTTACTGCTTAGGCGTTGCGCTAGCGCTTCGACACGCAGAGCAGCATCACGAGTCTCCCCATCTTCGTATACTGGTTCGTCGTCAGTGTATTTCATAGGATCATTATATGCCGAGCCTTGGCCTATTGATAGCTACCCTCGTCAGCGCGATAATCCTCTAATAAAGAGAACATCCTCATCGCAACAAGTAACACATCAAAGGACGCGAGTTCGAAGCGCAAGTCTGGACCACCGCCCGGTCGTAAGCCAGGCAGAGGTAAGGTAGTTATCAATCCCAAGCTGAAGGCAGAGCCAGACTTAGAGAAGTTCGCCACAGCCATCGTCTTTGATGTTCTAGATAAGCTCAACAAGGCTCGCTCCGACGACTCTGAATCTAGACAGTAGGCTCGCTATATGGTATAAACATAGGGACTAAGGCGGCTATCAGCCGCTTTGTGTTTGCTCCTTGAATTGTGTTCTTCAGACCGGATCATTGCTCACCTCTGCTGAGTAGCGACCCGGTCTGCAAGGACTGTGGTCACAAAGGAGCCCGCCCATGAGCGAGCGAAACTGGAATGAACTGCTCGCGGCCCAACAGGCCAAGGGCAGGTTCGTCTGCGTTGGCCTCGACAGCGACGTCGACAGCCCGAAGTTCCCCACCCATCTCGCCGACAAGCGGTTCTCGAACAGCCAGTTCGCGTTCAACCAGTCGATCGTCGACGCGACCAAGGACATCGCGGGCTGCTACAAGCCGAACCTCGCGTTCTACCGCGGTGACGCCGGCAAGCGGTCGCTGCAGCGGATCATCCAGTACATCAATCGGGTGGCTCCGACCGTCCCGGTCATCCTCGACGCCAAGTGGGGCGACATCGGCAACACCAACGACGGCTACGTCGCGGACCTCGGTGAGTTCTACGGCGCCGACGCGGTCACCGTCCACAACTACATGGGGATGGAGGCGATGAAGCCGTTCCTCGACCAGGGGAACAAGGGCATCATCGTGCTGTGCCGTACCTCCAACCCTGGTTCGGACGAGATGCAGTCGATCCTCGTCCAGGCATGGACTCAGGAGGAGGGGGAGGTCCTTTACCCGCAGCGCGAGGAGGTTCCGGGTGGGCCCGTTCACTCGGTGCTCGTTCCCAACTACCAGTACGTCGCCAATCGCGTGGCGAACCAGTGGAACATCAACGGGAACTGCGCCCTCGTGGTCGGCGCGACCTACGCCGACGTCGAGCTGGCCATCGTGCGGGAGATCGTCGGCGACATGCCGATCCTCCTCCCTGGCATCGGCGCTCAGGGCGGTGACCTCGAGGCGACCATCGACAACGGTCGCAACTCGCAGGGTCAGGGCATGATCGTCAACAGCTCGCGCGGGATCATCTTCGCCTCCAGCGATCATGACTTCGCTCAGCGAGCTGGCGAGGAGGCGGCCAAGCTGCACGGAGCCATCACGGCTCGGCTCGCTGCCTGACGGCACACCACAAGCAAGGAGCTCTGTGCCAGCTCCGGGATGAACTCCCGGGGCTGGCCACTGCCACGAGTCACTCAGCAATTGAGTGGTTCATGGCAGTGAAAGCACTGCATCGCTCTTTACATACATTTCAGACCGGATCGTTGCACGCTTCTAAGTAGGCGACGACCCGGTCTGAAGAAGACTGTGGTCCCAATTAGGAGCCCGCCATGTGTGCGAGCGAGACGGTAGGTGTAGTCCCGGTCCGCGTTCGCTACGCGGTCTGGTTCGGGCCCGAAGAGTCGGACATCTTCGACTGCGAGGTCGGGCGCAAGGCACCCGATGAGTTCGTCCTGGATCCAGCGGCGGACTACTTCCAGTTCTACGACCGCATGGTCGTCGATCTCGAAGTGGAGGAAAGAGGAACCCTCCGGCTTGTCAGCCCGCGGCTCAACGAGTCGCCGTACTACGTCCCGGGTGGGCTCATCCTCGAGGGAGAGGAGCGTGCTGCTGCCTTCGCGCCCGGTGGGCCCTTGGCCAACATCGGCTCACGGGAGGATGACATCGTCGTTCGGTCTCGTTACCGAACCCTCTGCTTCGGTGCACAGACCGGAGTGGTCGTTCTTCCGGCTCCGCCAACCCAATGAGTGCGGCTGCCAAGTTGCCCCGCAAGCCCTTCTTCTGCGGGCTGGGCCTTCACAGCTGGTTCATCGACAGGGCAATGCTCACTCGTGCGAAGCAGTGCCGCCGCTGCGAGGTCTACAAGGATGAGCAGGCCGGCCGGCGGCTTGAGTTCGAGCGCGAGGTTCGAGCATGGGCAGCCACCAGCTTTCCTTCCGAGGCGGCAGACGAACTCGTTCGGCTCAACCTCAGGGGCTGGGACGTCCTTCAGGTCATGCACAGCGCTTGACGGCATACCACAACGCAAGGAGCTCTGTGCCAGTTCCGGGATCCGTCCCGGGGCTGGCCATTGCCACGAGTCACTCAATAGATGAGTGGTTCATGGCAGTGAGAACTGCAGTTCCTTAACTTGGCCTAATCCCAGGCCCCTACAAAGAAAAGGGGGCCTGAGATGGCTTCTGTTCTGTCCCTCCTGCTCGCCACCTTGGTGGTCGGCACGATCTACAACTTCGTCGACGTAGCCGTCGACAGAGACAGGCCCTTCCGGCCAGTCCATGCCATGCTGGAAAACCCCCTCATGTGGGCCGCTTCCTACGGCATCGCGCTCGTGGCTGGAGCGGTGGCCTTGCTGCTGAACGTCAGCCTCGATCCGTGGCTCACGCTGTTCATCGTGGGGGTCGTGTCCTTCATCATCGCAACGCTCCTCATCCTCACCGACAAGACGGTCAAGAACAAGGCGAAGGAGTTCCGCAACTGCTTCGTCGGCTTGGTCTCCTTCGCCCTGGTGTCCGGTTGCACCGCTGCCGGCACCCTCTGGCTGCTCAGCCTGAGCGGGAGCTGACGTCATGAACATCAACGACTACGAGGCCATTGCCGCTGATCCGGCACTGGTGGAGAAGATCCGGTTCGGAACCTTCTATGCCATGGGCAGGTCCAAGGATCCTCGCTTCGTCGCGAAGTGGGCCGAGGTACCAGAGGCGGAGAAGGCTGCGGCTGGTGTCGTCGGCCTCGAGGCCCTTCGGTCTCTGGTAGACGACTACACGACTCCTGGTTGCAGGTGCAAGTACTGCACCTGGAAGGGCGAGTCGACCCACGGGCGACTGATCATGTGCACGCAGCGGTGGGACCGACTCTCCCCAGAGGAGCGTCGCACGATCGGTGAGTCGTGCGCCGACTGACAGCAAGCACTACCCGAACCCCCGTGGTTCGGTTGGGCACCAAGGCCCACGGAGAGACTTACGTCCCGCCCGTGGGCCTCTTCAGTTTTTGGGCTTAGCTACGTCTAAGAATGCAAGTTTTGTTATAATAGGCGGATGAAGAGCCTTAACGATCTCGCGGAAATCTATGAGCGGACACTTGTCTTGCCAAAGGTTAAGCCTGAGCCGCAGTTTTACCTTGTCTCGGTTGGGCTAATGGGTTCAGGTAAGAGCACCGTGCTGAAGAGGCTTTCTGAAATGCTAGGCCTGGTACGGATATGTGGCGATGATATTAGGAAAGTGGTTTTTGAGAATGAAGGGAACGAGGAGGATACCTGGGAGATTGGAAGACGAGTCGTTGAGAAGTATGTAGCTCAGGGGTATAGTATCGCCCATGACACAGACGGCGCAACCGCTAAGACACAAGCCGCGATTGCTAAGCAAGCGCAAGAGTATGGCGTTAAGACCGTCTGGGTCCACGTCAACCCGCCAGAGAGTTTTATACTGGCGAACCTGGATCGGCCTAAGCCGAAGTGGCTTTTTGAGAGCCAAGAAGCGGCTAGAGCAAAATATCTAGAGCGCAAGAAGCTTCATGAGAACCTCGATATCCAGTTTGCATTTGAGTTTGATCCATCGAGATCAGACTTCGAACTACAGATAGAACAGGCAGCAGCTGGGATACAGGGCCTTCTTCTCGCCCAATAGTCAGAGGCTCGGGCCTCTTTCGTTACTTTGGCGGCCAACCTCGGCGAGGTCGAAGGGTAACGTTAGCCCTCAGGAAGCGCTTACGAACGGTAGAAGCATCCAGGCCATACTGTTGACCTATAACAGATAGCGAGTTACCATTGTTGTAGGCACGAATAGCAGCTGCCAAGGTCTGCTCATCCCATTTGAGGGATTCTCCGACAGTTGGCACTCCTCTTCGTCTGAGGTGATTCATCACCGTGGTTCGTCCGACTCCAAAGGTCGATGCGAGCTCGAGGATGGAAGCACCCGCCAATCGGGCATCTAGTAAGTCATCGACCTCACTCTCAGTGAGGCGTACTTGTGCCTGACGAGGCCCACGGGGCCGTCGGGTAGAGATCAAGCGCTCAGACACCTGGTCAACAACCACAAGCGGTATTGACAAGGGGTTTGAGAGCTGTCCTAGTAGGTCCACCATTGATAGGGGGTGGCGCTGGCTTACGCCAGCAACACTCCACCATAGTTTTTGGGGCATTAGCTCAGCTGGTTAGAGCGCCTGCTTTGCAAGCAGGAGGTCGTCGGTTCGACTCCGACATGCTCCACCAAAGAAAGCGTCCGAGTTTATCTCGGGCTTTTTCTTTGGGCAGATTTTATTTTGTGCTACGATGGGTGCAACCAAGGAAAACAAACATGGCAAACAAAGATTTGAGTACGCAAGACAAAACCCATTTAGCTCATGCAATCGCCTATCATCCGGAAAAGCGGTTGGACGTGTATTTGGGCATCGATGCCGAAGCACGGCCTGAAGTGTTTTCCTTGCTGAGCAAGGCCACTAGACAGGCTTTGGTCCATCAGTTGTCCGACGAAGACCTGATAAGTTTGCTTAACAGCTTAGACCCAGATGACGCTACCGATGTATTGCAGCTGCTGAGCCGACACCGCCAAGACAAGGTAATGTCCGAGGTTAGCGAGGCCCTACGAGATTCTGTGTCGGGCTTGTTGCAGTTCGATCCAGACACCGCGGCTGGGTTGATGACCCTAGACTATGTGCAGGTAGACATGAAGGAAACCGTTGCTGACGTGTCGCGTAAGTTTAAACAGCACGAAAAGCGTACGGGTAGGCCGCCGGTAGTGCTGGTGCAGAACGAAGGCAAGCTGGTCGGCTTTTTGCCCGGGCACGAACTAGGCTTTGCTGCCCGCACGGAAAAGGTGGGACGGTATGTTAAAAAGCTTGCCACTATTCATCATTCAGCAAGCCATAAGGAAGTGATTCAGGTATTTAAAGCCCACCCGCACAGCAAAGTGGCGGTACTTAATGATGATGATAGCGTGCTTGGTATTATCTATTCCGATGATGTACTGCAGTTGCTTCATCAGCAAGAATCGGCATCTCTTTACGACTTCGCCGGTGTAAGCGATGAGGAAACCGTGACAGATGGGGCTAGGCGCAAGATTCAGCTGCGCTACAAGTGGCTAATTATCAACTTGGGCACAGCATTCTTGGCCGCCTTTACCGTTGGCCAGTTCGAGGGGGTGCTAAGCAAGTTTGTACTTCTGGCTGTATATATGCCAATCGTCGCTGGCATGGGTGGCAATTCAGCTACGCAGACTTTGGCTGTGATGGTGCGCGGTATCGCGCTGCGCCAGGTTGATTTAAGCACGGCCTACAGGACGTTGCGGAGTGAGCTTGGCTCTGGGCTTGCCAATGGCTTGATTAACGGTTTACTCGTAGCGCTCGTAGTGTTAATTGTGAACAGAGACGCAAAGATTGCTCTCATATTGGCACTAGCGATGGTAGTGAACCTGCTCGTTGCTGCTACATTCGGTACAATGGTGCCATTGATTATGTCTAAGCTCAAGAAAGACCCCGCTGCCTCGGCTACCATATTCATTACAACTGCCACCGACGTACTCGGCTTCCTGGTATTTCTAGGTCTTGCCACTCTCATTCTTATGTAAATGCGCTACAATAGTAGTATGACAAAACGAAATACAAAAGTTGGCCTCGTGCTTACTTGGCTTGTCGCCTTAGCACCAATCGCAATAGTCGCGACCTTTGGCCCGCGGCCGGCCGACCAGGCTTTGCAAACGGTGATCGACAGCTTTGCCCGTATGGCTGGGTTTATAGGTTTTACTCTCTTTGCCTGGAACTTGATTTTATCAGCGCGAATCCTATGGCTGGAGAAACAGTTCGGTGGGCTCGATAAGCTTTACAAGGTCCACCATACGGTTGGTGGCATAGCGTTCATCGCCATGCTCGTACATCCCACGCTCCTGACTATTAAATACGCTACCATTTCATTTGCGTCGGCCTATAGCTTTTTACTGCCAACGCTCGATGATGTGGCGCTGCAGGCTGGCAAGGTGGCTCTGGGTGGCATGTTCGTCGTGCTGTTCATTACGTTCTATGTCTGGGTGAGCCACGAGCGGTTTATGTGGATCCATCGACTCACGGGCGTGCTGTTCGCCTTTGCTGTCTACCACGCCTTTTTTGTAACGGGCAGCAGGGTGTTGCAGATTCCTGTGCTCGCGTTCTATCTAGGGTTACTGAGCTTAACTGCGCTTGGGTTGTTTGGCTATAGGTATGCTTTTAAGAGCCTCAAGCCACGCCGGCGATACAAGGTCTCTAATGTGGAAGACTTGAACGGGGCCTGGGAGATTAGTATGAGCCCAACGTCTCGCGGCATCGATCACGTAGCTGGTCAGTTTGCGTTCCTGACCTTTACAAGCTCAAGTCTGCCGCAGCAGACTCATCCATTCACGATTGCATCGGCACCCAGCGAGAAAGACCTGCGCTTTGTTATCAAGAACCTTGGTGACTTTACGGCCAAGTTGGGCGAGCTGAAGGTTGGCGACCATGTGTTTGTAGAGGGTCCATACGGAACATTTAATTATGCCAATATGTCGCGCAAGAGGCAGGTGTGGGTAGCAGGGGGAATTGGAGTCACGCCATTTCTAAGTATGGCTCGTAGCTTCGAGCAGAGTGACGGGGTTGAGGCGCACTTGTTCTACTCAGTTGCGGATGAAACCCAAGCATATGGCTCCGAGGAGCTGACTCGTTTAAGCGCAGGGCTCAAGGGCAGCTTGGACTTTATGCTGCATGATAGCAGTAAGCAGGGCTTCATATCGGTTGAGCAAATTGCAAAACACGTGCAGGACCTGGTTGAGTGCGAAGTTTTGCTGTGTGGGCCAAAGGGTATGATGAAGGCACTTGAAGCCCAGTTTGTAGCTGCCGGAGTAAGCAAAAAGCATATTCAGTACGAGGAGTTTTCATTACTATGACGAGTGTAAGAGATTTTACCAAGCGAGTGTTTGGCACCAGCAAGATTATGACTGCAGTTGCCATTGCGATGATCATAGTCAGCGTTGTAATGGGCGGGCTGTTCGTCGCTGGCTGGGCAGACAAGCAACAAAAGGAGGACTTGGCTGAGCAAAGAATGACTCCAGGAGCCACCACTCCTACACTCAACCAGGGTCAGGCGCCGACTGTGGCGAATCAAAAAACCTACACCACTGCAGAGGTTGCTCAGCATAATTCAGTGGAGGATTGCTGGATGATAATCGGTTCAGGTGTGTACAATCTAACGAGCTTCCTACGTCAGCATCCGGGCGGGGTACAGAGTATGGCTAAATACTGTGGCCAAGATGGTACCCAGGGGTTTGAAACTTTGGACAGAGGACAAGGCCAAAGTCACTCAAGTAGCGCGAGTATGCTCAAAGAAGATTACAGGATCGGCACACTCGCCAACTAGAGTTCGTGAGTATCCTTGCTCTAACCCCGACCTTGGAGCAACAGGATCAACGAATCTGAGGCTTCAGCCTTGGCGAGGACTTAGCGTAAGCGATCCCACAGCCGAATGCTCGTAAGTCGAAGCATGAGACGAATCCTTGTTTGCGAACCAGTGGTCGGTAATACTTTTGGTAATTCCTTAAAATTACTAACCGCAGGGCCCTACTTTTGGTATCTTCAAAAGTAGTAATACATAAAGCCATATTTCACTAAGTCATTCGTTCTTTTGAAAGGGCCAAAAGAACCTAAAGCCCTTGCGACATGGGGCTCACATCAAGGAGTATCTTTTCGTTCTCGCCTATAATGTCACTCCCACTGCGAGTTTGAGGACTATCGTGGTTAGCTCCGTCTAGGCTCTGAACTCCAGACTTCCTGATGTTCGAATGTCGCGGTTTCAGCGGCAGAGTTCCAAGGTCGGCTAGAGCAGAGCTGCAGATGGCGGGGCAGCAACGGGCGGCTTGAATAATTCACCTATTCCGTCTATGCTTAGGGCGATAAACCACGAGGCCTGATGCCCCGCAAAAACACAACCACCAAAAAGAATCATGGCAAATACCGATCTAAGAAGAGGCCGAAGCCTAGTCTTTTTACTCTCAACTTCCAGTCATGGATGGTCGTGCCAATCGTTGCAATTACGATTATCATGGGCTTTGCGTGGGTAAGCCTTACCAGGGCGAGCACTGTGCCGCCACCGCCATGTAATGGTGTAAATATGTGTGCGCCGGTTCCGACTGGTGTGCCAGAGCTTATCGAATATTGGTCGGAGTACTATGGCCTGGACGGAACCCGTATGCTGCGGATAGCACAGTGTGAATCCAAGTTGAACCCGAGCGCCCAAAGCCGCGGCGGGCACTACGGGGTCTACCAGTTCCTGTCTACCACGTACGCTGCTAATCACAAGGCAGCTGGTGCAGGGCCAGACTACATGGACGCCGGCAGCAACATTCGCACAGCGGCCTATATGTTCAGCATTGGCCAAGCTTGGCAATGGGAGTGCAAAGGATAGGAGTTGTATTTGTATCTAGATACTATTATGCTTATGCTAACTATAAATTAAGGGAATATTAAGCTATGGCAGTAAACAAAAAAGCACCTGTACGCAAAAACACTACGAAAACCAGATCTAATGTCGGCGGCTCATCTCTGGGCAAAAAGACCACTCTGTTTAGTAAGCGCAACGGTCTCATCGTGGCAGGGCTAGCAGCGATTGTAGGCCTCGTGTTTGTGGCTTTTAGTTTTGCTAGCGGCCCTTCTATGGGCGCATACCAGTACTCTTTGAATAATTGTAAAATGCTTCGAGCAAGCGGCACTACTGGCAAACTTTTGCCACAGACTAAACAAACACAGAATTGTATAAATAAGTCTGCCGAATCTGCAGTGTATAGGACGTACATAGGAGTCCTCGGTAGAACCCCAGACATCAGTGGATACCAGTACTGGACGCAAAAGTTGGCCGGAGACAAGGTTGCATCAACTTTGGTCGTTAGAAGCTTCTTAAGCTCGAGCCAGGTCAAGAATAAACTTGCGCCACTGAAGACGAACGAAGAATTCGTGGCTTATTTGGCGAAGAACTTCCAGGGTAAAACTACTTTGACTAGTTATGACAAATACTGGTTGAAGCGACTAGATAACAAAAAGAAAACACGAAGTGAGGTAATCCGCCAGTACATCTTTGCTAAAGAGACAGTTGCCTACCAACAGGCCGGCTTTGATTTATTCCTCGAAGACGCGCCTAGAGTAAGTGTGGTTGTCTATGCAAAGAAGGGCGAGTACGCCAACCCGACTGCTACCCCAACCTGCGAAGCGGGCTACAGCCTCATAACCAACAAGATCAAAGAAACTTCACGATACGCTGGCGGTGCTATAAGTAGCTATGGTTGCGGCCGCGCTGCCGCCAGTAAGCCAGACTTAGACGAAAACGGAGAATTACGGAACGTTACTCCTAAGCTTGCTTGCCCAGCGGGCTATAAATCTACAGCTGTACGCGGCAACGGCACGAGGTTCTATGACTCCACCACCGGTGGCTACTACCCATCTAGCACTAATGTGGCCTGCAAGAAGTCCTAGGGCTTGCAATCCTAATACGACTATATTATGCTTATGCTAAGTTATATAAATTTAAGCTAACTATAAGGTATACATGGCCACATCAAACAAAAAAGCACCCGTTCGAAAATCAAATACTCGCTACGCAAGTAGTTCTAAATCATCTCGACCCAAGTCTCGCACTGGCAGCTCCAGCCTGGCTCGTAGCTCCAAGAGCACCATCTTCACCAAGCGCAACGGTATTATAGCTGCCGGCATGGCTGCTGTTGCTGGACTCGCCTTCGTAGCCTTCAGCTTCGCGAGCGGAGCGCCCAAGACCCCCGACTATCAGTATTCTTTTAGTAAAGCCTGTATACCTACTGGTACTACTACGGGTTCTGCAGGAACCCCTGCGCCCACAGACGCCGAACAGCTCAAGGCTCAGCAGGACTGCTATGACAAGAGTGCCGAGGGACTCGTTTACCGTGTATACAAAGGGGTTTTTAACCGCGAGCCGAATGCTGGTGAATACGCCTACTGGGTTCAGCAGCTCGCTGGAGATCGCGTCCAGGGCACTACCTTTGTAAGCAAAATGATTGCTAGCAATGGCGCGGTTGTCCCAAAGACCGCCACAGACGCACAGTTTGTGAACGGACTATACAAGAACATGCTATTACGCACCGATGCAGGAATTACGGCCGACAAAAAAGGTACCGACTATTGGGCCAAAAAGATGCAAGGCGCAAAGAAGTGGTCCCGTGCAAAAGTTGCCTATCACTTTGCTACTACCAATGAAGCTAAGCGTGCTAACGCTACGACCTTCGTTGCATACATTAGCGCAGCAACTCCTGTGGTGATTAAGGAAAATGCCAAGGAAGCGCAAGCCGCTCGACTTGTCCAAATGAAAAAGTACGCGACGACAGCTGGTACGAACGCCACAGCTGCCAAAAGGGCTGAGAATGCCGCCAAGTCTGCGTTAGGAACTGCCAAAGCCAGCTCTAGCTTAGAAGCAATTGCCGCAAACAAGGCAACGGCAGCCGCTGAGGCTGCGAAGGCACGAACTGCCATGCGTGCCGCCAAGACTGCGGCCGGCAAAGCCGACCGGCTCAAGAAAAGGGCTCGATCACTAGCAGTTTATGCTAAAGACATTGGCGCCGACCCAGTGTATGGCATGGCCAAGATTAACGATGTGCATAAGCTGACTAAGGCATATAGTACTAATGCATCAAAGTCTGCAAGTACTGCCGGAAAGACTCTAGCGCAGATTGACGCTGCTTATGCAGCTCGTCGGGCGAAGATAGCAGAAGAAGCAGCAGCCGCAGCTGCAGCAGCGGAGAGAGCTAATAATTCTGGAGCGGGGAATATCCCAACCGGCGATCCTAACAAAACTCCGCCTCCGCCTCCGCCAGGTGCGACCGTGGAACAAGTAGATGCTATCTGGAAAAGCCACTGTAATTCTAAAGCAAACTTCTTGAGTAGTGAGGCAAACTTGACGGGGGGAATAGGTAAGTACGCATATATTATTGACTCTTCTTATACGGACGACGGCAAACACCGTAGGAGTTGCACGGAAACTCCAAAAGGGATTAGGGTGACTTCATGCACAAGGTCGTACGAAGCAAATGCTGATAGAACGCAATGTGTGCTAATTACGCGCGCAAATAATACCCCGGCTTCTCCTTACTGCAAGGGTAAGAACGTTAATAAACAATACTGGGATTATCACTACAAGGCTGTCGCTAACGCTGAAACTAATCATGCAATTAAGAAACGTACAGCAGTTTGTGATGCCAGAGGCAATATTACATATGGCCAATGGAGTAAGTATATTCCAATTAGCTACAATACGTATAAAAACAATAAGCCCAAGTATGAAGATGGGATATTTAAGTAGCTAGAATCAGGAATATTGTGCACGAAATTACAGGCGAGATAGCTGCTAAAGGTTAGTGGATCACACAGTTCTGCACAGTTGCTAAACATTTTGACATACAATGACTGGATATAAGCTGGGCAAACTTAGGATGGATAGCATGTAGGTACACTAACTGTTTGTGCGTAACAATGAGTAGATTGTAGCGGCGGCTATACGAATAACAGCAAGAGCAGGCTAATTAGCATTACAAGTAGTGATATAGTTAACATTATCCCAGCCATGTCCCAGCTCCATGCCGGAGCGCTAAACTTATATATGTATTGAGTCTTATCCACCTGCACAGGGGCGGGAGCTGTTTGGCCAGGGGTAGAGTTCGCCGCGATGTAGTTGGCTACACAGTCACTGAGTCGAATGTTCTCTAAAAGGTTCGGATAAGTGGCATGAGCTGCCAACATTGCATTTAGTCGATAAACTAGTTATGCTTGTGTAAGCCTTATAAATTTAGCGACGCGAAGTATACATGGCCACAATAAACAAAAAGCCCTCTGTCCGAAAAACAAATACTCGTTACGTGAGTAACCCCAAATCATCCCGTGCCAAATCCCGCACTGGCCCTTTGGGGCTTGCTCGCAATACCAGGCTAACACTCTTTACTAAACGTTATAGTCTCATAGCCGCAGGTATGGCTGCTATTGCTGGCCTTGCTTTCGTAGCCCTCAGCTTCGCTGGCGGTACGCCAGACTATCAGTACTCATTAAGCGAGAAGTGCGTAACTACACCACCAGTTGCAGTTGATCCCGCAGTAGGTGCGAACCCCACGCCCGCCTCCACAACTAACACCCCCCAGACTTGTAAAGATTTAAGTGCAGAAGGTATGGTTTATAGACTCTATAGAGGCCTACTAGGCCGTAATCCCGACCCGGCGGGATACCAGTACTGGACTCAGAAGCTAGCCGGAGACAGAATCAATGCCGGGGAAGTAATCAGGCAAATGGGCGGCGCTAAAATGATTACAGGAACAGACGACGCCTTTATTTCAGCCTTATATACGAATATGATGGCCCGCCCGGCCGATGCTAGAGGCAAGGCGTACTGGCTTAAGAACATGAAGAATAAAAAGAAATGGTCACGCCAAAGAGTTGTTCTTCACTTTGTGTCAACTCGCGAAGCCAAGAGAAAGAACCAGGCCGGCTTCAACACCTTCCTTGCAAGTGCATCTCCCGTAAAGATAACTCAGAAAGCTGCTGCAGAACAAAAGAAGCGCTACGAAGCAATCGTTGCATACACGAAGGCTCAAGGCAAGAACGCTGAAGCCGCGCGCAAAAATGCTTTAGCAGCACAAAATGCCCTAAATGCAGCTAAATCTAATGCTTCTGGAGGCATTGGCCGTGAAAGACTTGCAGCTATTGCCGCCAATCAAAAAACAGCAGAGGGTGAATATAATAAAGCTAAAGCAAATGCACGCACGACGGAGAGTATTAAAAAAATCGCGATTGCATTAAAGAATCAGTCGGATAGTTTATACAAACATGCAACCGATATCAAGGACGATCCTAAATATGGTAAGAATAAATTTGATGCCAACTATAAATTACTCGTAGCATTGGATAAGAATGCGGATAAAGCTGTTGCAGCCGCAAGGCAACGCATTACAGACGTTGCTGCGCAGTACGAGATTGCAGAGGCCAAGTATGAGGCTGAACAAAATAGGCTAGCGACAGAAGCAGCCGCAAGACGAGCAGCTGAACAGAGTACTAGCAACCAGGGTGGCGGGGGTAATGGAGCGACAAGTGAGGCTTGTCCTCCCGGGCAACAAAGGAATTCCAACGGCACGTGCTACAGCCCTACTCCTCGAGAACCTAGATGTGATTCCACCAAAAGGACCACCCAAAAGATAGAAGGCAATGGCATTAGGACTATAACTACTTGGCAGTCCGTAAAACCTGATAAGAGTGGATGTTTTGACAATTCCATAAATAACTGGCAGAAGCTTACTGGTGTCTCCGGTGGCGCTAAAAAGGCACGTAAAAACCAATGTTACTCTAGCAGGAATCTCACTGATGAGAGGCATAAATGGAAGTGGATAAGAGTTACTACAGATCTTGGTATAGGTAAAATTACCGCTCCACAGTATTCCAACGTCAGACAGACGAGAACAGGTAGATGGTCGTGGAATGACAGCGGGAATGGTACCTGCACAAATGTATGGGGCCCCTGGATAGATCACTGGAAGGCATCAAGTGGTAGTGGTGAACTGGCTAAATAATATCGTGATTAACACTAAAGTAGCATAGCGTACGGCCTACTGGGTTTGAGTGCGTTCAGCCTTCTGTAGATGCCCGTAAAAATCTCGCAAGCAAATGGACTACATGTAGAAATAAATACCGCTAAATCTTTACCTGGTCTAGGCGGCGGAACGTAAAACGCCCAGCGTTGTCGCTGGGCGTTTATGGCTTAGATCAGGCAAAGGCAGGCTGCAAGGAGTATTGCTGACATAGAGGCCAACATCACGATTCCTGCTGCGCCCCAGCTCCAAGCTGGGGCGGTGAACTTATAGATGTATTGGTCCCTATCAACCTGCGCGGGGGCTGGAGCTGTTTGGCCAGGGGTAGAGTTCGCTGCGATGTAGTTGGTTACGCAGTTACTAAGCTGAATGCTGTCTACGCGCGCTGAGCAAGCCGCCTGGGCATCAGTATAGACTTTAGCACCGCCTTGGGTTTGCTGTAGCGCAGCGGCTTGTGCGGCCGCTACAGCACGGCTATAGCTGCCCTGCAAAGCAAAGTTCGTGCTGGAGTTCATGTGGCTTTTAACGTACGTTTCGAGCTTTTTAATATCTTGATCCACTGGCTTACCGGCTTTATCGGCCGCTATGATGGCCTCGACTTGCTTTTGCGCGCTCACCGCATTGTTGCGATAGAGTAGTATGCCGGCTACGAATAATATTGCGGAAAGTATGAATAGGTATTTGGCGTAGTGTTTTGTAGGTTTCATATATGCATTATACAGGGCTGGTGTGAAATTATGTGAATATCTGTGAAAACAGATTTGTGAAAAAGTGTGAATAATCGTGAAAATAATACAAAAGAGAAGGGGCCGAGCATGATCGCTCGGCCCCGCACTCGTCGTTGAGTGTCCTCTCGTCTTGAGCGCTACTCCTCGGCACCCTTGTCACGTGCTGGCGGCAGGTCCTTCAGTCCCGTTCCCCTTGGCAGATCCACCGGAGGCGCGTTGCGCTTGATGCCCGAAGGTCCCCTGCGGTCTGCGACAGCCGATGGGTCGTCGCCGCGAGCCTGGTGGTCCGGACGGCAGTCAGGTGGGTGAGCCTTGCGGCTCACCGTTGGCCGAATGCGCGTCGAGGGTGCTGACGGGCCTTGGCTTCATCAGCCCGTCGCTTCTTCTCCTTCTTGCTCAGCTTCTTGGCTGGACCCTTCTTGACCAGGCCGCTCATCAGCGCTTGCCACCCTTCTTCCCGCCCTTGCGCTCGGCTCGACGGGCTTTGCCGCTGAGCTTCGGCCCGCTCTGGCGACCCTTGTCGGGCTGGACCTGGCCTCCGAAACTGGCTTGTTGTCCGCCACCACCCTTGCCACCACCCTTGGAGGTGATGGCATGCATGGTCTGCGGCGGACTGACTGCTCCGGTGACAGCTTTGGGCCGGCTGTGGCTGTTGAGAGGCGTTGGCGTCCCGCTGAAGCGGTCGACCTCGTCCTCGTCATCGAACAGTGGTCGCCCGCCTCGCATGTCACGCCTGAGCGCTGACTCTCTCGT
The DNA here is from genome assembly GCA_052034495.1 of Patescibacteria group bacterium. Lineage (GTDB taxonomy): Bacteria > Patescibacteriota > Saccharimonadia > CAILAD01 > JADZBC01 > CAYPSN01. Next base: position 57,926 of record JBPOIL010000018.1, read on the forward strand.
TGCCATTGTGTGATGAGCTCCCCTTTGGCGCTGTGGCCAAGTTGACGATAGGTAGTGATTATTCTACGCTCGAAACGAAAAATGTCAAGGTTAATCCATTTGTTATAATGGTGATATGAACAAGTCTTACATCTATACTAACAGTTCGAATAAATCTAATATGGCCGTAATAATTTTGCCAGAAATTTTCGGAGTCACGGACTTTATAAAGCGCGCGACTGATCGGTTTGCGAAGGAGTTTAAACTCCCGGTCTTCGCGCTCGATCACTTCTACGCTGTTACGGGTAAGTGTGAAGTGTTTGATTATGCTAAGGATATGGATAAGGGCGTGGAGATTATGAATCGCATGACTGGTGATGGCTTCTTTGAATTCTTCGCGAAGACTCTGGGCGAGATTCAAATCGAGCACCCGGGCATAACTGAATTTATTGTGGTTGGGTTTTGCTTCGGTGGTCGGTTGGCGTATCTAGCCGGCATGGATGAGCGGGTTAGTAAAGTAGTGAGCTTCTATGGCGGGCAGCCGCATTTGCCGAAGTACTACGAGGGCAAGAGCCCGGTCGAGGCGCTTATTTTGGCTAGGGGCGGTAACGCGCTACAAGTATTGTCATTCTATGGCGGGCAGGACGAAAGTATCCCTGCCGAGGATAGAGTCAAGACCAAGCAGTTGCTCGGAGCTGCTGGCATTGGCTATACAGAGAAGGTTTACGGGCAGGCAGGCCACGCGTACTTTAACGACTCGCGGCCAGAACGCTACAGCGCCGAAGCAGCTGCGGGATCATGGGTAGATATTAAGAAGTTTCTACATTAGTCATAAGCGCATAAACGAGGAGGCCCCCGACGGATGTCGGGGGCCTTGGTGCTCACGGAAGCTCTTCGGGCTTACCGTGATGCCTGCTGCTCCAGGCTCATGCTGAAGGCGGCCAGTAGCCACTCGAGCCAGGCTGGGGCATCTGCGCCCGTTTGGGCTCGGTAGGTGGTCTGAGCTACGCCCATGGCGTCATTGAGTGGCTGACCCCGAGCCAGGTTTGGTCAGCCAAAGTGCATAGGGCGGTTACGGCTGCCTCGCGCTGACGTGAGGTGCAGGGCGGGATTTGCCCCTGATCGCTCAAGAAGGCTTCGACGAGTCGGAGGGCCTTACTGCTGGGGTCTACCACTCGGCTCATCGTTCACCTCCTAGGGCTAGTCGAGTAATGAGCTGGCAAAACTATACAATTATAGCCAGTGGAATACAAGCTTGAGAATAATTACAGGGTGACCCCGGTGCGCATGTGGCGCGCACCGGGGTCGGTGTTTCGCCGGGGCCTACCTGCTGCAGAGCAGCTTGTGGAGGCCCAGCAGGATGTCGCGGGTGACCTCTTCCGTGGATTGCTCCCCGTTGACGCGGATCAGCCCCCCGAGCCAGTCGTAGTAGTCGATGACCGGAAGCGTGTGCTCTCGGAACTCCGTCAGCCGATGCTCGTGCTTGCTGGGGGTGTCGTCTTCTCGGCCCCTGGGTCCTCCTTCGTGGCCACGTCGCCGCGTTTCGTCTTCGCTGACGTCGATGTAGACCACTGCTAGCACGGGGTGGCCTCGCTCAGCCATGACGCGCATGGTGTCGGCTTCTTCGCCCTGCTTGCGCCCGACGGCGTCGAGCCAGAGCATCTGGCCGTCGTATTCAGGCCCTCCCAGCTGGGACAGGACGATCTCTGCGAACAGCTTGCTGTTCACCACGTCGCCCCCGTCCAACGATGCCTTGGCTTCTGGGTTCAGCTGTGCTGCCCGGAACAGATCGCCGCTGGAGGTGGTGGCACCACCGACGGTCTCGACCAGGATGCGGCACTGCGTGCCCTTGCCGCCGCGGGGTCGGGCATGCACGATGATCGAGCCGCAGCCGATGGCTTCTCGGAGTTGCTGGATGGCTTCTTCTTCCAGTACGCCCACGGCGCACCTCACTTTCAAGGTCTTGTATGAACGCGACTTGCGAACTGGCAAACTATACTATAATTCGATCGATTTACCAAGCGTGAGGATTTTGCTGACAGTAGGTCATTTTCTCCTGACAAAAGTCTTTACACAGGCCGCGGAACTTGCTAGTATGTATTAGTTAAGAACGAGCAACCGAGCATGAGTAAACAAACTACTACCGGAGGCGCTAAGGCCTAAGCACTTGTTTGTTCCTGCTTGGTCGCCTCGAAGCCCTGCTTCATAAGCGGCCATTTTTTGTTCATTGAAATATGAATACTAACAAGGGTAATACAATTACACCAAAAGAAGACAATTTGATATTTTCAAATTGTCAGTCAAAATGTTCAAACGAGTTAAGAAGTTACTTAAGAGCACATGATGAATGCCTTGACGTGATACGCCGAAGAAGGTCGTAGAAGGCTGCGATAAGCCCCGGGGAGCTGCCAATCAAGCTTTGATCCGAGGATAACCGAATGGGGAAACCCGGCTAGGGTAATGCCTAGTCACCCTATGATGAATATATAGTCATAGTGGAGGGCACCCCCCGAACTGAAACATCTAAGTAGGGGGAGGAGAAGAAAACAACCGTGAGTCCCAAAGTAGTGGCGAGCGAAATGGGATCAGCCAAAACTTATTCGCTTCCTGTAGTACCTGTACGTAACCAATTAGTTTACTAGTTGGAGCAGTATAGACAACGCAGGTTACCTCAATAATAGCGAAGAGGGTTGCGAGGTATTGACGAATATTTTGCGTTTTAGTATTTGGTCACTATGGACTTGTTCCTTAGTTACCAATTGCTAAGCGCTAAGTATGACCACCGATGAGGATCGAGTGGATAAAGTTACAAAACAGATTTGTTAGAAGAAGGAGCCTGGAAGGGACCGCCAAAGAGCGTGATAGCCGCGTATTCGAAAACACTCTGTCTTTATGTCAATATACTCAAGTAGGTCGGGACACGTGAAACCCTGACTGAATCTGGGAGGACCACCTCCCAAGGCTAAATACGTATCATGATCGATAGTGAACGAGTACCGTGAGGGAAAGGTGAAAAGAACCCCGTAAGGGGAGTGAAATAGAATCCTGAAATCATGTGCTTACAATGAGTGGGAGCCGGCTTGTCCGGTGACCGCGTGCTTTTTGTAGAACGATCCAGCGAGTTAATGTATACGGCGTTAGGTTAAGTCTTTTTCAAGATGGAGCCGTAGTGAAAGCGAGGGTTAATAGCCCGAATTAGTCGTATGTATTAGACCCGAAACCGGGTGACCTAACCATGGGCAGGCTGAAGCTTCGGTAAAACGGAGTGGAGGGCCGAACCACCGCACGTTGTAAAGTGCTTGGATGACCTGTGGTTAGCGGAGAAATTCCAATCGAACCCGGAGATAGCTGGTTCTCCTCGAAATAGCTTTAGGGCTAGCGTCATAAACTACTGCTCGGAGGTAGAGCACTGAATGGGTTAGGGCCGTTTACGGTACCACGCCCAACCAAACTCCGAATGCCGAGCAAGACTATTATGGCAGTCAGAAAGTGGGAGCTAAGTTCCATTTTCGAAAGGGAAACAGCCCAGACCGCCGTCTAAGGTCCCAAAGTCATAGCTAAGTGGGAAACGAGGTGAGATTGCATAAACAACCAGGATGTTGGCTTAGAAGCAGCCATGCATTTAAAGAGTGCGTAACAGCTCACTGGTCAATCGTGATCTTGCGCGGAAAATATATCGGGGCTAAAGCTATGCACCGAAGACGCGGATTGTCTACATTTGTAGATAGTGGTAGAGGAGCGTTCCTCACGCACTGAAGTCAAACCGTGAGGTTTGGTGGAGTGTGGGGAAGTGAGAATGCTGGAATGAGTAACTATAAGGTAGGTGAGAATCCTACCCACCGTAAGACCAAGGTTTCCTGGGCAACGTTTATCGTCCCAGGGTTAGTCGGGCCTAAGCCGAGGCGAGTAGCGTAGGCGATGGACAACAGGTTGATATTCCTGTACCGGCTGTATTGTTCCCAGACAAGACGCAGGATGGTAGCTAGAGCGGTTTCATGGCTATAGCCGTCTAAGCAGGTAGTCACGTAGTAATACGTGGTGAGACGCGAATGAAATCCTAGCAATAGGAGATTCTAGCAAGCCAAACTGACTAGAAAATTGTCTGATTAATAGATACAGTCGCCCGTACCGATAACCAACTCAGGTGGTCGGGTCGAGTAGACCAAGGTGCTCGGGAGAACCCTCGTTAAGGAACTCGGCAATATAGCGACCGTAACTTCGGGATAAGGTCTGCCGGGGCGTACCACAGTGACTTCAATGTCGCTGATTGGTAATGTAGGTTTTGCCTACAGTGCTTAGAGGTATTCTTTGTGCAATGAACATTTGCACTCAGTAATACAAAACCAATCCAGTTAGGGATAAATCTTAATCCCTAACAGCAGAGACATTGGATTCAACTGTGGTGCGTCTCGGCCGCAGCGAAAGAACCCATGCGACTGTTTATCAAAAACACAGGTTTGTGCGAACACGAAAGTGGATGTATACGAACTGACGCCTGCCCAGTGCTGGAAGGTTAAGTGGCGTTGTGCAAGCAGCAAAATGAAGCCCCAGTAAACGGCGGCCCTAACTATAAGGGTCCTAAGGTAGCGAAATTCCTTGTCGGGTAAGACAAGGAGTCTGCAGACATAAGCAGATTTGAACTTGCCCATCCTGGCTAATAACGGTGAAACCCTATTGCTTGTACGTATGATATTCGCTATATTAGCAGTATTATGCATAACAGCAAGGGCAATACCGTGGGAAGTCGCTTCAATGGCATTGAAGTTGACCCCGTAACGACTGCACCACAGGGTGCGATGGTAGGACTCTACTCACATGAGTAAATCTAAAGCTACCATAATACGCCGGGCTCAAAGTGTTAGTAACCCCTACTTTCCAGTCTACCTTTCAGGTTTTGCTGATGGTGAAGGATGCTTTATGGTATCTGCCGCCCCACGCGAAAGTTTAAAAGTTAGATGGGAATTGCGACCAAGCTTTTCTGTTAGTCAGAACGGTGATCGCGCACAAGTTCTTACGATGATGAAAGACTATTTTGGATGCGGTTCAATCCGCCCAGATAGGTCTGACAAGACTCTAAAGTACGAAGTACGATCATTAACAGATTTGATTACTAAGGTAATCCCTCATTTTGAGAGATATCCTCTGTTGTCAGCAAAGCAAGCAAGCTTTATAGGGTTTCGTGATATCTGTTATGCAATGCAACAAGGAGAGCATCTCTCACCTGACCGCATTGGTAGCCTTATCACGTTAGCATCCTCCTTAAACCAGGGGAAGCGCAAATACATCTTTGGGAAGATATAGTCTGGTCCTGTGAGTAATCACAGATAACGGATTGAAGTTCCGACCTGCACGAATGGCGTAACGATATGGGTACTGTCTCAACGAGGGACCCGGTGAAATTGCAATAGCGGTAAAGATGCCGTTTACCCGCACCAAGACGGATAGACCCCGTGCAGCTTTACTACAGCTTGGCATTGTGTCCGGTCTTACTTTGTGTAGCATAGGTGGGAGACTTTGAAGCATTGACGCTAGTCGATGTGGAGTCG
>JBPOIL010000025.1:0-22829 GCA_052034495.1 Patescibacteria group bacterium
GCATTATTGAAGGAGAAGAGGGCGGTTTCTCTCCAGACAAACCACCAAAAACAAACAATGGCAGATAAAGCCAAATCATTACTCCAAAGGCTCCACCTAAAGCCATCTACCACCCTAAAGGTTAGTAAGACGGCTATTTTTATTCTCCTAGGCCTCATATCTGTTCAGACAGTAGCAGGGGGATTGCTGTGGTATGCGGATAAGATTAAGGCGTCAGGTGGCATCTCAGTGGTAGGTTCGTTGCCGAACTTTGCCTATCAGTACGAACTACCAGATGCTATCGCGGTTGGCCCAGATGGCAATGTGCATGTTGCTGCAGAACCTACCGGCAATAATCGCATCCAAGAAACTACGAACACGGGCGGAGAGGTGCGAATGTGGGGTGAGATTACCGGCGGCCCAGCGCAGTTCCAGAATGAAGTAAAGATTGCCTTTGATTCGTCGAATAATGCCTACGTGCTCGATCAGGTTGATTTGCGCGTAGTGAAATTTAACTCTTCACGGGTGTACCAAGCTCAGTTTGGCAGCGCAGGCACTGGCAATGGGCAGTTCCAGTCTCCATCTGGGATAGCGGTAGATTCGTCAGGGGATGTATATGTCGCGGATAGCGGGAATAACCGAGTCCAGAAGTTTAACTCTAGCGGCATATACCAGTCTCAATTTGGTAGCGCAGGTGCGGGTAATGGTCAATTTACCAGCATGGGTTCAATTACAATTGACTCGGGCAGTAATATATACGTAGCCGACGGAAATCGCATTCAGAAGTTTAACTCTAGTGGCGTATACCAGTCTCAATTTGGTAGTGCTGGTGTCGGTAACGGTCAGTTCTCATACATTGGAGATATAGGGACAGACAGTAGCGGCAACCTGTATGCAGTCGATTCTGGCAACTTCAGAGTCCAGAAGTTCAACTCAAGCGGAGTGTATCAACTACAGTGGGGCAGCCAAGGCACCGGCAACTCTCAGTTTACGGAAGTGTCACAAATGGCTGTAAGTAGTAGCGGGGACATTTATGTGTTAGATGAGCGCCAATACGGCGCATATAGCACTGCGCTTAAGAAGTTTAATTCCAGCGGCACGTATCAGGCTAGGTGGGGGAATGCAGAACCAGGTCAGTTCACCGACCCAATGGGCGTTACGACCGATACCGCGGGCAATCGATATGTGGTGGATTATTTAACAGGAAGGCTGCAGAAGTTTAATTCCAGTAACCAGTATGTTGCCGAGTGGGGCGGCAGGACTACCGATCATACTCCTGGCAAGTTTTGGAATGAAGGGATCATCATGCTCGCCAGCGACGGCAGTAATAACATCTATGCAACGAATACAACATATGTCGAAAAGTTTAGTTCGACTGGGGTAAATACTGGCAGTTGGGCATTGCCAGCCAATAAGCTTGCGTATGGCATCGCAGCCAGTAGTGGCGGTACAGTGTATGTGGGCGTTATCGATTCAATTAGTAGCGCTTCGTCTGTCCTGCGGTATTCCTCTGCGGGAACATTGCTAGGGCAGTGGGGAAGCGTGGGGTCTGGTAACGGCCAGTTCGCGGCAGGGGGAATGCTAGGCCTCGATGTAGACAGCGCGGGTAATGTTTACGTTGTGGACAGCGGCAATTTCCGTATTCAGAAGTTTTCCAACACAGGTACGTATATGGGCCAATGGGGAAGCGAGGGTAGCGGTAACGGCCAGTTTACGGCAGCTTTGGCCATAAGTATAGACCCGCAGGACAGAGTGTATGTAATAGATTATGCTGGGCAGCTTTTTGCTAACGGTAGAATCCAAAAATTTAGCACAGCAGGAGTGTTTTTGACATCTGCGGCTATTGATGCATTTAGCTTCACCTTGTCAGCTGAGGGCAACGGCACTCTTGTGGCGCCCGACATGGCCACAAGCACAGTAAAGATTCTTGAAGATAATACCTCGATAGAGATTAGTACTACATCGCTGCCAAATGGCGCTGTAGGGCAGGCGTACTCCCAGACGATCGCCACAGCGGACGGCCAGGGCCCCACTACATTCAATGTTACGGCAGGGTCATTGCCGGCTGGCTTGTCGCTCAATGCCTCGACCGGAGAAATCAGCGGCACGCCAAGTGTTGTAGGAGATTCAACATTTACCGTACAGGCTACTGACAGTGAGGCGAGTGACACACAGGCTCTTGCGATCACTATCGATGCCTTCAGCCGAGTAGTCACTACGGGGTCAGCTAGCAATCTTAGTCAAACGGGCGCAAGTTTAGAAGGAACTACCAACTTGCCGGATAGCGTTACGCAGCGTGGATTTCAATATGGGCTAGATTCAAATTACGGCACACAAACTGTCGATAGTACGGTAAATCCCGGTTTTAAGGTCGCATCGTCATATACGATTGCAGCCAGTTCTAACTTGCAAGCTAATTACGCCTCATATGGTATGACGGTTGACGCTGACGGCAATAGATTTATAGTCGACACCACAAACAATAATATCCTCAAGTACTCGAAAAACGGGATTTTACAAAGTACCTGGGGTTCGACAGGTAGCGGGAATGGTCAGTTCAGCCATCCGACAGACATTGCCATTAGCCCGGATGGAAAATTCTATATAGTGGACGACTATAACGACCGAGTGCAGATTCTTAGCCAAAACGGCGACTATGAGGGGCAATTTGCATTGCCGACGGGTGATGAAAACACGGCTGTTGCTGTTGATTCGACTGGTAGTGTGTATGTAACTGGCATGAACGCTTCCGGGCCCTGGTATCTGCGAGAGTATCGTAGCTATGTGCATAGGTATAACGCTTCTGGCACGGTGCTCTTGAATGACTGGACGGTCCCGATTGGGCAAGGCGGCGATAAGTGGATATACAGGCATCCTGCGTACGACCTAGCAATAGACACGAATGATGATATTTACGTTGTTGATAGCACCTATCATAGTGTCCACAAAATTAATGCTGCTACAACGGGCCAGCCGATATTAACAATCGGGGGCACTGGGCCTGGTAATTACGGTAATGGGACAACGAGTGGGCAGTTTACTATCCCTACGGCTATCGCCGTTGATGTTAATGATAATGTTTATATCGTAGATCGTGATCGAATCCAAAAGTTTAATTCCAATGGCCAGTTTATATTAAGTTGGTTTTACGACCAATCTGCTGTTAATGAGTACAGGCCACACTCGCTTTGGGTGGATAATGAAGGCAATGTTGTTACTGCATCGTGGGACTGGACTGAGCAAGGACCGCCCCAACTTATTACTTACTCATCTGCAATTCAGTCAAACATCTCTGGACTAACATGCGGCACGGCATATCACTACAGGGCCTTTGCCACTGATGCAAATGGTACTACCTACGGAAATGATGCAACATTTACAACGGGTGCCTGCCCTGATGTGCCAATCAACATTGCGACTACTGCACTCCAGGGCGGTACTACCACGGTTGAGTATCAAGACCTCGTGAATACAGACAATGCTACGGGGGGAGTGACCTATTCGGTTACCTCTGGTGCACTACCTGATGGCTTGAGCCTGAACTCATCGACTGGCTATATTACGGGAACTCCGACTGCGGAGGGGACCTTCAACTTCGAGGTTACAGCAGCGGACAGTAACTCCACCGACACCCAGGCCCTAAGCATCGTTGTCGATGCATATCAGGCTCCACTAGAGATTACAACTGTGGCCTTGCCTGACATTGTTCATTCTCAACCTTGTTGTCTGCCGTATAGCGAAAACGTCTACTCACAAGGAAGTGTTGGAGATGTCACCTACACCGTCGTTGCAGGCACAATGCCCCCCGGCCTATCACTCCAGGCTCTGGGGAATACCTCGATATCCGTGGCCGGCAATCCAACTACGCCCGGTACATATACGTTTACCATCCAGGCTCAAGATAGCAGGGGGAATGGGCAGGGAGGAACTGACACCCAGGAGTACACGATCGTTGTTCCAGACTTCCCGAGTTTAGCCATCGATACCGCTACGCTACCGAATGGTAGGGTTGATGCCCCTTATGATATTACGATTCAGTATTCCAACTACGTTACCCAGCCGGTATTCTCCCTTGTGTCTGGCTCTCTCCCGGACGGCATCTCTCTTACGCTCAATGGCTACCTAGAAGGAACTCCAACTACTGCGGGCACCTATACTTTTACTATCCAGGCTCAGGACATCCGCCCTGGTGGCGGAGATACCGATACCCAGGAGCTCACTCTGGTGGTCGATCCGGCTCCTACGCCAATCATTAATACTCCCTTCGTAACCATAACCTCTCCAGCTACTGGGGCGAGCTTTACGGGAGGCACGAGCGTTATAACCGGCACTGGGCCTGCTAATCAAACAGTCAGTATATTTGTAGATAGCCAACAGGTAGGGACTACCGCTGTCAACGCACAAGGCAACTGGTCCTACAGCGCCAGCGGCATCGCAGCAGGCTCCCATACCCTGGATGCCAAGTGGGTTCCGGGGGCAGAAGTCATGTTTGTGCCGATAGTAGACGTTAACAACCTTCGCTCGATAATTAAGGTGTACGATACGTCGAACGACCAACTAATAAAGAGCATTACACTTCCACTGGGTTCGTATGCTGGCAACGTTTCGGTTCTAGGCCAGGGGGCGGAGAGGAAGGTAATTGTTCAGGGGTTCGATCTATTTTTAAGCTCGGGCACTTTCTGGATTATCGACCCTCAAACCGGCGGTGTAGATACGCAATCACTAGGTCAAAATGCTGCACCTACCGATATGACAGCGTCCCCAGACGGCCAGTATATATATATGACCCTCAATAGCGGAGGGGTTGTAAAGAGCTTACCGAACGGAGGGGCCCCCATAGCCATAGCCAACCTAGGTCTTAATGCTGTTTATGGTGCAATTCGCACCTTTGTTTCGGCGGATGGCTCGAAGTTGTTCAGCTACGTAGGGCCATCAGCGCCATACGTTGATATTGACCCCGATTTTAGACCATTAGCTGGGCGCATATATGTTATTGATACGGCCGACATGAGCGTAATAGATACGATTGATACATTGGATAACTCAAATCAGACTGAGACACAGTATCCAGGAGGCTTTGTTGTTAAAGATAACGTGGCTTATGTTTCTGGGACTAGAGTGACGTCCTCGTATCAAAGCCCCGAATTCGAGGCTACTACCTTTATAAAATCCTATAATCTGACTACAGGAGCGCTTATCGACAGCATCGTAGTGTCCCCGCTTGGTAGTACTATCATCCTGCCCCTCGGGGGATACTATGAAGAAAGCACGAACAGCATATACTTTAGTGCTAGGTCGGGCCCCGATACCTCTGCTTACTCGGGCCTGAAGTTCAGCCTTGCAAATAACAGTATTAGTTATATCCCTTTCCCAACTGCTCCTGTAGTGGATACTGGGAGCATGGGCCAATTCAATTGGGGCATGGGATTAGGTGGCGGCGGGACAAAACTCTATACTTCTTACTTGACCTCGAGTGCCGACAACGTAACTGAAGTATATTCACTCCAGTCTGGTGCATTCTTGAGCGCTCAGGGGTACCCTCTGAACCACGCACCAGGAGTTTTGGATGTAACCACGCTTGCTGGTAACAACTTCATCGGCGCCATTACTCCTCCTAAAGCCAGTATTGCTTTCAATGTTCCTGCTGTGCCCGTAGACTGCACCACCAACAACACTTGCCCTAAACCTCCCACCTGCGAAGAAACCAACACCTGCCCTAAGGTAGACTGTACTACCACCAACACCTGCCCAACTACGGTTGTACCTCCAACACCTCCTACGACCTCTGTAACGCCTAAGATCATCTCAACCCAGTTCCCAACCCCTGCAGCTACTCCGAGCACCTCACGCCTCGGCTGGTTGGATCGTACGGTACTGGCTGTAGCTCGCTTTGTACCACAACAAGCTGCCATTGGCTTCCCGTACGTTCTCTTTGTCCTCTTGCTCTGCTTTGCCCTGTCTCTGTACTACCAAAGTAGTAATGAAATACGTAAAGACAAACTCAACCGGGACTTCCTAGCCAAGAGAACCTCCATCCGTGCCCAGCAAGATAACTTCATAGCCCTAGCCTCACACTACCTCAATACCCCTATCACCATCATTCAGGGTGGGGTGGAGTTGGAAGAGGGGAAGAGTAAGAAGTAGCTTATGCTCGCTACCATGATAATGAGGGAATATAATGGCAGTAAAGGACATTCATACAATGCGAGCAAAAGTACTATTCATTGTCCTAGCACTCGTGGCCTACGGACACTATTTGCAGACCACTCAGAAGGCAGTATCGGCCCAATTGGACCAAATTGGCGGAGTTTATCAACGGGCTATGATTCAAGCGGAAGAAATGGCGAATAATGCCAAAGTGAGTAATGAATTGGTTCAATATTCATCAGGTAAGTAAAGGAGTGGGATCGCGATGAAAGAGCAGAGTGTTTTTCTAAAAGTCTTGGCCTGTGAATTGCCCGGAGAAGTCCTGTACGAAGATGATCGAGTCTTTGTGATGCTGACTGCGGCGCCAAATACACCAGGCCACTCTTTGGTTGTTCCAAAGAAGCAGACTAAGTTCTTTTACGAAATGAATGGTGATGAATTTGCAGAGGTTATGGATGTGGCACGACGCTTCGCGATCGTGCTGGATAGCGTGTATCGACCAAAGGTGGTTGCTGCTCAGCTGATGGGCTTGGGGGTGTCACACGTGCACGTTCACCTCGTGCCAATAGAGAGCGAAGAGGACATGGATCATGATAAGAACTCAGGATTTGTTGGCATGGGCGTACTTAAGCCAGAAGCCGACAAGATTCGTGCCTACCTTGCCGACCACCCCTTGAGCGAGATACAATAGCAGCTATGCTTACCGTCTTATTATTATCAGTAATTCAGGGCATCAGCGAGTTTCTGCCCATCTCATCTTCGGCGCATTTGTTGGTGACACCATGGCTCTTTGGGCTCCAGGACCTCGGCTTGACCTTTGACGCGGCGATACACATAGGTACTGCCGTTGCTCTACTCGCGTACTTTTATAAGGATTTCTGGCAACTGTGGAAGGACCGTAGCCCAATGCTTCTCTACATCGCCGCCGCTTCCGTGCCAGCAGCGCTCGTTGGACTAGTGGGAGACAAATGGATCGAGGCAACGCTACACGATAGCCCAATGGCACCGCTCATTGTAGGGGTGGGTATGATTTTATTTAGCTTTTTGCTGCTCTACGTGGACAACATTGCCAAGCTCAACCGCGGCAGCAAGGATATCGGGCTGAAGGACACACTCGTAATCGGCTTTGCTCAGGCATTAGCGCTCATACCGGGTACCTCTAGGTCTGGCATAACCATGACTGCAGGTTTGTGGCGGGGGCTAAAGCGTGAAGACGCTGCTCGGTTCAGCTTTTTGCTAGCAGCTCCAATCAGCCTAGGGGCAGGCATGTACAAGGCGTACGGCTTAGTGCAGAATCCGAATCCAAACCTGTCCGTCGTAGAGCTTGCTGTGGGTATTTTGGTCTCCTGCTTGGTCGGTTTGGCGGTCATAAAGTGGCTCCTAAAGTATCTGGGTACGCATAATTTACGCCTGTTCGTAATCTATAGGATAGCCTTTGGCGCACTCGTGATTGCAGTATGGCTGTGGAGGTCTTAAAGGTGGAATTTCCAAAGCACATAAAGGTATTCTGCGACGGTGGCTCAAGGGGCAACCCGGGTCCCGCTGCCTCTGGCGTAGTAATTACTACAACAAACGACGAAGTCTTGGCCGAATATCATGAATATCTAGGCATTAGGACGAACAATTATGCTGAATATAGCGCGGTTATTCTAGCATTGAAGAAGCTCGGTGGGGCGGGAGTAGAACAGGCAGACTTCTACTTGGATAGTGAGCTAGTCATGAAGCAGCTCAACGGTATTTATAGAGTTAAGCACCCAGACATGAAGCCTCTTTATGCCGAGGTGCAAAGGTTGCTAGGTGTTGCGCCACGGATTAGCTTTAGCCACGTGCGTAGGGAGTTTAATAAGTTGGCCGATGCACAGGTTAACGTGTGTTTGGACGCACAAGTATAGCTCGACTTATAGCCCCAAATATCGTATAATAACAGCCTAGTTAGTTAGTAAGCGGTCGCTCCCTTCCCAGGGAGAGGAAAGTCCGAACAGCATAGAGCAGGGTGGTTGCTAACGGCAACCGAGGGCAACCTTAGGGAAAGTGCCACAGAGACAATACCGCCCGATTCGTCGGGTAAGGGTGAAAAGAGTGCGGTAAAAGCGCACAGTAGGCGCAGGTGACTGCGTCTAGAGGTAAACCCCACTTGCTGCAAGACTATGGGCCTCGCCGTAAGGCAGAGCTGCTCGCTCTTTTTTGAGGTTTGTCGCATGATTCACCGCAAGGTGGACGCTACGCAAGTAGAGATAGATGATCGCAGCCCACTTGTGGGCAACAGAATTCGGCTTATCGCTAGCTAACTAGGCAAAGCGCCCAACGCGCCATTACATTGGCAATCGTTGGGCCTTTTGTATGGTAAAATATAGGGTAAGAACCATGAAGAAACGCAGCGAACTTATCTTTAGTCTAGTCCTGGTGCCAATTGATTACGCCATGATGATCGTGGGCTTCGTGGCCGCGTATTTTTATAGAGCCGGGAGCACCAAGCCACTGGCTTATGACGTGGGCGGCTACGAGTATCTGCGTTATCTCGTAATACTCCTGCCAATCTGGGTATTCATATTCGCAATACTAGGACTATATAGCCTCGAGAGCACTCGGCGCAGGATAGACGAGTTTGTAAAAGTCTTTATTGCGTCTGCTTGTGGGGTGATGGCGCTCGTGGTGATGGATTTTTTCAATACACGACCCATCTTCCCCTCAAAAAGTATCATCATTTATGGCTTCGCCTTCACCGTCTTGCTTGTTTCTACCGCCAGGCTAATTGTCAGCGTGGTACAGCGCGTCCTATTCCACTACGGCATTGGCGTTCATCAGGTACTCATTCTGGCCCCGCAGAAGCTTATTACAGAGCTGCGATTAGGCTTAGGTAAGGGATTCCGTGTCCTGAACGACGAATTAGATACGAAGGACCTCCGCAGCCTATCACCCGAAGAGCTTGCTCGCCTCCACAAGAAAAACCATATTGATGAAATTATTCATTTGCATACTGGTGGGCAGCGAGATGTCGAGCTGATCGGCTTTTGCCAGCAGCACCAGATTGCTTATCGTTTCGTTCCCAACGTAGTCGGCTTGTACAGCACGAACGTACAGACTGCACTTTACGGCGGCGTGCCAGTACTGGAACTAAAGACCACTCCTTTGGAGGGATGGGGCAGGATACTTAAGAGAATCGTTGACTTTTTTGCATCATTAATCGGTGTAATTGTGCTCAGCCCACTGTTTTTGCTCATCGCATTGATTATAAAGATTACTGATCCCGGCCCCGTTTTCTATCTAGACGAAAGACTCTCCCGTACTGGCAGAAAGATTAAGATTTACAAGTTTCGCTCTATGAAGGCAGAGTACTGCGATGGAGGAAAGTTTGGCTCAAAGACTCGTGAGGAGGTTATTGCTAGCTTTGGAGACCCAAAGCTTGTAGAGGAGTTCAGGAAGTATCAGAAGCTCAAAAAGGACCCCAGGGTCAGCACCATCGGGCGATTCACTCGCAAAACGAGTATTGACGAGCTTGCTCAGCTGTTTAATGTACTCAAGGGAGACCTTAGTCTCGTCGGTCCGCGCCCAATTGTAGAAAACGAACTTGAGCGGTACGGAGAATTAGGGGGGAAGTTCCTGACGATCAAGCCGGGCCTGACTGGTTTGTGGCAGGTCTCAGGGCGGAATGATATTAGCTATAAAGAGCGGGTTGAGCTTGATATCTATTATGTAGAGAACTGGAGTTTATGGATGGATCTAGTGATTCTATGGCGAACGCTTGGGGTGGTGGTACGTGGCCGTGGCTACTAAGAAGAAGACAGATTTAAAAGTTGCGATCGTTCATGATTGGTTGACCAACATTGGTGGCGCCGAGCGCGTAGTGGAATCTTTGCTCAAGGCATACCCCCAAGCGGATATATTTACGAGCGTCTACAATGAATCAGCACTCCCGCAGTTCAAAGGAAAGGTGAAGACTTCATTCTTGCAGCATTGGCCGCTTGCCAGGCGGAAACACCAGCTGTTCCCAGTTCTTCGTACTTTGGCATTCGAAAGCTTTGACTTTGCTGGCTACGACCTCGTAATTTCAAGCAGTAGTGCAGAGGCAAAGGGCATCATTACCGCTACCGAGACCTTGCATGTGTCATACGTTCACACACCAGTCCGCTACTACTGGAGCAATTACGATCAGTACCTAAAAGACCCGGGCTTCGGAGGTCTTAACCCGGTTATTCGCTTAATTACACCGTATTTTGTACGTAAGATGCGCCGATGGGACTATGCTGCTGCTCAGCGCCCAGACGCTCTGGTGGCCAATTCCGCCACCGTTGCAAAACGTATTAAAAAATACTACAAGCGTGATTCTCAGGTAGTGTTTCCGCCTGTTGATATTAAGCGCTTCAATACGAACGACACCAAACAAGGGGACTACATGCTCGTTTTGTCGCGCCTTGTGGCGT
Source organism: Patescibacteria group bacterium (assembly GCA_052034495.1). GTDB lineage: Bacteria > Patescibacteriota > Saccharimonadia > CAILAD01 > JADZBC01 > CAYPSN01. The sequence continues at coordinate 10,548 of JBPOIL010000025.1, forward strand.
ATAAGAGGTTTGATTTGGCGGTTGAGGCTTGCTCGAAGCTTGGACTAAAGCTAATCGTGGCAGGGGACGGGCCCGAACTGAAGCACCTCCGATCACTTGCCGGCTCGAGCATTGAATTTGTTGGCAAACCAACCGACGAAGAGGTCACAAAGCTGTTTGAGGGGTGTAAAGGCTTCATGTTCCCAGGGGAAGAGGACTTTGGCATTACCCCGGTGGAGGCTATGGCCTGTGGTAAGCCAGTAATAGCATATGGTAAAGGCGGGGCGGCCGAAACTGTAGTAGATGGAGCTACTGGCATCTTGTTTGGCAAGCAGACTGTCGACGATGTTACAGCAGCATTAGAGCAATTCGATCAAAAGCAGTGGGATAGTGTTCGTATTCGTAAACGAGCCGAAGAATTCAGCGAAGAAAGGTTTATACGTGAAATCCAAGAAGTCGTTGAAGCGAACCAGGCTCAGTAAGTTCTTCCTGGCCGCTGTTGCCGTATTGGTGGGTGGTATCATGCTGTGGTCTGTCGTACAGGCGCTGCAAGTAGTTGATCGCAGGGTCGCCACGATTGGTGACTATAATGCCGTTGTATCACAAATCCTTGGCCAAAACGGCCGCTCCAGGACCCTTATTTTGTTTAGTAACAACGCCGAGATGAGGTATGGAGGTGGATTCATCGGCTCGGTAGGCTACATTGATGCGGATAGGGGTAGGGGGCCAAAGATAGACCCGATTCATAGTGTGTACTACTACGATCATCGGATCGAGATAGAGGATAGTCGGCTAGAGACGTCGACTCCAGAGCTGACTCTGATGCCCAAAATATATCTACGCGATAGTGGGGTGGACTTAGAATGGCGGAATAATGCACAACGAGCTGCAAAGTTATTCGAACTAGAATCAGGTAAGAAGGTGGATAACGTCGTAATGATGACACCGAATGTAGTGCGCGAACTGCTGAAGGTGACTGGCCCCGTCCGTCTTGATTCATATGGCTTCGATGTAACACATGATAACTTTCTGACTAAAGTTCAGCTAGAAGTAGAGGCAGGTACAGATAAGCAAGCAGGCAAAGACCCCAAGACGATACTCGGAGTGTTGGCAAATACGCTGTTAAAGCAGCTTGTGGAGACTAGTAACGCTGCCCAGCTGGATGATTACGGCAGGATGCTTACGGATATGGTTGATCAGAAGCAGATCGCGGTATATAGCACGAACTCAGCCGCACAACAGCGGCTAGAGTCTCGCGATCTTGACGGTGGGCTCGAGCCAGCGGAAGGCAACTATCTTATGGTTGCCGAAGCAAACATTGGGGCCAATAAAAGCAGCCCCTTCATGCGGCAAGATATTGAACAAAAACTCGTAATTGCAGATGACGGCACGGCACGAGTGGACGTGATCATTAAGCGCAAGCACACCGGAGAATACATGCATCAGTATGTTGATCCGCATGATGGGAAGACTAAATGGTTGGTTGGAGACAACCTGAGCTTCATTAAAGTTGCGATACCTGCCCGCAGTGGCAGTATAGTTTCAGATACGGCTTTTTCACGAGCTGTATATAAGGAGTCTGGCCGCAGCGTGCTTACATTCTATTCTGCGTTGAGCCCCGGTATGTCGGCAGAGTATCGTTTGAGCTATACGTTGCCATTCAAGTACGAGCTTGGCAGCCAAGTTGTCGTGAAGAGCTTGTTTGAAAAGCCGATTGGTAGCTTTGATCAGTATATCTCGCAAACGGTCGAGCTACCTCGGGCCTATAGGTTGCAGTCTGGAGAGCTTCCAAATGGTACTGCCGTCAAGCGTGATACGGCAAGCCAGCTTGTGTTCGTGCGCTAGGCATTTGCTCTGAGAGCTGAGAGCACACTATACAAAAACACCCGGCCTAACTGCCGGGTGTTTTTGTATAGTGTGCGGGGAGCGGTTATTATTTAGCCGCTTTTACGACTGCCTCGAAGGCTTTTGGCTGGTTAACAGCGAGTTCTGCGAGGACTTTGCGGTTCAGCTTGATATTGGCCTTAGTGAGACTGGAGATAAGCTGTGAGTAAGAAACCCCATGGAGGTTTGCGGCCGCATTGATGCGAGTAATCCAAAGACTACGCATATCACGTTTTAGATTGCGGCGATCTCGGTACTGATAGGAAAGTGCCTTTAGGACTGCTTCGTGGGCTTTGCGGTACGATGAAGTGCGCGCGTGGCTCATGCCTTTAGCGGCTTTTAGTACCTTCTTATGTCGTTTTCTGGCTGTAACGCCTCGCTTAACTCTCATGTCGTTATAATCCTAACATTTTCTTGATATTTTTGCTGTCACCGAGGGAAACACCATGCTCAAGTGTGAAGCCACGCTTGCGGCTAGCCGACTTGATCGTCAACTTGTGGGCACGAGTAGCTTTGCGGCGAAGGATCTTGCCGCTGCCGGTGATCTTCACTCGCTTACTCATGGTTTTATTCGTCTTTAGCTTTGGCATCTTTTCTCCTTGATACTACCATCGATAATTCCCGCCCTGAAAGGTTGGGTTCTTGCTCTTTCGTGGCGATTTCTGAGAGCTTAGTGTAGAAATCGTCGAGTATGGCGCGTCCTAGCTCTGGGTGTGTAATCTCACGGCCCTTGAAGCGTAGGTTGACCTTAACTTTGTTACCTTGCTCTAGGAATTTTATAGCTGCTTTGAGCTTAACCTCGATATCGTGACTGCCAGTCTTAAGTCCTAATCGGACTTGCTTAACTTCGACATTCTTTTGATTTCGACGGCTCTTTTGTAGCTGCTTCTCTTGTTCGTACCGATATTTGCCCCAGTCAACGAGTTTGACTACGGGAGGATCGGCAGTTGGAGACACCTCGGCGAGGTCGAACCCCTGACTCTCTGCAATAGTAAGCGCCTCGCGAATCGAGACGATGCCAAGTTGTTCAGAGTCAGAACCAAATAACCGTACACTAGGTGCAGTTATCTCGTGATTCAGCCGAATTCTGTCTTTTATAAAGAGATCTCCTTAAAGCTCAAAGAGTATGATAGCACTAAGCAGGCAAGAAATCAATATATCTTTATGCAAGTGGGTCGGACTTGCTATCTGCAATGAGTTGTTGCTGAACAGGGAGGGGCCGCACTGTGAAATTAGTACGCAGCTGGACGATTCCCTGGAGTAATAGAGGGACGGTGGTTGCGATGGTCGCCGTAGTGCCCTTGAGCTTAAGAATTGGCTGCCGAGAGGTGGGCCGCTTGATGCCTGGAACGTTGAAAAGTGGCTTTTTGTCCTGGAGGTGGAGGTGTGCCGCCGAGACAATGGTTGATTCGATCATAAATGGAGTCTTCTTTGTCTGTAGGTGTGATTCATGACTTAAATTCGTGATTGTTAGTTCTGATTCGGGTAGTTGGACCTTGAGCTCGTCGTCTAGGGCGAGCTTGGTTTCGACCGTACCGCTTTGGCTGAGCTCAGACTTGGGGGCGAGTAAGCATTCGGAAAGGACCGCATAGTCTTCTACGGCAATAAGCTGAAACTTAGCTCGCTTGGCCTTAATGAGCGCGTTACAGGCCTGTCTCCAGTCCTTAAAGCCAAGTAGAGTCGCGCTCGGTGAGCCTGCAGTAAGGGGGATAAAGCCAAGCGTAATCGATCTTTGCTCGTCTTTGAGCGAGGAAATCGCAATATCAAGGCTAAAGTCGTCGCCAATGACGACGATAGTCGGCTTGGTTGAGGAGTTAGCTATGATCTTTTGGATTTGTTCAATGATTTGCTGGGGGCTTTTTAGGTTGTGTTGTTCGCCAGCGACGCGGCTTGTCTTTATCCAGCTTTGAATCTTGCCAAGCTGGCCTTGAAGCTGAGAAGTTGCGGCGCGTTCGTCTATAAGATAGTGGTGCATCTAATTTGTTGTTACATTTACATCAATAAGTTGACTGCCAGGTTGAATATCGACTTTTAAGCCAGTAACTTTACTTTTTTTAAGGTGAGATCCGCCTTGAATTATTGCAGCATCCTGAGCGTGAATCTCGCCTTCTAGTGCTCCTTGATGGTGGATGGTGCGGCCAGCGACATTCCCAATAATTGCTGCGTTCGGACCAATGGTCAAGTGTCCGGAGGAGGTAATTGATCCATTAAACTTAGAGTCGATCATGATGTCATCCTCGGTTATAAGTTTGCCTGTTGCCACTGCCGGGGCAAGGATGAAGAGCTCTCCTCGCAAAAGCGAGATGTTTTGCTTATTGCGATGGGCAGTAAATAGGCTTGGAATCTTCATGCTTCGTCTCGGTTGGCCATTGCCTTTTGGATGGCGCGCATTTCTTCATCAGATAGGTGGTGCTTGCTCTTACCCTCGATAATCTCTTTGGCATACAGCCTGGCGCCAGTGCGCGAGTGTATGGCGGACAAGACAAAGCCGTCCAAATGTCGGTTGAGGGCAGCTAGGCAGAAGCTCTGATCCCCGCCCTTGTCGTTAAATGGGTTGTAACGAACCATGCCCACCCGAGTTAGACCCCTAGAGCTGAGCTTATGAAGGTTTGCACTGAATGTCGCTAGCTCATCAAGCTTTTTGGCGTTGTCTTTCACATCCGCATCGTACTTTTTTAGGAGCTGTTCTATGCTTTGAGGGTTTTGCCGGTCAAAAAACACACCATAAGACTTTTTTAGTGCCTGCATCTGAACGAAGCTATATACCGCAATAGCAATTGAACTTAAAGAAACTATGATAAGGAATATTTCCACCCACGACCTATAATTAGCCATACTATTATAGCTGCTGGGGTGCGCTGTTGGCAACGTAGGGCTAAGCGACTACAATAGCTACATAAGGAGATTTTGGCGACATGGCAAAGAAAAAGAAGCATAATCGTAAGAAATCAACGTATAAAGCTCGCTCTAAGCAACAGGTTGTCTCAACCGGCGAGGCGTCTGCGACCTCTACGGATGACACTCTGGAGGTAGTGATCCCCGCGACTACGTCTAAGCAGTCTTCAAAGAAGCAGGGCGACGATACCACTCAGGTAGTAGCTCAGCGCGCTCGCAGGGAGGTTCGACATTCGTTGCTCCTGGCTATTGTTATTTTAGCTGGCCTCATTGGGTTATGGTGCCTGTTTACATTTACGTCTATTGGCTCCCAGGTTTTTAAGCTTTTCGACCTATAGTCTGTATTGCAGGGCTTCGCTAAAGTGTTGCAGCTCAATTGAGTCACTATCAGCTAAGTCCGCGATTGTACGGCTGACTTTGAGTATGCGCATATACGAACGGGCCGAGAGTCTAAGCTGATTAACTGCCTGACTAGCAATAGTCTGCGTTTGGCCGTCTAGCTTGCAGTGCTCTCTTACTTCCCGATTTGTCAGCTCGCTATTAGGTCTCGGCATGCTAGGGTCTTTATGCCGTACTTGTTGCTTGAGCCGTGCTTTATGAACTCTCTTAGCAATATCCTTGCTCGGTTCGCCGCGGCGCTGTTCGAGCAGTTGATCGGTTTCGATTCTGCCCATATGCACTTTAAGATCAATTCGGTCGAGTAAGGGCCCCGAGACCTTATGCTGGTATCTACTCACCTGCGTGGGGCTGCACCGACATGATGCAAGGGTGTCTCCGGCATATCCACATGGACAAGGGTTTTGGGTGGCTACAAGCATGAAATTTGCTGGGAAACGGTACGTTGCGTTCGCCCTAGCGATGCTGACCTCTTTGTCCTCAAGTGGCTGGCGGAGTACTTCCAGCACGCTCCTTGGGAATTCTGGTAGTTCGTCCAGGAATAGTACGCCATGATGGGCGAGACTGATTTCCCCTGGCTTTGGCCATTGTCCACCACCAGTCAGTGCGATACTGCTTGAAGTATGGTGAGGGGAGCGAAATGGCCTCTCAGAAACTAGCCTATCTGTCGATTCGGCACAAAGGCCGTGTACACGCGTAACTTCGAGTATCTCCTGGTAGCTGAGCTGTGGTAGTATTCCGGCAATTGCCTTGGCTAGCAGTGTCTTACCTGATCCAGGAGGGCCAGACAATAGGATATTGTGACCACCCGCAGCTGCTATTTCTGCAGCTCGCTTGGCCTGTTCTTGGCCATAGACTTCAGCAAAATCTGCGCGATCATTACTTCTGATAGGTTTAGGTATTGATGTTGTGAGTGGAGTGATTTTGTCCTCACCAATGAGATGTTTGTAGAGCTGAGCAAGGTTACGCACCGGATATACACTAACCCCTCGGGTGAGTGCCGCCTGTTCGGCGTTGCGATCTGAAACGTAGATTTCTTCGAAGCCAGCATCTGCAGCCGCCTGACTGGCTGCTAAACAGCCAGGTACTGGGCGGGTGGAGCCGTCGAGGGCAAGTTCCCCATAAAACAGCGCCCGCTTACTCAATGGTTCTATCTGCCCGGACGACAGGAGTATGCCAACGGCAATGCCGATGTCGAAAGAGCTGCCAGACTTGGGCAGGTCTGCCGGGGCAAGGTTGACCGTGATGCGCTTGGGCGGGAAGTTTAGCCCAGAGTTCTTCAGCGCACTCCTGACGCGCTCCTTGGACTCCTCGACGGCTTTATTGGCGAGCCCAACCACCAGGAACCCGGGCAGACCATTGCTCATATCTGTTTCGATATCGATTATTTGCGCACTTAGCCCTAGGTGGGTGACACTATGAACTTTTGCTAACATGAAAACCTCCTTTTACAGGAGATTATCGAACAAAAACCAAACTGTCAACCATAAGAATTATGGAGCTTTATACCAGGCTGCAGCTGCTTCGGGGGGGATGGTATTGATCATGATCCCAGTTGAGACCTCTAGTCCACCCAAGGGGCTGACCACTTCGCGGCCAATGACTTTGAGCACCCACCTTTGGTGCTCGGCAAGGCCTTGTTCGATATAGAAGTTATAGTTTATGCCGTTACCATTAAGCCTACGTAGTAAATTCAACAACGTATTGGCGATTTCCTTTATTTCTACCTCGTTACAGTCGGCAAAACTCTGGATATTTCGCTTAGGAAGAATCCAGGCTTCAAGCGGCCAACCAGAAGCGTAGGGTGCGAAGCAAAGAAACTCATCTGAGCCAGATATAATGCGTGTCGCTTCCTTTTGCTCAAAGCGAATAATATCTTCAAACGGGTCTGAGTGCTTTTCTCGCCAATAATCCTCGGCAGCCTGGGCTCGCGCCAGGTAACGCGGCGGGATGAGCGGCAGGGCAAAGACTTGAGTGTGAGCATGGGCAAGCGAGGCGCCTGCATGGTGGCCGTCGTTCTTGAATACCTGCACGTATTTGATGTGTTCTAGGCTGCTGAGCTTGTGAATGCGCTGCTGGTAGACTCGTAGGACATCTCGCATAGATTCAACGCTTAAACGGCCTGGAGGAAGGTTGCTCAGGGGTGTATCGACCACAAGCTCTTGTTCGCCGTAGGCTTTAGGGGTTTTAAGAGAGATGGCGGGGAATTTGTTCTCGACTACCTTGACCGGCCAGCCGCCAAGGGGTGATTTTAGTTCATCGAGCGTTTTCTGATCGTCTAAATGCGGGCTGGAAGCCGTCTCAATCAGTGGATGGTCGTTGCCGCGGAAGTCGAACGGGCGATCATGGCGCTTCGGTGCGATGATAGCGTACTCTTCGTATATGTAATCGCGTCGTATCTCGGCTTCTGTTTGGGTGATATTAAAGTTCAAGCCCGACTTAGTTTGCTTAACCTGGCTTTTCTGCGCGGCTGGGCGCGTAGCTAGTGGTTTTTGGACAGGAGCAGACGACCGGGGGGCAGGCCCCAGTGGCTTATGAAGTGAATGTGCTTGCTTTCCGTGCAATGCTCCGCCCAAATTATTACTCACATGATACCAGGATAGCGCTTATGTTTAAAGACGACTACGATATTGTTCAACGACATTGTTGTAGAACTCTACCAGGTGTAGGGCTTGGTTCTCTCCGGAATAATTTTGTGCTAGTTTTTTACTCTCCGCGCCGAACTTCTTCTGCAAGTCTGGGTGCTCAATGAGCTTTAGGCACTTATGAGCGAAGTCACGCGGGTTATTGCGGGCATGTAGGCCGTTATGATGATTGCGGGTGAGTTCGGAAATTTTGTCGTCTACAAACACGATTGGTTTGCTTTGTGCGCACGCTTCGTTGATAACGAGTCCTTGTGTATCTGTTATGGACGGGAATACGAACATGGTACTACTGCGGTGTGCACCAACAACCTCTTCGCGGTTTAGACCACCTGTAAAGATCAGTGAATCAGACGCTTTTAGCTCCGCAGCAATTTCGCTTAAGCGCTCAGTTTCTTCTTTGCCTGGGCCCGCAAGCACAAGCTTGGTGGTTGGCTGTTTATGAAGAACGTGGGGTAGGGCGCGCACGAGGAGCTCTAGGTTTTTTTCTTGGCCGATTCGCCCAAGGTAGAGTAGGATAGGCGCTTCCTGAGGGATCTTATACTCTTTGCGAAGGTCATAATTTGTCTTGAGTTCCGTTTCGCCTAAATCTATCCCGGTGGGTAGGACGGCGATTTTGGTCGGAGTGCGGTATTTTTTAAGCAACCACTCGATTTTGCGCGACGGGGCTAATACAAGGTCGAAGTTCTGATGGAAGGCATTGAGGGTCTCGCGGATCAGCTTACTACTCCAGCTTACGTCACTACCGCTGCTCCTCATGGAAGCTATGCGCTCACGCAGGCCAACTGGAGCATTAAGGATGAGTGGTCCAACTAGGGTGCCAACCACGAAGCCCCCTAGGAGCCTCTTGTAGATCTTGGCGTACTGCTCGATATCAGTGTGGTAGGTAGTAATGAGCGGAATGTTGTCCGCAATGGCGATGCGCGCGCCCATGAAGCCAATCGGGGTGGGGGTGTGCACGTGGATTACGTCTAGGTCGTACGAACGTATCAGGCGCGCGTTTGCTGGTGTCCAGGGCATAGTGTCGCGGTGATCAGGATGGAATATGCTCTTAATTGAGCGGAAGCGGATAATGTTAGTGGGCTCATTGGCGATCTTTTTGGCAGGCGCCGGGCAGAATATAAACACTTCATGCCCAAGCTTTTCTAGGTCGCGGGCGAAGATATCGATGGAGACGCTTACCCCGTCTATGAGTGGGAAGTAGCGGTCTGTGAAGAACCCAATTTTCATTGCTGTACTTGTCGGTAAATCGACTCGTAGGCGTCAAACATTACGTCGGTAGAGTGGTGTTCGGTCACAATTTTCAGGCTTTCCTTACCAAACGATGTCCTTTTTACATCATCTCTCAACAGGTCAATAGTCCGCGTAGCGAGCTCTTGGAAGCGATTTTCGGTGAACAAATAGCCGTTCTCGCCGTCATGAACGAGCTCTTTGAGCGCTGCAACGTCAACCGAGACTACAGGCTTAGCAGTGGCCATGGCCTCAAGCGTAACGATGCTCTGTAGCTCTGCTGGTGAGCTAATCACAAACATGTCGCAGAGGTTATAGAACAGCGGCTTGTCGGCTTCATCTATGTAGCCCGTAAAAGTCACGTTTTTATCTACATGCAGCGTGCTGGCCAGGTGCTTGAGGTTGTCCATTTCTTTGCCAAAGCCAACGATAAGGAGGTGGCACTTGGTGTTTTTGAGCACTTCAGGCATGGCACGCAGAATGATGTCGAGTCGCTTTTCGCCATCAACGCGGCCTAAGTAGAGGAGGATTGGCAGATCTGGGAGTTTGTATTTAGCCTTCAGCTTAGAAGCATCGAGTCCAGGCTTGAACACCTTGAGATCAATCCCGTTGCTGACGGGCTGGAGCGGCTTGGTCACGCCGAACTCCTTCAGGAAGTCCGTCGCGGTTGGTGTAGGGGAGGTCACGTAGTCACAGCGGTTGTGGAACCAGACCAGATAACGCCACACAAGCTTGTAAAGCGTGTTATAGAGGACCTTTGTGCCTTTGAGGTTCAGGAGAATGTTTTCTGGCATCAGGTGGTTTGTTGCTACGATCGGGATACCGTGCTTGCGCGCGTAGCGCTGCGCAGTCAGTCCGAGCAAACTCGGGTTATGAATGTGAATTACATCTGGCTTGGTTGTCTTGAATATCTTTTTTGTATGCATTGCAGGCCAAAAGCTGACCTTGTATTTGCGGTTAAACAGCAGGGTGACTGCTCGTTCACGGTAAATTGTGGTCTTACCGTCTTCTTCTAGGTAGTTCGAGAAGTTCTTAGCAGGCGCCCAAACGGATACATTATGCCCCTTGTCGGCCAAGCCAAGCGCAAGTCTACGCTCAAAAAGCGCCCCTCCATCTGCATTCGGCCAGTATGACTCAGTTACGAGCAAAATGTTCATGCCACCATTATGCCTGTTTTGCTCACAATTGACTAGCCCAATCAGGAAAAGCACTAGCAATTTAGGCGTAAATAGGCTATAATTGTGTGTCTTGGGGCTGACCAGCTTCGACGTTGGATTCTTGACATATAACTGCAGGCCGCCTGATCAACGTTACAGATCAATCACAACAAGTGCAAACACACTCGTTAGCAAAGTAAAAGCTGCTTTTAGCATGCCAAGCTTTGCGCCAGCTTACGCCTAAAAACGTTCGCCGCCTATTGCGCCTGACACCAGATGAAGCGCAGGGCGTCACAGCATCTGGTTGCTTAGCTGCTGTTCTATCCAGTAGCTCCTAAGACGCAGAATAGAGGAGTGGTAGGTATCTTTGGCTTACTTTTAGTATCTACAGCTCTTAAAACAAATGCCAAGTAAGCTAAGCTTGTAGTACGTTATAGAGACAGACCGGCGGACCAGGGTGCGATTCCCTGCAGCTCCACCAAAAGGGACTTTCGTGATTCACGGAGGTCTTTTTTGTTGGTCATCCAGACTAGGTACCCAGAAGGGGCGGCGGCTTGCGAGCGCATTATAATCTTGAAATATAGTCATAATCTGTTACTATAGGCTCGGAACCTTTACCCAACCAATTCACCTGCTGGCTCCCGCCGGCCCAATCGCCCAGGGGGCAAGAAATGACAGTATCAACCCGTCAGAACAAGTCTGGCACAAAGCAACGCGGGTACGTGCTACAACAGCCGTACACCATCGTGGGTCGCAACGGAGACCCAGACAGAGTGGTCGGCCCCGTGGTGACGGACGCTGACTTCGACAAGGGCGACATCGTGCCCTGGCTGCTCACGGCAGAGGAAGACGAGAAGCGCCTGCACGGGCTACGTCGGTCCACTGGGCAGGCGAGCTGGTGGGAATACCCCATCTTCCGTGGGCTCATCATGCTGATCGGTTACGTGCTGGTCAAGCGGGTCTTCGTCGATCAGCACAAGATTCCCGGAGGTCTGGGCTTCTACCCGAAGTTCTATCGCCGTGGCCGTCTTTCGTCCAAGGCTGGTCGCAGTGATTTCACCATCATTGCGGCGCCCACTCACGCCGATGAGCGGGACATCCTGATCACCGGTTCGCTGGCTCGGCCCTTGGTCTGGACCTGCAAGCCGTGGTTCTGCTCCGGCCCTATGTGGCTGGCTGTGCTCAACCACTACAACGGTGCCTTGCCCATCTTCCGGCCCCAGATCGATGGTGTCTACCACCCCAAGAAGAACACACTGGCAATGATCCATCATCACCAGATGCGCTCGCACAGGGGTTCGGAGGCTCTCGACATCGTCACGGCGCGTCTCTTGGAGGGGGACTCCGCCGAGTTCTTCATCGAAGGGACCAGGCTTGCGGCCAGCGAGGTCTCATCGGGCTTCTTTGGTGCCATCAGGGTCTCCCGAAGGTCGAGGGTCCTGATTCTGCCAATCGCCATCGTCGGCGTGTCGGAAGGCGATCCGGTTGTTCGTCCGGGCTTGCTTCCCTGGCGTCGGATCATCCTTGCGGTTGTTTGCGATCCGATCAAGCCAGATGATTTCGAGGGCTCTGACGAGGAGTGCGAGCAGGCCATGATGGCTGCTTGGGCCGATTCTGTCAACGAAGGGCGTGCTAGGGGTCGAGAATTGATCCTGCAGCACGGCCGCCGTGTGGGCGTTGTGCCGCCCAAGCGGACCAAGCCCGCTGAATCGGCTGAGGGGTAGCAGTAAAGAGGCGGCGTGATGGGCGAATTGGACCCATCACGCCTAGGGGTCTGGCAGTTAGCTAGGCCTCATTTTATTTGTACTAATCTCTACCGCCGCTCTTTCCTAATACTATTTTGGGTCTTGATGTAATAAGTACAACATTATTCAACAGATGTGGCGCAGCAAATTTTGCTATCGAGCACTTCGATTGTTCATTAGTTGGGAACATGGTTAATTTTCTCCTGTACTTCTCCTGTTGGCTAGGTTACAATAAGCACAAGCATTATTGAAGGAGAAGAGGGCGGTTTCTCTCCAGACAAACCACCAAAAACAAACAATGGCAGATAAAGCCAAATCATTACTCCAAAGGCTCCACCTAAAGCCATCTACCAC
>JBPOIL010000032.1:0-6190 GCA_052034495.1 Patescibacteria group bacterium
AAATCGTATTGACTGATTACCGAGATTTGTTAAACAAATACCATTTATAATTAAAGTATGAGGGTAATTTATAGAATCAGTACCGATTAATGTAGTTTGCACACTATTTAAGTTAGCAAACGGCAAAGGTTCATAATTTACAAATACCCCCATAAACTTAATCTCTAGGTAATATTGTTTTAACTTGCTCTAATCCTGCTTTTACGTCTTCACATAAACTATGAGCAAGTTTGCATGCTTCTTTAAACTCAGGTGTTTCTGTATTAGCACTGTTTGCAATCTGATTAAGTAATGCCTTTGTATTTTCCCAATCAATTGTTAAATTGTTAATAATACTAGCTTTTTGTTTTTGTTCAGCAATTAAGCTCTTAATTTGTTCAGTGTTCATGTTTACCTCTTTTTAAGTATAATTATTATAGCACAATTACGATATAGTTGACAATGTTACAACAAGATTAACAGCTGTAAGCGTACCATTAATAAGAGTATCGTTTGATGTTGTACCGGCGTAATAAACCTCAATATAATCATTTGTTACCATAGGCATTAATGCTGTATACGTAATATTAACATGTGTGCCATTACCATCTGTTGTACCATACATTTTAGATGAATTTACCATTACCCCGTTCTTATAAAAAGCGTATTTATGGTAAGCAGAAGAATCTGTGTGCTTAGAAAATACTGAAAATACCCCTAATACTGTAATATTCCTTGTACCTATGTATCGTAACCTGCCGTTTGTAGGGCTGTCAAAATAATTTAAAACAGTAAAGTTAGTCGTACCTAAAACTTTTTGTAATAACGTTATGCTATTAGTAGAAATACCACTTGTATTATCTTGAAAATTCATACTAGCTGTCGGCCTTGTATCCCAAATATTAGCTGCTATAATTTCACCATTACCTTCACCTACTATTAAATCTGTTCCGTCTATTCCTAAATTACAGGTATTACTAGCACTTGCTATAGCCCCTGCACCTATTGCTATTGCGTTTGTATAATTAACATCACCGACATTAGCTTCATACCCTATAGCAACGTTATTAGTACCTGTCTCATTACCAAAAAGAGATTTATAACCAATAGCAGTATTATTAGAACCTGATGTATTATTATATAAAGACTGACGACCGATAGCGGTATTAAAATTACCATTAACACTAGTATATAATGCTTCATGACCGAACGCTGAATTGTGTTGCCCTGTTGTATTATAAAACATTGAGTTCATTCCAAATGAACTATTGTTAATACCGGTTGTATTACTCATTAAACTATCTATGCCGAAAGCTGAGTTATTAGTACCTATTGTGTTTCCATAAAGTGAGTTAAAACCAAATGCACTATTGTTTCCACCGCTTGTATTGGAATATAAGGACTGAATACCATAAGAAGAGTTATTACCACCTGTTGTATTGGTATACATTGATTGCCAACCAATAGCTAGATTACCGCTACCTGTTGTATTACCTTGTAATGCTTCCTCCCCTATAGCTAGGTTATAATTACCTGTTGTGTTGGTATATAGACTTTTTGTACCAATACCTAAATTAGTATAACCTATTGTATTATTGTATAATGATTCAAAACCGAACGCCGAATTAGAATATCCGGTTGTATTTAAATATAAAGCACGATAGCCAACAGCACTATTACTATAACCTGTTGTATTCGTAGCCATTGTTTGATACCCGACTGCTACGTTATTGCTAGCTGTTGTATTACTTGTTAAGCTATTAAAACCAATAGCTGTATTGTTTGAACCAGTTGTGTTACCATAAAGGGATTGATAACCGAGAGCACTATTAAATTGCCCTGTTGTGTTTGTAACTAATGTATTATGGCCGAAAGCTGAATTAGCTTGTCCTGTTGTATTTGCATACAAAGCTCTATATCCAAAGGCATTGTTATTTATAGCGGTACTATTATTGTATAACGCTTGCCATCCAAAAGCGTTATTAGTATTACCTGTTGTGTTTGAATAAAGTGATTGATGACCAAAAGCCGAATTATTAGTCCCTGTTGTGTTTGAAAATAAAGCTTGATAGCCGAATGCTGAAATACTATTAGCTAAATTACTATATAAAGATTGATAACCAAAAGATGAACTATTATTACCGGCAACGTTTAAATATAAACTTTGTGTTCCGAAAGCTGAGTTGTTTACCCCGGTCTCATTTGTAAATAAACTTTGATATCCAAAAGCACAATTACTAGACGCTGATATATTATTTCCAAGAGCTGACAAACCAAAAGCACAATTAGTCCCACCTGTACTATTAGTACCTAAACTATTTACCCCATATGCAGAATTATTACTACCTGTTGTGTTTTGAATAAGGCTCTCTAACCCATAACCACAATTAAACGAACCTGTTGTATTACTTGCTAAACATTGCAAACCAAAACCATTGTTAGAAGTCCCTGATGTATTTGATTGTAAACTGTCATAACCGAAAGCACAATTACCAGTGCCGTTAATATTATTATATAACGATCTATATCCAAACGCACTGTTGTTACCACCTATTGTATTTGAATATAATGATTGATGCCCGAAAGATGAGTTATCATTACCTGTAGTATTACCAAATAAAGATTGATTACCAAATGCAGCGTTGCTTGTCCCGTTTGTATTTGTAAACATGGCTTGATATCCAAAAGCTGAATTATCACCGGCAGTGTTAAAAAACAAACTCTCCGCACCAAAAGCAGTATTATTATTTCCACTTATGTTATGAGACAAACTAGCTGATCCAACAGCTGTGTTATAACCACCGCTTGTATTAGCGTATAAAGAGTTAATACCTATTGCGCAATTATCATCACCTAATGTATTTGAAAATAAGGCTTTATAACCTAAAGATGAGTTAGCTGCTCCGTTAGTGTTGCTAAAATTACATTGATAACCAAAAGCTGAATTGTTTACTCCTGTTGTATTACTATAAAGAGCTTGATAACCAAAAGCTGCAAGACTACTGCCTGTTGTATTAGTATATAAAGAGTCTTTACCAAAAGATGAATTACCGCTTGCCGTATTATTAAATAAAGAATGAAAACCTAATGAACAGTTATCGTTACCTGTTATATTAAGATATAAAGCTCTGTCGCCAACAGCTACATTATTAATTCCAGCTGTATTTGTAAATAAACTTTGATAACCTATTCCTGAGTTAAAACTACCTGTTGTATTGGAATATAAACTTTGGTAACCATAAGAAGAGTTGTGATCACCTGTTGTATTACTATAAAGAGTTTGATACCCAAAAGCTGACGTATTTGTTCCTGATACATTAGAATAAAAGCTAAATGAACCGAAAGCACTATTTGCAGTACCTGTTGTATTTGAAAATAAGGATTGTGTACCAAAAGCTGAATTATGATTATTTGTGTTATAAAATAAACTTTGTGTACCGAACGAGGTATTATTACTACCTGTTGTATTATTACGCAGCGTTTCTAAACCAAAAGCCGTGTTATTATTACCGCTAGTGTTATTAAGTAATGAACTTATCCCAAAAGCATGATTGTCATTACCGCTTGTAACTGCATCACCGCTGTTAATACATAAAAATATATTATTACTTACTTTTTTTATTGTTACAGTTGACCAACTAGGGGTAGTTGACGCACCTGATATAAAAATACGATTAGCAGCTACCGGAACGCCTATACTAACTATCGAATCGCTAGCTCCACCTACTAATACCGAATTATTAGTAACATTTTGAATAGCTACGTTAGTTAATCCTAAATTAGTTCTAGAGGTAGGAACATCCGCAACATCTGATAAATTATTAACAACCTGTAAAAAGCTGGATGGCCCGTAAGCAAATTTTAAGAAACTTATAGGGTCAGTTCCTATTGTAGTTACGGTAAGAGTTTCAAGCCAGATAGTAGTATAATTTACTGTTCCGTTTTCTACCGGTATAATAGTACCCGGGTGTATTTCTATTGTAGTATCATAATCAGTTGTTCTTGTTAAAACCCAAGCAGTTGACCCATCACCTACTGTTGTTACTTCGTATATCCCGTTTTCATAAGCATTTGTTTGATCTTTAATAAGAACCCTATCACTAACACTTAAAGCTTCGCTATCAATTACAATCGCAGCTAAAGTTCCTGAATTAGTTAATGTTGCGCCGACACCGGCTGTACCATTACTATACGTAGCGGTAAGATTAGCTGTTGTTGCAGCGTAACAAGGTGCTCTAAAAGCAAACCCGGCTGCAATAGCGTCAACATAACTTTTATTAGCTGCCTGATTACTAATAGTAGGGTTAGGTACTAATAAAGGAATACTATTATTAATAGTAAGATCGTTTGGTGTAACTTGAAATATATTCTGAACAACATTTGATGAATCTTTAATGTTAAAGTTCAATACTCCATAACCGGTATCTAAATAAGGTGTTTCATGTACAAACTGATATCTGTAATTATTGGAGTTAATAAAGTTAAGCTCAGTCAAAGAACTTGTTATACTGTCCGCTACATATGTATTTAATATATTAAATGAAGCAGGTTGACTTGCATTATCTTCAAATTGAAAAGTTTGACTTGAGCCGTCTACTTCAATAAGTGATGGTATTGATATAGGTACATTAAGGATTAATTTATTTTCATTTGTTACTGTAAATATATCAGTACCCGTTAAAGAAGCACCGACAAAACTTTGAAGCTTAAACTCCCCTATTGTATCTGATAAACCGGTAGTATGAATCCACCTAAAACCCGATAAGGTATCGTTTCTAAGTTCTAAAAATGTTTGCGGTGATATTAAACTTGTCGGAACAAAATTACTATTCAACTGAAAAGAAGAAATCGTCTGTTGATCGTAATTAAATTGCTGTGTATCACCAAGTATTAACAACGAAGGTGTTATACCTGATACTGTTATACTACTCATGGCCATAATATTTCTACCCTATCGTGCATTAAATCCCAAAGAAACGTAAAACTGACTGCGTCAAAATCTTCATCCGGGTTTTGTTGTAAATTCTTAACTCTATCGCCACCCATGTCCAAATCACCGGGTGTTCTTATTGTTTGTATAACATTATCTATAGGAGGTCCACCTTCTACAAAACCTGTTAAAGTTATGTTAGAAACAGTACCTATTGCTGCTTCTAATGTTTGTAAATTAACCCCATCTGTCGGACTAACCGGATCAGCTAAATTAATTAACTTATGTCCGTAAAAAGATACATCCCCATCAGCTGGTATGTTATTTAATCTTAAATTATCTATTCTGTTATTTAAATCAACTATTTGCCTATCTATAACAGCTACTTGTGCTTGAAGAGCAACTACAGCAGCATCTAAAGCTGCTATTTGACCTTGAAGAGCTGCTATTTCACCCTGCAAAACACCTATTTCAGCTTGCAGAGCTGCTATTTCAGCTTCCATAAAGTCAACTTCTATCTCAAGTTCGTCAACATCAATTTCAAGTAAGCTTAAATCATCTGATTTCTCAGTACCAAATGAAGGAATAAGAAACTCATCATATGTTACAGTCCCTCTCCATATCTTACCTCTACCTTCAATAGTTGGATGTTCAACTCCTATATAAACACCTAAATCAGGTAAATTACTTTCATGTATCTGACTTTTAGCCTCAGGTCTATCGCTGCCGTTACCAAGCCATAAATGATTATTATCAAGCCCCGGTAAATTACCCGTTTTTATAGTACTGACCGCAGCCGGTCTTCCGCTACTGTTACCAAGCCATAATTTATTTTCAGCTAAATTAGCCATGTTGGCTAATGGTAAAATAACAGTTTCCTTAGGTCTGTTATTATCATCACCTATCCAAACATTACCTTTGCTAAGGTTAGGTAAGTATCCTGGTGGTAAAACCCCTGTAGTACTTACAATACCATCAGTAGTTATCATTACCCCGTTAGATAGATTACTTAATACCTGAGCATTAGGTAATTGAGCATTTGGAAACCCTATAACAAACGATGCAGAGGAACAAATATCGTAATCTTTTCTTAAATTTATTAAATCCAGTCTTAAATCAATTAAAGCAGGTGAAGGAGTAGCTATTCCTTGTCTATTACCGACTAAAACATAATTATAGTCGGCTAGAATACGACCTGTAACAGGTGATATAAAGTTATGTAAAATATCAAACTTAATCTTCATGCCGTTAAATGCCCTAAAAACGTAACAATATTATCTA
>JBPOIL010000028.1:0-3574 GCA_052034495.1 Patescibacteria group bacterium
CCTTTGCAGCCGCTGATGCTGTTGTCACCGCCGCTTTCCAGGCCGCAGACACCGCGATTGACACCCGCCTGGATGCCGTGGAGGTAGGCCAGTCTTCCGCCGTGGTCGGTTACGACACCCAGGCGAATCTCTACGCGAACCTGGTGCCTATCGCCAACTCCGTGGCCTACGTGATGAACGACCCCACACCCGCGAAGAACGGCACCTACCGCAAGGTGGGCGGGACCGGCACGGGGTCATGGGTTCAGTCCAGCTACGACCGCGTGGCGCTGGTCGAGGCTCAGGCGGCTTCCACCGAGGTCTCCTGGCTGGGGGACGGTGCGCGGAACTACTCCTACCTCAAGAAACTCAGCGCCTCGGATACGGTCCTGCGGAGGACCGACTGGCAGGGCACCTGGGATCTGTCCAGTGCCACCCGCAGGATCATCAACAAGTATTCTGAGCCACTGCTGGCCAACTTCTACCAGAAGTCTGGGACGATCACGCAGGGGAACCTGACGGACCATGGCCTTTCCAACGGGGCGACCTACCCTGCTGCGGCCCAGCTTGACTACTCGTATCTTCAGACTGGCGACACAATCCTTTCTGCCACGCCCTACACGGTGACCATCTTCGTGAAGATGGCAGACCTGTCTAAACCGCGAGTGGGAACGACCACGGCAGGATTTGATTTCTGCATCAACCTTGGAGGGATATGGCCGATCACCACAACTGGGATCGTCTACACCGACCTCGGCAGCGGCCTCTGGCGAGTGGACATCCCTGGTGTTTCGGTCGCGGTAGCGTCTCAACAATTCGGTGTGCTGAGGGCGGCGACTCATTCAGGGAAGGGCTTCACGGTCACCGGGTTTTACCTCACCGAGGGATCAACCGTCACGCCCTACATCAAAAACCCTGGTGCAACCTATCTCGATGTGGCTGATTACTCGGTCGCAGTAGATGGCAAGGTCACGACGGCGAACACACCCGAGGCGGGGGCGGTCACCGCATGGGTGCCAACTGCCTTTGCACCAGCTAGTCTTACGCCACGGGTCTCGACGCTAGAGGGGCAGAGGGTGGACCTTGAGAGTGTCTTCTCCTCAGCCATTTCAATTCGTGGGAATGGAACGAACCAGTTCAATAGAGCCACAGCCCTCATTGACAAAACCCTACTGTCAACGGGGTTGGTGGTGGCAGCTACAACGTGGACTACATCTGACTTCATGGCGGTGGATCCTGCTGTGCAATACGTGTTCAGCAGAATTCGCTATGTTTGCCAGTATGACGTTCACAAAAAATTCATCGCTGGTACCTACCAGAGCATCAGTCCACAGGCCCAAACTACAATTACGACAGATCCCGCCGCCGCCTATGTCCGCGCAACATGGACAACGCTCGATTCTGCTATCGGAACATTTGAGGTGGGGACGACCCCATCCTCGTACATCGCCTTCGTCCCCGCCCTGTACTTGGGGTCTACGAAAATCGCATCCTTGGAGACTGCCGTGACCACTTCAACCGATTTGCTGACCCATCCCGATTACAAGCGATACCTGGATCGTGAAAAGTTTCAGGTGTTCAAACCCACCACTGGCAATGTGCCTGTCATCAGGGCCATCCTTCGGAATGTTGCCGTCCAATACAAAGGGACGACCATCAGCATCTCAACGAAGGGAGTGAACGGCCCCTATGATGCGGGGACCGTCACATTCGACGCCACCAACTTCCCGAATCTCATCGCGGGGAGCGTCGTCGAAAACATCTTTCTCCTGCCGTGGACTCGGAACCAAACCACCGCCCAAACAGGCATTAATTGGCGCATGGTGGTGATCACGGACAAGGGGCAGGTCTACCACAACTACCCATCACGAGCGATTGGTTCAGACGGTGCCGAGGTGGCGGGGGACGTAACCAAATTCGATGAGTCGGTGGTGTGGGACCTCCCGGTGACTGAGCGCCTGTTTCCGAGCACCAACCCTGCGGCAGTGTCTCCTGAGCGTTACTTGCCCGGACTGCCAGCGGGGTGCTACACCTACCACCCCGCCATCAGCACGGACAATGGATATGGGAATGGCGGCTTCGGCAATTCTATCGTGGCTGGTGGCATCACATACCCTCGGTTTTATGTCCCCAGTCGGGCCAACAACATGCACTCGCTAGCACCAATGGGTGGCTTTGAACCCGGCGACAAGCTCACCCTCATCGGAACCTACAGATCCAACATTTTTGCTGGTGAGGCAGCACGGATCGCCGTGTTTGCCACGTCAGATGGTGGTAGGCAGTGGTTTTGTAAATATGAATTCGCTGATTATGGCGCGCCTACTAGCCTCAGTAACACCATTGACACCTCGGGCATGGCAGCGGTCTACACCGCAGATTCATTCTCGGTTTCGTCTAGGCAATTGGTGTCCCCGTCTGGTGTCACCAAAGAGCCTACGACAAAATTCACCTGGGGGGCCGGGGTTGTCATATCAGATATCAGCCGAGCAAACCCAGGCGTAGTCACCACGGCAACGCCGCACGGATTTACCACCGGGAATATTATCGTCATCGCAGACAATCCAGGGAGTGGCGCGGTTTCTCCAAACTGGGATTGGATGAGAAATGATTCGACCAGCGCGACTTCTGGCGGTAACGGGGTTCTATTCAAGGTGCAGGTTCTCAGCCCAACTACGTTCAGCCTCTACGAGCATGTTCATTCCGCGCAGAACGCGCTTTATTGCCGCCACATCCATCACATCAACCGCGTGAAGGATGGGTGGATCATGGGCACTGGTGAGGAATACCCAGGAGGGTGGACGTTCTTTATTAAAATGCAAGAGGCCGATACCTATTCGGTGGTGAATGCCTGGGATGCTCGCTCGATTACGCGCCTAACCAGCACGAGCACATCCATACAGAGGACGCTTGGGATTGTGCTGCGTGACGACGCAACTCAGACCGTTCTTGCAGCCATGGACTCTGCCACGGTGCCGAGAGGCACTACTGCGCTACCTACGGGACGCACAGACACGATCAGTCGTAATTCGACGGGGGTCTATCGGGGGACGCTGGCCAACATCGATGACCTCGCGACCTTCACCCCGGTTTTTGAGGCTGAGCAACCGGCATACTATCTGAAGGAAAAATCGGGGATGCTCATGTGCATTGGCCAGCGTGGCGAACTCGGAGTTTCCTTTGACGGTGGCAGCACCTGGGACCGCGAGGATCTTGGGGATGGGGTTTCGGCCCAGCACTTCTTCGGAGAATCGGGTGGGGTCGTTGTCGTTGACCAGTATGTGATCGTGAAAAAGTGAACCGCCTCAATAACGGGGTCCACCCCGACCCCAAGGGCTACTACCAGTGCGCCGATGCCTACTACTACTTCCTCAAGGGGAATGAGAGCTAGCCCATAACCCCCGCCAGCCACCCCCCAATGACCTGTTCAGCCTCGGATAGCTCTGGGCAATAAAAAGAGGGGACCGAAGTCCCCCCTAATTAACCCAGCCATTGTGAGCCGCAACCCACTCCCGGCACAAGCCACTTCCGCCTTTTCCACAGGTTGATAAGGAAGGTGAACTTGCAAGAACTTGGCTAGGTGATCTTTGTATTTACC
>JBPOIL010000029.1:0-22865 GCA_052034495.1 Patescibacteria group bacterium
CGAAGTCCCACCAACAGACGAAGTCCCACCAACAGACGAAGTCCCACCAACAGACGAAGTCCCACCAACAGACGAAGTCCCACCAACACCAGAACCTTCTAGTGGAGATGGCGAGCACGGCGAGGCGTTTCCCGAATTTGAAGTGCATAAGGTGGAGCTTGAGGATGCAATACAGCGTTTGGCGCGAGCTAAAGACCGAAGTGAATCACTCTTCAGCAGGCTTCATCGCAAGACAGAGGGCAGGAACGACGCGGAAGAACTTGAAGCAGCCAGCCAAAATCTAAAAGAAGTTTTTGCCAGGTACACAACAGCAGTTGCCGGCGTAGTGCAAGAGCAGACAGGCCCGATGATCCGAGATATGGATACGCTTGCCAAGACTGTCCTTAAGGATCCTAATAACCCAGATGCTGGCTTTGCCGATGGGATAGATTCTAAGCTGATTGATCGTTACAAACAGGCGGAATCAGAAAAGAACGACCTCGAGAATCAGATGACGATGATGATTGTTCAGGAAATGGCTTCGGCACGCTATCGGGTGGATCAAGCCCAGTTAGAGATTAAAATGCAGAAGCCTGGCGGTAAGTTTATAGCCAAGTTCCGCGAGATGTGGACTAAGCACCCTGGTTGGCGTGCTGGTATAGGCGCAGCACTAACCGTTGGCGCGATTGCCGCTAGCACCGTTGCACCACCACTTGGGTTGGGACTATTCGCACTTAAACGAGGAATAGCAACAGCCGGAACATATATGGGTGTTGAGGGTGCTGGCAGGGCTATAACGAATAAACGTTCTGAGCGAAACGATCGAAAAGCAGCTGAGTCAGGCGTTGAGGCGCTAGATGCCAGTACTGGTAGCGAGGCCGAAGCGATTGCAGCGCGCGAGAGCCAGACGAGAGTTGAAGATGGAAGTGAAATCCCTGAAGCCGAGAGGGTTTACATAGAGCAATTCATTAAAGAGAATTACAGCGATATATTTGTTAAGCCGGGGAGTTTACAGGAAGCACTCCGTACGCCAGAGGTTGATACGGGGGCTGTAGTTGACAAGCTTCTAGGACGCCGTTTATCGCAGCTCGAGTCAGATACGAAGTGGACTCGACGTAGTAAGTACTTGGCGGCAATTGGTGCAGCGATCGTGGGATCAGCTTCCATTATGCAGATTAAATCTGCGATTGACGCCAGACCGCCAGCTCCTCGTCCATCAGGCCCTTCAGACTCAGACTTAAACAAAGCCTTCTTCAAGGGGATTGAAGCACATCATGGACCGGATACTGCCAGTGATTGGGCTACACTTCAGGCTGCAGGACCAGGTAAGGCCAAGTTGCTCTGGGAGGCAAACCCGGCTCACGATGCTACCGCTAAGGCCATGAACGGCTGGATGGATAAGCTCAGTGGCCTATCTGAACAAGATCAGCTTAATGCCGCCACGCTGATTGGTTATCATTTTGACCAAGGGACCCTAACTGAATCCGGCGTCGATAAAATTGTAAGCACACTAAGCTAAGGAGATATATATGCAAGACCAAGATAACAACCAGGAATTATTTGCAAAACTTTCGCTATCCGGCCTTTCGCAGGCTCAGAAAGACGAATTACTATTACAACTCGACCAGCTCGTAGAGGCTCGAGTGGCACTGGCCGTGAGTGAAAAGATGACTCCAGAAGCCAATCATCACCTCGATAGCCTAGTGGACAGCGGTACCCCTGAACAGCTTCTGGACTTTGTGAAGCTACAGATACCAGATTACGACGCCATGGTGGGTAAGATTGCGGAAGACACGATTAACGAACTTGCTAATAACAAGGACGCGGTTTTGGCAGAGGTGGATAGGCTGCGCTCAGAAGACACTTTGGGTCAAAATACGGCAGCATAAGCTGTTTGACATTACCGGTCCGTAGTCACTATACTTATATGTAATTAGAACGAGAGGGTGAGTCAATGGAAGATCAGGGCGTAGTCGTAGTATCAAATCAGTCAGACGTTGATTTGAACATAGAAAAGTTTGCAGAAAACCTATTACAAGAAAAAGAGCTAGAGAACGTAGACGTTCGTACTCGCGATATTATGCGTGCAGAGCTTGTAGACAGGCTCGAGAAGGTCACGAATCGTGTCTTGGTTGATGCAATTCCTGAGGGCAAGCTATCTGCATTTGAGGAGCTCATTGATAAGGGTGCTGACGCCGAAGAGCTAAGGGCTTTTGTTCAGCAGAATGTGCCAGAAATTGAAAACAAATTGATCGACGCATACTTCGACTTCAGAAGACTTTATCTAGGTCTATAATATTTATGACAGTTATCACTTCCGAACTAACACCAAGGCCGCCGCAAGAATCGAGCGACCATGAAGACGCACCAAAGACGCCTGTACATGCTGAGCTAAAAGAAATCGAGGCCCAGGCTGATGCTATGAGAGACGCAAAGCCGGCTGACTTCGATGCCGCTGTCCAAAACGAGATCCTGACAGGCTATGCTCTTGGAGGGGCAGAAGACACTAGGCATATAGCGAATGATGTCCCATCTGTGGCTGAGACGGATGCAGCTCCTGAGCCAATCATATCGGCCCCTGTATTGCGGCCTAGCTCAGATGGGGCCGTCAAGCCCGAGGGCCCCCATGCGGCATCTGCCCCCGCTGGTCCTGTCGTGGAAGAGCCTACTCGTAGAGCAGAGGCCGCCGAGAGGCCGCCTGTTATGAAGGACGAGGGAAGGGATATCGCAGTAATGGTGGGTGATTCTGAGCACGACCCCACCCATGAGGACGAAAGGACAGATCAGGAGATTCTCGAGCGCTATGGCATGACACGCGAGGAATACGACGCTCGTATCGATGGCGATCGAGAGAAGATGCTTGGCTCGGAAGTGGGGTCGCTTACGCGTGAACGCAATAGACTCAACGAGTACCTAGACTACCTAAGGAGTGAATTGGGGGGTGAAGAATTCCCGCCAGAAATGATGGATGACATTACAAAAATGGAATCTCGCATACACGACCTTAACTTTGCTTTGGACAATAAGGCAGATTTTCGTGACAGCAAAACCGGGGATACAGTGGATGAAGATGGTAAGAGCACCAAGCGCTGGGTTGTCCCCCCGTTAGTAACTGAAAAAATTAAAGTAGTTATACCAAAGAAAAAAGGTCCAGTGAGTCCTCCTCCAGTCCCTCCAGTACCGCCTCCAGGTCCACCTCCGGGCCCGCCTGTACCGCCTCCAGGTCCCCCAGTACCTTCTCCTGCCCCTCCCGTAGCACGAGAGCCTATCGTGGCTCGCATTGCCGATACAGAAGCGACCGACAGACGTATGGCACGCGTATTAGCCGACCACCAGCTAAATACTGAACTTGCAGACCTAAGGCAAGAGCTGTATGGCGCAGACGATAATGAAGGGGGAAATCGTTTCTCTCGCATGGTTAAAGCTGTTGCAAGGGGTGTAAAGGGGACTATCCTGCACCCAGTTAAATCGATGGAGTATGTTGCCAAATCTACCATGCTCCGTGAGGGCTACAGGCAGAAGTATATTCATAGACAGTTTGGAGACATGGAGGGGGCCGATTTTCACGCAGCTGTGGCGCAGGAAGTCGCGCGCCGTCTTGATCTAGGCGAAGATTTATTGCTCGACGGAGAGCAGATATTGGCCGAGGATAATCTAGAAGTCCGCGCAGTAAAGGAGCGCCTGAACGATGTCTTTCACCAAGGCATTACTGGCACCATGGACAGGGCATCTGTTATCGAAGAAGCCAAGCGTATAGCAGAGTCGGCATCTTGGATACAAAAGGATGGGGACCAGGGGCCTCACTTGGTTCAGAACCTAGAAGTTATTTATGATCGTATTGTCGCCCAGGTTGATCACGAAGCCGGTCTTGCCGCTGTGGACGAAGCCTTCAAGCTGGAGGGAGGAATCGCCAAGCTTGACGTTAACGCAGAAGCACACAAGACCAAGGTTGACGGCATTATGGAGAAGCTCACGAATTCCAGGTTTAAAGGAATTCTTGTAAATGAAGCGACTACTGCGATTGCGGTGGGTGCTGTAGCGAGTTTTGTTGGGAACTTCTTTAAAAGCAGTGGTGTTCGCAAGGGAGCTATGCTTCTAGGATTTGCTGGCGCAGGATTTTCGTTACCAGTAGCCCTCGCGGCCGGTGCGGCAGCGGGTGGTTTTGCTTTGCTGCGTGAGCGTATGACGTTGCGCCAGGAGCGCGCTCTGCATATGTCTGACATCGCACAGGGTAAGGAAATGCCCGACAGCCCAGAATATGCCCGCAGGCGAGCCGAGATAGATGCTACGTTAGTGCAGATGACCTCTTCCGAGGACCTCTTGCAGCGATTTGAGGAACTACAGCCAGAAGACGGTTTATCTATGTCCCCTGGAGACGCCCAAGAGCTCGCCAACTGGCTCACAAGCATCACCACACTTCAGGAATTGGGGGACCAGCGCTCGATGGACTTAATCAGTTATAGTTCGCCGGAAAACGTAGAAGGTGAAAAGACAGATCTATTCGTGGCGCGAGCTCAAGCTACAGCTATGATCCAAGATTACGCAGCTGCTCATCCTGACTTTATGAGTGGAACGCCAGGTGCAACTATTGACGAAAAAATAGCTAATCAAGTTCAAATTGCACAACGTGAAATATTGGAAGGGGCCGGCGGAGTTTCGGAAAAAGACAAAGTTTTTCGCGGGTTAATGCGCAAGCGTGGGGCTCAGCGGGCAGTTGCTACCGCAGCCTTCTCTGTATTCGCTAGCTTCTTAAGTTCGAAAGTTACGGATCAAATTGGCGGCGGGGAAAAGGGTAAAACGATTACCCACAGGAGTGTTGAAGATAACGTCCACACTCCAGTGACCTTCAAGGGCGATGCTATGAATATGCCCAAAGGCTGGCATACCAATGGCAAGAGCTTGTTTGATGCCAAGGGTGATGTTGTGGTGAAAGATTTCAAAGGGGCCCCGGTTGGTCATGGCTTGTCCGCAGAAACCCTTGCTGAATTTAAGGCCAAAGGTATTAAAGTCCACGAAACAGTCGACTGGAAAGAAAACGTCACTACTCGCAATGTCAGTGTGCCTGAATATATGAGAGAGCGTCCGGGCGAGTTTAAGCTCATGCACCGCACTGGGTGGATGGATAATAACACCCCGTCACCGCGCTTTGATCTGAATGAGCTGCGCCTTGATTTTAGGGCAAATCCGGATGGATCAATTACGCTTGCATCAGACAGGATGTACAATGGTGGTTCATTCCATGATCAGCTAGCAATTATGGCGCACTCCGAGCAGTCTGGCGGTAACTTACGCATGCTTATTACGCCTTCAAGGGAAGATCAAGCGCACGCGATTACCCTTGATATTCAGCCGAATGGGACCGTTGTTTTGCCACAGGGCAGCGCGGCTAGAGAATTCTTCGATATAGCTCCAGACGGTAAGGTCGACTTCAAAGGCGGCTTTGTGGAGGTTGGGTATCCATCGACGGTCAGGCCAGATGGCTCGCAAGGCTATTACATACTCGCTACATCTCCAGGGAGTAATCAGCCGATTGATATCACTATCGTCGACAAGGTTCGTTATCCTGTCACTACAGCCACGCTGGTGGTGCCTAAGGTTGATACCGAAGTGATACCAGATACACTCTGGAAGGCACCGTTTATACCTATCGCCGCACCGTTGCCTCGTCGTCCTCTTGAAAAACTCAGGCCAGTTGCTGAAATTATCAAACCCCCAAGCTACTATTATGGCGAATCAAATCTAGAAAGTGCTCAGCGCTGGCTTAATGGCAGAGAGCATATGCACAGGCCGTATCGCCAGGTGGTGGTCGGAGAGGGCGAGAACCGTCGCGAAATTTGGGTTGATAAGGATGGTAAAGAAGTTGATCGCGACGTCGAGCGCGAAAAGGATACAATCGACACTTACCTGGCCGAGGTACAGACATCTGACCCTGCGTACTATGACTATCTTGTATCGCTAGGCGAGATAGGCACTATGCCGGACATGGACGAGAATTGTAGAGTCAGCGTGAATATACCTGCCTGGATGGAGGGTAAGACAATCTACCGCTTACTAAGCCAATATACTCAGCAAACAAACCCGGATGGCACCCCTATCGACCCGTCATTGTTCGAGATCAATATTATTATCAACCGAAAGACCGGTAGTGCGCCTGACGAGTCTGTTGCGGAGATTGAACGTTTCCTTGCAGACATGCGTGCGGATGGCAAAGATTTTAAGATCAACTATGTAGACGTTGAGTTTGATCCGCCTCTTAATAACGTTGGGCACGCTAGAAAAGTCATTACCGACTTAACCATGCTGAGATCTCGCAAGCGCCCTTCACAGTCGGGCAGTCTCTACATCGAATCAGAAGACGCCGACCTACTGACTGTAGACCCGAGAGTAGTAACCAATGTCATCACTGGATTTGACGCTAAGCCACATGTTGATGTTCTGCGTGGCAATCGTAATGACCGCATGCCTGGGCTTATGATGGAAAATGATGTGCTGTTTGCCTCAAGAAGGATGTGGGACTTTACTGAGCGCCTCTTGCGTCGTAAGAAATTCCGTCCCGACCGTTCGCCGAATCCGGAAAAATGGAGTTACCAGTGGAACAGAATATACAGTAACGGATGGGGAACTGCCTACACCGCAGAGGCATACGCCATGATTGGCGGCTACGATTCTAGACAGACGAAGGGTGAAGATATGCTTGTCGGGGAAAGAATTACGATGCTCAGAGGAGGTGGGGAGTATCCAAATACAGAGGTGGTCGATACGGTAAATAACCGTACCAGCTCTTCTCCAAGAAGGTTTGTACAGGAGGTTATAACTGGCCAGCCTTCATATGGGGATAGTTTTGATGATCCTGAGGTAAACGACATAATTCGTAATACAAGTTTGGGTGAGATGATCGGTAGATTAAGCCCTTACGATAGGCTATCCAAGCCTGAGGCTCAGGCAAAGATGTTCGGAATAACTGCTGGATATTGGGAGTTTATAAAAGATAACACTCCGAACCAGATGGAGGCAGAGTTGGTGTTTAGCCGTCTTATGACCTTCATGGGCTTCAAGAAGGGTGACTACGAACATACCCCTGGCGGAGGGATTAAGATCTCTAACTACTCGAATCTCGGAGCGGCTCTTCAGAGATACAGGGACAATCCTCCACAGAAGGTTTCCGAGGAGTACGATCTCATCCGCGAAGATATTGAATCTGGTGCGCTATAGTGCTATTGACAAGCAGCTAGCTATGTGATAGAGTGGGTTCATTGATTGCAGTAATGCAGTTTGTAGCTTGAAGAATAGTTGAATATTCTATAAGAAAGCAGGAGGGTGTTCCGGGCGGATTATGTTAATACTTTTCGCTCTGAGCTGGCTTTGCCTGCTTTTTTATTTTGCCCATCTTTTCTGCATTCAGGGTGGAGCTCTGTATGTGTGATATCTGCCGCCCAGGTTGATCGCATACAGAACTCCACCCCGAATCGGCGGGTGGGCTATCGACAAACCGGAACAGTTCGTTTCGGAAGCGATGGCGCAATGTCCAAAGGGACACGATCGCCCTACGGGGCAAGGAGAGTGCAATGCATCAGAGCGAACTGGCTACGGCCACCCCCGAGGAGATCGACGCCGACCACAACGGTTGGCTGACGCTCCTCGACCGTCGGATCACCGAGGCCGAGAACAACACCGTCGCTGGCGCCTTCTACGGCTCCATCGTGGCGCTGGCCCTCTTCCTGATCGGGATGGGGGTGAAGTTCATCGACACGGTGAGCTTCGGCAAGTCCATCGGCGCCGGCGCTTCCCTCGGGGCCTTCGGCGGCTTCCTCGCCTTCGCCGGCGTGGTCGTCCTCCGTGACCCGAACAAGAAGGCTCATGCCTGGGCCGCCTCCGCCGCGCAGGGCGTCACGACTCGGCTGAGCCGGGACGAGGCACCGCAGGCACCGGCACCCCCGGTGCTGGAGATCGTGGAGCACGAGGAACCCTCGCGCCCCATCGCGGTCTAGGCATCCGCACGTCGATCGGGCTCTGGGGAGGGGTTCGCCCCTCCCCAGACCTCCAACATAATAGCTATAAGAACTAAGTATACGTTTTTATAGGTGTTATGCTGAGAGCTGAACAATGGGTTCAGCCGGCAAGCGCCAAGTCGACCAGTCCTCTGGCCGACCCCTCTAGCGAGGGACAACGGCCTACGGGCAAAGGGAGCCTACCATGGAGCGAGCAAAGCTCAGCCACGCCTCACAGAGCGAGATCAACCACGACCACAACGGCTGGTTGGAGAAGCTCGAAGAGCGGGGCAAGAAGCTCGGACAGATGGCGATGCTCAGCATCCTGATCGTCCTTGCGGTCACCATCCTGGTGTTCGTGATGACGGACCGATCGTTCGCGGTCACCTTCGCCATCGCCGCCAGCGCCGGCACCTTCGCTGGCACCCTCTCGTTCTTCTTGGGCTTGGCAATCGTCTTCGCAGACGACTGAACATGCCCTCGAGCAAGAGGTGTAGTCTGGGGCTCCGGCCCCAGACTACAACCCTGTTTAGTATAATAGCTGAGAGGATATGGTAGTATCTTCTCAGGTGTTATGCTGATGTGCCGGGTAATCTTAACCCCGGCCAGCTTTCGCCCAGAACTCACTCTTAGGAGGTGAGCCATGTCGCTTCGAACGCGACGCATCGTTCTGGTGTTGCTGGCCTTCGGGCTTGCAGTCGCTGGGGCGGTGTTCATCCGCCAGGGTGCCTCCTCGGAGGCATCAGCCGACGGGGCCGCGAAGGTCACGGAGGCGCAGGACGGTCAGGTGTGCCCCGAGAACTTCACGGTCAAGTTGGCCGGGAACAAGGGCCAGAAGCTCGACGACGCCCACCAGGCGAAGGTCGAGAGCCTGATCGCCAAGTACGAGGGGGCAGAGCTCAGCCAGAAGGTCATGCTCATGCAACTGGCCCTGGCGAAGCAAGACCCTCGGTTCCTGTACATGCTCGTGCAGGGCATTCCGGTCCTCGAGAGCTCGACGGACATCAAGTCCATCGAAGAGCTGTCGAAGAACGGGTGCTACACGTACGAGGGTCGAGAGGCCTGGAAGCTGCTCCGCGGCGTCCTTCTCTCGGCCACCGTCGTCGCGACATCTGAGGCCCCGGCCAATGGTGTCAACACTGGTGTGAACGGGTCGGGCGTCTTCCAGACGGCCCCCGGGATCTCTGGTGATCGGCGGGCGGTCATGTACACCACCAAGTCCGGCTTCACCTTCTGGGTGATGTGGCGCTGTGGGAACCTGGTCGTCCAGCACGCCATCCCTGGTGTGCCGACGGTCACGGAACCGCCCCCTCCGGGAGGCGGAACCAATCCCCCAGGCAGCAACCCGCCAGGGTCCACGACTCCGCAAGGGGGCAAGGTGGACAACCATCCGGTAGGTGGCCCTCTCCCGGGCGGTGCTGGTGGCCCTCAGGCTCCCAACACGGACACCACTCCGGACACGGAGGACCCGGACGGGACCCACGCGGGTTCCAACCCGGTCACCGGGTGTCACGGAGGGTGCACGGGAGGAACTCCCACCACGACCCGCCCGGTTCCACCGAGCATCGTGGAGCCGGTTCCTACCACGGTGCCGGCCACGGTGGTTCCTACCACGGCCCCTGGGCCGTAGGTCCGCAAGCTTTTCTGTAGAGGTCGCAGAAAAGGATAGTCACCAAGTCCTCACACAAATAAACCCTCCCGGTATCGGGGGGGTTTCATCTTTTCATAAACATTTTATAAAGATATGCAGCTCCCAACCATAAGCGTATTACGCGCCAATAATCTACAGGTTATAAACATAACCAAAAAGTGTTGACATAAGTATTAAAACATGATATCATCACTAAGTAATTCGTTCGTTGAAAACTCAATCCTCCCAACAGGCAAATTGTTATATTAATGTCCTTTAATCTATAAAGGAGAAGACCTATGAAAATTAGTCAACTCAAAAAGATTGGACTCGGACTAGCCGTAGCTGCAGTAAGTGTTATTCTTCCTGTAGCCGCTTATGCTAGCTGGGGTCCTGATCGACCTACAAAAGTCTACACGAAGGGTGTAGCTGGTTTTGACCACGTAACGTTTAACTCGTTTACTGGTACAGAGAACTATGGCGACGAACGCACCTTTTACGACGTAAAAGACGCTTCGAACACCAACCAAGGTGGCTTCTCGGATGAACTCAAAGTTCAGCCAGGACAGGAACTACTGTTCCGCACCTACGTTCATAACGGGGCTGACTCTAGCCTTAACAGCGCAGCAAACAACTATGTTGGTATTGCTCGCGATGCAAAAGTAAAAGTCCTGTTGCCAACTGGAAACGATACCGCACTACGCAGTATCAGCTTTATCTCGGCTAGCAATGCTCAGCCAGGTGAAGTTTCTGACAGCACTAAGCTACTTGGCGATACACCATTTAGTCTAGAATACATCCCAGGATCTGCGTTGATGCACACAAACGCAACAACCGGTACCCCAGGAATCAAGCTGTCTGACAACATCGTAAAAGACGGTGCACCAATTGGTTATGACAAAGCTGACGGTAACGTACCAGGATGCTTCGAATACGGCTCTGTAGTTGTTTTCAAGGCTAGGGTGGTTGCTCCTAAGCTGCAGATTACCAAACAAATTGGTATTCCAGGTAGCGGTAAATGGCAAGAAGAAGTTGCGGCAAAGCCGGGCGACACTCTTAGCTACAACGTACACTACGAAAACAAAGGTAACGCAGTAGCCCACAATGTGGTTCTTACTGATAAGTTACCTGCAAATGTCGACGTAGTACCTGGTACGGTTAAGCTGTACAACCCCCTTCACCCTGAAGGTAAACAGCTCAACGACACATCTTTCTTCAAAGAAGGAATCAATGTGTCTGACCACGCTGTAAACGCAGGCGGAAATGTTCAGTTCAAAGTAAAAGTTAAGAGTGATCTTAAAACGAGCTTTACTGGTATAAACACCGCATGTGTTGGTTCTGACGAAACTCGTAAGGACATCTGCGATACAGCTACTTTCAAGGTAACAATTGATTGTAAAACGAATCCAGAACAGCCACAGTGTAAGCCCCCAGTTCAGAACTGTACTACCAACCCTGAGCGACCTGAGTGTAAGACTACTCCTCCAGTAACTCCTCCAACGGAATTGCCAGAGACAGGTGTTGAAGCTCCGATCGCAGGACTTGCCGGTATGGGAGGCATGAGTTACGCAGTAACTTCGTACATACGAAGCAAGAAAAACCTTGCTAACGCTCTACGAAACGTTCGAAAATAAGCTAAGAGTTTAGACTCAAGGCTATACCTAAAAAGACTCTCGCGGGTTCGCCCGCGGTTAAAGGGTCTTTTTAGTTTTGGTAAGAGCTGGGTAAAAGGGTAGAATAGATACATGAAACAGATAATAGAACAGTTATCAAACATGCTCGCTCAAGTCAGAACGGCAATTAGTCAGATAGGCCTTTCGGCTCAAGAGGCTGAGCTCGAACGCAAAGAGTTTTCAATCAGCAACCCTGGCTTTTGGGACGATTCAGCAAATGCCGAGCGTGTAAGTAGCGAGGCGGCAAGCCTACGCAAATATATAGTGTCTTGGCGAGAGCTAGAATCTGATTTGGCTACAAGTTTAGAGCTGGCAGAGTTGAGCGATGAGGCGCAGCAGGAAGAGTTTGGGTCGCAGCTGGGCAGACTCGCAGCGCGCTACGATGCCCTTATGATCGAGTTGAAGTTAAGCGGCGAGTTTGATGCTGGACCAGCTGTGGTGCAGATATCTGCAGGCGTAGGCGGCACTGATGCACAAGACTGGGCAGAGATGCTCATGAGTATGTACGTGCGCTATTGTGACAAGGCGGGCTTCAAGGCTGAGCTTGTAAGTGTGTCGTATGGCGAAGAGGCAGGGATCAAAAGCGCAACCCTCGAAGTTTCGGGTAGGTACGCATACGGCAAGCTGAAGTGCGAGAAGGGAGTGCATAGGTTGGTGCGCTTAAGCCCGTTCAATTCACAGAACCTTCGTCAAACATCCTTTGCGCTTATTGATGTCATTCCTGAGATTCCAGTCGAAAGTGTGAATATTAATGCCGACGACTTGCGGATTGATGTGTTTCGGTCTGGCGGACATGGAGGCCAAAGCGTGAATACTACAGACAGCGCCGTCCGCATAACTCATCTACCCACTAACACGGTCGTAAGCATCCAGAACGAGCGTTCCCAGCTTAAAAACAAAGAAAAAGCTATGAGTATACTAGTTTCCCGACTTGCTGAAATTGCGCGTGAGCAGCAGCTTGAAGACATCGCGGAAATCCGAGGCAAGGTCAAGAGCGCCGACTGGGGTGCACAAATCCGCTCGTATGTGATGCAGCCGTACACGAAGGTCAAAGACCATCGCACAGACTTTGAAACGAGCGATGTGAATGGCGTACTTGGCGGCGATGTCGAGCCTTTTATCGAGGCATATTTGACTCAATCAGTCGGCGAGAATTCTGCCAGCTAGCCTTTATTCGTAAGCGCTATTACGCTACAATGGGTGCATATGATTTTACTTGATCGCGTATCAGTTATGTACCCGAACAAAACGGTTGCCCTGTCGGGCATTTCTCTTCATATTGCGCCTAAGGAGTTTGTAACGATCGTCGGGTCGAGTGGTGCCGGTAAATCTACACTGATTCGCCTGCTTATCAAAGAAGAACTTCCTACCTCGGGAAAGATCGTCGTTGGTAGTGTAGACTATGACACGATCGATAAATCTAACATTCCTCATCTGCGTCGCCGAATTGGGGTAGTGTTCCAGGATTTTAAATTACTCCCCAACCTTACCGTGTATGAAAACGTAGCCTTTGCACTCGAAGTTTCGGGTGTTAAAACTCGGGAGATCAAGCGAGCAGTTCCGAAGATCTTGCAGTTAGTCGGCCTCAGCGAAAAAGCTGGCGATTATCCAGGTGAAATATCCGGTGGCGAAAAGCAGCGTACCGCTATTGCCCGCGCTCTAGTGCGCAATCCAAAGATTCTAATTGCCGATGAGCCAACGGGGAACCTAGACCCTAAGAACTCTTGGGATATTATTGAACTTCTGTTAAAGATCAACAAGTTTGGCACCACAGTACTCCTCACTACTCATAATAAAGACATCGTAAACGCCCTCAAAAAGCGCGTAATCACCATTAACCGTGGTCGCATTAGTAAGGACGAGAAGGTCGGGCGGTACGTCGTATGATAACCCTGTGGCGCATATTCAAAACTGGCTTCCGCAACATATTCCGTAATGCCTGGTTGTCCACAGCCGCTACGGCCATCATGGTCGTCACCCTGCTTGTGGTTACGTTCTTTGGCTTTTCAGCCATATTCGTGAATAACCAGCTGGCCGAAGTTAAGAGCAAGATCGATCTGAGCCTGTTTATATCTGACGAAGCAACACAGGATGATATTAAGGAGCTCCAAGCTAAGCTCATTGCCCACCCCGATGTAAAGTCTGTGGAGTACGTGAGCAAGGAAGATGCGTTGGCGAAACTCGCCGCGAGTAGCGCCGACGGTCAGAAGCTAGCCGAATCTGCTAAAGAGATTGGCAATCCATTACCAGCTTCATTCGAGGTAAAGGTCAAAGACCTGGACAACATCCAGCAATCAAACGCGAGTATTAAGAAGCTTGATGAGGCAAAGATAATTAGTGAATCTAGCCTGGATAAGCGCGATGAAAATCGCCAGGGGATTGTAGAGAACATTATTAAGATCAGTAGCGGGGTCGCTCGAGTAGGTGCGGTACTGAGCTTTATGTTCCTGGCTATAGCCCTGCTCGTTATCTTTAATACCATTCGCATGGCGATCTTTACGCGACGTGAGGAAATAGAGATTATGCGCTTAGTGGGGGCCACGAACTGGTTTATACGCGGTCCGTTCATCGTGGAAGGTTCGCTCTACGGAGTGTTTGGTGGCAGTGTTGCCTTGCTATTGCTTATTCCCATCTCTAGGGCCATCGGCCCATTCATTACTCAGCGGCTCAATGCCGGTGCTGCGATTGACTACTTTACGACCCATTTTGGCCTTGCAGTAATGATGATTTACAGCCTAGGAATATTTATCGGGGCGGTAAGTAGTTGGTTCGCGATTTCAAGGTATTTACGACTTAAATAGACCCCGGGCTTAACTATTGCATGAAGGGGGAATGTGCTATAATTACATCAATACTTAGGAGGGTGCTAAGCTTGAAACAAATCAAAACAAAACTTATTGCAGCGGTACTTGTGTCGGCTGTCTTTTTGGTTGGTTTAGCTGCCGTTGCAAGCCCGGCAAAAGCAGATCAGTTTGACGACCAGATCAATGCGCTTAAGGCGAAAGTGCGAGAGACTCAGCAGCAAGCGGCACAGAAGGCCGCTGAGGCTAACACTCTTAAGTCAAAGCTCGCAAGCATAGACGCCGAGATCTATGCGGCTCAAACGGCACTTAGTCTGACCAATTCGCAAATCAATAATACGCAGGCGGAGATTGATAAGGCAAACAGGGATTTGGACAGGCAAAAGGCCATTCTAAAAGATAACTTGCGCCTGGTGTATAAACAGGGCGAAGTAAGTCCACTGGAGCTCATTGCGTCTAGCAAGAACTTGAGTGATTTTGTAGCCCAGACACAATACCTTAACGCCATTAAGAACAAGATTAATTCAAATCTCAAGAAGATTGACCAGCTCAAGCAAGAACTAAACGCCAAGCAAGGTCAGCTAAACGCTTTAGCAGGCCAGCAGAAGGCCACCTATGACCAGATCGCCTCGCAACGTGCCGAACAGCAAAGTATTTTAGCTCGCACCCAGGGCGAAGAAGCTAACTATAAGACTGTTGCTGCAGAAGATAACAAGAAGATCGCCAGTTTGAGGCAGCAGCAGGCAGCCGTAGTCGCCTCATACTCATCAAATGTCACATACGGCGGAACAGGCGGATATCCGTGGGCAAACGTTAACCCATTCCCTAGTTTTGTTATTGATAGTTGGGGAATGTATGCTCGACAGTGCGTTTCCTATACAGCATGGAGAGTTGCATCATCCGGTCGCACTATGCCGTATTGGGGTGGACGAGGTAACGCTAACCAGTGGGACGACAATGCGCAAGCAGCAGGAATCCCCGTGGACGGGACACCTCGAGTAGGGGACATTGCAGTTTCAAATTCTGGCCCATACGGCCACGTCATGTACGTAGAAAGTTTGAACGGTAACGGCACTGTACGGGTGAGCCAGTATAATGCAGCAAATGATGGCAGGTATTCTGTTAGTGACGTCTCTATAGCTGGGCTGCTCTTCATTCACTTTTAAACTAATTACGAACCATGACACCTGAGCAACAGCCACAAGCCCCTAAACGCAACAAGAGCCTACTTATGCTCATAGTAGTCGGCTTCTTGTGTTTCGCTGTCGGCTTTAGCTTTAATGCCGTTGGGGCAAAGGTTTACCTAGGCGCTCCTAGGCAGGCAGCTGGGTCAAGCATTGATTTAAGCACCTTTAATCAGGTGGATAAGATTTTGAAGGCCAAGTTCGACGGCGATATTAATGCGGACAAGCAGAGCGAAGGCGCCACGGCCGGTATGGTCGCAGCTTTGGGGGATCCGTACACTACCTATTTAACGCCCGAACAGAACCAAGCGCTTAGTGACGATCTAAACGGCGAACTTAGTGGGATTGGTGTGGAAGTAGGGCTTAAGAACGGTAAGCTCACAGTCATTGCCCCAATTGACGGAACTCCGGCTGCTAAGGCTGGTCTGCGCAGCGGCGACTATATTGCAGCCATCAACGGCACGGACAGCTCCGGCTATACGCTAGACGAAGCAGTAAGCAAGATCCGCGGCGAAAAGGGCACTAAAGTTAAGCTAACTGTAGTGCGTGGTAGCGAGCAGCCTAAGGAAATCGAGATTACACGTGATTTAATAACGGTGGCGAGTGTTACCACCGAGGTGCGCGAGGGTAACGTGGGCTATATCCGCATCCGTAGATTTGCTGAAGAAACAAACGAACTCATAACCAACGCCGCCGCGACATTCAAGGCCCAAGGGGTAAAGGGCATTGTGCTCGACGTACGCGACAACCCTGGCGGGTACCTGGATTCATCCGTAGAGGTTAGTAGCCAGTTTGTGGGCAGCGGTACGATCGTAGAAGAGCGTAGTAAGCATAGCGAGAACCGCAAGTTTAGTGCGCTGCCGGGCGGCAAGTTCCTAGATTTGCCCGTCGTAATGCTGATCAACGGTGGGAGCGCATCTGCCTCCGAGATTACCGCAGGAGCCTTGCATGACACCAAGCGAGCCACCTTGGTTGGTGAAAAGACCTTCGGCAAAGGTAGCGTACAGCAAGTAATTGATCTTAAAAACGGCGCTAGCCTAAAGGTAACTATCGCCCACTGGTTCACGCCAAAAGGCGTGAATATAGGTAAAGAAGGTATTAAGCCAGATGTGGAAGTAAAGCTAACAACTGACGACTACAACGCCAGCCGTGACCCACAGTATACTAAGGCAATCGAACTCATTAAGCAGAAGATCGGGCAGTAGCAGAACCATCCATATGGTGTTGTAGCAGTTTGACAACACACTAAATGTAGAAAAAACTCTTGACCGCCCCCAAGCACAAGGATTATGATTAATCCGAAGAGGAGGGGAGAAATGAAAAAACCAAAACAGACAAAGTATATCTTTGTGACCGGAGGCGTTGTATCTGGCCTCGGTAAAGGAATCACCGCAGCTTCGTTGGCCAAACTGCTTAAGGCACGAGGCTTTTCTGTTTCTATGCAGAAGTGTGACCAGTATCTGAACGTAGATGCTGGCACGTTGAACCCGGCAGAACATGGCGAGGTTTTTGTGACGGCCGATGGCGCCGAAACTGACTTGGACCTAGGGCACTACGAGCGTTTTACAGGTATAGAAATGAGCAAGTTGAGTTCAATGATGAGTGGTGCGGTGTATAGCAAGGTGTTTGCTGATGAACGGGCCGGCAAGTTCCTTGGTAAGACCGTCCAGATGATCCCTCATATTACGGGCGAAATACAATCGCAAATCGAATCAGCTGGCAAAGGTAGCGATATCCACTTCGTAGAAATTGGCGGGAGTATCGGGGATTATGAGGCGATGGCTTTTGTAGAGGCCATACGGCAATTTAAGAGGCGTGTAGGGGCTGAGAACACACTTTATGTGCATGTAGTATTCGCACCGTACCTAGTGGCCTCAAATGAGCTTAAAACGAAGCCAGCCCAGAATAGTGTGCGTGAGCTCCGGGGTCTAGGAATTATGGCCGACGTGCTGTGCGTACGAAGCGATCATGAGATCGGCGCTGAGGAGAAGGAGAAGCTTAGTTTGTATTGCGACGTGGCCGCTGAGGCGATCGTACCGCTCGTAACAGCTAAATCAGTTTACCAAGTCCCTTTAACCATGGAAGAGTGCGGAATTGGCAACTACATTGTTGATAAGCTGGGGCTACCTAAGCAAAAAGCCGACCTGTATTCATGGCGAGCAATGGTGCAGCGCATACAGAACACGCAGTCGAGTGTGAAGATTGGTGTGGTTGCCAAGTATCTGAGCAATCTAGATACCTACGCGAGTGTTTTTGAAGCACTTAAGGCGGCTGGCTGGCATCATGGGCATAAGGTAGAAATTGAATGGATCAACGCCGAGGAGCTCGAGGTTGACCAAGCCCCGCTTAGAAGCGTTGATGGCATACTCGTGCCCGGCGGCTTTGGGTCGCGCGGTGTGGAGGGCAAGATATTGGCAGCTCAGTATGCCCGCGAAAACAACGTGCCATACCTTGGCCTGTGTCTTGGTATGCAAGTCGCCGTTATAGAGTTCGCTCGTAACGTACTAGGGCTAGAGTCAGCTCATAGTACAGAGATGGACGCCAGTACCAAGCACCCCGTCATTGATATTATGCACGACCAGGTTGGAGTGAAGCTGGGCGGAACTATGCGCCTGGGTAATTATGAGGCCGTAATCAACACTCGATCCAGGAGCTATTTAGCCTATGGTAAGGGCAAGGTGCACGAAAGGCATCGACATCGCTATGAGTTCAATAACTCGTATCGCAAACGACTTGAGGCTGCAGGCATGGTGGTCGCTGCCGAGTCCCCCGATCGTAACCTGGTGGAAGTGATAGAGATTAAGGGCCACCCGTTCTTTATTGCATCCCAGGCGCATCCAGAATTTAAGTCACGACCAGATAGCCCGCATCCACTGTTTAGGGACTTTGTAGCGGCCGTCTGGAAGCAAAGTACTAGTCAGGAGTCGCCTCAAGGGAGTATGATGGGGGCAGTAAGCCAGGAGGGACATGAAACAGCCTAAGATTCTACTCGTAGAGGACGATAAAGAGCTCGCCGACGCCTATAAGGTGCGTTTTGAGGCAGAGGGGTTTGATACTCATTGGACCGAAAACGGTGAAGACGCTTTAGCTCAAACCTTGTCGTTTAAGCCAGATGTAATATTGCTCGACATCATGATGCCACGCATATCAGGGTTCGATGTGCTCGACATTTTGCGAAACACACCAGAAACAAAGAACGTCAAGGTGGTCGTGATTAGCGCGCTATCGCAGCCGTCCGACATCGCAAAGGCCACTGAATTAGGTGCCGATGAGTACATCGTTAAGGCACAGACGACGGTTGCCGAAGTTGTTGAGCGAATCAAAGCTCATATTGCCGAATAAGTAGAGGATCCATCCCGCTGTGCGGGATGGATTCGTTAGATGAAGTCTAGAAGTGGAGAGTCAGCCTCCTCAAGCTTGACGGTGCTCTTGATTTCTTCAGGAGGAAAGTATCGAGCTTCAGTTGATCCGTCTCCGAGATTGAAATTTTCCGACGCATCAATCTCTACTTCGTAGCAGACTGCTAGGCACCATACTCCAAACTGAGTATTCAGGGCACTAAAGCTGCAATATGGACGCTCAGAAATTGAAAGTGGCTCAACCCCTAGTTCCTCAAGGACCTCTCGGCGCACTGCACCATGTAGGTCTTCACCGTGGTCGAGGCCGCCGCCAGGAATGCTCCACGAATCTGTTCTCTCTTTAACGAGAAGGATCCCGCCCTCCTTATTGCGAATGATTGCCTTCGCTGCAACTCGATAGAAGGGGCTAGGAAATTTAACTTCGGTCATACAGCGATTATATCACTACTGAGTGTAGCTAAAAACCCCACATTTACCGCGGGGTTTTTAGCTATAACTTAGATGTTAGAGTTATTGAGCTTTAACGTGAACGAGTGTTTTACGCTGCGCGCGACCACTGAAAAGAGTCTTACGAGCTTGAGTGAACTCAATTGTACCAGGAGTAGTTGCAAAGATGGTGTAGTCTTTGCCCATACGCGTGTTTTCGCCAGCACCGTATTTAGTACCACGTTGACGAATAATAATGTTGCCTGCTTTTACTTCTTGGCCACCAAAAAGCTTCACGCCGAGGCGTTTGGATTGGGAATCGCGACCGTTTTTTGTAGAGCCGCCAGCTTTAGTCTTTGACATATCGTTATCTCACTTAGCTATTAATACTGCTATCTCGCGACCGACAAACTGGTTTTCTCTGCGGTAAACCAGGGTATTGTGGCCGCTACACTGCTCAAAAGTATACCCTAATTGATTGATTTGGTCAATAACCGGCAGGTGAAAAAGCCCGCGTTCGGTCTGCCATGTAGGGAAACTCAAAACAATGCGTTCGCCTGGCTGTAATAATTTGCGCAAGTTGCTAAGGTAGTCGAGATACAGCTTGTTGGTAGGGGCTACTATTGTGTCGACCTGGTTACTTCGTAGCGA
The DNA here is from genome assembly GCA_052034495.1 of Patescibacteria group bacterium. Lineage (GTDB taxonomy): Bacteria > Patescibacteriota > Saccharimonadia > CAILAD01 > JADZBC01 > CAYPSN01. The sequence continues at coordinate 19,692 of JBPOIL010000029.1, forward strand.
TCCGTGAATAGGTGTTCCTAAAAAACCTTCTGTGACTATAGTAGAGTTACTCGGCAGGTCGTTAATAGTGGTGGCATCGGCCTGCCAGACGCTGTAGGAGCCCTTGAATTGATAGTTGTCTTGTAGCCAAGCAAGGTTCTGTTGACTAGCGTCAACCATTGCCTCACTCAGGTCGCTGCCGACGACATTATGGCCGGAAAGGAGGGCTTCCTGGAGTATGACACCATTACCGCAGAAGGGGTCGTAGACGGTTTGATTCTGCTCGGACCGCGCCAAGTTAATCATTATTTGTGCAAGCTTGGGGGGCAGCATGCCTACTTTGCTGTCTCGAACGGGTCGATCCCAGTCGCGTTTGCTGTAGCTATCAATGTCCTGGTAAGCGTAGGTTTGCGCAATGTACAATCGCCCGCCACTAAGGTAGATGATTATTTCTAGCCCCTTTGTGGTGAGCTGGTTGTATTTAAGTTGGGCAGCAGTTAGTGCTGACCCTGATTTTGGCTGAATGTAACGAGCCGATCTACCCTGGGATGTTATGAGCTTTTTGACTTGCACCCCGACCATACGCAGGTCCCTAGGGCCTAAAAAGCCTTTTCCGTACCCACTGAGTGCAAAGGAGATCTTGCTACCAGATTCTGCCTGCGGCGTTGTTAAGATTATCTCCGCTAGAGCGTTTGCCAGCTTGGATTGATCTGAAGTCTGTTCGAGTTCGCTGAGTACTTGGGCAAGCTTAATACTGCCTCCCAGCCTTTCTATCTCGGGACGCTCCGTTGCCTCGATGAGCATTCCTGAGGGCCGCAATAGGGTAGTGTTATCGTATACAGCCTCGAGTTCTGCTTGGCATAGCAGCAGCTCGCGACCCAATATTGCCAATGTTTTCATGTAGCCTAAGTATACGCTACTTTAGCGTACGGGCGAGAGTGGGGTACAATAGAGGAATGAAATTACGACATATATTTTTCCTCCTCGCCATTCTTGGTGTTGGGTACATAGCGGCGAATAACACTGATAAGTTTGGTCAATTCATTAGCACCCTAAAGGACGTGAATTTGTGGGTGCTCTTACTGATACTGCCAATTCGCTACCTAAGCTACTACAGCAATACGCGCTATTTTGTTAGTTTCCTAAAGATGTTTGGCCATACAGTTGGCGAAGAAAAACTGTTTCGTAGCGTGGTTACGATGAACTTCGTAAATACCGTGTTTCCCACTGGGGGGATATCTGGTGTTTCGTATATAGCAAACGCACTCAAGCCCAAGGTGGATAGTCATACTACGGCAATCGCCCAGGTATTTTGGCAGGCGTTTACGGTGGCGGGCTACTTCGTCTTCCTCATAATCGCCTTCTTGAGCCTCTTCGTAACTTCCTCAACCGAACGTATTGGCTTTAAGGTTATATTGTTATTCATCTTGGCAGTCATAGGCCTCGGCATAGCTGCTTCAGTTGTGTTATTCCAGCGCAACACGACCGAGAAGATCTCGTACTGGGCAACACGACCAATTAATACTGTGCTGCATTTTGTAAAACGTAATGCACTGGGCAAAGAGCGACTCGATAGGTTCTTTGATGATTTTTATGGTTCAATTGCACACATGCGCGCGGATAAGGCGCGCGTACGCAGGCCAATCATGTGGGCCTTCGCTGGGCTGTTTTTTGAAATCGCGTCGGTGTACATCGTTTTTGTGGCTTTTGGGCAGTTCGTGAACCCAGGGGTCGTCATCGCAGGCTATAGTTTGGCAATTTTGTTCTCCATGGCATCATTCTTTACGGCTGGGGTTGGGGTGTACGAGGCGACTATGGTAGCGACTTTCGTGGCGCTTGGGCAGCCTCTCGGCCTGAGTTTGTCCGTCACACTGGTATACAGGACGATTGCATTGTGGCTATTTTTGCCGGTGGGCCTATATTTCTACAAGCGAGACACTATTGATGGAAAATGAGGTACTGAGCGTATCAGAGCTGAACGCATTCATTAACCAAACACTCCAGTTTGCTTACCCGCTCGTGGTGGTCGAAGGCGAGATAAGTAGCTACAAGGTAAACCAGGGCAAGTGGGTGTTTTTTGACCTTAAGGACGACGAATCAACCATTAGTTGTTTCATGCCGATATACCAGCTTAAGGTTGCCTTGCAGGACGGCATGATGATCCGAGCAGTATCATCTCCGAATTTAACGAAGTGGGGCAAGTTTAGTCTCACCGTCCGCGCCGTTGAGCTCGCGGGCGAAGGCTCGGCTAAAAAAGCTTTCGAACTGCTTAGGGCAAAATTTGAAGCCGAGGGACTGTTTGCACCCGAGCGTAAGCGACAGGTGCCCACCTATGTTCATAGGGTTGGGCTCATAACGTCTCGGCAGGCGGCAGCTTTTAACGATTTCGTTACGATATTGAATGACAGATGGTCTGGCGTTCATGTGAGTCAGGCGCAAGTTCAGGTGCAGGGCATGGATGCTCCGGCTCAAATTGTGCGCGCGATCGAGTACTTCAATGCCCATGCTGATGGCTACGATGTGCTTGTCGTGGTTCGAGGTGGCGGCAGCGCAGAAGACCTCCAGGCATTTAACGCGGAGAATGTGGTACGGGCAATCTATGGGAGCAAGATACCTACTGTGGTTGGGATAGGGCATGAAGACGATGTGAGTCTTGCAGAGCTCGCGGCAGACGTAAGGGCAGCAACGCCCACCGACGCAGCTCGACGTATTACTGCAGACAAGCACGACATCCGTGGTGTGATAGATTTTCGCATCGATAAATCCTATCAAGCCATCATTAATCAAATCCGAGAATCTAAACGCACAATCGAAGAGATGAAGAACAGCTTTTCAAAACTTACCGAGAAGACAACTCGTCGAGTCGATGAGGCGTTGCGCAGAATAACCCTGGGGGTAGAAAAGAATATCCAATACGCCAAGCAGCTCGTTGGGGCTAATACGCGTTCCATTGCGAGCCTTGATCCGCGGGCGATCTTGGGCCGTGGCTACAGCATCGCGACCGTAAACGGACGAGCACTAAAGAATAGTCAGGACGTAGGGGTAGATCAGGCCATCGTGCTACAATTACACCAAGGAAAATTACACGTTAGGAGCATTGATGACAAAAAGTAACGCCACAGCCGGTTCGAATGACTTTGACTTTGCAATATCGATGGCGGAATTGGAGAATATTACCGCCTACCTTGAAAGTGC
>JBPOIL010000035.1:0-3322 GCA_052034495.1 Patescibacteria group bacterium
TATACAACTACCATCGTCAATCGTAGCGTCAGGGTTGAAATTACTTGCATCGCGTGACATACACCCCCTTACATCAAAGATACAACTTCCGTCATCAATAGTAGCGGTTGCATCGTAGTTGTTGGCTAAAGGGTCAGAACATCCGTAAACTTCAATAGGCGTGCAAATTACCTTAACATACCCAAACGAGTTAAAAGGAATTTGATAACCTTCGATAACAGTTACTCCGGTTATTTCTTGTGTTCGTGTGCTTCCGTTTGCCATAAAAGCAGTAGCCCCGCCTGTGGAATATAAATACTTACCTGAGATATAATGCGTTTCAAAAGTAGTATTAAAATTACCCGTAAATGAGGCATCAATAAAATCGGTAAAATAAAAATAATTAACACCCTCTTTGAGTTGGTTGTTAGATGATAACGGTTGAGCGTTTACACATTCGTTAGCCATTTTTAAAGCCCAATATTCAACACGTCTTACATTGTTAGTATTTATTGTCAACGGGTCAAATTTCGAGTTTTTAGGCTGAATTACACCCGTTAAAGAAATCCCCGCGTGAACGTATAAGTTTGTTTTTTCTTTCCACTTTACGCCGTCACGAAATACAAGCAAACCGTAAGTATAGGTGTTTCTTATATTACCACTTCCTACAGTTCCATATTCAGTATAATAACCCTTTCTTTTGAATAAACTGTCAGCGTAGGCGAATGATTTATCGAATAAGGTAGAATTTACACACCCTGTATAATAAGCCCCGTAGAAGTCAGCTAAATACGTATTTTGACTATCGGTGTATTTTTGTTTTGTTAGTCCTTTTTCGGCATCAGCTAAAACAGGTGCATCGTAACTGTCGTAATATACATGCCAAACATAGCTATCTGCAGGGTATTTATCTAACATTATCTTTAGTGCTTCGTTCCAGTCTTTATGGTCTTGTCGTTCCGGTTGTATTCCCGAGCCTTTAGGACTTGGACAAGCCGGATAAACAAATATTAAATTAGGGTATTCAGCACTTACTACACTTCTTAAGGCTTCCGCTTTTGGTTGGTAAAATGTAAAATCAATACGCCCGTAGTCTTTTTTAATCCACGAGTAATATTCGTTACCTACTTCAATCACAGGAACGTCACAACCGTAGTTAATTAGTTCTTTGATACCTGCTAGGTTTACTTCCGGTGTTGCCCACAGATTAACCGTATAGCAAAACTGAGTATGTTTTCCCATTCGCTCGGCTATCCGTTTAAACATCTTCGCTTTGTCTAAAGTTGCCACGTCTAAAACAGGGCTTTGTTCTTTGTCGGTTCTTAATCGAACCGGAACGAGGTAATCAGAGGCTTCGCACATCCATACCATACTGGTGCTGTCACCATATTGGTCTAAGTTAACGTAATTTGCCCCAATTTGCGCCTTTACAACCAAAGGCATCATTAAAATAAAGATTAGTTTTTTCATATAGTTTTTGTTTTTTTTGCATACTGAAATACCAACTTATTTGCAATGTGGTTAAATTCTAAAGTGTTTTTTTCTTCACCTGTAAAATGGTTATAAAATTGAGTAGCAACTACATTTCCTAAAGCATGAATAAAGTGAGTAAGGTTGTCACCTTCTTCTAATTCGTTTGAATCAATATAAACTCCATTTTCGTTATCTTCTTCAAATAGTTCTGCTATTTTGCCTGTTATGAGCGCGGCATACTCTAAATGCTTTTCCATTTTTCGTTATGTTTGTTTGTTAAATTATTAATCCATTTGGGGAACATTATTTGACCTTCGCCATAACACTGTTTATATCTGATAGTATGTTCGTGGCAAAAGTTTAAAAGACTTTCAGCTTGTTTTTTAGGCAAATTATGCTTGCTCATTAAAAACTCTACAGATATTTTATCATCATCTGTTTCATTCTCCCACTCCTCCACCAACTCGCATACCTGTTGAACGGTTAAGTTTACCTTCATTTGAGGGTCGGAATAGAGGGGGTATTTTGTTTGGAGGAAGTCTTTAAATTGCATGTTATTTAGTTTTTAATTACAAAATTCCCATTTGAAACCACCTGAACTTTTTGACCTTCCATTTAAACAATGCGATATTGCTATGTTATTAAGTCCAAGTTCTTTTGCAGCTATAACTATTGATTCGTATTTTTTTATAAAACCTCCGTTAGCGTCTAATTGATTTATTTCTTTTGATGTTGTTATATTAGGCTTTTTACCCAAAACCCTAAATGAGTGAATTATATTCTCACTCATTGTATTCCATTCTAAGTTTTCAACCCTGTTGTCGGTTTTTATGCCGTTTATATGGTTTACGGTTAGCTTTTCTGAATTATTCTGTATAAAAGTAATTGCCACTAATCGGTGGACAGTGAAGTGATGTATTGACTTATTTTTTCTTAATGAAAGCTTATAGTATCCATACCTATCAATAGAAGGAATAAGAAGAGCTTCTTTTTTAATAAACTTAGTTCCCCACCTACTTGTTATCAATCTCTCTAATCCTTTAATTCTACCCAAGTTGCTTACTTGGTAAAACCCCTCAAACGAAGGTATATCTTTCCAAATTTCTTGTATATTTGTCATTGTATTTAGTTTGTTGCAAAACAAAAATACAAAACCCTGATTAGTTTTACAACTTTTCGGGGTTGTTTATTTATGGGTTCTTAAGTCCCAACGCGCTTTATTATCCCTTACATCATAATGCACAAAGCTGTCGTAAATACCGAGTCCAGAATCCTTCATTTTACCCTCTCCAATCAACTTTAAAATAGCGGCGTGGATTTGGTCGGGCGTGAACTTTGAACTGCTTATATCAGCTGCTTTGCCTTCTACGTGCTGGCTGAATTTAGCGCCACCTACTTTTTTATTGTGAGCAGGTGAACGATAGCCTGAATTAATATGTAACGAAGTGCCTAAGAAATCTCTTAACACTTGTAAATTCTCTGCAAGCTCCTGTAAGTTTTTAATTACATGTTCGGGAGTTACCGCACCGTCTTTTGATGCAAACTCTTTTAGGTTAAAGTTTTTTGTTAATTGCATAGCTTTATTGATACTAAAAAGTTTGTTGAAATCATTTGAGTAGGTTTAGGATTGAATCTTTTGATACAGTTAGGTTATCTTGCCCACTTTGGAAGTGTTCAATATCCTTATTTTCTTTATGGAATCCGTCATGGAATTTCATTTTTGCACTTTCCGCAGCATCCCTTACCCCTTGATTGTAGGCTTCCTTCGCCTTTTCCTCAAGCATCTTGTTAATAGCTAAATATAAAAACCCGCTTATTTTACCCGTTTCTGCGTAATACTGAATAGAGGCTACTTGTAAGCCTTCCCACC
>JBPOIL010000023.1:0-2924 GCA_052034495.1 Patescibacteria group bacterium
AGACATGGGAAGTCAGGAGTACGACGCGCAGTACGGGCGTCTTGGTTCTCTGCTCGGCAACTATTCGACCGGGTACGTCGGCGACAAGAACGCGAACACATCTCGGTTCGCTGCCGAGTCCGGGGCATGGAACACGGCGCAGGGCAATGCAGATCAGAACAGGTATCGAATGGGGATGCTAGCGGTCGAACAGAATAAGCCGCTTTTTTCTTCTAGAGCATCATCCTCGTCCTCTACTCCGTCATATTTCAACGCGGGAGGTGCTCCGTCTCTTGGGTATTCTGATTCTGGATATGGGTCTCTTCGCACCGCAGAAGACCCATATAACACTGGATTTGGAATTAGAGGGAGTGACGGGAGGGTTTCAGGAAGGAGCGCGTTTTAATCATGGCCACTCTACAAGACCTAATCGCTCTGCAACAGGACAACACCGATCCGGGGGTTCAGTTCGACACCGGGCCGCAGAATATCGCCAGCATTACTCGTGGCCGGTCAGAAGAGGAGATAAACCAGATCCTTTCCGGAATGCGGATCAGCACGCCGGGATTCAACGCATCCACATTCAACAGCGATGGCGGCAACCCGCAACCAGCTCAGGTACAACCTCCGCAGTTGCCGAGAAACTACGTTCAGATGGGCAACAACGCGCCGATTGACATGGATCAACGTCAGCCGATGCCGCAGAACTATTTCCAGCGCGGGAATAATGCGCCGGTTGATCTTGGTCAGTCGCAACGGCAGCATGACGTATGGGCGGATGGTCCGGAAGTATTGCGCCGCGAACAAATGCCGGACGGTCGGACGCTTATCACTGAGCGAGTCGCGGCGATGGCTGATGGCCGGCAGTCGTCAGGCATGCGGCAAAGGATTGAAACCCCGGATTACATGAACCCTGCAAACATCGCAAGGATGAAGTATCAGGAGGCGCAGCAGAAACTAGCCGGCGGCGATGTCGAGAACCAACTCAAGCGTGCGCAACTGATGGAACTGATGGGCCAAGACCCGTCGCAGATGCAGGGCGGCGGAATGTCTCAAGGTATTCAGCAGGGCAGGCAGGCCTCCTCGCAGGAACTCGCTGGCCAAGTGAATGCGGCTCGGCAGAAGTTCCTCGCTCGCCGATTTGGTACGGCACCGACCGGATACCGGTGGGACGAGGCAGGAAACGCGGTTGCAATCCCCGGAGTCGAAAAGCCCCTGACGGAGTTTCAAGGCAAATCATCCGGGTTCGGGGTTCGGGCGGCATCGGCCCACGAGCAATTGAACGCCCTTGAAGGTGGCGCCCTTGGTGGCGAATTCGATTCGATGCCTGGATACCGAAATGGACCCGTCCAGCCCGGAGTGATCAAGCGCAGCGCAGAAGCCCTGCCTCTGATCGGAGAAAGCATGGGTACCGCGTTGAACTTCACCCAATCAGCGGCGCAGCAAAGGGTCGATCAGGCTCAACGGAATTTCGTCAATGCAACCCTCAGGCAAGAGTCCGGCGCGGCAATCTCGCAGGGCGAATGGGACAATGCCAAGAAGCAGTATTTCCCGCAGCCTGGGGATGATGCTTCCGTGATCGAACAGAAGCGGCTGAATCGAGCTCAGGTCATCAACGGCTTCAAGACCTCGGCCGGCAAGGATGGCGCGGCTCCAATTGCCCCGGCTCAATCATCCATGCGTGACAGTCTGCAACAGGAAATGGCCGCGCGGGCCGAAGCAATCGCCGTCATCAAGGCGAATCCTGCGGCCAGGGCTGAAGTCATCAAGCGAATGCAGGCCGCGAAGTATTCCACCAAAGGACTCTGATTATGGGCATGTTTGACGATTTGGTTGCCCCGACTACAGGGGCGGCGCCGGCCGATGCGCCGGTCAGGCTCGACGCCATCGAAGAACCGAACCAGTTCGAGCGGCTTCTGGCGAAGATCACCATTCCGGAGTCCGTGAATTGGGGGCTGAACCGCGCTCGAGGCTTTGCGATGGGGGCGGCGGATCCGTCTGTCGGTCTGTTCCAGCTTGGCGCCAACGCGGTGGGGATGGGTGACCCTGTCAATCAGGCCATCGCATCCAAGGAACAAGCCTACGAGGCCGAACGCCGCGGAGTCGGGTCGGAAGGGTTCGACTTCGCCCGACTCGGTGGGAACGTCGCGAGTCCGGTGAACCTGTTGGCCTCTACCGTCGCCATTCCGGAAACTGTAGCCGGCAGGGCAGGCTATGGGGCCGCTATGGGCCTCGCTGGTGGATTGTCACAACCTGTCACGGACGCGCCGACAGACGGGTATTGGGGAAACAAGGCCATCCAGGGGGCCGCTGGGACGGTTCTGGGCGCCGGCATGGCCCCCGCTCTTGGGAAGATGGGCGACATGGTTGCCCGGAGCATCGAACGGAACAGCCCGCAGGCGCAGGCGGCCGCACAAGCAGCAATCACCCAGAGAACCAACGACACCATCGATCGGGCGCTTGCCGAGGTCGGGCAGAACATCAACGACCTTCCGCAGACCGTCGTTCAGAACCTCCGTGCGCAGGTTGCCGCGGCGTTGCAGCAAGGGAAGCAACTCGACCCGGCGGCAATCCTCCGCAAGCAGGATTTCGACGCTGCGGGGATTCCGGCCCTAGCCGGCCAGGTCAATCGCGACCCGATGCAGTTCGCCAGGGAACTGAACCTCCGAGGGGTGCAGAATGTCGGGGAACCGATCGCGGCGCGACTGAACGAGCAGAACCGAATCCTGCAAACCGGACTCGGGAAGTTCGAGAACGGGGCAATCCCGGATCAGTATGTCGCGGGAAATCAGCTTTCGACCTCGCTGGCGAACACGGATGAAATGCTGCGGAAGCACGTTTCAGGCCTCTACGACGTCGCTCGCCAATCGGCCGGCAAAGACCTCGACGTTCCGCTGACCGGCTTGGCGCAGGACTATGCGCGGATTCTCGGGGACTTTGGCGAC